>JBNKHG010000070.1:0-65686 GCA_050290225.1 Cellvibrionaceae bacterium
TTCGAGAATAAAGGTCGAGCGATCGATGTGTAGCACCTTGGCGGCTTTCGTTAACAGGGCCTGTTGTGCTGGCTCCACTCGCATATTAATAGGGGCTGTTTTGGCCATAATGGCACACCTCGCATGTATATCAATCAGCTACACACTATAGTATAGCTAATGGATACACACAACCCCTCAGCCAAGGATATTTTCTCGATCAGCTTGCCTTAAGCTGCGGCAACTTAGGGGATGAGAAAGCTGGGTTCAAAGTGCGTAAATATTGCGTATTTCATAGTGATGCATTACGCATCATAACGGTAAATCGCTGTGGGCATTCGACAAAATTTGCTTAAATTTCAATGAGTTAGGAACTAAATCCCAAAATCATAATGCTGGGGCCGGCGGTTCAAGCCCGCCCCTAGCTACCATAATTGATAAAGGCTAGCGCGTTAACGACCGCTAGCCTCTTTTATTGACTTTCCACTTTCTTTCCACATTAACAGGCGAAAGGCCGACAACCTGTCGCATATAGTCCGGCGCCAAGTGCGCATACCGCATAGTCACTTTCAAATCCGAATGGCCCAGGACCTTTTGCAAGGTCAAAATATTGCCCCCGTTCATCATAAAGTGGCTGGCAAACGTATGCCGTAGCACGTGGGTCAACTGCCCTTCAGGAAGCACCAAAGCGGACCGCTCAGGAATTCCGGGGGACAGTTTACTTAATTCCGTATTTTGAGAACATTGAAAAGTCCATGAGTATTGAAGCTGACTTGTGGTGATCAGACTTGGGTAGGGAGATGAGATCGCTTGTTGGCTGGATTACTGTGAATAAAGTAAACTGTCCCCCCTAATTCATGTCTACTTTTCGTGGGTAACATCGATCGTGGGTAACACGAGCTCCTCATTACCTTCAAATATAAAAAGGGGGTTTCATGGAATTCAAGGATTTATACGGGATATGGAAAATCAAAGATGACTTTTCTAAATCCATGTCAGATAAATGCAAAGATACCAAATATGAGGTATCACCAGACAATCTAAAGATATATTCAGGGAAACAAGTCGTAAATATAAAATGTAAAATTGCAAAAAAACATAATGACTTCCTATTTCTAGTCGTCGAAGTAAAAGTTAATGATGAGCCAAATTACCAAGGAGTTTCTCCTGAAGCATCAAGGGCTAAATATGAGACGCCACAAATCTGGCGCCAATCTGGGAGAAATATTCATATTGTTGCTCCCAAAAAAGTTATCGTGCTTGAAAAGCTATAATAAGTTAATTAACATCGCGCGCGAAGAACACGCGCCCGATAGTCAAAACGCCGCTTCACTCTGTTTGGCCTACGGGTTATTGAAGCGTTAAATGTTTTAGCCTATGTCAATACAAAAGGTCTGTCGATGGAGAAACAGCTGTCGTTTTTGCGCGAGATTGATCAACTTAAAAGTGTTGTAAGAAAGTCCCCGCTAATCGACCAGTCGCGTAGAGAAAATTCAGCCGAACATTCGTGGCATTTGGCCATGTACGCACTAATTTTATCAGGTTCATCCAATGAAGCGATAAACATTGATCGTGTTATCCGAATGTTACTAATCCACGATATAGTAGAAATTGATGCCGGAGATCATCCGATACACGAGCCCATAAATAACGATGCTCAGGAAGAGCTGGAATTACAGGCTGCAAAGCGTATATTTGGCCTGCTCCCTGAGAGACAAGGTAAAGATCTAATGGCGCTTTGGCTAGAGTTTGAAGAAGGTAAAAGTAATGACGCCGCATTTGCTAAATCTCTTGATCGAATGCAGCCCCTTATACATAATATTGCAACTGATGGTGGTACCTGGACAGAGGCAGATGTTACTGAAACTCAAGTAAAAGCGCGTTACGGCCCCATCATCGCTGGAGGGTCACTAGAACTTTGGAATCATGCTGAAAAATTAGTTGAAAAGCACTTTAAATAAAAATACTGTCAGTGCCAAGTATCAACATTTAACAATCACAGGCAAGGGAACGCCTGCGCTTAGCTATGGCTTTCCCTGCTATAAGCAAATAAGGACATCGCAACAATGGAAAAACTGATTCTGAATTCCTTTTTTTCTTCTCGGCTTGCACTTGTATAGCTTCAGAGAAACCGCCTGAGCTATGGTCATGGTTTAGGGATTTGAATAGATCAAAAGAGGCCTTTGAAATTCAAAGCTCCTATGTTCTCCAAGAGATAGGCCTAGAAAATGGGTCTAAAAATCAATATGGAATATATGGCAACGTTAAATATAATCGCATTGTTGTAGAGTGCATTGAAATTAGCCCTGCCTTTAGTAAGTTAATGCTCGCCGTTTAGCGGTGCCTTAAGTTTTGTGGGGCGTGGAAGAGAAAAATCGATAATTTTTTGTCGATAAACAATCAGAATTTTCTGGAGTGGGAAATTCGTAATATGGGAATGAAAGTTATTATCAGTGCAGGGCCGCCGTTGATTAAGTCTGAAAATCGAAAAGCAGTTTTCTACAGTCTGGTTATAACGTTACCGATAAACCGCCATAGGAGGCAACAAGAAAAATGAGGATGAAAAATGTAGGTTATAGCTTCGTATTGATGTTTATACATATATCTACAGTGTGTGCCAGTTGCGACGCTATCTTATCAAATGGCATTTTCGATATAAGAGCAGACTACAGGACAAGTTCTTCCGCTAAAGGAAAAATGGATTGGTTCTGCGACACCCGGTTCGAGTCAAGCGAAAGCGTCGATTCCTTTGGCGCTAATATCGGATTTCCATTGAAAGGGCTTCCAGTTAATCTGGGGTTTGATTCAAGCCAAGAAACTTGGAAGGATTGGTACAAAAAAACGTGTCGAAGTCATCGTTCGAATACTTTCGATTATTCGGCGGTTGTTTCTCATTCTTCTACTGTGAATGCAGGCGTTTTGGAAGCTTTCAATAAATGCATTTCTAGCGATGGACTGCACGTATGGATTGAACGGGATGCCGGCCCATTGTTCAGTATAGCTGCACGCTATATTAATCCTGGGGATTTTGAACCACCCACAATTAAGGAGTTTATTCTACCTGAAAATGTTGAATGCTACTCAGAATGGAATACGCAAAAAATTGATGGTTCCACCACTAGGAATTTATGCGTACGGAGAAATCATGACGCAGTACGTATAGTTGTTAATGCGACCTCGAACCCACTTGGAGGAAACCTGACGCTTCCTGAAATTTGGTCAATTGAAAATATACCTCTGCCGCCGGCATTTTCAACAAGATATCTTTCTGATATCGCTACGCTAGCCCCTCCACAAAACATCCACGGCGGGCTTCAAAAAAATCGAGTATATTGGCAAGATAATATAAATATGGGAGGATCAGACTATCAAAAAGGTCTCGGAATGCATCCAGAAAAGGGTACGGTTTCTAGCGTGGAATATGAGGTGCCGGATGGTGCAGAATGGTTTAGGAGCCTAATCGGACAGGCGTGTCAGAATACTGCGGTGTCCGCCCGTGGAAATTTTAATTACCGGGTAGTGATCAATGGGGCAATCGTAAGAAAGGGTAACTTTAACGGCACGTGTAATCGTTCTCCAAAAAACATGGATCTTCCCGTCACTGGCGGGCAGGTGTTGAGATTGGAGGTAGATGGAAACGGAACCATCCACGCTGATCATGCTACGTGGGCAAACGCACGATTTGAATAAAGTAAACTGTTCCCTGATTTCAGTCCCTGAGTTGAAATGATCAACTGGATCGGTGAACTCTCCGATGATGATCTGAATTATGTTCTCAGCTATTTTCCAACACTTCGCGGCTCCAAAAATAGCCGCAATGCTCAGCGACTAACCAAGGAGAGATCGTGTATATACCCAAACATTTTGAGATCACTGATAAAGAAGAAATCTTCTCGTTTATAGAGGAGAACGCCTTCGGACAGCTTATTTCCAATGTGGGCGGTAGGCTTTTCACAACTCATCTACCTTTTTTGGTTTCAGAGGATAAAACTAAATTACTTGGCCATCTAGCCGTTCAAAATCCACAGAAAGATGAATTGGAGGGCCAGGAAGTTCTTGTCACTTTCGAGGGGCCTCATGAGTACATTTCTCCGACTTGGTATGCTTCGCCAGGCGTACCTACGTGGAACTATCAGTCGGTTCATATTTATGGTGATACAACTATTATCAGTAACCCAGCTGAAATCCGATTGGTGGTAGACAGTCTTTCGCATAAATACGAATCATCAAATGAGAAGCCGTGGAAACCTGAATATAAAGATTCCATGCTAGGTGCAATCGTTGCCTTTGAGGTCGAAATTACCGAGGTTCAGTGTCAATATAAATTATGCCAAAATTGGCCGCCTCGAGATCGTAAGCAGGTCATGGAAAATCTTAAGAATAATGGTTCCACAAAGCTCGCTAAGGCAATGGAGCGAAATGGGCTATAACCAATGAACAGAAACGAATGGCTCGCGTCGTCCAGGCCATTGAAACCCTGGAACGTAGTGCAGACAGGATTGGGCCGTTCCTAAAAAACGCCGGACCCCGAAGAGGCTAATCATCGCAAAGGAGCCGGTAGAAAAATACCAACAACATATGAACAAAGTACCAGGTATAAAAGGCTACGATAGATCGATTAACGGCTTTATCGAGGGCACCCAAGCATTAAACTTTCATGAAGTCTGCAAAGACTTTATCGACTTCCTGCCCTCTGTCGCAGGTTGTGTCTTGGATGCTGGTACTGGTGCTGGTCAGAACGCTGCTGCGCTTGCGGAAATGGGTTACTCAGTTACGGCCGTTGAGCCTATGGCTGAATTTCTAGCTGCCGCACGTAATAAATACTCAACTCTTCCAATAACATGGCTGAGTGGCAGCCTGCCAATGCTGGAGTGTTTGAGTTCGAAGGAGAGGCAATTCGACTTCATTCTCGCCGTCGGAGTTTGGCATCACCTTGATGAGGCTGAACGGGCGCTTGCAATGGAACGGTTTGCATCTTTACTGACCGGTGGTGGCAAATGTGCAATCTCGCTTCGAAATGGGGCCCCTGGGATGGGAACATGTGTGTACCAAACCGATGCGAATCATACGATCAAACAGGCTACGGAATGGGGGCTGAAGTGCGTTTTCCGGTTGGAAGGTCAGCCCAGCATCCTCAAGAACAAAGACGATGTAAAGTGGGCGCGTCTGGTGTTGCAGAAAAAGTAAATAAAGTGCCTAATCAGGGGGCAACTTGACCACGTTGCGCGTAGCTTCGCTCGATGAACTAGCGCCACTTTAATGGATGTTAAAGGCATAGGAAGTTTGGATCATGGACGAGTATTTCGGGGTTTTCATTGCAGTGTGAGCGGTAGCGATTAACTTTATCTGGTTTTCTGCCAAACATTTGGCAGGTGGTACAGATTCAGTCTGATCCTGTACCGCTGTAGTGGACGATTAATTTTAAGGAGAAAGGACCCGAATGCCTATATTTATACTTTCGATTTTGATTCAAGTCGCCTTTGTATTACATATTGTTAAAACAGGAAGGAGTACGACATGGATTTGGATTGTTATTATGCTTCCTTTGGCGGGATCTATTGCCTATTTCATTTTGGAAGTACTCCCGAATATAACGAATAGTCGTGCTGGCAGAAGCGCTGGAAGGACGGTACGCTCAGTTGTAAATCCCAATAAGAATATTAAGGAGGCAGCTGAAAAGTACGCAAATTCCGATACTGTAGAAAACTCCATGCGCTTGGCAGAGGAGTGTCTTAATAAGGGGCTGTATGAAGATGCAAAAACACTTTACAAAAAGTGTTTGGTCGGTATTCGTTCTGATGAGCCTGAACTGATGGTTGGTCTTGCAAAAGCGGAATTTATGCTGGCACATTACTCGGATGCCAAGTCAATCTTGGATAAAGTAATACAGTCTAATCCTGACTATAAGAACCAGGACGCGCATCTCCTTTATGCAAGGACTCTGGAAAACTTGAACGAGGTTTCTTCAGCTTTACATGAATATGAAGTATTGCATGGCTATTTTTCTGGTCCGGAAGCGTCGTTCTATTATGCGATGTTCCTTAAGGCGCAAAATCAAACTGAAACAGCCAATGAAATTTTGAAGGAAATTATTAGGAAGGCGAAGAAATTAGGCAAACACTATAATTCCCTGTATAAGGATATTTTAAGGCAAGCTAAAAATGAGCTTCAAAATAGCTAACGGACAAAGTACTATGCCCCAGCGGGGCTGGGGCCGGACCACGCGTCGTTACAGCCCGCGTTGCGGGCGTATACAAAAAATATTCCCACACTTAAGGTGTCCTAAATGGATTTAGTCTATAAAAATGAAAAACCGCTTTTTTTTATAGCTGCATTGCTGTCAATTATATTTTGGGTTGTACTTACCGTTGTAACATTTGGAATAGTTTTAATCTACCTGCTTCTAGGGTATCTATTTTTCTTGTTTGCACATTCTGCTTTCATATCTCATCTCAAAGGATCAGGCGTTAAGATAAGTGAAGAGCAATATCCTGATTTGTATGAGAAATTAACGCGAGGCTGCAGCAAGATAGGACTGGATGAAATTCCTGATGCTTACTTGTTAAGAACTGACTTCTTTAACGCATTAGCTACAAGATTTCTGGGTAGGCATTTTGTTGTTCTTTTCACTGATGTTGTCGATGCCCTGGAAAGTCAGCCTGGTGCAATTGATTTCTACATTGGTCACGAACTTGGCCACATACATAGAAAGCACTTGGCTTGGAGCACTTTTATTATGCCTGCATCCGTGCTTCCTGTTATAGGCACTGCTCTAAGAAGGGCTGAAGAATATACCTGTGATCGCTATGGTGTTGCATGCTGCCAGTCAGAAGATGATATTAAAGCGGCGATTGCAGCGATTGCGGCCGGAAATAGTAGATGGAAATCGATAAATGTTGACTCCTATCTCAATCAAATCGCATCCACGAACGGGTTTTGGATGTCATTCAATGAATTAACCAGTGACTACCCGTGGCTAACGAAGCGTATGGCCACAGCCTTAGCTTTAAGTAAAGGAGAGGAGGTTAAGCACCCCAGGCGTCATGGGTTTGCTTGGCTGCTGTCTTGTTTTATACCTAGATTTGGAACGGGCGGCGCAAGTTCCCTTTTTGTTACGGTAGCGATTATAGGGATACTGGCAGCTGTTGCCATACCTGCATACCAGGACTATGTTGAGCGAGCCCGCTTTGCGTCAGCCTATTCTTCCGCAGAAATGGTAAAGGATAAGGTGACCGACTATGTTGCTAGCACCAATCAATGGCCGGAATCGATGCAGACATTGGGTTTTGAAAATGCTGAATTAGTAGATGAAGTTAATAATATTCAGATTGGCATATACAATAATGGCGTCGTTGGGGTAAAAGTTGGGGTAACTGAATCGGGTGATGAAAAATATATTGTACTCGAGCCTGAGGTGTCTGAAGGGAAAGTAAGCTGGAAGTGCTATGGTGAGAATGTCCTCACTAAACACTTGCCACAGCCATGCAGATAGAAATCGAAGGTAAGCGCCAGTTTCTCGACGTACTACCCCTTATAATTCAGGGTTAGATAATAGCGGCCTCACACAACGGAGGCAATTATGAATCAACCCGAATCATCCCAAACCACAATCTGGCAGCGACACATCCACGCTCAGCGTGAATCCGGGCTAAGTAAGCAGGCATACTGCAAACAACACAGTAAGCGCCAATTATTAAGCGGCTACGCTTAATAATTGGCGCTTACTGTATAACTGGGTGCAGACCTTTGGTGTGGAACTGGGCCTTAAACTCAGAGGGGCCCGCCGAGGCAAGGCGGGTAAAAATTGGCATACGGACGCCACTTTTCACAGGATTGAGGGACGCTGGTGTTACTTTTACAGGGTGATCGATAAACAGGGCAACACTAGTGGAGGTGTATGTCAGGGATCAAGCGGCGGCTGAAGCTTTTCTCAGGCAGTGCCATCAAACCACGAAAGTGGAGCCGTCCCAACTCACCGGCGACCAGGAACCGGCCCTGTATCCTGCTGTGCAGGTGGTGTTTGGTGAAAATACGACACACCGTGATGTCAAATACAAAAACAACTGTATTGAACAAGACCACCGGGGCATCAAATCCTGATACCGGACGATGAAGGGATTCAAGACTATTTTTTCGCGTTGACTTTCTGTACTGCCTACGAAGAGATTCGACTGTTTTTCAGGATGAACAATAAAACCCGCGCTGAACGTCGTAGGGAAATTCCATCCAAAATCCAACAACATGGTGACCATTGGGAATTTGGATCGTAACAGGAAATGAAAGGGCGATGATTACCCCCTATACGACTGATTTTTGACGGAACCCCCGGTCTCATCTCACTAGGCTCCGTTCAATGGATAAGTTCCGGGCACACGAGCGGTCAGCAGCGCGTGCCAAACAAACTTAGCTCGGTCAGGCAGTGATAAGAATCGCGGCCGCTAAAGCGCTGCGGAAACAACAAGCAAATCCGGCCGGCACTTCGGCCCAGGCCGGCTTTTTATAATTCGGGCGGCGTCTTTACAGTGCCGATAGAGAGCGATCCAGCGCATCGATAAAGATATCGACCTCCCTCTTGTTCCACGCTAGTGAAGGACGCAGTTTAAGGATGTTTTTGTAGACGCCTTCACTGCCTACAAGCACGCGATTGTCCTTCATCACCTCCAGCAATCTTATCGTTTGCTCAGTAGCTGGCGTCTTGGCGATACGGTCGGTTACAAATTCCAGTCCTATCAACATGCCCTTGCCTCGCACTTCGCCGATCAAGGATTGGAATTTGGCCAACCGGCGCAACTGCGCACGGAAGTAATCGCCCACCTCATTGCTCTTATTGATCAGATCTTCGCGCTCGATCACATCCAATACGGCCATGCCGGCGGCACAGGACACAGTATTTCCCCCAAAGGTACTGAACAGCTCAACTTCGGCATTGAATCGATCCAGCAGCGCCTTGTTGGTAATCACCACCCCGAGGGGATGGCCGTTGCCCACAGGCTTGCCCATGGTGACAATATCCACATGTTCCAGCCCCTGGGCCATGAAGCCCCACATGGTGCCCAGACGCCCGAGGCCGGCCTGCACCTCATCAGCGATCACCAGGCCGCCTGCCTGTCGCACCTTGTGTGCCACAAGGTTAAAGTAGGCGCCCGGAACAGCCGGCATGCCATTGGTGCAAAGGGCCGTGTCCACCATAAAGACCGCTGGCCTATATCCTCGTTCAGCGAGCGCTGCGATGGCCCGGTCGGCATCGGCCGCGTATTTTACCGCAGCCTCTGCCTCCGGCTCATTGCAGTAAGGACCGCGATACATGTCGGGGCTCTGCAGGCACTCCACATGGTCGACTTGGTCGTAGATACCCGGCGACAGTTCAGCACTGGTTTCGGTAAAACCATGATAGGCGTCTTCCATCACCAGTGCCCCAGTGTGGCCACTGGCGTACTTGGCCAACTGCATGGCAAAGTCATTGGCCTCACTGCCGGAGTTCACAAACACGCACACATCGAGGTGTTCAGGCAAATCGGCCGTAAGTCGCTCGGCGTAGTCCGCTACAATGTCACACATATAGCGTGTATTGGTATTCAGGGCTTTGGCCTGACGGGCAATAGCTTTGGTGATATGCGGATGGCAGTGACCCATCTGTGGCACATTGTTGTAGGCATCGAGGTACCCGGTACCATCAGCCGTATAGAGCCAGGCTCCCAGAGCGCGTGTGAAATTCAACGGTTTTTTGTAAAAATGCCATATTTTACCCAGATTGTTTTCCCGCTTGCTGATCAACTCCTCCTGATCGCAGGCAAACACCTCATCGCCTTCGGCCTGTGTCGTGTAAACAGGAAAGCGACAGGCTTCCCGCAGACGGCGAATCGCCTTCTCACGACCAAAACCCAGCAAAAGCTTCAAGACCCGATCGTATTTACCGGTGTTCTCCAGATGCAACTCTTCACCTTCAGCTTGCTCAGCTTCCCGCGCGTTGATAATAACCAGATTATTCACCACGCGAATCAGAGCAACGTCATAAACCAGATCGATTTCATTTTCTTCCAGCGGTAGTACACTGTCAAAGCCTGCAGCAACGTCGCACAAAACCTGAAGCGGATCCTCTTCCTGCTCCTGATAGCAATCGGCGGCCACCACCAGATCAGAGACAATAGAGCCAAAAAGCATATCGCCAAAGTCGATGATGCCTGCGATTTCGCCAGAATCTGCCGGGTTAACCAGCACATTGCCGCAGTGAGCATCTTGATGAATCAGTTGATGGCGGGTTCGACTCAAACGCAACAGCGTATCGGTCTCGGCACGGTCCAGCACAGCTTCGCAAAGCTGACGCACTTCAGTGTCCTCAATATAATGGGCATATGGCCTCAGTTCCAGACAGCGGCTCAGGTCCCACATGTGGACATTATTGTTAGCGTGAGGATGAAAAAAGTTGCGCAATGCCAGATCCATATGCGCAACGAAGGCACCCAAATTATAACGAGTTTTAGCGAAGCAATGCACACTGGCGTACTCAAGTACATCTCCTTCAATAAAGATCAGCAAGCGAATCATGTGACGTTTGCCCTGTTCATCAGCCACCCAGTCAAACACCTTGTCATCCTTGGTGCGTATTATACGAGGCACAGGTAATTCAGGAGCATAACGAGCGATATGTTGCAGCGCTTTCACTTGTAAATCGATAACACCTTCCGGTTCGGCGGCATTAGAGATTTTTAGGACATAGGCGTCACCCCTTTCGGTACCAATACGGTAACTCAGATCCCGCTCGGAATTCAGTTGCCGGAAATTGCCCTCGATGCAATAAAGTTCGGCAACGGTGGCCTTTACCTGCTGCAGTGAAAATGCAGGTAGATTGCGATCCAGACTTGATGTTGGGGTCGTCATAAATAGCTCCAGTTATAAAATTGCATATCGATCATCGAGGATGGATATGAACGGCTTGCGGCCCTCACTATCGAACGGGTATTCAACGACCGTAGCTCCGAGGGTGCCAGCTTGTGAATTAGGCTTGACGGTTAGCGCAAAAACAACAAGTGACCGGATACATTATCCACCATTAGAGGCGGATATATATAACCGGAATTGGGTAGTCGCCTGCAGCGCCTTAGATCACAGCAAGCAACACTTCTTACTAAGCGACTTATCCACGACCATAGGGAATACTGGTGGCGTAAGAATCAACACGAATGAGGATCTACCCCTATTCGGTTATATTTCTTGCGCGCAGCAACCGATGCTTTCAACTGACGCCTGCAGAATAGGTAGACAGGCCAGAAGACCATTAAAACAATCGATCAATCCGGGCATCACTCGGGCTCATTTCCTCCCTGTTGGCAGATCAGGAATAAGGAAAACAGCCCAATGTCGGGAGCGCCTCGATTTGGTCTTTCCCGAGCCTTCACGAGTGGGGGATTCGGGTTTAGGGGCAATTTGTGTAGATCCCGTCTTGAGCCGGGGGGACGTTAATGTCAATAAACTCAGCTTCAGAGGCTTGGGCAGCAATATACTTCTGCCACTTGTGAAGGTTGCTTTTGGCGTTTTGATGTTGCTTACAGAAAGCTGCGTTGTGAGTTCGCTTACAGCGAACTACACCAGCCGGGAAACTGCACTAACACGCCATAACTTGGTTTTTTGCTTGCGTAGGCAGACAATTCGATAGCCGTTGCTCAGCTTGTCATAGTCGATTCTCCTGTGATGGACGAGGAGAAATATACCGGAGAGCTCTGGCAGCCGAAAAATGACGCCTCAAGATGACCGGTTACATAAATACACCTCCAGCGGATCCGCGTTTTCAGAATTGTGGCCTTTGGCTGCGAGGGCATTGAGAAACAGTGAGAATAGTTCGGATTGAGATTGAATGTCGAGCTTTTTATAAATATTACGGCGGTGAACCTTGACCGTTTCATCTGATATCTTTAACTTCCACGCCGCAGATTTGGACGAGTGGCCTTTTAGGATCAGCTGGGCAACATCGCATTCCTGATCTGTGAGTTGAGAGCGGCCAAAATTCTGAAAGCTGTTTATCAGCTTCTGGTGAAGGTTGACATCCTCTGTCGATGAATATTTACGGGTTACAGGCATGCTCCAATGACACCGCATTATAGAGAGCACCCAGGGTTCGATTGCTCGAAAGCGTTCCATTTCCGTCTGACTGAAACGCCGGGTGCTACAGATGGAAATGGCGACGGTGCCAACCCCTTCAATAGGCAACAGGTAATTGATCTCGTCTTTAAGATGACTGTAGACAAAATGGCGAATAAAGAACTCTGAACGATGGAAATGATCTGGCGCCACCTCCTTCAACGAGTAAAGACCTGGATCTGGTTGTTGTCTGACCAACAGAAAGAAGGGATCCAGCAGATACATTCCGTCGAGGTAGTAACTCATTGCTGCTTTTTTTCCAGAACTCCTGAGAAATCCTCGTCGTAGACGAGTTCGGGAATACTATTCTCTGGGTAGATCAATATCACCGAAGTGTCAAAGGTGAAAGCTCGCTGAAACGCCGCTATCAATGCGTGGGGAAAGGCTTCCTGATGAAGCAGTTCGGTGGCTTTTCCTATAGCGTGATACCATCCGCGGGAAGCAAGTTTGGTGATGCTCATCTGGATATAGGAGTAAACCACTAATATTAATCAGTATGGCTGAAATTGGCTGTATTTATATAACCTATGTGGGTTAGATGCAAGTTCTCTTACCGTCAGGGTGAGCGTCAGAGCGATGCGTTAAGTTAGATTCCGTCGCAAATATAGCTTACCAGAATTAGGCCCCCAATTGGGATACCCTACTAATTCGCCAGGCCATAAAAAATTTCAGCGGGAGATTTCGAACCTCCCGCGTGCGCTTTCATTTGAGATTTCCTTATCATTCGAATTAGTTCAATGCCCGCGAGATTGCGTTGAGCATAATAGAAGGTTCGGATATGTCAAAGCTGGGTCCAAAAGCGTCTCCTTAACGGTTAAAACCGCTATATTACATCCTAATTTGGGAGTAGGAAGCCCGTTTCATGAATTGCCCAGACTGTGAGTCAAACAACATCCGAGAAGTGTCACGAAAGGCAGTGCTGGGGTGCCGTCAATTTCACTGTCGCACTGCAGTAGGCAATTTAATGAACGATCCGGTACGCTGCTCAATTTTTTTGAGTATCCGACCGAGGTGGTGATGTTGGTGGTCTACCATTACTACCGCTTCAAGCTAAGTCAGGATGATGTAGTGGAATTGATGGCTATCGGCGGTATACACCTGAGCCATAAGACGGTACATAAGTGCTTCACGAATACCTGCAGGCGTGTTTTCGACCTGCCAGTGTTTTTCCCGCTCATGGATATGAAAATCCAAAACATGCTTACTAACATCCACTCCCGCATTAATGCCGAGACTCGCTTATTTTTCGTTGCCATAAGGACTCATCCTTGCCAAATTCGGGCTCGAAACCCATTCGACTGTTCGGGTTTATAAATCGGGTCGGTGACCTGCCCACGCTTGTTAACGATCTTTGAGATCGGGTGCTGATCGGGCTAGGCCACCGGTAACTTGGAGACGCAATTTACGGGCTTCACACTACCATCTATACATAGAGCAGGGAATTGCTGTCTTGATCCACATTCAACCATACAAGGTGGTTAATTTTACTCCGGCCGCGAAAAGCGCGCGGCCTGCGCGGGACTTCGCTACGCGTTGCTTCGCTCGCCCTTGCCACAGCGTTATGCGGCAGGAGAGTAATGCGCAAACTATCGTTAATTTTAGGTTTAGTAGGCTTGGTGTCCTGTGCCTCCACGCAACGGTATAATGAAAATGTGCGAGGAATAATTTCCAATGACCTTGATGACACTCTTTACAAACTGACGAAGGATCATCTTGTATGCTACACCTGCGAAACAGGTAGATACCCAGCTTCTGTGGATGAGTTAATAGGGTTTAAGCCTGTAGCAGAAGAATGTAAAGCTCTTTTCAAAAATCAGGAATTTGATTTCATAGACCAACAAATCAATGAATTTAAAATCACCACAAAGCGCTGGGAAAACCGGACAAGTTATGTATTTACCCTTGAAGGGCTTAGTTTTGAAGAGTCTAGCAAAACGAAGGCACCAATCAGTCAAACTATGACCGTTTACGACAATGAGGCAGCGTGTCCGCATAACAAATAAGGAGATGTCGCGCGGTTGAGCCGCGACCTATCCTTATTTGTTGAACGAAACCGCTCAAATTCGTTTCGGCCACAGAAATGCGTGGTCTCCACCGGACTCGCTAACGCGGGGCGTTATGGCTCACAGGAGTGAAGCGTGAATATATCTGAACTTTTAGAATGGCAATGAAAAGGATATAGCAAAGTTCATAGATCAGGTTTAAACTTAATGATTCATATTGTCGCGGTTCCGTTTTTTATATTTGGTGTGCTATCGCTTATTTTGTCATTACTAACTTTTAGTTTAATTGGTATCGTTTCGTCATTCCTTACTGTGGCATTAGCTTTTGGGGTGCAAGGTTTCGGTCACTCAAAGGAAAAGATTGCTGCTGAACCTTTCGCCAGTCCAAAACAAGCGATAATACGAATATTCTTAGAGCAATTTATTACGTTTCCAAAATTTGTTTTCACTGGGGGTTGGTATGCTTCATTTGTTGCCAACAATCAAGAGACATAACAAAGCCAGTCACGCACCCCGGCAGAGGTATGGCCTTGAAAAGCCGGCCACACCTCTGCCAGCCGCGTGCTGGCGGCGTTAGACTTACGAGCGAGAATCAATGCTTCTTACGTTTCATCGAATTTCCGCATGCCTAATCAGCGGATTTATTGTGGTTCACCTGTGCAACCATCTGTTTGCTATGGGTGGAATAGACACTCATATTGCCGTGATGGAGGTATTGAGGCAGCTCTATCGCCAACCACTTGTGGAGGTGATACTGCTTGGGTGTGTGGTATTCCAGATTGGCTCAGGGCTGCTTTTCATTAAGCGCCGTTGGGGGCAGAGAAAGTGGTTCTTTGAGCGATTGCAGGCTATTTCTGGTGGATATCTAGCTTTCTTTCTCGTTAACCATGTAGGGGCGGTGATTTTTGGCAGGGCTCAACTTAATCTTGATACCAATTTTTATTTTGCAGCTGCCGGAATACATGTGGATCCGTTTCAGTTCTATTTTGTTCCGTATTATTTTCTTGCCGTTGTGGCAGTTTTTTGTCATTTGGCGTGTGCGGGCCATTGGCTGTTGCAGGGGCGGCTATCACTACAAGAGCGGAACCGAGCCGGTTACTTAGTTATTTTTGTTGGTGTCGTCGCATCGTTCCTAATCATGCTGGCCTTCTCTGGTGGTCTATATCCGGTGGAAATTCCCAGCGAATTCAGGGCAACGTATGGTGGCGCGTAGGCCTGACAACACGTTGCAGGCGACGTTTGAGGCGCTGTGCACCCTTGCTGCCTCAAGGGTGCACAGCGCCTCAAACGCACTTGAACATGGGCGTTAAGCGAAGCGAGATATGAAATGAAATATTCAATTATTCTAATGGCTTTCGTTGCTACCAATACCGTAAACGCAAAATCAGTAGAAGACATCGAGAAGGAAATCCCTAAAATCAGGTGAGATCACGAATCTTATCTTTCAGTTGATATTTCTAATGACGGAAGAGCAGGCACAGCTTACATTGGTTACTCCGATGATACTGCTGCTGTCGCTGTTATTGATGGGGCGACATCAAAAATCACTTACGTTGATTTTTTTATCGGTAATAACGATATGCAACGTGCAATATGTGGAACATAAGCGAAGTTAGCCGTAGAAAAGCTACAATATTCATTAGAGGAATCTATGGGGGCCGACCCCAAAGGGTATGAGTTCTGTGAGTCATGCCTTGGCATCGCTGTCGATGATGGAGCCGAGTGTGATCCAATGCATATATATTGGAATCACGTCGATGGTTTTGTTTGGTGGTTGCGGCTGGATTTACCTACTCCGTAAAAGAAGAAGCTAGGAAAGAGTATGAGCGAGTAAACGCCGAATATGAATCACGGCCAGAATTGCCAGTTGAAATTAGTTACCGAGAAGCTTTGCTTGGGCCTGGCTTGGTTGCTGCATTTGAAAACACAAGCGATAGACATTTGGCTGTGGTCGCTACTCTTCACAATCCTACTTCACAAAAGGAAGAGAACTATCGATTAGATTTAGCCCCTCAAGAAATTAAGGCGGTCGGTCATTCAGAGGGTTGGGCTTTTGCGTCTGGTGACGTGATAAAACTCGTACATAATGAATACAGAACAAAAGCCGTGAGGCTGCGATAAACATGCAGTCTAATGTAGGCACAGGGCGGCTGAAGGCTATAGAAGATAAAATTCTCAGAGTGAAGTCTCACGTTTTACTGCATGGCTCGCAGGCGCAGCCATAAAGAATTTACTGTCAATGCATCATTACATTGACTTCGGATAGATGCAGTCTCTCACCCGTCAACGACACTTGTTGTATGCCGCACCACATTTTCCACTTCATAAATACAGACAAAAAAGCGCTCATGGTTAGAACTCCGCGTGCTAACCAGCGACTATTTTTTGATGATTTCCTCGTCTCCACAGATTAGTGGAATATGCCAAATACACCCACTAGACCAAAGTATGATTAATCAGTAAGTGACGCTTTAACTGATAAATATTGGTTGGAATGTAAATCACCCGATACCACTAGACCATAGTATGGTATGAGGCGACATTGATTGACGCCCCCGTTGCCACTAACTATTTTAGTGCTGCTGTTACGCTGCGCTGTCTGTGGGGATACCACAATTGCGCAACAAAGCTGGATATTCCAATGGCCGCACACTTATTGGTGGAGCAAACTCCCTATGAACAATAAACCCACGATGATTCTGGCATCAGCTGCTACGGCGCTTTCACTCTCTGTGGAAATAGCCCTGGCGGGTACGATCGACTCGTACACCCTTACTGCAAAAACCTATTCAGGCTCACGCGATCGCAATTACGACGTTTATGTGCCGGAAGGTCTCAGCGGTCCAGCCCCAATGGTGATGGCTCTGCACGGGTGCGTACAAGACAAGGAAGATGTAATGAATAACTGGGGATTGAAAACTGTGGCGGATGCCAATGGTTTTATTCTCGTCACGCCATCGATCACATCTTATGACGGCTTGCGCAGTGAAAACTGTTGGGGTTTCTGGTTTGACCAGCATACCCACGAAGGGGCGGGTGAACCAGAAGATCTGTACAACATCGGTTTGGAAGTAGAAGCCAATTACAACATTGACCCCAATCGACGCTACATTACCGGACTCTCCTCCGGTGGTGCAATGACAGTCATTGCGGCGACTACACACAATGAGTATTGGGCGGCCGCTGCTCCTGCCGCAGCTTTGGCTTACGGTGAAACATCAAGCTCAGTGTCATTGTCGGGTTGTTACGGCTCACCTACCCTGGAAACTGTAATCACGACAAAAAATGATATGCTGAATGAGTTAAACAACGACTACGCCATTCCAATGCTGGTAATGGCCAACAATGAAGACTGCGTTGTTCAAAAACCGGCGGGCTCTAACATTCGTGATGCGCACTTAGCTGTTTTCGGTGGCGCTAAAGCGCAAGATGTTCCTTGTGAATTTTTTCACCAAAACAACTACAGCTGCCGACACACTTACTACACCGAAGACGGTAATGTTGGAAGCAGATCCGTCGTGGAAACTGTCTTCTTTAACGGTCCGCTTGCAACACAATCTACCGGTGACAATGACTATGGTCATTATTGGGTGGCCGGCGCGGGAGGTGTGGAAGCAAACTATACCCGTAAGGATGGCCCAAGCTACCCTGAACTAGCGTGGGATTTCTTTAACCGTCATTCAAAGGATGGGCAAGTCTCCGTTCCCATCGGTGTGCCCGCAATCACTTTGTCGGGCGACAATCCAATGTCAGTGGAATTGAACACTACCTTTGTTGATCCTGGTGCAACCGCAGCAGACTTGGAGGACGGGCCGCTTACAGTAGATTCTGACTGTAATGTTGATACTTCAGCTGAAGGCGAATACTACTGTACGTATACTGCTGAAGACTCAGATGGAAACGTCAAGTCAGTTAGTCGTTCAATTAATGTTGTAGATCCAAACGCTCCTGCGGCATCCTGTGCCACAGCGACTGCATCCCCCAGCGAACATATTACTGCTGGCCGGGCTACCAAAGGTGGTTTCTTCGATTTATATGCACTCGCCAACGCAGACGGTGCGGTAATAGGGGCTTCCTACGATTCATGGTCAACTGTAACGTTGTATGAAGGGGCGTCAGGTGAGTGGTACGGCGCTGAACCTGAAGCCTGTCGCGGGAGTGAACCCCCTCCGCCTCCAACATCCAGCTGTGCTGATTTCTATGACAACAACTACAATCATGGATTGGCTGGCAGGGCCTATGACAATTTTGGATATTCCTATACCGTTGGTGGCGAAGACAACTTGGGTCTCAACAATATTTATGTCTACACCTATGTAAAAGAAACCTCAACGGGTTTCTTCGAACAAGGTCAGTGTCCATAATTAGACGCTTCCCCCCAACAACGTCGTCGCTGGGCAAACGGAGTGCGCAGCGTCGATTGGTGGCGCAGAGGCGTCAGGGTATTGTAGGGAATTCCCGCAGGGATGAACGAACGACGAATTGAATAGCCTTTTGCCGGTAGCCGCATGCTTCTGGATCTGTTGCCTCTGGAAGGCTGCCGGGTGGGTCCAATGCGTGTGGCAAGACTGATGAGGCCTTCCGTTTCTACGGCTCGCTTGGGCCGCCCCCTCAGCCTTAACCAGCGCACGCCGGGTCAGGTTTACTTTACACGCCGCCACTGTTTCTCATGGCATAACCCTTGCTAATGACTCACTTATAAAATCGGGATTAGCTGTTCCAGGATGGGGGCCGGCTCACTTTTGCAAACCAACGCTTGATGGCGGTAGGTGTGTTTTCTGTCTGCCAATACCGATCCGTTCTTCACAATAGATGTCCAGTTTGTGCTTACTAACGTCCACGCCCGATATTCACCCACTTTGTAGCGTTCATGCTCATTGCGATAGATCCTCATCCTTGCTACATTCGGGCTCGAGGCCCATTCGACTGTCCGTGTTTTACAATAGGGCTGTGTGATGCCGCACGCTTGTTAGCGGGCCTGGTATAACCTGCGCCTACCAGGACGACCTATCCACCGGTAGCTCGCCGCGCCAAGTTACGGGCCTCAACTTAACAGAAAACCGGGGTATTGAACCACACAAGCGGAATCAGGCAGGGAGCAACTTTCCGCTGAGGCTCCATATTGGTCCCTGTAATGTCGCGGCGGGACTGCTAAAACACTGTACTCATATGTCTGCCCCTGGCGTGGGTGTTATGAGACATTAGGAGATAATGTGCCAAAGCAAGCATTAACAGATGATGACATTTTAAACTGTTTTGATGTGATGGCTGAACTTCGCCTTCACTTGAAGCGGGATGGCTTTCTTGAAATGGTCAGAGATATGGAGACCGAAGGCTATAAACTTGCATTCATCGAAGATGGAGGAATTGTTGTAGCTGCTGCAGGTTACCGTATTTATACAAACCTGTTCATGGGAAAGCACCTATACATAGACGACCTTGTGACAGCAAGTAAAGCTAGATCTAAGGGATATGGCGAGGAAATGATTAATTGGTTGCGCAACCTGGCACAAAATGATGGTTGTCATTTCATGCACCTCGACTCAGGTACCCATAGAGGTCAGGCACATAAATTTTATTTCAAGCAGGGGTTCACCATTGCTAGCTATCATTTTAGTGAGCAATTAAATGTTTCATCACAATGAAGCCAAGCACTTTGCTATAGCAGAGCTGTGGCTGGGCTTCGCTTGGCAGCTGCTTTGGGCGTTTTATGCGAAGGTGACCCTATGGAGCCGCGAATAAGTATAGTTACTTTAGGTGTTTCTGATCTTGAGCGATCATATAGGTTTTATCATGAAGGCTTGGGGTTGCCGACTACCAGAAGACCAGAAGCCGGGATTGTATTTTTTCAAACCAGCGGGGTTTGTCTGGCTTTATATCCATTGGCCGAACTGGCTGAAGATGTATCTCCCAGCCTGTCGGCTGATCGTGGAAAATTTTCGGGAATCACTTTGGCGCACAATACAAGGTCCAAGAAAGAGGTCGATGAGATTTTGGATCTGGCAGAAAAGTCCGGTGGCAGGATCGAAAAACCAGCTCAAGATGTTTTTTGGGGCGGTTACAGTGGCTACTTTTCAGATCCTGATGGTTACTTGTGGGAAGTGGCTTACGCGGATAGCTGGAAGTTCAATGCTGATGGAAGCCTTGTCATTGAGTGAATCGTATAACCATATAAAAAAAACGACGCTAAAAAAACGCACGTCCATTCACAGATCGTTATGTGATACGAAGGGCCCATAGCCATCCAGCAAGGGTTTACAGTTTATGGGACAATTTACCTGACTGGTATAACCTTGGTGGTTCCTATATTGATCCCCCACTGGTATATCTTGGAGGTCGCCTCGTAAAGCTGGAAAAGTTAGAAAATGGGCGTAATTAAGGCTGCTAACGATGGTGATTTTGTCCTATTATAGGCTTATTAAGGCAATCAGGTCGCTCCCCAGGGTCGCCGAACAGACAGCCTGCGAGCTCGCGTCGTTCAGGGTGGCGTTATGGTTAAAAATTGGTCTTGTAATGGTGATAGCAAGACCAATTCACTTTAATTCACCATAAGAGAAGATCGAAAATATGAGTACAGGTACCGTTAAGTGGTTCAATTCAGACAAGGGTTTTGGTTTCATCACTCCAGACGATGGGGGCAAAGATTTGTTTGTACACCACTCGGAAATACAAATGGGTGGTTATAAATCACTTAGTGATGGCCAGAAAGTTGAATATGATGTTGGGGAGGGGCAAAAGGGGCCTTGTGCGACAAATGTAAAGCCTCTCTAATTAGCCTCGGAACACTCAACAGGTTGCAGCGCTAAAGCCCCTGCAGAGCTGGGGCTTGACCTCCGTTTTGGCGCTTGACGCCTACACTTTGGAAGAGGAGGAGCAATTGATAGACATGCTTTTATACGATGCAACATACTGTCTCCTCACAATATCACGACACCAAGCCTGACAAGCGACTGTTGTTCGCCCGTTTCGTGGGCTGGGACCTACGCACTGCGTTCCCCGGCCCCAAACGAAGGTGTTAGCCAGGCCAAGAAGGCAAGGCCTGCATTTTATCTGCCCCTGCCTGTTGCCGATTTTTCACTCGACTGATACCAATGTAGGGGCGGATTCATCCTTAGGCAGTATGGCACTGTGCCGGGTTTGGCATACTCTGGCGTGGTATCGTTCAGGAGGGAGTCGGGATGGTGATCACCCGGAGCTGGCAAGTCGCCAGAATCGTTCTGCCCAGAGGCATAAGTTCTCGGCTATTAGGGTTGTTGCTGGTGCTACTGGCAGGCGCTTGCCTGTTCAGCTTCGGGCAGGTATTGATCAATATGCGTACTGCCGCGGTGGACCGGCCATCCCCTGCCAGCGGGGTATTGGCTTATCGTCAGCAAATGACGCCCTGGTTATTTCTCGATGACGGTGACGCCGCCTATGCGCTGCGGTCACTGGTGTATAAAGCGTCCGAGGTGAAACTGGTTGCTCGCTGGGTCGGGGAGGTGCGTATCTTTCCTGTGACCTCCGAGATGGCTACCGACAACAAATGTTGCGGGAACTGATGCACGACCTGAGGTTGCCTCTGGCCAATCTATTGCACTACAGCTCGCTGGCCTGTCGTCGCAATCAGGATACACAGTGGCAAGTGATGCAGCAGGAGAGTCAACGCCTGAAGCAATTAGTGGAGGAGCTGAATAGCCGGCTGTTTGACCCCTTTTTCAGTGCGGATGATCAGCAACTAACGCCCGTTTCACCGCAACAGCAGATTGAACGGATGGTACGCTGCTGTCAGCAGCGTCTGCAGCAGTCTGGTGTGACACTGGTCACCCGGCTGCAAGGAGAGCAGCGGCTGCCTTATCCTCCCGAGCAGCTCAATCGCATTCTGCATAATCTGCTGGATAACTGTGCCCGCCATGCGCCGGGGAGTCAGGTGATCCTCAGTTGTCAACAACAGCGGCGTGAGCAGTTGACTATTCGCCTGGAATGCCGTTTCCAGCAACCCGCTGTGAAGGCCACCCGACAGGGGCTGCCAAGCTGGTGGCGATTGCTGCGGCCGTCGCTGTGTGGCATCGGCTTGAGATCCTGTCGACGGCGGGCGGCACAACAGCGATGGGGTTGGCATACCCGGCTGGATTCGCAGGGGTTTGAGGCAACCCTGCAACTGCCGCTGTCATCCGAGGCGCTCTCCGACCGTGCCGGAGTATTGCGTGTATAAGCTGTTGCTGGTGGAAGACGATGCCCGCTTGCGAGAGGGGCTGATGCAGTTGCTCTGTGACGAAGGTTATCACTGCCAGGCTTTCGATTCGGTGGAAGCGGCTGAGGAGAGTCAGTCGGCGAGAGCAGGGCGTTCCGCGTTTGAGCCGGATGTGTGTGTGCTTGACCGCAATCTACCCGGTGCCAGTGGTGATGAACTCTGTCGCCGCCTGCGTCAGCACCAGCCGACATTGGCGATCCTGATGCTGTCGGCCCAGGACAGCAGCCGGGACAAGGTGGCCGGTCTGAAGGCCGGTGCCGATGACTACCTGAGCAAACCCTTTGATGTGCATGAGTTGCTGGCCCGGCTGGCAGCCATGCGCCGACGTATTCCCTGGATTCAGTTACCGCCGCAATATGGTGGCGGTTTTCTGATTGGCGATCGCCGTATCGATCCGCAGACCATGACGCTGCATTTCCCCGATGGTCGTGATCAGAAGCTGGCACTGCGGGCTGTGCGTCTGCTGCAATTACTTTACCAGCGAAGAGGCAAGGTGGTCAGCCGCGATGAACTGTATAACCACGGCTGGGGGCGGGATCATCTGCCCAATTCACGGGCGCTGGATCAGTATTTGGTAGGCTTGCGTAACCAACTGGAAGACCATGGGGCTGAACGACTGATCGAAACTGTTCGCGGGGTGGGCTACTGCTATCGTGGGTGAGACCAACCCTGCTACAGTTGTTCTGACCCAAATCTGACACAGGCCGCTGCTTTTCACATTAGAGTCAGCTTTCCGATGATTATCACGAGAAGCAGACCATGAGTGATTCCCAACCTGATTGCTGTCACCACGCTGACGAGGTGGATAGTCAGCGTCGTTCCCTGTTGTCGTCACTGGCAGCGGCCCCTCTGGCTGGTGCCGCATTGATGGCACCATGCAGCATTACCCGGGCGGCCCCACCCTTGGAGGAGCGGTCCAAAGGTGATATCCAACAGATCAAAAAGCGGTTGACGGCGCTTACCCGACAGAGTGGAGCCCCCGTCGCCCGTATCGAAACCTTCACGCTGGAACCTCACCATTTGCCCTGGAGTCAGCAACTGGGCGTGCTGGAAGCGGGGCAACAGGTGACCTTTTTTCTTCAGGGGCGATGGTGGTTTTCTCGTGCCGACGGACGCTGGCTGGAGCGGATGCCCAGGGGCTGGGACCAGGTCGAAACCCATGTGGTGCAACGCAGCGGTACGGATCGGCTGGGACAGGAAATGACTGAGCAGGTGGATGTCTACGAGGCTTACCAACGCATTATCGGCGGTTCCGCCAGCCGGGTCGTGCACGTCTGGCTGATCGCCAATAGCTTGTTCATGCGAGGTTATGGCCGTTGTACCTACCGGGATATTCGCCTCGGCAAACCCGGCAGGCAACAACAGATTATCTGAAGCCTGGTCGTCGCCGCTCAGCACTTCGAAATTTACATCCCGCTAATGCCAAGACCCGAGCACCCTGCCATGTCACTTTGAACTATAAGCAAAGTGGTAGTTTTCTAGGGGAATAGTGCAGCGACACTGTTTAATCCGGAGTTCTGAGCCGAGGGGAGACAGGGGTGTTGTAAGCAGGGCACAGGGATGTGCCCGGCAAGCGATTCAGACAAGGAAGTCTGCATCGCGGCGTCAACACCCCTGTCTCCCCTCGGCGGTCTCATTGATAAAAACCAAACCAAGAATAGAAAACCTATACACACTAGTCATAAATCTGTCAGTAAAGGGTTACAGATTTTTTTGAGTAGTAACTATAAGATCAAATCGAGCCCTGATATCGAGAACAGTTGAATCGAATCCAGGCTTTTCCAAATAAAGGCATATAAAAGCAGCGATGGTAACTGTTGAAATGGATTTTCGTTGGATAGAACTCGTATAAGCCCTTAATTTATACGGCTCCTTTTTATTGATGAATCGCTTAAATTGTATTAGCGTTTAAGGGATCCCTAACAGAAACTAATAAGATGAGTTCTTCGCCAACGAGGACAGCAATACTGAATGTAGTGTGGATTTCAAGTAGAGTTCGCTCTTGGTCGCATGCATCAAAGTATGGTTGGTTATTACTACTCGTAATAACGTTGTCAGCCAATGGCTGTGCAACAATGAATTCGCTGGAGAGATTCGAAAACATCGATCCGGCGGAAAATACACTGCAAAATTTACCCGCTGGCTCAAGGGTTATAGTTGAATTGGAAAATGGAACAAAGCAAAAACTAACAGTCGCTAAAATTGACGAGTCTTACCTCTACGCTACTGGAAATCAGCAAGTGCCGAAAAATGATGTGGTTGCAATATCAGTATTGTCTTGGGGAGATTTTTAATCGCGAAGTTCTGGTGACACGGCCGGCGAAGTTGCAAAAGAAGTGGGCGTTGAAATGACCAAATGTATCGGCGGAATATTGTTTGATATACTTACCGGTCAAGAACTGGATTGTGATTAAATCCGGAATTGATCCAAATTCAACCATACAAAGCCAAGCAAAGAACCAATCTCCGCTCCACTAATTTGTGGTTTAGCTCTGTTTACTTTACCAAATTCGGTTCCACTACGTTCGGCCCCTGTTGAGGGTGTTAAAGGGTGCGGAGAGGAGGTACGCAACATGAGTGAGCCGACGCTACAAGCTCAGATTGATGCGGCGAATGCGTACGAGGCGCTGTTCGTGCCCGCATTGTTCGGGCAATGGGCGCCGAAAGTCGCAGATGCCGCGCAAATCCAGCCTGGTCAACGGGTGCTGGATGTTGGCTGTGGCACAGGGGTTCTGACGCGTGCAATCTCCTCACGAACAGGATCAACCGGGCGAGTGGTGGGAATTGACCCGAATCCCGGAATGATTGCGGTGGCAAAACAGCTTGCGCCGGCTGTCGAGTGGCAAGAGGCAGTCGCCGAGTCACTACCCTTCCTTGATCAATCCTTCGACGCTGTCGTGAGCCAGTTCTGCCTCATGTTCTTCACGGACCGGTGCCAAGCCGTTGGCGAAATGCTCCGTGTCCTGGTTCCCGGAGGACGGTTGGCCGTTGCGGTCTGGGACTCTCTCGACAGCATGCCCGCGTACGCGAACGAGGTGGCGCTTCTGGAGCGACTGGCGGGCCGCCAGGCGGCAGATGCCTTGCGAGCGCCATTCGTGCTCGGCGATCGGAGAGACCTGGCCACGTTGTTCTCGAAAGCCGGGGTGGTCTCAACCAAAATCACCACGCATTGTGGGACGGCGCAGTTTCCCAGCATTCGGGCCATGGTTGAAGCCGACCTGAGAGGCTGGTTGCCGGTGATGGGAGTCATACTGACAGAGGACCGGATTGACGGCATTCTGCAGGAGGCTGAACAGGCGCTCGGTGATTACACTAGCGCTGATGGACGAGTAGCGTTCCAAGTGTCGGCGCAGCTCATTTCCGCGAAGAAGCCATAGCCTGTTGGGAGGCGCGCCGCCCAACAACGGCAGGCAGAAAATGTGTCGCCGCTGATGCAGCGAGTTAGGCGGCGACGGAGAAGCCTATGAACTGGAAATTAGCGTACGCCATCGGCTTTCATCCCTGGGAGGATACCGACCAGGCGTTTTTTCAATCCCTGGCATCGCTCCTCGAACGCGAGGAGCAGGGCCGCGAGCCACCCCTCGGGCGTGCCCTGGATATCGGCACGGGCAGTGCCATATGGGGTATCGAGCTGGCCAAACGCGGCTGGGAGGTTACCGGCGTGGACTTCGCGGCCAAGGCCCTGGACAGGGGGCGCGAGCGGGTTAAGGCGGCTGGTGTGCAGATGAATATCGTGCAGGGGGACGTCACCCGGCTTTCAGAGACTGACGTGGGGTCCGGCTTCCGGCTCATCCTGGACACCGGCACCTTCCATGACTTCGACGCCGAACAGCAGCAGGGGATGGCCCGTAGCGTGGATGCTCTTGCCACCGAGGACGCCACAGTGATCTTGTTGTGCTGGCCGCGGCGCATTCGCCCGTTGATCCGGGGCGTGAGCCGCGAGGAAGTCGAGGCCGCCTTTGCCGGTTGGCGGATCACCGACGTTGAACCGTCTTTTTTCAAGCTGCCGCCACTCCTGGAATGGATGCTGCGCCCGGACGAGCACTGGTATCGCCTGCGTCGTGTATAATATGGGCGCGCCGTCTGGTAACCGATGTGGATTCAATCGGTTGTAGTGCACGGTCCGCTGCTTGCAACGTTCGCCAAATTGAGAGTTCATGGTCTTCGTATGGATCAGAGTGTTATTGAAGGATATATAAAGGACCACGACTATTTGATTAGCGCTTTTGAATCAATTGAGTCACCCGTTTTGCTTACCCATGTAATGGAGTTTTTGCCCGATAGCCCCTGTTATATGGCTGATGTAGGAGCTGGGACGGGTAGAGATGCCGGGTGGTTTGCGTTAAATGGACATCGTGTCCTGGCGGTTGAGCCTGTGGAGGAGTTTAGGGTGGCAGGACGATCATTGCATCCAAGTCAAAATATTCAATGGTTAGGTGATCATCTTCCCTCATTGTCAAAAGTTATTGCTAGAGATGAAAAATTCGATTTCATCTTGTTGGCTGCAGTTTGGCAGCACATCAGGAGTGAAGACAGGCCTGCAGCATTGGTAAACTTAAGAAAAATTCTCAAGGATGGCTGCAATATGGTGATGTCGATGCGCCATGGCCCTGGGGCACCTGGCCGCAAGTGTTATCCTATCGATATGGGAAGCATGCTGGACTTGGTTAAGCAGTGCGGGTTTAATGTAGTCTGCTGTAAGGACGCGCCATCTGTTCAGCTGAATAACCGGAGGGCGGATGTAACATGGAGTTGGTTGGTTGTAGAGGCTTCACTGCGTCCCAATTGCGGGTGTTAGCTGCCCGAGTTCCCCTAAAAAGTAGACACCTCATGATATAGGCGATTCTATGAATACTGCTTTATTGGCTGGTCGAGCGCAAACCCTTCCTTTCCACGGCATGTGTGCCAGACTTGGGCTAAGTTATGCACTCCAAAATAAATTCTTTCGGAATTTAGGAATGCCGGAGCTGGTGGAATGTTAACAACTCAATCTACCTAACTGCCGTGGCCCATATGCCTGGTGGTGTGAGGTGAGAGACATCGTGAGTTGCCTCCCTATCCCAATTGGAAATCAGACGGAATCAATCGCAGAACATTGCCACGGTTAATTGTATCGTCATCGACACCTGGTTGCCTGGAACTCAGCTAGACAGCAGTCCGTCAATCTGATTAATAGCAGCCGTCGCACCCTCGACAATGCCCATGGACAACACCTGCTCCAGAGCTTCTTTGCTTTCATAGGCGCCGATGTAAGTGGCTCGGGTGCCTTCCGGAATCTGCTCAAAGCGGTATTCGTTTTTCGATACCGGCATGTCGGGGTTAGGTTTGAATTCCGCGTCAGCGAAACCGTCGTCAAAGCAGAATCGATTTGGTTCTTCAACCCCTGCTATTACCCAATACCCATAGTACTTTTGACCCTCGGGGCTCGTCATAAAGTAAGTCGTGCGCGCACCGACGGTTAATTCATGGTCAACGAACGTCGCCGGATGGCTGGGTGGCCCCCAGACTCGCTCTAGTTGCCGTGGATCTGCATAGAGGTCCCAGATACGCTGAACTGAAGCGGCGAATTGTGCAACAATAGTCAAGTTGAGTGTATCCAAGTCATGTGTAACGTCGATTACCGGCATGGCTATTTCTCTCGTTGTGGTTTATAACGCTGACGCCGTGAAAACCGTCAACAAACCAGGCGATTGACCTGCAAAACACGCAGGCCGGACAGATATCCGCTATGATGGACGAAGTTCTCGGTAAGCTAGGCATTGGCTCCGCTATTCGTCAATAAATAAGGGACCCCCATGTACACAGACGAAGACCTCTATTCAGCCGTCAAGGAAGGCATATTTGATGAAAATGCCGTCGACAATTTTCGCTGCTATATCGCCAATAAAGCCGACACCAAAACGGTAGACGAAGAAAATTTCAGGCTTATTTCCGGGTTTAATGACATTTTTGTCAGTATATCCGCGTTTATTTTATTGGTTTCGGCCGGCTGGATAGCCGGCCAGGCGTCGCCAGCCTGGGGGTTTCTTGTGGCAGCAATAATAGCCTGGCTGCTGTCCCTGTTTTTTGTTCAGCGAAAAAGGCTGGCCCTTCCAGCGATACTCTTTCTTGTGTCATTCGTCATCAGTGTTGTCGGCTTTATGTTATTGACACTGGCCGCCTACGAGATAAAAGAGGAAACTGCCCTGTTTATCGCCGGTGGCGTAGGGGTTTTGGCCGCGTGGGGCCATTGGCTAAAATTCCAGGTCCCGATTACCGTGGCGGCGGGCGTGGCCAGCCTGGTGGTTTGTCTTATAGCGCTGATAGTGCAATTTGGCGCTCTCAAGCCCTATACCAATGTCTTTGCATGTGGGCTTGGAGTGTTGACGTTTTTCTTCGCCATGTGGTGGGATTCACAGGATACGGCCAGGAAAACACGAAAATCAGATGTGGCCTTCTGGCTGCATCTGTTTGCGGCGCCGCTGATTGTCCACCCTATATTTTCGGCACTGGGTATCCTGCAAGGTCAAACTGGCTTGCTCAGTATCCTTATTGTGATACTGATGTATGCGCTCCTGGCATTGGTGTCCATTGCGGTCGACAGACGCGCGTTGATGGTTTCATCGCTTGTTTATGTACTTTACGCCTTCAGGGCGCTGTTTGACACCTATGGCATCGTGAGTTCCAGCCTGGCAATATCAGGAATATTTATCGGTTCCGTCCTGTTATTGTTGTCCGCCTTTTGGCATCGAAGCCGGGAATTGTTGCTGCAGATAGTGCCGGAGGGCTGTGTTAAATATTTGCCGCGTATAAACTGAACACAGCTGGCCTTTGCGGGTACGTCATCGCCAGTCGATATGCCTACAACACCAGGTACACGCCGGGCTGGTGTGGCGGTAATCTCACCTACGTCATGGTGCTAACCCTGGGGCTGGGTCGCCGGGGTCGGTGTGCTGGGGTAGGAATGCTGAGGAAAGGCCGCCGGGGAACAACGTAAACGTATTGCCCTGGTAATGGATCGGCCAGGGCAATACCTCTAAACGCGATCAGAACTTATAGCTTGCCTCCACCGTCACTGTGCGCGGAGGCTTGACAAAACCGTATCGGGACGTGGTGCCGAAAGTACTGCCCGACAGTGGGGCGTCACCGACAAAGGTCAATACCTCTTTATCGGTCAGGTTTTTGCCCAGCAGCGCCAGGGACCAGTTATCGGCGTTGATACCGACGCGCATATTCACAGTAGTATAGGCATCAATATCGTACGCAGGGTCCAGATTGGTATGAACATCGTGGTTATCCACGTATTGGAAATCCAACGAGCTCCGCAACTCCAGTTTTCCCCCCATTGGATAGACATAATTGAAACCCAGATTGGTGGTTTTCTTTGGTGCGTAGCCACCGGTCTTGCCAGTGTAGTCACACAGTGAGACGCCGTCGATGACGTCTCCATCCGGTGTCTGACCTTGGTAGCAATTGCCATTGCTATAGTCGGTGTACTCGAAATCCAGGTAAGACAGGGCGTAAAGCATGGTCAGCCCTTCTGTCAGTAACCAGCGGCCATCCAACTCAACCCCTTGAATGACTGACTCTTTGGCGTTGCCTACGGTAAAGCCGACTTTGCCGTCATACTGACTGGTTTGAAGGTTTTCATATTCCGTGTAAAAAAGCGCGAGGTTGAGTTCTGCAGCGCCATCGGCCAATGTGGTTTTGGCGCCCAGCTCAAAGCTGGTGGCCTCTTCTTCTTCAAACTCAAACGACGCTTCTGTATTGGCTCGGGTATCAAAACCGCCGGATTTGAACCCGGTGGACGCACTGGCAAACAGCATGGCATCGGGCGTTAAATCGTATTGGAGATTAATGGAGGGTGTGAAAGCGGATTCAGACCGATCACTTGATTGCAGATGCATTGCAATATGCGGTGGAGCGTCAGCAATTTGGTCGTCCCATTGCCGAACATCAAATGATTCAATCCATGCTTGCTGACTGTAAAACCGAAGCCTATGCCGCCAGATGCATGGTGCTGGATGCGGCAAGGCAGCGTGATGACGGCAAGACAATCAGTACGGAAGCATCTTGTTGTAAATTGTTTGCGACCGAAATGGTAGGGCGTGTAGCCGACCGCGCTGTACAGATTCACGGCGGTGCGGGTTATATCTCAGAGTATGCCGTTGAGCGTTTCTATCGCGATGTACGCTTGTTTCGCCTATACGAGGGTACGTCGGAAATTCAGCGCATGATCATTGCGCGCAATATGGTTAAAGCCATTTCCCAGTGAGTGAGCAGTGAGGAAACTATGAATATTGAGTTCACCGCAGAAGAGTTGCAATTTCAGGACGAGGTTCGACGTTTTCTGAATGAAAAATTACCGGCGGATATCAGAGAGAAAACCCTAACCGGGCGGCATATGACCAAAGCGGATCATGTTCGCTGGCAAAAGGTGTTGTACGCGCAGGGTTGGGCTGGCGTTAATTGGCCGGTCGAGTATGGAGGGACCGGCTGGACACCCACCCAGAAATACATTTGGTCCAACGAGTGCGCGATGGCGGGGGCACCGGATGTGATTCCCTTTGGGCTGAAAATGGTGGCGCCGGTTATCTACACCTGAGATTTCAACGTCGAGATGGTACAGTGGCCTCTTCAGGATGATCGGAGGAGGGCACATGCTTATTACCGGTGAATGCTTTTGTGGACGTGTAAAATATCAAATTGACGGTAGCCTCAAGGATGCCCGCTCATGCCACTGCTCCCGTTGCCGGAAGGCTTTCAGTTCTCAGGCATCTTCCTATGCTTTGGTGGATCCGAAAGAATTCAAATGGCTTGAAGGCGATGAGCTGTTAACCCGCTTCGAGAGTCAGCCGGGATTTGGATGGCAGTTTTGTAGTCAATGCGGCTCAACACTTTGTGGAACGCATAATGGTGAAGTGCACGGCATTACATTGGGTTGTCTCAATGGTAATCCGCCGATTGAAATTGGTTATCATATATTTGTAGGTTCAAAAGCCTCCTGGGAATTGCTTCCCGGAGGTATTACCGCCTATGAAGAGGGCCTGACTGAAAACTGATCAAAGCGCTCGCGCCCAACAACGGCAAAGGCTCGGTTCGCTTTTCCGGCAGTCATCCAAAGACTTATCCACAGATCCTGTGGAAACTTTGGCGCTGTTTAATTCACCAACGTGACTAATCGCCCGGTTGCTGTGCACGCGCCCGGGTTGCGGAGGGCAGTTCCCCAAAGCGTTTTTTGTATTCGGCGGTAAAGCGCCCCAGATGGGTAAAGCCCCAGCGCAGGGCGATGGTGGTGATATCGTCTTCGCTGGTGTTTTCCGCCAGCTCCCGGCGGACGCCGGCGATGCGGATTTCCCGCAGGTACTGCATCGGCGGCACGCCGTAACAGCGCTTGAAGCCGTCGTAGAGGCTGCGCTTGGATACGCCCGCGGCGGCGATGATGTTGTCGATACACAGATTGCCTTTGGCGTGTTCGTGGATATAGTTCTGCGCCCGGCGCACATAGAGAGGCACGGTGATGGTGGTCAGGGCCGCCAGGGCGCCGCTGTAGTTGTGGGGCTGGCCGTAGAGCAGGCCGGTAATCAGCATTTCCTCCACGTGGGCAAGTATGGGACCGTCCACAAACAGGGATACCTTGTGCTTGTGTTCCTGCTCCAGGTTTTTGATCATCCGCCACCAGGAGGCCATCTTGCCGGTCTCGGCGTCGATGCCGGGTTCGAAAATCACCGGTTCCTCGATCGGGTGGCCCAGCAGCTTGGCCAGCTGTCTTTCCAGGGCCGAGCGGCAGATGCGCACCAACCGTTTGCGGCAATTGCCACTCATGGTCAACTGTACGGCCTGGTAGGGGCAGATAACAATCCCCCGGTGGCGATCGGAGTAGGTATTCTGGCCGTTGACACACAGGGATTGGGTGCCGGTGATGGGCAGGCTGATGGAGTAGTACTCATCCATGGGCTCCAGATCCACGGTCACTGAGGTGCCGTACTGGATCTGGCTGACGTTGAGTTCGCTGAACTGGATGCCGGAGTGTCGAAAGCGGACCGCATCGGGATTCTCCACCGACAAATGGTGGGTAAACATAAAGTCGGACATCATGTCCTGGGCGGAGTCGGGAACGCTGGCTTCCTGGTGAAAGCTGTGGACCGGTTCCGCTTTATCCCCTTTGACTGAAACGCCTCTGACCATGGCGGTCTCCTGTTCGTCGGGTTGGTCATTGCCGGTGGTTATAACCAGATACTAGGCGACTATTGTTTACATGTAAAATAATTTGCCGCTACAATGCCGCCATGATTGAAACCCTGCTCACCGCCATCGCCATTGGTTTTTCCGCCGGTTGTATGCCCGGGCCGCTCTCCGTGGCGGTGGTGCAGCAAACCCTGCAGCGGGGATTGTGGCAGGGGATCAAAGTCAGCTTGACGCCACTCATCACCGACGGCCCGATTATTCTGTGCTCGCTCTGGGTGTTGACCTATTTTCGCTCCAGTCAGCCCCTGATTGCGCTTATCAGCTTGCTCGGCGGTCTTTACCTGCTACGCCTGGGGCTCAAAATGCTGCTCAGCGAATCCCGGGTCGAGTTGGAGCAATCAGGCGACAAGTCAGACGAGCCGGGCGTGCATTCAGTCAAAGAGGGGCAATTGCTGGAACTCCGGGATGTGGTCCGGATCAATCTGCTCAATCCCAATCCCTACCTGTTTTGGACGACTGTCGGCGGAGCCTACATCGTTTCCGGTGATTCCTGGGAAGCCCTGGCTTTTACCCTGGCGCTGTTGCTGTCGGTTATCGGTGCCAAGGCCACGCAGGCGGTGATTACCAGTGTTTTTCGCGGCCGTGGCCCCCTGCTGCTGCGGCGCTGTGCAAACCGGGGGTTTGGCCTGGCGCTGGCGCTGTTCGCGGCCACCTATCTGAAAAAAGCCTATCTGATCGCCTTGACCTGATCCATGCCCTTGACCTGATCCATGCTATGGGGCGTCCGATACGCCCGCGCCGGCCTTTCAACCGCCCTAGCCAAATTGTGCTGCACTAAGAGGATAGTGGAGTGTCCTTTTGGGTCGCGAGGTGGAGTTATATCCTTAATCCTGTCCGATAAAACCGAGTGATGGAGAAAACTATGTCGTCCAGTCAAGTACTGAAGGAATTGGCCAGCCTGTTGGTCACTGGCGGAGTTAAAATCGTCGATCTGACGCGCACCCTGGAGCCGAACACGCCGATTCTGCAATTGCCCCCGGAGATGGGGTGGGGCGAGTCCTGGCCCTTTAGCATGGAGGAGATCTCCCGCTATGATGACCGCGGGCCTGCCTGGTACTGGAACAATATCAAGTGCGGTGAGCATACCGGTACCCACTTCGACGCCCCCATTCACTGGGTAACGGGCAAGGATTACGACAATCACGCCACCGACACGCTGCCGACAGCCAACTTCGTCGCACCGGCGTTTGTGATCGATGCGGTGGCCGAAGCTGCAGCCAACCCCGATTTCCTGTTGACCGTGGACTTTATCAAAGCCTGGGAAGAGCAGCATGGACAGATCACCCCGGGCGCCTGGGTGCTCTATCGCACTGACTGGTCCAAGAAGGCCAGCAAAGAGGAATACCTCAATATCGGGGAAGATGGCGGCCATACCCCCGGCTGGGATCCGGCCACCGTGAAGTTCCTGGCCGAGGAGCGCAATGTGACGGGCGTGGGTGTGGAGACCGTGGGCACCGACGCCGGTATCGCCCCGACCCAGGATCCCATGTTCCCCTGTCACAATTTGATGCATGGCGCCAAGAAGTGCGGGCTGGCCAGTCTGTGCAACCTGGATCAGTTGCCGCCGACCGGGGCACTGCTTATCGCGCCGCCACTGAAAATCAAGAACGGTTCCGGTAGTCCGGCGCGGGTATTGGCGCTGGTGGCGGATTAATTGACTGCACCTTGCCGGCCCCTGGGCCGGTGCTTTTTTGAGAGATACCGGGGGCGGCAATCCCCCTATTAAATTTGCAGGGTTTAAGGTAACCGCATGGCAGAGAGATCGTTTAAAAAAGAAGTGCAGCTGTTGCGCAAGGGCGCCGGAGAGGAGCTGCACGTCGAAGGTATTCTGGGCGTGACCAAGGCGCTGTTGCAGTCTGGTGTCGCCTATGTCGGCGGTTATCAGGGGGCGCCCATTTCACACCTGATGGACGTGCTCAACGACGCCCAGGAGATCCTCGAAGAGCTGGATGTGCACTTCGAATCCAATGGCAGTGAAGCCACCGCCGCCGCCATGCTGGCCGCTTCGGTCAACTACCCGTTGCGCGGTGCCGTGGCCTGGAAGTCGACCGTGGGCACCAACGTTGCTTCCGATGCACTGGCCAACCTGGCGTCCGGTGGCGTGATCGGCGGCGCGCTGGTGGTGGTGGGCGAGGACTACGGCGAGGGCTCCAGTATTATGCAGGAGCGCTCCCACGCCTTCGCCATGAAATCCCAGATGTGGCTGCTGGACCCGCGACCCAATCTGCCGATGATTACCGACGCGGTGGAGAAGGGGTTTGAGCTGTCGGAAGCCAGTAACACGCCGGTGATGCTGGAGCTGCGCATCCGTGCCTGTCACGTGCACGGCAGTTTTACCGCCAAGGACAACCAGCGCCCACGCCTTTCCGTCAAGGAGGCCAAGTCGGCTCCCAACCGCGATACCAGTCGTATCGTTCTGCCGCCGGCCAACTTCCTGCACGAGAAAGAAAAAATCGAAAACCGCTTGCCGGCGGCCGTTCAGTACATCAAGGACGCCCGGCTCAACGAGTTCTTTGATGGCGAATTGGATGATTTTGGCCTGATACTGCAGGGCGGCCTCTATAACACGGTCATTCGCGCACTCAATATGCTGGAGTTGGCCGACAGTGTCGGCAACTGCCGACTGCCCCTGTACGTGATGAATGTGACCTACCCCTACATCGACGAGGAAATCGTGCGATTCTGTGCCGGCAAAAAAGCGGTATTGATGATCGAGGAGGGTCAACCGGCGTATATCGAGCAGGCGGTCAGCCATATCCTGCGTAAAGCAGATCTGCAGACCGGGCTGTACGGCAAGGACATTATGCCCTCCTACGGCGAATACCAGGGTGATGTGGTGAAAAACGGGGTGGCCAAATTCCTGGAAACGGTATCGGCCAACACCGGCGCTGCCTCCGGTGTGGACTTTTTCGACCCTTCAAAAATCGGGGTCGCGGCGGAAAACCCCAACCTGATTCCACTCAAGCAACTGGCCACTGAAATCCAGCCCCGCCCGGCGGGTTTTTGTGTCGGTTGCCCGGAGCGGCCCATCTTCAGCGCCATGAAGCAGGTGCAGCAGGAAGACGGCGATTTTCATATCAGTGCCGATATCGGTTGCCATCTGTTCTCCATTCTGCCGCCCTTTAATTTGGGCAACACCACCATGGGTTATGGCCTGGGTGCCGCCGGTGGCTCGGCGTTTAACGTCAAATCCGATCGGCGCAATATCAGTGTGATGGGCGATGGCGGCTTCTGGCACAACGGCCTCACCAGCGGCATCAGCAACGCGGTGTTTAACCAGAGCGATGAAGTGATCGTTATTGTCGACAACAACTATTCGGCGGCCACCGGCGGCCAGGATATTCCCTCCTCGCGCTCGGATGTGTCGAACCGCTCCACCCGCCACGCGATCGAGAGCGCCGTCCAGGGCGTGGGGGTCGATTGGGTAAGGACGGTCGACACCTATGATGTCAGCACCGTCAAAGCGACGCTGAAGGAAGCCATGACCACCGGGGTCGAAGGTCCCAAGGTGATCATTGCCCAGAACGAGTGCATGCTCAACAAGCAGCGACGCGAAAAGCCGGCGATGCGCCACCGTATCAAAACCGGCCAGCGGGTGGTGCGCGAGCGCTTTTTTGTCGACAGCGATACCTGTACCGGCGATCACGCCTGTATTCGCCTGTCCGGCTGTCCGTCGCTGACAGTGAAGGAAAACCCCAACCCGCTGAAAACCGACCCGGTGGCCTATGTGGACAACGATTGCCTCGGTTGCGGCCTTTGCGGCGAGAACGCCCACTCGGCGGTGCTGTGCCCATCGTTTGCACGCACGGAAATTATTTTTAACCCCAGCGCCTGGGACAAGCTGGTAGGCGGCCTGCGCCGCGCGGTGATCGGCTTCCTGCAAAAGCGTATCGACCGTCGCTTAAAGCGCTTTGCCTTTTAGCACAAGGGGCGTTACCGGTCGGGTATCAAACAGCCGTGCGAGGCACGGGCAACAGAGTTAAACAACCATGCTTGAGACAAACATACAGCCCATCAAGATTGCCATTTCCGCCATGGGTGGCCAGGGAGGCGGGGTGCTGGCCAACTGGATTCGCGATATCGCCGAGAGTCACGGCTACCTGGCGCAATCCACTTCTGTGCCGGGAGTTGCCCAGCGCACCGGCGCCACGATTTACTACCTGGAACTCTTCCCCGAAGCGGAAGCCCGGCGCCTGGGCAAAAATCCGGTACTGGGCATGACCCCGATTCCCGGCGACGTGGACATTCTGATCGCAGCGGAGCTGGTGGAAGCCGGGCGCGCAGTGCAGCGCGGTTTTGTCACGCCGGATAAAACCACCCTGATTGCCACCACTCACCGATCCTACACCGTGGCCGAAAAACAGCATATGGGTAACGGCCTGGCCGACAGCGAAAAAGTTCTCGATGCTATTGAGAAGGCCGCCAGGGACTGCATCGCCTTCGACATGGAGAAACTGGCCAAAGAAACCGGTTCGGTGATCAGCTCCGTACTGTTGGGTGCTTTGGCGGGTTCGCGGGTCTTGCCCTTCGAACGCGCCGATTTTGAAGAGGCGATCCGCAAGGGCGGGATCGCCGTGGACACCAACCTGGGCGCCTTTGCCGCCGCCTGTGAGAAAGCCGAGCAGCACGCACTGGAACACACGCCAGAGGCAGAGGAACTGGCATTGCCGGTACCCGGGCAGGCCCGGACGCGTGAAGGCCAAGGTTTATTGGAGCGGATCAAGACGCAGTTTCCCGCCGCTTGCCAGGGCGTTATCTGTGAGGGTGTCCGCCAGTTGGTGGACTACCAGGATTTCAAGTACGCCGATCTTTACCTGGCGCGGCTGGAATCGATTTTGGACAAGGATGCCGAGGGTGTTCTGACCCGGGAAGTGGCCAGGCACCTGGCCCTGTGGATGGCGTTTCAGGATACCATTCGCGTCGCCGACCAGAAAACCCGCCGCCAGCGCACCGAACGCATTCGCGAGGAGGTGAAGGCGGCCCCCGACCAGTTTGTCTATCCGGTGGAGTTTCTGCACCCGCGACTGGAAGAGGTGTGCGACACACTGCCGCGCAAACTGGGTGAGTCTATCCTCAAATCCCGTGGACTGAAGCGTTGGCTGTCGGGATTTTTCTCCAAAGGGCGTCGCATTCAAACCGGCAAGCTCAGCGGATTCCTGTTGATGTATCTGCTCGCCAGCCTGCGGGGTAGGCGTCGCGGCACCTATCGCTACGCTGTGGAAAACAGGGCCATTGAACGTTGGTTGGACCGCATTCTCCGACTGGCATCGGAAAATTATCCCCTGGCCGTCAAGGTTGCCCAGGCTCAACGTCTGATCAAAGGCTATGGTTCCACCCATGCACGGGGTATGGGCCGCTTCAATGCCATTATGGCCCTGGTCGATAACGCCAGCCTGCGGCTGGATGCCGACGATGTCGCCGTGCTATGCGAGGCGGCCCTGGCCGGGGAAAAGGGTGAGGAATTTGACACCGCATTAGCGCTGTTTTCACCCAAGGCATCGGGGGCGAATCCCCTCTCTGTCGCCAATGGTTCAAATGCAGTCTCTGCTTAGCTGACGTTCAGCGAGAGAGGCATCTGACCCCAGGCTCCCGATCGCTTCTCTTTTTTTATTCCCAAAGCGGTTGTGAAAGCACAGCCGCTTTCACGTTGCTATCGGTAAAACTCCGGGCTCAAAAATAGCAGCCTTTTCACTGAAAGCACAAAAAATTTTGTTCGGCGCAAAAAAATATTGGTTAAAAACATAAAAGTCGTTAACCCAAAAATAATGAAAAGTAATTTACACAAGATAAAAGTCACAAGACACAGGATAGAACTATGAGTGTTGTCTCTTACCAGTTATCGGGGCAGGTTGGGGTTATTACACTCAACAACCCGCCAGTCAATGCATTGTCACAGGCGTTGCGCAGCGGCATTCTCGATGCGGTGGCAAGCGCCCAGGGGGACGCCTCGCAGGCCATTATTCTTTACTGTGAAGGTAAAACGTTTATTGCCGGGGCGGATATCACTGAATTTGGCAAGCCGCCGCGGGCACCGGTGTTGGCTGAAGTCTTGGCGGCCATCGAACAGTCCGCCAAACCGGTCATTGCCGCCATTCACGGTACCGCGTTGGGTGGCGGTCTGGAGCTGGCGATGGCCTGCCATTACCGCTGCGCGCTCGCATCGGCGAAACTGGGGCTGCCTGAGGTCAACCTGGGCCTGTTGCCCGGCGGTGGCGGCACCCAGCGGTTGCCCCGTTTAATCGGTGTGGAGGCGGCCCTGGAGATGATTTTGCGCGGCAAACCGATCGAGGCCACCAAGGCGGAGACCGGGGGATTGCTGGACCGGGTGTTCGATGAAGCCCTGCTTGATCATGCGATGGCTTATGCCCGGTCACTGATTGCCCAGGGCGTGGGCAAGGGGACGCAGCCACCGAGGCGCACGGGGGAACAGCCGGTGGATACCCGGGAACTGGCTGTGGATATTTTTGATAAAGCGCGCGAGCAGGTGGCCAAACGTTTTCGCGGTTACCTGTCGCCCGGCCTTATCGTTGAAGCCTTGGAAGTGGCCACCCATGTCCCCTTCGCCGAGGGCTTAAAGCGCGAGCGCGAACTCTTTACCCGGTGCGTGGCGTCGCCCCAGTCACAAGCCTTGCGCTACCAGTTCTTCGCCGAACGCGAGGCGGCAAAAATAACCGGTTTCAATCCGCATACGCCGGAGCGGGAGATCCGGCGGGTGGCGGTGATCGGCGCCGGTACCATGGGTACGGGTATCGCCATGTGCTTTGCCAATGCCGGGCTGCCGGTGACACTGCTTGAAGTTCAGGCCGAAAATCTGGAGCGCGGTCTCGCTACGGTTCGTAAAAATTATCAGGCTTCGATGAAAAAAGGAGCGCTGACAGACGCACAGGTGCAGGCGCGACTGGCACTGATTCAGGGTACCCTCAGCTACGAGGATCTGGCGTCTGTGGACCTGGTGGTCGAAGCGGTATTCGAAAGTCTCGAGGTCAAGCGGCGGGTATTCGAAAGCCTTGACCGGGTATGCAAACCGGGGGCGATCCTGGCCACCAATACCTCCTACCTGGACGTGAATAAAATTGCCGCCTTTACTCAACGTCCCCGGGATGTGATTGGCATGCACTTTTTCAGTCCCGCCCAGGTGATGAAACTGCTGGAAGTGGTGCGCACCGATCACTGTAGCGACGAGGTGATTGCCACCGTGATGAAACTCGGCAGGCGTCTCCCGAAAATTTGTACCCTGGTTGGCGTTTGTTACGGCTTTGTCGGTAACCGCCTGTTTACCGCCTACTGCCGCGAAGCGCAGATGCTGCTATTGGAGGGGGCGACGCCGCAGCAAGTGGACAAGGCCATGGTCGACTGGGGGATGGCTATGGGGCCGCTGTCAGTGCTGGATCTGGCGGGGTTGGATATCGGTTACAAGGCGCGCCAGTCCCGGGACGACCTGCCCGATGACCGGCGCTACTTCCATATCGGCAATGTACTGGTGGAGCAGGGGCGATTGGGACGGAAAACCGGTGCCGGTTTCTACGTTTATGATGCGGATACCCACAAGCGCTGTGTCGATCCCGAGGTGGAGCTGTTGATCCGCGCCGAAGCGGAGCGTCTGGGTATTCAACAGCGTGAGATTGACAGCGCGGAAATTGTCGAGCGTCTGATTTACGCCCTGGTCAATGAGGCGGCAAAGCTGCTGGAGGAGGGAATTGCCCAGCGCCCCTCGGATGTCGACGTCATTTTAGTGAACGGCTATGGATTTCCCCGCTACCGCGGTGGCCCCTTGCATTACGCCGAGACCATTGGCCTCGACAAGGTCTGCGACCGTATCGAGGCAATTTGTGCGCAGATGGGAGAGCTCTACTGGCGGCCCGCGCCCCTGTTGCAGCGTCTGGCACGGGAGGGTCGTGGGTTTAAGGATGTTGTCGTGAAATACGATGCGGTTGAACTGCCCGGTGAAGGGGACTGACTTGGGGTGGAGCGCCCCGAGAAGGGACCTGTTCTGGCGTGGACCCTATCGTGGAAGCGCTATTTTGCCCAATTTGCGACACAAAAAGAAAATGGAAAAAGAGTATAATGTATCTGTTGACGCCTCGTCATTACCATTGCACTATGACTGGGTAGACTAATCACCGGGGTTTGCTATTTCCATGCTTATCACCAGCACATCAGCGCAATTACCTGCACGGGAGCAGTTTGACTGCTGGAACCAGGCGGTGTGCGATACTTTCAGTGCACTGAGCTGTGAATCCTCCGAGGCCCTGACCGGTCATTTCAACGGCCGGCTGGAAGCGAGTCGGCTGGAAAATATTCGCCTGGCCCAGGTGCAGAGTGCCCCCCTGGACGTCTACCGGCGCAAGTCACATATTGCCGAGACCGATAATGATTTTTATCTGGTGAAATTTCAGATTGAAGGCCAGGGTTATTTTGCCCAGTGCGGGCGCGAGGCGACCCTGACGCCGGGGGATTTTGTGCTCGGCAGTACCACTGAACCCTACGAATTACACTTTCCCCACCGCTATCGCCAGGCGGTACTGGCCATTCCCCACCATATCCTGCAGGACCAGATACGCCACCCGGAATGCTTCCTTGGACAGCGTATGGCGGCGGACCAGGGCACTAACGGCCTCTTGAGTCAGTTTGTCATTTCGCTGGTGCAGCGCATCGATAGCCTGGAGCCCTCGCTGGTGCAACGGCTGGAAGCCAATATCCTCGACCTGCTGGTGACTTCGCTGAGCTATAGCCAGCCCCAGCAACAGCGCATCGAACGGGATTCACGGGTTGAGCATATCTACCGGGTCAAGAACTTTATTTATAAACATCTGCATGATCCCCAGTTGACCCCCGACATGATTGCCCACTCCCAGGGCATCAGCACCCGTTACCTGCATATGTTGTTCAAGCCCGAAGGGGTGTCGGTGGGCCGCTATATCCAGTTGCAGCGATTGGAAGGCTGCAAGAACAACCTGGAAAATCCGGAGATGAATTCCTTCAGCGCCACGGAAATTGCGTTCCGCTGGGGCTTTAATGATGCGTCTCACTTTGGTCGCTGCTTCAAGGCCCAATACAATATGACCCCCAGCCAGTACCGCAAACATGCACAGTCACTGGGTTAGTGATTGAGTTGCCGCCATCTGGCATCTAATTTGCCGAATATCACCACCCTCAGTAAAATCCTCCCATGTCGTCCAACATGATACGGGACCTGCTGAAAAAATGGCCAGATTGAAATATGTCGAGGAACTGCTGTGGGAATTCCAGCAGCAGCGGCCCATGCGGGGCGGGTCATTGATTGTCAGTGTTTTTGGTGACTCCATTTCCCAGCATGGCGGGTCGGTTTGGCTCGGTAGCCTGATCGAGGCGCTGGAGCCTTTTGGACTCAGCCAGCGGCTGGTGCGCACCTCCGTTTATCGTCTGATCCAGGAAAACTGGCTGACGTCCACCCAGATCGGGCGACGCAGTTACTACAGCATGACCGAATTCGGTTTGCGCCAATACCAGAAAGCCGCGCGGCGGATCTATTCCGTCAGCCGCACCGAATGGGACGGGCAGTGGACCCTGGTGTTGCCGGCTTACGTGGAGGAGGAGCGCGACGAGCTGCGCAAGGAGTTGCGTTGGTTGGGTTATGGGGCCCTGGCCACCGGGTTGCTTGCGCGTCCCGGTGCCGATCGCCGATCCCTCGACGAGACCCTGCAGGAATTGGGGGCAGTCGACAAGGTGGTGGTGATGAATGCCCACACCGAAGAGGTGGCGTCACAGCAGGTATTAAAACAGTTGTCGAAAAACTGTTGGAACCTGGAGGAGCTCGAACAGCGGTACTGCGCGTTTCTCAAACGCTTTCGGCCGGTGTTGGCGGCTATCAACAAGGCCTCGGCGCTGGAACCGGATCAGTGCTTCCAGTTGCGCACCCTGTTAATTCACGAGTACCGGCGTATTCTGCTCAAGGATACCGACCTGCCCGACGAGCTACTGCCTTCTGACTGGGCCGGCAAGGCGGCTTTGAACCTGACCGCCAATATCTACCGGGCCACCTACAAGGGCGCGGAAACCTACCTGCTTGAACATATGGAAACCGCCGACGGCAAATTGCTGAAGGCGGACAGTGGTTTTTACCAGCGGTTTGGCGGTCTGCGGGACAATTAGCGGACACCCGTACAGAAATTCCTTACCGGTCTGAGTCAGGCATTCGAGTGTTGCTCTCCGGCGAACAGCGCGCCCGCTTTTCCGTTGGATAAAATCCAACGTCGCTTTTTTGTCCGGTATCTGTTGGCTGCCTCGCATTTTTTTGGCCTAAAAATAAACCTATAGATATCAAAGTCTTAGTGTTTTATTTCGCCTGTTTTTAATTTTTGGCACAGCCCCTGCAATATCCTCGGTGTATTCGAACACAACGTTCAAACAGTTATAAAACCACACACTTTTTTATCATCGAGGAAAATACTATGTTGAAGATCAAAGACCTGGCCGTAAGCAAAGAGCTGGACCGCAAAGCCATGACCACTGTTGTGGGTGGATTCGATCCCTTTGCGACTGTGTTTGACGGTTCAACCCGACTCGACAACAAGGTTGCGGATATCAAACAGGTTTTCGCTTTCGACCTGTCACAGGTGAATGCCGGCGCCGTCACCAATAACCAGATCATTGAGGGTGGTAATGGCCCGATCGATGCCCCGGTTCACCAGGAGCTGGACCAGAACAACAACTTGTCTGTCAGCGGTCTGGGAAATACCTCCATCGGTGGTAGTCGTCGCCGTCGCCTGTTCTAAGGCTTGGCAGCTGTACAAAAAAGGGACTCCATGAGTCCCTTTTTTTTTATGGCGCTGGTTTTTATGGCGCTGGTTTTATACGGCAATGATTTTTCAGCGCTGGTTTTTGTTCAGCAATGGCTATAACTGCAAATAGCGTCTTGCAGAATCGCAGGCCAGTTGCACCAACTGTGGCGTTAATTCACGCGCGGTTTCTGTTTCCTGTCGGCTTTGGACCCAGCCCAGATAGGTAAAACCACGGGAGGTTAAAAACAGTGGCAGGGTGGCCAGGTCCCTTGGCTTCAGAGGGCGATGTGCCTGGTAACCGGCCAGTAATGCCGATTGGGCCCAATCGTAGTGGGGTTCATCCTGAATAAAATAGAGGGCCGTGGCCAGCTCAAACATATGCCAGCCAAAACCGGCGTCGTCGAAGTCGATCAGGCGCACATGCTCGCCATCCACCAATAGGTTTTCGGGCACGAAGTCGGCGTGGATCAAACCGTAGTTTTCGCTGTTGCGGCCATACTGATCAAGCTCACGCTGTATCTTCTCCCTGGCTGTCAGGATCAGCTGTCGTTGTTCGTCCGTCAGTGCATCAAGTTCCCAGAAGCGCCCCCAGAAGGGGGTTTCCCCCACCAGGCCCTCCAGATCCCAGGCATGGCGCTCAAAACCGTGCGGCAGGGGCCAGTGACTGGCCTGGTTGTGCAGGTCGGCGGCACATTGGCCAAGGGTATGATAAATGCGCTGAATGTTTTCCCGATCCTCGCCCATGCCATTTTCCACGGAGCCCAGCTGTTGTCCCTCGACCCAGTCGAAAAGGTCCACTTGCACGGCTTCGACGCTGACAAACAGCTCACCGCTGGTAGTGGGGACAACCCGTGGTACTTCGATCCCCGAGCGGTTCAGTGCGTCGATCCACTGCAACTCTGAGCCAAGGGCGGCATCCGAATGGTAACCCTGGCGGTGAAGGCGCAGGGCGTAGCGCTCACCCTTTGCGGTGTCGACCCGATAGACGGTATTTTCCCGGTGCTTGATCAGGGTGAGATGGCTGGCCTCGATCGGCCATGCGGCCAAGGCTCTCCGGGCAACAGTTTCCAACCGTTGCAGCATTTCCGTATCACCGCTTGTCATGATGAGAGGCCCTCCGGAAGCTGTCCCAGGGTTTCGTCCAGGGTAGTAAGCAACAGGTCGGCGTGTTGGGGCCTGAAGGGCATGGGCGGGCGTAGCTTCAATATGTTGTCATGTCGGCCGATCCGGCTGATCAACACCCCCTTGTGACGCATGCGGTTTATCACTGTCCGTGCAGCGTCCGCGGCCGGAGTCTTTTGGGGGCGGTCGGATACCAGTTCAACCGCGAAGAACATGCCCAGGTCGCGCACTTCACCGATCAGTGCATGTTTTTCCTGCAACTCGCGCAGACCGGCGGCGACATAGGCTCCCGTCTCCACGGCGTTCTCCCGAAGTTGTTCCTGTTCTAGGACATCCAAAACGGCCATACCCACGGCACAGGAAACCGGATTGCCGCCAAAGGTGTTGAAATACATGGAGACGGCGCCAAAGTCTTCGATTAAATCGGGGCGCGCCACCAGTCCCGCCAACGGGTGTCCGTTGCCCATGGGTTTTCCCAGGGTGACGATGTCGGGAGTGACGCCGTACCCTTGGTGAGCCCACCAGTGTTTACCGGTGCGACCGAAACCCGCCTGTACCTCGTCGGCGATATACAAACCGCCGGCGGCGCGCACATGGGCAATGGCTTTCTCCATAAAGCCCGCAGGCACATTGAGCAGACCTTCATTGGCGAAATCCGGACACATCAGCAGCCCTGCGAATTTCACACCCTCCGCTTCAAAGGCTTCGATGGCCTGTTTGACACACTCGGCATAGGCATCGGCCAGGGCGTCACCGCTCAGTCCTTCCAGGGGGCGGTAGGAATCCGGAACGGGTACTGATTTCACGCGACGGCTTTTCCGTGACTCGGGCATAAAGGCCGTGCCAAGCTCGGCCACGGCTTCGGTATTGCCGTGGTAGGCGAAGTCGGTGACGATAATGCCCTGGCCGCCGGTACAGTGGCGCGCCATGCGCAGAGCAAGCTCGTTGGCCTCGCTGCCGGTACAGGTGAACATGGCCATGGCCAGGCTGTCATCGAAGGTGGCGGTCAGGCGTTCGGCGTAGTTGACGATATTGTCGTGCAGGTAGCGGGTGTGGGTATTGAGGGTGCTGGCCTGTTGGTGCAGGGCCGCCACCACATGAGGGTGACAGTGGCCCACATGGGGGACATTGTTGTAAACGTCCAGGTAGCGATTACCGTCCACGTCGTAGAGCCACACGCCTTCGCCGCGCACAAGATGCAGCGGCTGGTCGTAAAAGAGAGGGGCGTGCTGCCCCAACACCCGCTGGCGTCGTTGCAGAAGGTCTGGATTGGCTCCGCTGGTCATTGGTCGTGCTCCATGGTTCGGTTTGGTAACTCAGGACACCAGTGTAGGCAGCCCTCTCTGTGGTGAGTATCATCCAGAGGGATGAGTTCAACAAGGACGGTGTTCGACAAGGACGGGCTGGATCGGAGAGACTCCGTTGATTACCGCGGCGTGCTCAACACATTCGACAGCAGTTCAGTACGGGAACTGACCGTTGTCTTCTGGTAAATATGCTGGATATGGGTTTTAACGGTTGGTAACCCCAGGTTCAATTCATTGGCAATGGTCTTGTTATTGGCGCCGGCAACCAGGTGTTCCAAAACATCCAGCTCACGCGGGGTAAGTCCGTATTTTTCAGCGATGGAATTTCGCTCCTGAATACGTCGCGGCAGATACACGCTGTTAAGGGCAAATTCCAGAAAGGGCTGTTGCTTGCGCAGCAGGTTCAGCTCCTCGCGGCTGAAATTGCCCAGCGACGGGTCCCGTAACATACTCAACACTGCAATGATTTCGCCCTCGCGACGGAAAATACTTTAGCTATGTGGTGCTAAAGTCCCCCATTGACAAGTCTCACTATCCCATCGATAAACTGTTCAAGCTGAACGACTGGAATTGACCAGGTCTCGAAACCTGTTATCGCCGGTTAATGACAAACGCGTTTCCCAATGCGCACCAGTCAGCACCCTCCCTTATCGTACCTTTACAGTATCTTTATAGTACCTTTTGGACTTTACCTGGCTCGCTGTAACTTCTTCTGGCTCTAATGAGAGGCTTTCGCCTCTTTTATGCTGCCGCCTCTGCTGTCGATTTGCAGTGATAACCATAAGCCGTAGACAGGATTATCCCCATTGCCTGAAAAAAAGATCACTCCCGGGTGGAAATAGGAACTTGTATTATCCTGCTCAACTGTGAGTCAAAAAGTAGCATATTTGCTCCGATTGCCCTTAATCAGTGCCCAAAGTTTGCTTTTATGAACCCACTGAAATCACCAAAAAAGGGCGTATTGTTGGGGGGGGCCATAAAAACATGCCCTAATTCGGAATCCAGCATTTTTTGCCAATTTACTCCCATGTTTGATTATATTCACTGTTTGAGAGTCGTAATTCGAGACAATATTTTTTCGTGAGGAGCGTAACCTACAGGAAGAACGGACAGGATGTGGTGCCAGAAGTATTACGTCAGGTATTCAATCACAACACGGATGTGTGCTGAGTCATTTGGTTTTTAAAAAATTTGCTTTCAATTCACAGTGTTAAGATTGGAGAGCCTTGATTATGATTACAAAACTTCCTTATTGCCGAACGCTCCTGGCGAGCGTCATATGTTTAGCGGGAAGCACATCCACATTGGCTGCGGATGAAAGGTCCGAGGCAATTGAAGAGGTTACAGTGATTTCCCAGAAGCAGCCCTATCGGGGAGATACTCCTCTGGAATCACTGCCACAGGCGATACAGATTCTTGACAATGAACTGTTGATTGAAATGGGGGTTGTGCAACTGCAGAACGCCCTGGACCTGGCTGGCGGTATATCTCGCCAGAATGATTTCGGTGGCTTGTGGGACAGCTTTGCCATTCGGGGTTTTGCCGGGGACGAAAATGTGCCCTCCGGTTATCTGGTCAATGGGTTCAGTGCCGGTCGCGGGTATAGCGGCCGTCGCGACGCGTCCAACATCGAAAGTATCGAGGTCATGAAAGGGCCTGGCTCAGCACTTTATGGACGCAGTGAGCCGGGTGGCACCATCAACCTGGTCACCAAGAAGCCGCAATTTGAAAAAGAGGGTTATCTGCAGATCTCCGCCGGGCGTTACAGTACCTATCGGGTCGAGGGGGACTATACGGGTGCGCTCAGCGATAGCGTCGCCTTCAGGATCAATGGTGCTTATGACGATGCCGAGGGTTACAGAAAGACCGATCCACAGAAGTATGCCCTGACGCCTTCGCTGTTATTCGCCCTTTCCGACACGACCACCCTGTCCTATGAACTCGAACTGGCAGATCAGGAAGCCATGTTTGACCGCGGTGTCGTCGCCATTGACGGGGATCCCGGTGTGTTGCCGGCGAGCCGGTTCCTGGGTGATCCCCGCAACGGTCCCATGAAGATCGAAGCCACCGGGCATCAGTTTGTATTGCAGCATGATTTCGATAAAAACTGGTCACTGCTGGCGGGATTGGGTTACCGGGAATCCTCCTTTGAAGGGTATTCTGCGGATACGGAACTCTCCGGCGGACGCCAGCTGCTGCTGGTCGATGGCGAGACAGTAACACGGCAGCGCCGCTTCCGGGATTACGATGCCGAGGATTTGTCGGGCCGGGTTGAATTGACCGGCAGCTTCGAGACGGGGCCCTTGACGCACCACATGCTGATCGGCGTGGATGCCTATGAATTTGAACTCGACACCGAGCAGCGCCGCTGGCGTGTAGGCTTTGGATCCGGGGACACCACATACTCTGTGAACGCCTTTAATCCCGTCGAGAGTGCAGAGCCCCCGCCCGAGACGCTTCCGCAGACGAACAACCTGGAAGAGCAAAGTTCCTGGGGCGCGTATTTACAGGATCAGATTGACCTGAGCGAAAAGTGGAAAATGGTTCTGGGTGTCCGTTACGACGATTACGACCAGGATATCACCAACCGCCTGGCCGGTACCGTGACATCAACATCACAGACCGCCACCAACCCGCGTGCGGGACTGGTGTACGAGATAAAACCCAATATCTCGCTGTATGCCAGTTACTCGGAGGGATTCAGGCCCAATACCGGACTGGATTTCTTCAATTCGGCATTTGAACCCGAGGAAAGCAAGTCTTACGAAGCCGGTGTTAAATTCTCCACACTGGAAGACCGGTTGTCCGGTACGGTTGCTTTCTTCAAGGCGGAGAAATCCAACGTACTGACCTCCGATCCCGTCAATTCCGGTTTTTCCGCCGCATTGGGTGAAGCGGAAAGTAAGGGCGTGGAGATAGATCTCTCCGGTAACATCACCGACACGCTGCGGTTGTGGTTCTCTTATGCCTATGTGGACGCCGAGACCACCAACGATGTGATCAACCGTGACTGGGGCGTGGAGATTCCGTCGGGAAGTCGCTTGATCAATATTCCGGAGCACAGCGGCAACCTGACATTGATCCAGAGCTTTGAGATCGGTGACGCGCCAGCAACGGTGGGAATGGGAGTGAACTATGTGGGTGATCGACTGGGTGAAACCATCGACCCGAATTACATATTGCCCTCCTATACGCTGGCCAGTGCGTTTGGTTCCTACTCTGTGACCAATAACCTGAAGCTCTCCGTCAATATCGACAATCTGTTCGACAAGGAATACTTTGCCAGCTCCTATCACAAGTGGTGGACGATGCCTGGCTCACCGCGCACCTACACGTTGAGTGTGCGTTACAGTCTGTAAAATCATCTGCGATTGGCAGTCATTGCCACTTCTGCCGGCGCCCCCCGGGGCGCCGGCAACTTTTTTTGACGATCCGGCCATGCTTGAAAAAATTCAGCTTCTGCGTTTGCATCGATGGTTTGGACCTGTCCGCGTTAATCTTTCTTCTGATCCAGTCTTTGACGGGCGCATTGTTGGTCTATCGATGGGAGGTTTCCCAATGGAAGGATTCCTCCGCCGTGGCGCGGTCCCGTTTTCCAGGCGCGGCTGTTCGCGATGTGAAGTTCGGGGGCGGGAACCTTAACGTGCAGTTTTTCTCGCCTGATCGGTCATCGCATGTGGTGGATCAGGTTGTTGTTCCTCGCGGTGCGCAGGCGCCGTTGTCGGTCATGCCTGCCGAACGGAATCCGAGTTGGTGGATACTGCTGCTGCCGATTCTTTCGGGGGACGTGATGGGCGCCGGCGGCCGGTGTTGTTTGTTGGCTTGGGAATGGCGTGTATGGGCGGGCTTGGCCTGCTGATATGGTATCAGCGCCGAACCCAAACGGGAAGGCAGTCCCGGGCGGTTGCCCTACAGACTTGACTGAACGGCTGTTTTTTTCGTTTTCAGAATGCGTGGGGAATATGATGATACTTTATAAATCCGACCCTCATCGGGGGCGCTTGTGGCAGCAGCGTTTTAAGGAAGAGGCGCCCGAGTTGGCGTTCCACATTTGGCCGGATGCCGGTGATCCGGAGGCGGTGGAGTACCTGGTGGCATGGGAACCTCCAGCGGATTTCCTGGTGCGCTTTCCCAATTTGCGCGTTGTCTTCTCCGTGGGCGCTGGCGTTGATCAATTCGATTTGAAGCGTTTCCCGTCGTCCGTCAAGCTGGTGAGAATGCTTGATCCGGGCATTACCCAGGGTATCGTCGAGTAGTGATGCTTGCCGCGCTCGCCATCTATCGCAACCTGGCCGGTTACCTGGCACGGCAACGCGCCGCGCGTTGGGAATCGGTTCCGTGGGTGCCCGCCCAGCAACGCCGAGTGGGTGTGATGGGGCTTGGGCACTTGGGTCAAGCCGCGCTGCGGCAGTTGCAAACCCTGGGCTTTCAGTTGCAGGGCTGGAGCCGTTCACGTCATGAGATCCCGGGGGTGCGTTGTTACGCCGGGGCCGGGGAGTTGGCGAACTTTCTCGCTCATACCGACATTCTGGTCTGTCTGCTGCCGCTGACCGATGCTACCCGCGGTATTCTTTGTCGCGAAACCTTTGACCAGTTGCCGCAAGGCGCCTGTCTGATCAATGCGGGGCGCGGGGGACATCTCTGTGAAGAGGACCTGCTGAAGGCGCTGGAGAGTGGTCAGGTTGGGGAAGTGATGCTGGATGTGCTCAACGAAGAACCACCGCCACCGGATCACCCCTTCTGGAAGCATCCCCGGATTCTTATGACACCCTATATCGCGGCGACGACCCAGATCGACTCCGGTTGTCAGGCGCTGTTGGAAAATATTCGCCGACACCGGGCGGGCAGGGCAATGACGGGAGAAGTGGATTGTAGCGCCGGCTATTGAACGCCTTACTGAACGGCGAAAGGCTATTTTGGACGGCTATTTTGAACGGCATTGGCAGGCTTCAGTTAGCTGGCTTGTGTGGAATTGAAATTCCGCCTCTGGACATTGCATTATTCTGTAACTGATGTAATGTATCAGGGTTGCAGATATTGAATGTATGTGTCGGTATGTCGATGTCGATTGTCGAACTCAAGCATATTGTTTTAGCGCTGGCGTTGATCTTCGCAGGTCAGTCCGCCATGGCTAATGCCGTGCCGTGTTCAATGAACGGCACCGGTAGTGGTAGCGCAGCGACCACCATGGCTGAGGCGCATGGACACCAGGGTATGGACAGGGTGGATGCCTCCCACGATAACGCGGGCAGATCCTGTTGTGGTGACAGTGGCGGCTCGATGCTTGGCTGCACGATGCTTGGTTGTATGTCCAATGCGATATTTGCGACGCCCACAGTAGGTCTGCCATCCAGCCATGCAGGCTTGCAACCTGAGTTTCCTGAAATGCTTTATTTCCCTCCCGAGCGAACATCGCTCTATCGTCCCCCCATTTCTCGCTAATACAGGATTGGTGCGCCTGTTTCAGGTGCTGTGAGCGTGTATTAGGCCTTTCACTCCCCTGTTGACGGTTTGCACGCTCAGGCCAGCTGGTCTTTGAGGCTTAATGCAGGCCGGTTGGTAGAGCGCGTATGAACGTGGGCACCCGATTCTCCCCCTGAAAAACCTTATTGCCGATGACTGGCAGGAAACAGGTTTTTGCAAAGGACAATCTATTTCAGGAGCCCTATTTGTAATGACACATGCAACAATCATCAAGTACTTGAGCGTGGCTTCAGTGCTTGGTTTGGCGCAAATCGTCGAAGCCTTGCCCCAATACACGCTTGGCCAGGCGGTTGCCGTTGCTCAGCGCCATGACCCCTGGTTGCGCGGCAGCGAATTTCGTCAGCAGGCGACAGAGGCAGAAAGTATCGCCGCGGGCCAGGTGCCCGATCCCATCGTCTCTTTCGGTGTTGCCAATTTGCCGACGGGCAGTTTTGAATTTGATCAGGAGCCCATGACGCAATTTAAAGTGGGGGTGAAACAGATTATCCCCCGGGGGGATAGCCTCGCGCTCAAACAGCGTCAGCTGGCGCAATTGGGTGAGCGGCACCCGTATCTGCGCCAGGACAGGCAGGCGATGGTGGCAGTGACCGTGGGTCAATTGTGGCTGGAAACTTACCGTAGCCAGGAAGCCATCCGTTTAATCGAAAAGGACCGGTCGCTGTTTGAACATCTGGTGGATGTTGCCCAGGTCAGCTATGCCAGTGCGGGCGGCAATGCCCGTCAGCAGGACCTGGTGAGGGCTCAATTGGAATTGACCCGCCTGGAGGACCGCTTGACCCAACTGGGCCAGCAGCGGGAAACAAATCACGCTTCGTTGTCCGAGTGGCTTGTGGGGCCCGAGCAACAGGATTTTCGAATCGCACCAACAGCGCCGGCTGTTGAACTGTCAATGCCAACCCCCGCCGACAGTGGTGGGCGGGAACTCGACACCTGCTACGCAACTATTCAGGGACACCCGGCGCTCAAGGCGATTGATCAGAAAATACGGGCGGATGAAACAGGTATCGATCTGGCAAAACAGAAATATAAACCTCAATGGGGGCTGGATGCCAGCTACGGGTACCGCGACGACGATCAAATGGGTAATGAGCGGGATGATTTTTTTTCGTTCAGTGTCTCCTTTGACCTGCCGTTGTTTACCGCTCAGCGACAGGATCGGGAGCTGCAATCGGCGGTGGCGCGAAAAGCGGCGGGAAAAACCGATAGATTCCTGAAGCTGCGCGCCATGTGCGCCGGGTATGATGCGGCGTCCGCACGCCTCAAGTATCTCGATCAACGCTATAGCTTGTATCAACATCGGTTGTTGGAAGAGATTCACGACCAGGCTGAAGCATCGCTGGTGGCTTACACCAATGATGAAAGTGACTTTGCCGAGGTCGTTCGGGCGCGAATCGCTGAATTGAATGCCAATATCGATTTCCTGAATATCAAAATTGATCGACTTAAAACCATTTTGCAACTGAACTATTTTTATGTGTCGACTGGCGACAACAACGAAGAGGACTCAAGGTTATGAAACAGACTCTGTTGGCCATTGCCGGTGGCATTATCATAGGGGTTGTAGCGGGTTATCTGTTTTTGGGAAATTCAACACCCCCTTCAGATAAACTTGTTAAAGACGATACACCTCAGCCGCTCTATTGGGTCGCTCCCATGGATCCCAATTACCGGCGGGACAAACCCGGTAAATCGCCTATGGGTATGGATCTGATTCCCGTCTACCAACAGGCGGGTACGGATGCCGGCCCGGGAACCATCCGTATCTCGCCCGACGTTGTGAATAATCTGGGCGTTCGCACCGCAACCGTGGAAAGCCGATTACGGAACACCGAAATCAAGACAGTCGGCTATGTGAAATATGATGAAGACCAGTTGATACACATTCACCCCCGGGTGGAAGGCTGGATCGAAATACTCTACGTCAAAGCGGCGGGGGATCCTGTCAGTAAGGGACAGGCACTGTATGAGCTGTACTCGCCACAGCTGGTCAATGCCCAGGAGGAGTTGATTTTGGCGATGAACCGTAACAGTTCACGCCTGCTCAAGGCCGCCGAAGACCGGCTGCGGGCACTGCAGATCAGTGATGCGTTTATCAAGACGCTTAAAAAAACCGGCCGGGTTAGGCAGACCATGACGTTCTATGCCCCCCAGTCCGGTGTTGTCGACAATCTGAATATCCGCGAAGGGTTTTATGTCAAACCGGGTACGACACTGATGTCCATTGGCAACTTGAATCGCGTCTGGGTGGAGGCCGAAGTCTATGAGCGGCAGGCCTCCCTGGTGAAAACCGGATTGCCGGTGACGATGACGCTCGACTATTTGCCGGGACGAAAGTGGGAGGGCAAAGTGGGTTACGTCTACCCGACGCTGGACGCGAAAACCCGAACCGCCGGTGTTCGATTGCGTTTTGAAAATAGCGATGGCTTGCTTAAACCCAATATGTTCGCACAGGTAACCATACACGAGCAGAGCAATGCAAAAGCGTTGATGATCCCAAGGGAGGCAGTGATACGCACGGGTAAACAGGACCGTGTTGTCATTGCCTTGGGAGAGGGGCGGTTTAAGTCTATCGGCGTGGGTCTGGGTAGCATCGGCGATGAGTATGTCGAGGTTGTCCACGGTCTGAAAGAGGGCGAGGAGGTGGTCACTTCAGCCCAGTTCCTGCTGGATTCCGAATCGAGTAAAAACTCCGACTTTAAACGGATGAGCCATGGCGAAGAGTCCCACGGTCACGAATCCTATGCGGCCGGAGATACCGAAAGTACTGAGAACACCGAGAGCGCCGAGAGTGCCGAGAGTGCCGAGGTAAACGGCGTTATCAATAGCATCGACCCATCGACAAGAATCCTCAATATCAGCCGTGAAGCGATTAAAAAGTGGGACCGTCCAGCGGCAACCATGGATTTTAACGTGGCGCAGGAGATTGATATAGGCACACTTTCCGCGGGAGATGCCATTCACTTCCGCTTTAGTATCGATAATGGCCGGTTCACTATCGATCACATCGAAAAACGCCAAAGCAAGTCGGAGCATGGGCACTCCTCACATGATTTGGGATTCAATAGCGGAGGTGAACAATGATTGCAGGCATTATCCGCTGGTCCGTCGGCAATCGTTTTTTTGTGCTGTTGGCCACCGCCATCCTGGCGGGAGCGGGGGTGTTCTCCCTGAAGCACACGCCAGTGGACGCGATCCCCGACCTGTCCGATGTTCAGGTGATTATCAAAACCAGCTATCCCGGCCAGGCGCCGCAGGTGGTTGAGGACCAGGTGACCTACCCGTTGACCACAGCCATGTTGTCGGTGCCGGGAGCGGTTACGGTCCGTGGTTATTCGTTCTTCGGTGACTCCTATGTCTATGTGATCTTTGATGAAGATACGGATCTCTACTGGGCCCGAAGCCGGGTATTGGAATACCTCAGTCAGGTGGCCCCGAACCTGCCTGCCAGCGCCAAACCGCAGTTGGGGCCGGATGCCACCGGTGTTGGTTGGGTTTATCTGTATGCACTGGTCGACCGCACGGGGCAGCACGATATCAGTCAGTTGCGTTCGTTGCAGGACTGGTTTCTGAAATACGAATTGCAAACCGTGCCGGGTGTGTCGGAGGTCTCCGCCGTTGGCGGCATGGTCAAACAGTACCAGGTCACGGTCAATCCGGAGAAGTTGCGGGCCTTTGGCATTCCCATGTCTCACGTTCAAACAGCCATTAAACGGGCTAATCAGGAGGTGGGTGCCTCGGTCGTGGAAATGGCTGAAGCCGAGTATATGGTGCGTGCCTCCGGTTATATTCAAAGTGAAAAGGATCTGGCACTGGTGCCCCTGGGGGTCAACGTTAACGGTACCCCCTTGCGGTTGAAAGATGTGGCGGATATCCACCTGGGTCCCCAGATGCGCCGGGGTATCGCTGAGCTCGACGGCGAAGGGGAAGCCGTGGGAGGGGTGGTCGTGATGCGTTTTGGCGAAAATGCACAGGCCACAATCGAAGGTGTGAAGGCCAAGCTGGAGGAACTGAAACAGGGGTTGCCCGATGGCGTTGAGATTGTCACGGTTTACGATCGCTCCGGTTTGATTGCACGGGCGGTGGAAAATCTCTGGCACAAGCTGCTGGAAGAATTTGTGGTTGTGGTGCTGGTCTGCGTGGTCTTCCTGTTTCACCTGCGTTCTTCACTGGTGGCGATTATCAGCTTGCCGGTTGGTATCCTGACGGCTTTTGTGATCATGCACGTGCAGGGAATCAGCGCCAATATCATGTCGTTGGGCGGCATTGCCATCGCCATTGGCGCGATGATCGATGGCGCGATAGTGATGATTGAAAACATGCACAAACACATGGAAAAAACCCCGCTTACCGCTGACAATCGTTGGGAAATCGTCGCCGAATCCGCTGTGGAAGTGGGGCCCGCGCTGTTCTTCAGCTTGTTGATCATCACGGTCAGCTTTATGCCGGTGTTTACACTGGAAGCCCAGGAAGGCCGTATGTTTTCGCCGCTGGCCTATACCAAAACCTATGCCATGGCGGCGGCGGCCGCCCTGGCCATTACTCTGGTGCCCGTGTTGATGGGGTATTTTATTCGGGGCAAGGTTGTACCCGAACATAAAAACCCGATAAATCGATTGCTGATCGCAGGTTATATGCCGGTCTTGAAAAATGTACTGGCCTATCCCAAAGCCACCATTGCAGTTGCACTGCTTGTGTTGGCCACCAGCCTCTGGCCGCTGGATAAAATCGGCAGTGAGTTTATCCCGCCGCTGGATGAAGGCGACTTGATGTATATGCCAACCACCTATCCCGGCATCTCCATCGGCAAGGCCAGGGAATTGTTACAACAAACTGACAAGCTGATTCGTACGGTCCCGGAAGTGAAAACCGTGTTCGGAAAAATAGGTCGTGCGGAAACCGCCACCGACCCGGCGCCGCTGACCATGATTGAAACCTTTATCCAACTCAAGGATCCCTCTGAGTGGCGCCCCGGTATGACCACTGAGGCGCTGAAAAAAGAACTGGACTCCCTGGTTAAACTGCCCGGTGTGACCAATGCCTGGGTGATGCCCATCAAAACCCGCATCGATATGCTGGCCACCGGTATCAAAACACCGGTGGGTATCAAGGTGGCCGGTGCCGACCTGGGGGTTATCCAGGCTATTGGCCAGCAGCTGGAAAAGGTGTTGAAAGATGTTCCGGGAACCGCGTCGGTGTATTCGGAACGGGTCGCTGGCGGGCGCTATATCAAGGTGGACATCCATCGGGAAAAGGCCTCCCGCTTCGGTCTGAATATCGCCGACGTACAACAGGTGATCGCTTCCGCGGTGGGCGGCATGAATGTCACTCAGACCATTGAAGGCCTGGAACGCTACCCGGTGAATATCCGCTATCCCCAGTCCTACCGGAATTCGCCGGAACAACTGGTGCTGTTGCCAGTGGTGACCCCCAGCGGTCAACGGATCGCTTTGGGCGATGTGGCTGATGTCTTTATCGAAGAGGGGCCTCCGGGCATAAAGAGTGAAAACTCACGCATCAACGGCTGGACCTTTGTGGACATTGAGGGTGTGGATGTGGGTACCTACGTCGAGCAAGCCATGCAAGTGGTCAGGGAGCAGGTGACGCTGCCTGCGGGTTACACCATTAACTGGTCCGGGCAGTACGAATATGTGTTGAGGGCCAAAGCCAAATTGACTTATGTGGTGCCACTGACCCTGGCGATTATCGCGGTGCTGCTGTTTGTGAATTTTCGCAGCTTCAGCGAGGTTGCCATTTTGATGGGGACGTTGCCGTTTGCCCTGGTGGGCAGTATTTGGTTGATGTATTGGCAGGGTTATAACTTTTCCATTGCCGTCGGGGTGGGCTTTATCGCCTTGGCCGGCGTGGCGGTTGAGATCGGTGTTATTATGCTGGTGTATTTGAACCAGGCTTGGCGCAGCACTTTAACGGCCTGCGAAGAGGCCGGCACGGTCGTTTCAATGGATGACCTGCACCGTGTGGTGATCAGTGGCGCTGGCGCGCGGGTACGACCTGTTATAATGACAGGCGCCGCCGTGATCGTCGGTCTGTTACCCATTTTGTACGGTTCTGGAACAGGCTCCGAGGTGATGAGCCGGATTGCCGCACCCATGGTCGGCGGCATGGTCAGTGCGGTTGTGTTAACATTGTTGGTATTGCCGGCCATCTATTTCCTATGGCGAAAATATTCACTGTCAAAAGTTGAACTTGGCCAATTGGCGCCTGTGACGGTCGCCGAATAACCTTGGTACCAAGGGCTATTTTTGATGTTGATGACTCTGTAACTGTATCGATTGGTTTAATTGAAAACGAGGAACTCTCTATGAAAAGAGCTATTGCAAAATCCCTGACATTTATAATTCTGTCCATGGCCATCTGTTCGGTGGAAGCCCATGATCCATCGCTGCATACGGACAATGTGGGGACGCCCAATTGTGAGGCGCTAAGTAAAATGGATCACACCAAGATGAAGGCGAATGATCCGGTAATGATGGCGTTGATGAAGAAGTGTCACGGCGAGCAGGAAGATACTCCGACTGCCTCCAGTCATAAGATGGGTGCGGGAAAGCATTCGCAGGCAAGTGGCAAGGCAGAAGATAAACACGGTGACGATAGTCACCACTAAGGGACAGAGCGGCAACCCGTGATACCGATCGCTGGTTGCCGCGAACTCTGACATCAACAGGTACGCAATCGAATAGAGCGGGATTTATGAATTTTACTAGACACTTCGTTGCATCGGTGTTGCTGATCGCGGCTGGCCTGGGCGTATTTGTGTATTCAGGCGTTTATCCAATCGGTGCCGACACGAAGCACTTTACACTTACCACATGGCTACTGGAAACGTTGCGTGAAAGATCGATCGAAAGCGCGTCGGCCGGGATAGACGTTCCCCCCCTTGATAATCCGGAGCTGCTGTTGTCCGGTGGCCCGGATTACAACGACATGTGTGCCGGTTGCCATCTGAAGCCGGGTGTTGCGGACAGTGACTTGTCTCTGGGGTTGTACCCGGCGCCACCCAACTTAACGACACCGGATCCGGAATTCCCTGATTTGGACAGTGATGAAGCAGCCAGGCGCCACTTCTGGATCATTAAGCATGGCATAAAGGCTTCTGGTATGCCCGCTTGGGGGCCGACCCATGATGATCAGCGGATTTGGGCGATGGTGGCTTTTATCCGGAGACTGCCGTCACTCGATAAAGATCAGTACCAGATTCTTACCGTTCGTGAAAGCGATCACTAAAGCCGTTTAATCCAGCAAAGCTGTTTAGTCCGGTAAAGCAGTTTAATAACAGTAGATCGAACCGAAACGCTGGTAATCGTTTTACGCAGCGGGTTCGGTCCGACAATGACGAACATTATCCTGTCTTTTTCGTATTGCTATTCGGGCAGATGACCCTGAACGAAAGGCAATGTTGCCAGGTGTTCAATTTTATTGACGCGGTGTGGCTCGTCCGCCGGGCCCTCGTAGATTGCGGAGATAACATTGAGTCCCTGGTTGCGAACGTTGATGGTGACTGTGCCATCAGCGGCCGTTTCCAAGGGGGTTGCATCCGGATCATTGACAAAGTCTGTCTTGATCTTGGCGCCGACCACCGGTTTGCCCTGGAAGAGTACTTGTAGGTTTTTTCCGAAACGATGGCGTTGGGTACTTCATCCTTGCCTTTCTTCAGCCACTCTCCCTCGGGCGTTTTACTCCAGATACCATTGTTGAGTACTGCGGAAACCACGGTGGGCAGGTCGTCACTTACCGCCAGTACCAGGGGGGCGGCAACACGCAATTCGGAGGGCACCTCATTCCACTCCGCATCATAACCTGATACGCTCTCGACTTTGGGCATCCGTTTTACGGTGTCCAGATCGTCCGCTCCGACCCCGTAGATAAAGCGCCAGTTGGGTTGATCGCTGGGAAAACCAGATGCCAGGGGCATAGGTGTTGTCGCTTCTCTTTCCAGTAGCTGGTAAATTCCTCATTTGCGTCCGTTTCCTCACCATGCATATCGACATACACCGGTTCGCAATAGGCTGCCTGTGTATCGCCGGCATTTCCCGTAGCAACCGGTTAACTGATAGATCAGTATGAAACCTGCGGACATCAGCGCAGTATTGGCGGCGAATGCCTGTCGTCGGAAGCTTTCGGTCCCGCGCCAGAAGGCAACAAGAATCAATATTGAACTCAACGCCAGCAGCTGCCCCATTTCGACCCCGACGTTAAAAGCAACGATATTGGCGATCAAGCCATCGGACGACAGTGTGAATTCCTGCAAATGTCTGGGAGGCATGCAGTGGGAGAATGAGTAGCGCAAGGGCAAGCAACAAGGGGGTAGTGTTAAATCGCATAGACTTTTCCTCAGGTTGTGTTTCCTGGTAAGTAAACCATAAAGTATTCAGGGTGCTGGACTGAATATGGCAAGGGGACCGCAAGAATGACTAAGTCCACGGTTTTCAACGGCGTAAATTGTTGCTATTTCGCGGCTTTCATCGGTATTGGGAGGCTCAGCAGCTAATTGCGATTTGAATTTTATAAATAACATAAAGTTCCAGGCAATTCGGGAGGGTGATGCGGCATTCCGACAGCCCTCCCGCGCGGCGTCAATAGAATTGAACGCAACGGAATACATGTGCCCAACCACCAAAACATTAACTTAAGCACGCTTAAGTCGGATAAGAATATCCTGGTCAAATATCAGTCATGTCACACGGCAATAGGGAAACAAGGTTATTTATTCGGTAAGCATCCGCTTTTCACACTCTATGAAGCTTTCACTCGTTAAGAGATAGTGTCCACTCTCAACATAATGGACACGCCCAAAGTGTCCACCTCGAGGCAAAGTGGACACTTTCGACCAAGATTTAAATCTACCACCCAAGACCCAAGCGACAAGCACCACCCAAAACACAGGAAGGCAAAGTCTCCCTCACCGCCGCACAACTGTCGATGTTGCTGGAGGGCATTGACTGACGAATGCCACGCCGTCGTCCGGTTAGAAAGCCCTTACCGGATCACCTCCCTCGAAAAAATGATCTACATTTACCCGACGCCGAGGCTTGCCCCGATTGTGGTAGCGCTCTGAGAAAAGTGGCAGAAGACGTGTCCGAGCAGCTGGAGTACATCCCCGCAAACTTTAAGGTGATCCTTCATGTGCGTCCCAAGTTGGCTTGTTCCGCTGGATGCAATTGCCTGGTTCAGGCTAAGGCACCGGAACGGCTGATAGCCCGGGGGATCGCCGGACCGGGATTGCTCTCTCACGTCCTTATCTCCAAATACTGCGACCACCTGCCACTGTACCGGCAGAGTCAGATGTTAGCCCGTCATAGGGTGGAACTGCCGAGATCCACGTTGGCCGATAGGGTGCCTGAATCCGGTAAGTCGCTGTCACCCTTGGTTGAGGCAATCCGCAACCATGCTTTGGCCAGTAACACCGTGCACGCTGAAGACACGCCGGTGCCCGTTCTCAGTCCCGGTAACGGGCGCACAAAGACGGCGGGATTGTGGACATACGTACGCGATGAACGCCCACTGGGGAACGACACCGCACCAGCGGTTTGGTTTGCGTTTATCCCCGATCGCAAGGGTATCCATTCGCAAAACGCATTTGTCGGAGTTCAAAGGCACGATCCTTGCCGATGGTTATGCGGGGTTTAATATCCTGTATGATTGAGGGAACCGCGTTGAAGTAGCCTGTTTCGCTCAAGTTCGACGCAAGTTTCACGATTTTCACGTGATGAGCAAAGCCCTAAAGCCACCCAGGCACTTGAGTATATCAGGCGTATTTACCGGGTCGAACCAACCATCAGAGGCAAGCCGCCCGATGAACGCAGGCGATATCGAAAAGAACATAGCAAACCGATACTCGATGAGCTGTATGGCTGGTTGAGCCCAACAGTTGCGCAGATCTCACGTAAATCGTCGTTGGCGGCTGCGATCCACTATGCGCTGGCCCGTTGGCCTGCATTGACGCGTTTTTACGATGACGGCTGTGTTGAAATAGATAATAATGCGGCAGAGCAAGCCCTGCGAGGGATGGCATTGGGTCGGAAAAACTACCTCTTTATGGGCTCAGAAAAAGGCGGTGAAAGCGCCGCGGAAATTTACAGCCTGATTGGTATCGCGCGTCTTAACGATGTTGAACCTGAAACCTATTTGAAAGAGGTGCTGACACGAATCGCCTCTCATCCGATCAATCGCATTGAAAAACTGCTGCCCCGGAATCTCGACCAGCCCACGACCAAACACCAACAGGTAGCCTGACCATGCCCAGCAAACTGACGCCGACTTCTTTACTGCAACTGCGAATCGAACGAAAGAGGCATTGCCCGCTCTTTGGCGGGTGGTGTTGGTGCCAGACTCTATTACTCTTGTTCAGCTTCACCAAATGATACAGGAGGCCATGGGGTGGTACGACTGCCACCTGCCTCCAGGGGAAGAATCGATGCCCGCCAGAGGATGTTGGCGGCATCTATGGTTACTTTGAGTTCTTGCAGGCCATTCGCGATCCCCGTCACGAAGTGCACGAATCCATGAAGAAATGGTGTGGAGGAGAGTTTGATCCTCGTGAGTTCGACCTGGCGAATACCGACAAACGGCTCAGGAAAATTAGACTGTAGATATCGACCCGGTGAAGACCGGGCGCTTACTTTATTCGAGGGGCATATACCGCCTAAATGCATCCGGCGATTACTGAAAGAGCCGCCTGAAGGGGCTCTCGGGTTGGCAGTTCCACGTATGCCAGTTGGAGGCCGGGGTATGGAAATGGGTACTAAATTTACGCCTTATCAGGTTTCGTTGCTCAAGAAAGATGGCGTTAGTGAAGATTTTACCCAAGTTGATTCCTTTCAGGAACAGTGTTGATTATGATACAGGCAAAAATTATCAATTGCTTAAGTCTCGCTTCAGTTGTCGTTGTGGCGCAGCTTGTCGAAACTCTGCCTCAATACAGGCTTGATCAGGCGGTAACGGTTGCGCAGCAACATGATCCCTGGTTACGAGGCAGTGATTACCGCCAACAGGCAACAGAGGCAACGAATATTGCCGGCGGACTGCTACCTGACCGCATTGTCTCGTTGTGCATTGCTAATTTAGCTACCGACACCTGTGGATTTGAGTTTTTAATCCCGCAGCATACGGGAGCATAGGCGCTCTAACCAAGGTCGAAGAAGATTGAAGTGTACTTGACGATTCAGCAAGAGCTGGATAAATTACAGCAACGGAGAGGATCAGAAGTTATGGCGTTACACAAACTGGATCGAATTGACATCAACATACTTGCGCAGCTGCAACGTAATGGCAGGATGACGAATATCAATCTGGCTGAAGCCGTTGCGCTGTCTCCGAGCCCGTGTCTGGCGCGAGTCAAACGTCTCGAAAAAGACGGTTACATCATCAGCTATAACGCCCACGTTGATATCAGGAAGCTGGGCCAGACGGCAACGGTCTTCACGGAGATTACACTAGCTGGCCATCATAAGGAAAATTTCGCCACGTTTGAAAGAAAGATCCGCAACATCGATGAAGTTATCGAGTGTCATCTGATCAGTGGCGGATACGATTACCTGCTAAAGTTTGTTACGCAGGACATCATGCACTATCAAACCCTGATGGAGGATATCCTCGAAAAGGATTTCGGTATCGAAAAATATTTCACTTACGTCGTGCTTAAAACGCCCATAGAGAAAATGCAGTACCCGATCGATAAGCTGATCACCCTAGATAAATAGATGTACGTAGTTTCAAGTAATAACTGCAACATCGTTATATAGCAAGAAAATCCACTCGCTGCCCATAAATAATTCGTTTGGTGTTGGGCAACATCTCGTCCTTCGGGGACGGCTGCTTAGCCGATCCATCACAGCTTTCACCTCTTCATCTGAGACTTCGTTAAAGTCCGTACCTTTGGGAAAATACTGTCGAATAAGTCCGTTGGTATTTTCGTTGATACGTCGCTCCGAAGAGGCGTACGGGTGAGCGAAGTAGATGTTGAAGTCTGAAACTTGATTTATAGCCGGTATTTCACTCTGGCAGTAAAATTACGATCGGCACCCGGAGCAACCCAGAGACGTGAAAATGAGCTCGGGTAATAGCGTTCATCGAACAGGTTGTTAATGTCGAGAGAAAATTTGAACTTCTCTGTAGGAGCGTATGAGACCGTGAGGCCCGCTACCGTATAATCCGGCAGCTCAAAAGAGGGAACACCCGTTTCACCGACGCGGTCGCTCACGTATTGTACATTGCCGGACATATTGAAAACGCCATAATCGGTTTGGAAATCCTTCGCAAGCAGCAGGCTGACACTGTGATCCGGAATGTTGATCAACCGGCTGCCAGCGGGGATCGCTCTACCAAAGTTGAAGTCAGCGACATCCTTGGTAAATTCAGCATCGACATAAGCGTAGGAGAAATTGACAGTGATATCATTGAACAACTTACCAACGATATCAAACTCGATACCCTGACTTTCGGCTTCCCCGCCGGCTCTTGAAAAACCCGGATTGAGAGGATCTGCCACAATTATCGCCGTTTTATCCATCAAATAGAAAGCCAGTGTTACATCGAGATGGCCATCGCCGGATGCCCACTTGGCGCCAACTTCATATGACGTAGTTTCTTCCGGCTCAAAAGCAACGCCGTTGACATCGGATCCGGTGTTTGGTCGAAAGCCCTCCGAGTAGCTTCCATAGATTGAGATAGACGGCGTTGCTTCGAAGACAAGGCCTATACGCGGGCTTGTTTCTGTAAACGATTGACGCGTGGTGGTGTCATTTCTCCGGTTATCAATATCCTGTTCGAAATCATCAAAGCGCACGCCCAGCGTCATTTTCCAGCGATCGGTAATTTCAACATGGTCCTGTGCATATATGCCCCAGGATACCTGTTGTTCCAGGGTGTTGGTAAAAGGTCCTGGTGTAGGTGAAGTTGCAAAGTAAACCGGATTAAACACGTTAACGGCATAGGAATCCTCCAGGGTCGGCGTGGGTACAGCAGCGGCACCTCTAACGCGGTTTTGAATTTGGTCAAGTTCAAAGTCTGATGCGTCGGCGCCGATAAGAATATGGTGAACGAGCTTGCCCGTATTAACCGAGCCGCTGAACTCAATGCGACCGGCAAGATCGTCAGATGAGTAATCCCTGAAACGCCTTTGTCGCGCGAGATTGGTGTTATCGATAAAGAAAGTTTGCCTGAAAGAACCCAGCTCCGGGTCGCTGGAAAAGCCTTCAAAATAGGTCTCTCGATAGCTTAATCCAGCGAGTATATCCCATTTTTCATTGATTTTTCTTTGCAGTACAAACTGGTGACCAACCCCTTCTATATCTATCGCCCCATCATTAGGCGAGCCGAGAAAGCGCGAGTCCGGTATAACTTCGAGTTCCTCATTTACGGCGACAATACCACGATCGAAAGGCGACCTTTGGTCTACAAGATCGAGCTCATATGAAAGCTTTGTTGAATCATTTAAAACAGCCAGGAAGGAAGATGTCAGATTATATTTTTCCATAAACAGGAAATCCCGGTAGCTATTGCCATCCTGATAAGCCCCGTTAACGCGGAAGGCAATTTTGTCAGTGATTGCGTCGGTATAATCCCCTGCTACCCGGTAGGTATCCCAACTGCCGCCCGACACTTCCACATAGCCCTCTCGATCGAACTGCGGTTTTTTAGTAACAATATTGACCGTCCCACCGGGTTCTCCTCGGCCAAACAACGCGCCTCCCGGGCCCTTGATGATTTCAACCCTCTCGATGTTTGAGGCGTCCCGTGGTCCGCTGAAACCCCTGCTTCCACTAAATCCGTTAACAAGGTAACCCGATGGTACATTTTCGTCTCCGGCAAATCCTCGAATGGCAAAACTGTCCCAAAGACCGCCGAAGGTGTTTTGTTTTGCGATACCACTGGCTAATTCAAGCGTTCTGTCGAGACGGGTAATGCCGATATCCTGTAGCAGATCACCTTCAAGAACCGCCACGCTTTGCGGCAGTTCATTGAGTGCGGTATCCCCGCGATAGGGTTGTTTCTGGCCAACGATGACAATCTCTTCGAGTTGGTTGGTGGTGCTACCCTGTGCCATCACCGACGGAGCCATTCCGAGTGAACCGATGCAAAAAAGCAGGCTCAGGCGGTAACTTCGCATTATTGACATATTTCCCTCCAACGATAGTTGCAGGGTTCAAACTCCATCGTTTGACACTAAACCTGGGGTGGGGCCCCCAGGCGCCTGTAGCGGAACCCCGTAGCTGGAGTTCTAAGTTTAGCAAAGAAATCCTTCCTTTCGTGTTGTCACGGGTATAATCGGCAGATAATTCAAGCTAACTCTCCCTGGCACAGATACTTGATGTGCATGTAATCGTCCAGGCCGTAGCGGGATCCTTCGCGCCCGTAGCCCGACTCCTTGATGCCGCCGAACGGGGCCGCTTCGCTTGCCACCACCCCTTCATTGATGCCGAT
>JBNKHG010000071.1:0-25008 GCA_050290225.1 Cellvibrionaceae bacterium
ACGCTTCGTCTGCTTTGTTCGAGGGAATTCCACCCGCTCCGCCACAGACGCAACACTCGATACGGGCGGTTGGCTAAACCTTACCCGACAGGGACTCTCACCCTGCAAGATGCACCAAGCTTCGCTTGGCGCGCTAACGCCGCCATAAAAGGGAGCCGAAGCAACGCGTAGGCGATCCGGTGGAGACTGCGCTTTCTGCAGCCGGAACGAATTTAATGGCCTTGTTAGCGACTGCGCCCCTCAATTGATATTCGATAATCACAGCTGGGACAAAGGTAAAAATCTCCAGAATCATTGCTGCAATATAAGTACATTACACTTTTTACGTTTTTACTAAAGCAGTTGGTACATAACCAATGTTCAGGGGTATCTGATGACTCCTTGCTCCTGTAAACGAAAACGCCTTTTTCAACCATGTGAAGTTCGTAGTTGTCTTCAAACTTGGAAAGTTTTTCTAGCGCTGCGATCTCTTCTTTGAGTTACAAATTTTCACCAACTAGCTCAGCGTATTCACCCTGAAACTGCAACAAGTTGCCTTGCAAAGAAAGGATGACCTGCTGTAACTCAATCACCTTGCTATTGACCTCTACGCCTCTGTCAATTTGATTTAGGTGTTTTGCGATATCAGTTGCCGTCTTCAAGCCTGTAATCGCAGCACTGATTGACCCTAGATCCATAATTCTTTCTCCTTCTTGCTAACGCCGCTATCACGCGCTTGTCGCGTGCATAGCTTTGTTAACTCTTGGCAGCAACAAACACGCCACTGCCTGAGAGCAGTGCTCCTGAACCGTAACGAAGGAACGGCCCGCCCCGAAGCCCACCGAATGCATTTTTTGCTCTATGGGCTGCGTAAGCGTAGCCAACCATGACGCCGCCAACGGCAGTAGTTGCTATGGCGTAGATAACTATGGCGTCCAGCCCAGAAACCTCTGAAAGATCAAGGAAGGCTGGGAAAAAGCTCAGGTAAAAAAGAATGGCCTTGGGGTTGCCGAGAGTGGTGAGTAGGCCTGCACTAAAGCTTGCAAGATGGTTCGACTCATGCACGGGACGAGCTTGGGTGCCAACTTGTTTGGAGAAGGCGAGTGAAGCACCGAGCCAGATTAGGTAAGCAGCGCCTACGTACTTGATGATGATGAAGAGGTCGCCCATAACCTCAGACAGTGCTGTCAAACCCAGGAGAGCGAATGTTATGAAGACGAAGTCACCCGCGACAATCCCTGCGACGGTCGAAATGCCGTGACGAAAACCGTCGGCAAGTGTCCGCGCAACGACAGCCAGTATTCCAGGACCCGGTATCAGCGCCAGGATAACCATTGCGCCAAATAGAGCTAAGGAAGAGGTTGAATTCATGGAGGCTCCTTGAAAGTTAACATCTTAGCGTTTATTCGGCATGCTGTGCATGACGTATAAACGTCTGTTGAGCTGAGCCGCTTTGCGGTAGCTGCATCTTATATTGGGGATTGTTTGAAGAGAGAGTAGCCTTTCCCAGCCGAGTCGTCTTGATACGGCGCTGTTTCTGTGCGGCATCTGCTCACGTCCTCCTGTTCTTCCCTGCGGCAGCGGCTTGTTTAAGCGCCATTTAAGCCAATTTTACCGACAATGTCCATAAGCGCCCCCAGCTCTGTCGCGAACTGTCCATTTTCTCCCGCAGGTCTCTGGAATAGTCAGTTACATCGTTGCTTCGTAGGCTCGATGTCACCAACAATTCGTAAGCCGCCCTGCTGACAGCGGGGGCATACCAGCATCGTCCATCGCCCTTCAGATTGATCCGCCGCCATGACAATCTTTGGGACCAACGGCTCAACCCGCTCATGTGAACCGGCCTTCAGGCAGCGCCGTATCTGCGCCAACCGTTTGCGTCGATGACAATTTGCCAAAAAGCCGTAGTGGCGGATGCGCATCAAGCCATGAGGCAGCACATGAAGCAATAGCCGTCGGACAAACTCTTCGCCGCGCAAGCGCATCGACTTGTACACCCCACCCGCGGCGTAGTCCTTGTAACGGAAGGCGACCTGATCCCCATCCATGGCCTGAAGCCGTGTGTTGCTTATGGCGATGCGATGGGTGTATCGCGCCAGGTAGGTCAACACGGTATCACTGTGCTGACAGGTTCCTCTGGCAAAGACTACCCAAGGGGTTGTCATAAGCGAGTTCAAAAGCCGGTCCACATCCGCAGTATCGGTAAGCCGGGGCAAGAGCCCGCCTTTATAGGCGTCTCTCAGCAAACTGACCATCCGCCCTCGATATTGACGAGACAAGGCTTTCACGGGGAACAGGTAAGTCGACTTGGCGTCGCGCCATTCGTCACGCACCGGATTATAACTGCCGCCGGGAATCAGGCAGTGCAGATGGACGTGCTGGCTCAGGTTTTGTCCCCAGGTATGCAACACTGCCGTCACGCCCAACTGTCCATTCAGACGTTTCGGGTCTTCGCCAAAGGCCTTGAGGGTATGCGTAGCCAATGGACGTAGCGCAAGGTGCTCTTGATGTCGCTGTGCCCCAGCAGGCGTTGCAGCTTGAACGTCGGCATGCCCGCTTCTAACTGGTGGGTGGCATAGGCATGCCGAAGACTGTGAATGCCGCCCCGCTTATCGACCCCCGCTGCCGTTTTAGCGCGCCGGAATATCTTGCCCGCCGATCCTGCGTCCAGGGGCTTCGATGGGTCCTGGCAATAAAAGAGAGGGACTCTGGGACGATAGCCTTGCCAGTAGCGCCGCAACAGGTGCAACAGCGACTCCGGCAAAATCACCACCCGGTCCTTGTTACCTTTACCCGCCCGGACGTGAACCAACCCACGCACGCTGTCGATATCGCGAACGCGCAAGTGCACCAACTCGTTAACCCGCAACCCCAGGGCATAGCAGGTGGCCAGGAGTGTATGGTGTTTCAGGTTGTTCGTGTGCGACAAAATGCACCGCACATCCTCTCGGGTCAACAACTCCGGAATGCGCTGCGGGAGCTTGGGGTAGCGCACCAGGAAGTTTTGGGCGGGACGTTGCAGCACCTGATTGTTGAGAAAGCGCATGCCATTGACAACCAGCCTCACACTGGCACTGGCCATCTTCTTCTCAGTCAGCAGGTAGAGAAAATAGCTTTCCAGTTCTCCGGCGTCGAGGGTATCGGGCGACCGGTGAAAATGCCGGGCAACTTTTTCCACGGCGTAGAGATAAGTCTCCCGGGTTTTCGGTGAGTATCCCTTCAGCACCATGAGATCGATCATTTTCTGGCGTAACGGTGTCATAACTTATCACCTCATAGAGCAATTTAACGGCGGAATGCCGAGTGATAAGTGTGGGAAAAAAAGAAGGTATGTGGCAAAAAACTGGCGGATGAAGCTACCGCGAAGCGGTTTAGTTCAACAGCGTGTTAAAGAGGTCGTTGACCTCTTAATACATATTAAAAGGTATACCTTTTAATTTCTCCTGAAAAAGATAGACCTGGATAACTGATTAATAATACACATAAAACTTCTCGCCAACCTCAGAATGTTTCAAATAAAAGGTAAAACCCTGGAGCCGAGGCTGAATAAAAGGTAAAAACCGTTGCGAGGGATTCCGGGATGCTCGGTTCGCCTGAGACTCCGTAATCGATTGATCCGCAGCGGCATTGGTTAATGCCATGTTTGACCGTTAACGGCATACCGATCTTGCCTCTATGACTCAGTGGGATGCTCATCGAATTGCGTTGCTGTGTCGCCAAGTTTGAGCCAGTCCGGTTTTTCTGATACAAACTCATGAAATCCGTTTTCGAGGCCAACATCGTCGTCCAGGCAATTAGCGGCCACGGGGAATGTCGCTTCTTTCGATAACACCTCTCCCAATGCGGATCCGCAAACCGAGCAAAAACACCGGTCATATTTGTAGGGTGGTTTCGCCTTATAAGTGGCTATTCGGTCACGCCCACGGGTTATCCGAAACGTGTCAGACTTGACGAATACGAGCGTGCTGGCACCGACCTTTCTGCAGCGGCTGCAATGACACGTGCCCATCATGCCGGGCACTTCGGTTAGCTCGAATTGAACTGCTCCGCAGCAACAGCTTCCTTTAATCACTGTGATTTTCCTCTTCATGTGTGCGGATCATCCTTCCGTGAGGGCCGAGTGTATCTGTTCGCACACAAAGACAACATAGCAAAGAAGGTCACAATGTTTAGCAATACAGGTCGTTCACCTGTGCCTTTATGCTAAAGAATGGGACGTTTCATTTTGTAACCACCCGTGATCTCAAAGCCGTTCGCCTGGTAGAAGGCGACCGTTCGATCGAATGCCGGTACGGGTGGCGTGCACAGTTCCAGCCGCTTCCAGTTTTTCCGCCTGGCAAAGGCGACGATCTCACTGATCAACTTCGTGCCGATATTCCGCGATCGATATTCCGGCAGCACGTAAAACTCCTGAACAATACCGAATGTGCCCTCGGCATAGAGGGAATGGCTTTCACACAGGGCACCAAAACCGATGATCCGGTCACCATCGAAGGCCGCAATGACATGGTAGTGGCCCTGCCGGATGAACTGTTCGCACAACCTGATTGCCTTGGGGTCATCCACATCAAAGTGTTTTGCCCCGGTCCTGTCCATGATTTCATTGGTCAGGCACACGGCGAGGCCCGCCACTTCCCCGGCAGAGGATTCGTCGATTTTTCTGTAGTCCATATATCTTCCTTTTCAATGCCGTTTTGCGATTGCCAACAGGATACATAATGGCCGGTTGACGCACCGATTAATCGAAAATCGCCGCTGATCTTTTGGGCTTCCTTCCCCAGCAATCCCACCTGATACTGGGTTGCAGACCCTTTTTCGAGCCCATGACGCTTCAACGCTCGGTGTGGGCGCGCCACCGCTTGCGCAGATTGGCGATAAACCCCCGGCGGTTGGCTTTCATGGCGGCGATAAGCTCAGGCGGCGCGGCGGTATCCTCGTGGGTGTCGGCCCAGAGAATGATTTCGATCAGCACCGGCGCGAGCGCCATGCCCTTTTCGGTCAGGTGGTAGCGTACCCGCCGAGCATCTTGCGGGTCCTGGCGCTTTTCCAGTATCCCCGCTGTCTCCAGCCTGGAGAGCCGGTCGGAGAGGATGTTGGAGGCGATCTTTTCCGAAGAGGCCATAAAGCCATTGAAGTTGTCCGTCCCCTTGAACAGCGCATCGCGAATGATGAGCAGCGACCAGCGATCGCCGAACAGCTCAAGCGCGATATTGATCGGACAGCGGGAACGGTGTTCGACGGCGGTTTTCTTCGGCATGCTCAAAGCATGGCGAAATCACTTGCAAAATGCAATTCTTATCGCTATAACTTGCACTTTGCAACTAAAAACAAGAAGCCTGCCATGAAACTCTATGTCGTCAACGGCGCACCCAACGCGCGTAAGGTACAGGCGGTGGTCAATCATTTGGGACTTGCCGTCGAACAGATTTTTCTCGATTTTTCCAAGGGTGAGACACGATCACCCGACTACCTCAGGATCAACCCCACCGGGCGGGTGCCGACGCTGGAGCACGACGGTTTCACGCTCTGGGAGAGCAACGCCATCAACAAGTACCTCTGCGCCCTTTGCCCTGGCAATACCCTCTACCCGGACAATCCCCGCCTTCAAGCGGATATCGACCGCTGGCTCTCCTGGGAACTGGCGCATTTCAATCAGCAGTTGGGGATACTCACCTTCCAGGCTGTGGTCAAGCCCGCGTTCATGGGTGAGCAACCGGAGGAATACCTGGTCAACTGGAGCATGCGGATGCTCGAAGGCCACGCCGAGGTGCTCGAACGCCACCTGGAAGGCCGCCACTATCTGGTGGGCGACGATATCACCCTGGCGGACTACGCCATGGTGCATATCGAGGCTTTGAAAGACATGACGCCTTTCGATTGGTCGCCTTACCCCAACGTCAACGGGTATTTCGATCGGATGCGAGGGGTGGAGCACTTTGCAAGCACCGCGCCGACGCTCGAAGAAATGGGCAGGGTACCGGCGGGGGCAACAGCTTTCGCACCATGACCTTCTCCGTTTCCTCATAACGATCGCGGCCTAACTGGTCTACGTAGCTTCTGAATAACTTAAAGGAAAAACACCAAATGATTTCGCTACCCATTACTTCCACAATTGCTGCTTTGCTCGCTATTCTCATGTTTCCCTTAACACTTCAGGTATCCATTCTCCGGAAGTCGCTGGGCAACGTCACCTTCGGGGACGCGGACGATCCTGTCCTGCGACGACGGATACGTGCCTTCGGTAACTTCGCCGAATATACGCCGCTATGTCTCGTGCTCCTCGCTCTGGTTGAGCTTCAAGGCGCATCCGCCGGTTTTGCCTGGTCTGTCGGGGCGCTTCTTCTGGCCGGGCGCCTCATTCACGCGCTCGGTATGCTGTACGTCAATTCGCCGGCTCCGCGTGGTGTCGGAATGTTTATGACCTATGCCGCATTTTTGCTGCCTGCCGGCTGGATGCTGGTACACTTCTACGCCTAGCAGCGTCGTTGAACGGAAAGCCGATGTCGCCGACGACCCGCTCCGCTTATTCATATCGATGACGCCGCTTGGGAGGAAGAATCAATGGCCTACGATCCCCACCTTCTCGACTTGATGCGCGATACCCTCGCCGACCGCCCCGGAATTACGGAACGGAAAATGTTTGGCGGCTACTGCTGGATGCTCAACGGCAATATGTTATGCGGCGTGGAGGTGGGCCGATTCATGTTCCGGGTGGGCAAGGATCTGGAAGCGGAGGCCCTCAAGCGTACCGGTGTGACCCCGATGGATATTACCGGCAAGCCCATGCGCGGCCTCGTCTGGGTGGAAGTGGATGAGGCCATCGAGGCGGGGCTCGACACTTGGGTGGATTTCGCGGCCCGATTCGTCGGCGCCCTGCCGCCAAAGTGAGATGAATCATAACCAACACCTGTTGCCGGAAAACGTCAATGAAATGGCAAACCAGGCCATGGCAAAAGCAAGAATGTTGAACAAAATACTGACGTGACTGCTTTCGCGCATGTGATCTGACGCACTATTTAGGCGTAGAAATGGACACTCATTACACACCTCGCTATAGCTGTTTTCGCGCTTAACGCAGCGTCCATTCAAACTGAAACACTTCACACACTGCCCAACACGGCCGATCTACGCCCACATACGCCCAAGCGAGTTTCCCCACCCACTCCGCTTTCGGACAATTCACCTCTGAATCAACAACGGCCTGATTTATAGGAAGGCATTTCATAGTGGAGGTCAGAGTGAGAAGTCCAAACCGATGGGTATTGATTAAGCGACTAGCCGAAATCACTGGCTACAGCGAAGACGCCATTCGGCACAAGGTCAAGAACGGCACCTGGGTCCAGGGCCGCATCTGGCGCAAGGCGCCCGACGGGCGCATCTTCGTGAATCTTGATGAGTTCGAGCGCTGGGTAGAAAGCGACTTCCGCGCAACCACACACTAAAAACCCGCCATTTCTCAAAAAAGTTGAGGAGAGAGCACTGGCATCAATACGCGCATTGAGCGTATAATCGTTTCTCTCGCCACCCAAGGCAAGCAGTCACCCGGAACACAACAAAGACACCATGACCGATACAAAAAAGAAGAGCCCGACGCCAGCGGCAATCCGCGAAGCCCGTTTGCATTCAGGATTGACCCAGACGGAAGCCGCTCAAATGGTTCAAGCCTCCCTGCGCGGATGGCAACAATGGGAAGCGGGTGATCGGACAATGCCGCCGGGCCTGTTCGAGCTGTTCATGCTCAAGACAGGCCAGTGGCCACTCGACAATGACATGGAGACGTAAGTAGCGAGGATCAGACATGGCAGGTACAGTAAAAAAAACAGGGTTCCCCGGCATTGAGATTCACGGCCGATCGATTCGTGTAGACTTTATGTACAAGGGTGTTCGCCACCGGCACACCCTGGGTGTCGAACCCACAAAGAACAACATCAAGCACGCTGTCCGCCTGCGCAGTGCCGCCCTCTTCGCGTTGAAATCCGGTAATTACAATGAAGCCGAATTCTTTCCCCACTCACGCCCCTCCGAGAGTGTGACCGAGGGCAAACCCCTGGGTGATCTTTGCGAGCGTTACAAGCCCCTCAAGGCCGTGGACATCACCCCTGAAACCCAGTCGCGCTACGAAATTGCCCTCAAGATCTGTGTGGACACCGTCGGCCGCAATCGCCTTGTCGATACCCTGCTACCGGAAGACAATCAACAGTTGCGCGCCGACTTGATCGCCACCCGTGCCGTTTCAACGGTCAACCACTATCTGGCCACGTTTTCGGGTTTCCTCTACTGGTGCGAAAACAATGGCTACTGCGGTGAACTCGGCAAACACTGCGTGCGTTTCACGAAAAGCAACAAGGATCCTGACCCGCTCAGCTTCGAAGAATTCCAGGCCTTGATCGACAAGGGCTGCCTGCACCCCAGCGACCGGGCCGCGGTGACGCTGGCCGTCTACACCGGGCTACGCCCGGGGGAACTCCTCGCCCTTGCCGTCGAGGACGTGGCGCCAGACCTCAGCAAGATCACGGTGCGCCGCTCGATCACCCAGTCGGTCACCTTCAAGGTGCCCAAGACCAACAAGGAACGTACCGTGTTGTTGTTTCCACCAGCCCGCGAGGCACTCATAGTACTGATGGCGGAGGCCGAACAGCGGGAACCCGATGATCTGCAGGTCTGGCTGAACCGCCACGAATCCCGCATTGATTGGGTGCGTATCCTGCTGTCTCCCAAAACCCAGGCCCGCCGAAAGGTGGTCAATGACTACTTCGTACCCTCGGCCTGGAACTCCAAGTGGGCCAATCTGGTCCGGCGCGCGAAAATCCGTCCGCGCCCACCCTACCAGACCCGACACACGTACGCCTGCTGGAACCTGACGGCACAGGGCAACCTGGCTTTCATCGCCAACCAGATGGGCCATAAGGACTTCTCCATGCTCGTGAACGTCTATGCCCGCTGGATAGATACAGAGTCCCCCAGAGAGCTCGATCGTATCTGGGAGGGCATACAAAACATGGCCAAAATTGCCCCAAATTTGCCCCAAAGAATCGCAGCATAATTTATAAGTGATTGTTTTATATGGATAATATCGATTTATCGACGCACACACCCATGATGCAGCAATATTTGCGCATCAAGGCCGAACACAAAAACGAACTGGTCTTCTATCGCATGGGGGACTTTTACGAGTTGTTCTATGACGATGCCAGGAAGGCCTCGCAACTGCTCGATGTCACCCTCACTGCCCGTGGCAAATCCGGCGGTGAACCCATACCCATGGCCGGTATCCCGTTCCACGCTGTCGACGGCTACCTGGCCAAACTGGTACGCCTGGGCGAATCGGTGGCGATTTGTGAGCAGATCGGCGACCCCGCCACCAGCAAAGGACCGGTTGAACGCAAAGTGGTGCGTATTGTCACCCCGGGTACAGTGAGCGACGAGGCGCTACTGGACGAACGCCAGGACAACCTGCTGGTGGCCATCAACCAATATGAGGACACCCAGCGGGAAGTCACCGTCTACGGAATCGCCACGCTGGACATTGGCAGCGGTCGTTTCCAGGTCCTGGAAGTCGAGGGCATTGACGCGGCCCTGAGTGAACTGCAGCGACTGAACCCGGCAGAACTGCTGATCAGCGATGAGCTGATCACACTGGAAATTGCCGAAGGCCGCCGGGGTGTGCGCCGGCGCGGTCCCTGGGAATTCGAACTGGAATCCGCCGAACGACTGCTGGTACAGCAGTTCGGCACCCAGGACCTTGCCGGCTTTGGTTGCGACCACTTGCGGGTGGCCATTGCGGCGGCTGGCTGCCTGCTTTCCTACGCCAAGGAAACCCAGCGCACCGCCCTGCCCCATATACGCACCATCTCCCACGAAAACCGCGATGAAGCCGTGTCCCTGGATGCCGCCACCCGTCGCAACCTCGAGTTGGATATCAATCTCAACGGCGGTGACGAAAATACCCTGTTCTCCGTACTCAACACCACCGCCACCGCCATGGGCGGTCGCCTGTTGCGTCGTTGGCTGAATCGACCACTCCGCAACCGCACTACCCTGGAAGCACGCCAGGAGGCGATTTCTGCAATGCAACAGAACTATCGCTTTGAACCGATCCACAACATCCTTAAACGTGTTGGCGACATGGAGCGCATTCTCGGCCGACTGGCACTGCGTTCCGCCCGCCCCCGAGACTTGTCGCGCCTGCTCTCCTCCCTGGCCACCTATCCGGAGCTACAGGGCGAGTTGGGTGTACTAGAAGTCTCCCTTTTGCAGGAACTGTCACAAAGTATCAGCACCTTCCCCGAGATGGTGGACCTGCTGGATCGCGCCCTGGTGGAAAATCCACCGGTGGTCATTCGAGATGGCGGGGTCATTGCCGAAGGCTATGATTCGGAATTGGATGAGCTGCGCAATATCAGCACCAATGCCGGTCAATTCCTGGTGGACCTGGAAACCCGTGAACGCGAACGCACCGGTATCAACACGCTGAAAGTGGGGTATAACCGGGTACACGGCTACTATATCGAAATCAGCCGCGCCCAGTCGGAGCAGGCGCCGGCCGACTATATCCGTCGCCAGACCCTGAAAAATGCCGAACGCTTTATCACCCCGGAGTTGAAAGAGTTTGAAGACAAGGCCCTGTCCGCCAAGAGCCGCGCCCTGGCACGGGAGAAAGCCCTCTACGAACAATTAATCGAAACCCTGAACGAGGTGCTGGTCCCGCTGCAGGAATCGGCTACGGCTGTCTCCGAGCTGGACGTTCTGACCACCCTTACCGAGCGAGCCGATGCCCTCGGCTTCTGTCTACCGACAATCACGGAAGAGCCGGGTATCGCTATCACCGGTGGACGCCACCCGGTAGTGGAACAGGTGCTGGACACACCCTTTGTTGCCAACGACCTGAATTTCCACGACCAGCGCCGGATGCTGATCGTAACCGGCCCCAATATGGGCGGTAAGTCGACCTATATGCGCCAGACCGCATTGATTGTACTGCTCGCCCACATCGGCAGTTTTGTGCCTGCGGCTGAGGCGAAAATTGGACTCGTTGACCGAATCTTCACCCGCATCGGTTCCTCCGATGACCTCGCCGGCGGCCGTTCGACGTTTATGGTGGAAATGACCGAAACTGCCAACATCCTCCACAACGCCACCGACCGCAGCCTGGTTCTGATGGACGAAATTGGCCGTGGCACCAGTACCTTCGATGGTTTGTCCCTGGCCTGGGCCTGTGCCCTGCACCTCGCCGAGCAGGTGAAGGCTTTTACCCTGTTCGCCACTCACTACTTTGAAATCACCAGCCTGCCTGAAAGCATCGCCGGTGTCGCCAATGTCCACCTCGACGCCACTGAGCACAATGACAATATTGTGTTTTTGCACAATATCCAGGAAGGAGCGGCCAGCCAGAGTTACGGCCTGCAGGTAGCCAAGCTGGCCGGGATTCCCGCGCAAGTCCTTCTACAGGCCAAGGAGCAGCTACGGCTCCTGGAGTCCGGCGAACACCCCCAGGCGCCAAACCGGAAAAGGGATCTCTCGGCTGTCGCCGCCACGGTGGCCCTCGAGGCAGCGGCAACGCCCTGCGTTGATGACCCCTTCCAGGGGGAATTGTTTGGCGCAACCGCGCCCCACCCCGCGGTCGATGCCCTGGAAACACTCGATCCCGATAACCTCACCCCGAGACAGGCCCTCGAACAACTCTATCACCTGAAAAGCCTGCTTCAGTAAAGCTAAAGAATTCTCATTTTCAAAGCTGCGGAATCAGGGCCGTTCTGCTGCTTTGACGGAAAACTCCCTGTGATTTGATCGAGAAAACCGATTTTCTTCTCCGAAAAAATCACTCCACAAGTTTCGCCAAATCCTGCTAAAATGCGCGCCATTGAAACATTTGGCTATAGGGAGTCAGAAGCATGACTTTTGTTGTAGGGGAAAATTGCATTAAATGTAAGCATACAGATTGTGTCGAAGTCTGCCCCGTCGATTGCTTTTACGAAGGACCCAACTTCCTGGTGATTCATCCGGACGAGTGCATCGACTGCGCCCTGTGCGAGCCTGAATGTCCTGTGGATGCCATTTTCTCCGAAGACGAATTACCGGAAGGGCAGGAAGTTTTTCTCGAACTCAACGCCGAGTTGGCCGAAGTCTGGCCCAATATCACCGAGATGAAGGATTCACTGCCCGATGCCGACGAATGGGATGGTGTCGAAGGCAAACTCCAGTATCTGGAGCGCTGATCGCGAAGATCAGCCCAAAAACAAAAAAACCGCGAGCAATCGCGGTTTTTTTGTTTCATGTCGAGTGTTCAGTCATAAACTGAACAGCGATTCGCTATTTAAACCCTGCTTTTCCAGAATGTCCCGCAGGCGCTTGAGTGCTTCGACCTGGATCTGACGAACCCGCTCTCGGGTTAACCCTATTTCACGTCCCACCTCTTCCAGGGTACTCATCTCATAGCCTCGCAGGCCAAAGCGCCGCGCGACCACTTCGCGCTGCTTTTCGGTCAACTCCGTCAGCCATTCGTCAATGCTGGAACTGAGATCGCTGTCCTGCAGCAGGCTGGCCGGATCTGAAATATGTTGATCCGGGATGGTGTCCACCAGGCTTTTTTCCGATGTAGGCCCTACCGGCATGTCCACGGAGGTAACGCGCTCATTGAGACCGAGCATACGCTCCACATCATTGAGCGGTTTTTCCAGCAGCGAGGCAATATCTTCCGGTGTCGGCTCATGGTCCAGCTTTTGCGACAGTTCACGGGCCGCACGCAGATACACATTGAGTTCCTTCACCACATGAATGGGCAGGCGAATAGTGCGCGTCTGGTTCATGATGGCGCGCTCTATGGTCTGGCGAATCCACCAGGTGGCGTAGGTGGAAAAGCGGAAGCCCCGCTCGGGATCAAATTTTTCCACTGCCCTGATCAATCCGAGATTGCCCTCTTCAATCAAATCCAGAAGGGCAAGGCCGCGATTGACATAGCGGCGGGCAATCTTGACGACCAGACGAAGATTGCTTTCGATCATGCGCTTGCGAGACGCCTCTTCACCGCGCAAGGCTTTGCGGGCGAAGTACACTTCTTCCTCAGCGGAGAGTAACGGTGAAAATCCTATCTCATTCAGATAGAGCTGGGTGGCATCCAGCGTTTTTTGGAACTTGTCGCTATCAGCGTTTTTTCTTGCTTTGGCGCGGCTGCGCGATCGCTCAGCCTGTTCTTTAAAGTTAATTTCAGCTTCAATATCTCGTGCTTCGACGCCGGAGGCGTCAAATTCATGGGCGAGAAATGTCTTTTCCTGCCCGGTGGTCTTGTCTTCCCTTTGTCTTACAGCCATGTCATTTGCCCTGCGAGTTTTCGGTTTAACACATTAAAGACAACCGCGACTACGGATGACTCTAACTCCCTTTGGCTTCAGTGGACCCTTTAGCGCCTGTAAGATCGGCAACAAATTCCGCTGCCCCAGGCGACCAAACTGTTTGACTTGGATACAGTTTCCTCTCTGTATTACTTTCACTCCTGCTGGCATTCAATATGTCAGCCAGCTGACTTCAGGGTGTCGACTGGTTTGGGTTCAACCCGCTGTCCATGGTGTATCTTCTGTTTTTCCTCGCTGGGAAATGCTTACCGTTTAGGTAAATAACGCAATGGATCTATAGGTTTACCTTCTCGTCGAATCTCAAAGTGCAGCTTATTCCTATCCGTGCCACTCGAGCCAATTTCGGCAATTTTTTGCCCCGCTTTTACTGCATCCCCTTCGCCAACCAGCAATCGCCGGTTATGCGCATAAGCACTCAGGAACTTCTCGTTGTGCTTAATAATGAGCAACTTGCCGTATCCGCGCAGCCCGCTTCCGGCGTAAACCACATAACCGGGACCGGCGGAACTGACAGGCTCTCCCAATTTACCGGCAATATCAATACCTTTGTTTAGGCCATTTTTTGACGAAAAGGTTGCCAATAGTTTGCCTTTGGCAGGCCATCGCCAGCGCAATTGATCACTATAGATTTGAGAACCCTTCTTACTTGGAGATTTCACCGTTTTATTTATCGCACGAGTGCTTTGAGGGCGCCGGGGCAGTGAAGCCGTATTTACTGGTTTTTTCTGGGGTTTTGCCGCCCTTTTTGCGTTATGGACATCCAGTCTCAGCAATTGCCCGGGGTAGATGGTGTAATCCTCTGAAATGCCGTTGTGTCGGGCGAGCGTCTTATAGTCTATGCTGTAACGCCAGGCAATGGAGTACAGGGTTTCACCAACAGAGACCCGATGCGAATAGAGTTTGGAACTGGGCGGTTGCTTTCTGTCGCTGATAGGAGCCAGGGGTACATGACTCGAACAGGCAACGAGCACCATGGAGGCGATCAATATCTTGAACACCCCTATAGGGCCAAAAATTGGCTTTTCACGCGCCCCCGGCATAGATAAACCCGAAACAATTGGTTGTTTTTTGCTCTATTGTTAGTTTTTTTAGCAATTAATAGGTAAAACTTATTAGGAAAATGTCTAAATTTGTCACTTCCGAATGGGGGATTTTTACGCTAATTAGCGCAATTTCCGATTTAGTACAGACGTTGCGCCTTCAAGGCAATCCATTCCAGCCCCAATACCAAAATCACGCCGCCGATCGCCAGTAATCCGGCCCACACAGTGTAAGGCTCCCCCCCGGTCATGGTGGCATAGGTTGAGGGAAGCAGGTTCTCCTGAACCAGGGGAATCGTTTCCCCGTGTCGATCAAGCGTCGACTCCAGCGTCTGCTTCCAGGGCCAGATAACGTTCAAAGACCCCACCAGAAAACCCGTTAGCAAGGCCAAGGTAACATTGTGGTAACGGCGCAACAACCAGTACAACAGGTGGGAAAACAACAGCAGACCACAGGCGCAACCCGCAAAGAAACAGCCCAGCAACAGCAGGTCCACTGTTTTCAGGGCATTGAGAAACACAGGATACATTCCCATCAGCAGCAGGATAAAACTGCCGGAGATACCGGGCAGGATCATAGCGCAGATAGCGATGGAACCCGACAGAAAAACCATCCACCAATCGTCGGGTAGCTCTGCGGGTTTGGCAACGGATATAGTCAGTGCAAAGAGGGTCCCCAGCGCGAGGGCCGCCGCCTCACGCCAACTCCACCCTTCGAGCTGCCGCAAAATATAGACCACGGACGCAATAATCAGCCCAAAGAAAAACGCCCACACCAGTACCGGGTAGTTCTCCAGGCAATAACTGATCAGGCGAGCCAGGGAGAACAAACTGAAAGCGATGCCACTCAGCAGCGCCAGCAGGAAGTTGCCGTTAATGGCCTGCCAAAAGACGCCCGGCCCTCTTCGCCACACAAGGGCTAGCGTAAGGGGGGTGATACTGCGCAGGGATCCCAGCAGCTCTTCGTAGATACCGGTGATAAAGGCTATGGTCCCACCTGACACACCCGGCACGACATCTGCCGCACCCATGGCCATCCCCTTGAGGGTAACAAGCAGATAGGCCGCCAGAGACTGACGTCGCCGATAAACTGAGCTATTCATAGGGGAGAAGGGCCTATCGGGTGGTGCCGGATAATAAAGGCACAAACTTCACGGGCTCCAGCACCTGGGTAATAAACTTGTCGCCATCACCTTCGCGGATAATCAACCGCAATTCCTGGGAACGCCCCCCGACCGGAATGACAAGCACGCCGTTGGGGGCCAGTTGATTGAGCAACTCCTGGGGAACCACCTGGGGTGCAGCGGTGCTGAGAATACCATCAAAGGGCCCCATTTCCGGCCAGCCGAAGCCGCCGTCGGAATGGCGAAGCTGTACATTGTGCAAACCCAGTTTGCGCAGCCTCGCGCGCGCCTTTTCCTGCAACGGTTTGATCCGCTCTACGCTATAGACCTGGTCCACCAGCTGTGCCAGAACAGTGGTTTGAAAACCGGAGCCGGTTCCCACTTCCAGTACCTTCTGCAGTTTTTTTCCCGCCGCCCCCAGCAATATCTCGGTCATACGGGCGACAATATAGGGCTGTGAGAGTGTCTGGCCGTAACCAATGGGCAGAGCCGTATCTTCATAGGCTCGATGAGACAGGGCTTCGTCAAGAAAGAGATGGCGCGGGGTGTTACGCATGACCTCAAGCACTTCGAGGTTGGTGACACCTTGATCCATCAGGCGCTGTATCAAGCGCTCACGGGTTCGCTGGGAGGTCATCCCAACACCTTCTAACTGCAGACGATTCACTCTTATCCCCCAAAAAGCTACCGCCCCCAAAAAGGGTTTTTAAAGACCACAGGTCTGCCACTCGGCGGTCATTATTAGACGCGGGCCACTATACCACAGCCTGGCCCCCGGCAGTTGATTCTGTGCCACCCGAAGGCTGCAGACAGGCAATTTCCCTTAAGACCGCAGTGGCATAAGTGCCGGGAGGCAGGCCAAAACTGACGGTCAGGTCACTGTCCTCCTTGCGCCACGAACCCGCCTCGGGAGTCAGCAACAGGGGTCGGCGTTCCTGGCTGAGGCCGACATGTTCGAGAGCATCGCACCACTCCCGATACGGCGCCAGCGCAGCGCTTTCCAGAGCGAGGGTCTGCCCTGCAGCCAGGGACCGTCCGCGTCCCCACAGAGGGCCCGAGGGCGTCGCCCCCAGGGGCTCACCTTCCAGGCTGTCTCGCCAGCAGGCCTGCGCCACGCGCGCCGCCAACACCCGGTTATAGAGATAGGCGCGCGCTGCAGACAACATCAGCCCACGCTTTTGCCGATTTTTGATCCGCCGTTGACCGGTCAGTAGGGCATCCGCCACTACCAGGTTGTTGCCGTTATGACCAAAACGCTGCGGGCCAAAATAGTTGGGAATACCGCGGTCAAAAATGGCAGCCAGACGACTGTCATCGGGTTGGGCACTGAGCCGGCGCAAGCGGATTTCGAAACGGTTGCTGCGATGAACACCCCGCCGAAGTTTTTGTCGATGCCGGGACACGGTCAGCACCTGCAGGCTGTCGGAATTCAGATCGTTCCAGTCCGGCACGGCGGAAGCCCGGGATTTGGGCAGGGGCAAATAGACGCTGAACCACTGGCTGGTAACCGCCTGGCGATCCTTTAGCCCGCAGTAGCCAATATCCATGGGTTGCACCTCCGCCAAGCGGGCTATTTGTCGAGCCACCCATTCGGTGTTGTCACCGCGTTTACGAATATGCAAATAAACATGCTCACCCTCACCACAAGGGGTAAATCCCAAGTCTTCATCGACGCGAAAGTCTTCCGGAGATTGGCGAAAGATCGCTGATTCAGCCGGCACACCGAAAGCGTGGGGCCAATCGAGATCGAATGCGGGCAAGTCTTCGATGGACGTCTCCATGGTCTATTGATCGACTGCGATTAACAGGGCCACCGCCTGGGCGGCAATACCCTCTTTACGCCCAGTCAAGCCAAGGCGCTCGGTGGTGGTGGCTTTGACATTCACCTGGTCGGTACCAACCTCCAGATCGGCGGCAATATTTTCCACCATGCGCGGGATATAGGGCGCCATTCTGGGTGCCTGGGCCACGACTGTCATATCCACGTTACCCACCTTCCAGCCCTGGACCCGGATCTTTCGCAGCACCAGGCGCAACAGGCTGCGGCTGTCGGCATTTTTATACCGGGCATCGTTGTCGGGAAAGTGACGTCCGATATCCCCCATGGCCGCCGCCCCCAACAGTGCGTCACAAAGGGCGTGAAGCAGCACATCACCATCGGAGTTGGCAATCAGGCCGTGACTGTGGGCAATGACCACACCACCGATCACAATCTTGTCACCTCCGCCCTGTTCAACCCCCTGATCGAAGGCGTGAACATCATAACCCTGTCCAATTCTCATTTGTCAGCTCGTGTCCAACTCGTCATATTCGTTAGCGCCCTTCTGCCGTTAATAGCCTTCGCGCTGCTGGCGCAAAATCATTTCCGCCATGGCCAGGTCCTCGGGATGGGTGACCTTGATATTGTCGCGGCGGCCTGCGACCATTTTCGGCCGATAGCCGATATGTTCCAGCGCCGAAGCCTCGTCGGTAATTGCACGTCCATCCGCCAATGCCTGCTCCAAAGCCTGGCGCAACAGGCCGTAACGCATCATCTGCGGGGTTTGCGCCTGCCACAGGGGACCGCGATCCACCGTGGTTTCAATCGTTTGACTCTCAACCCGTTTCAGAGTATCCGCCACAGGAACCCCCAAAATGCCCCCCACGGGATGATTCTGCAATTGTTCAATCAGTCGGGCGATGCACGCCACACGGACGCAGGGACGCGCAGCATCATGCACCAGCACCCAGTCCTGATCGTCAGCCGCTATGGCACGCATAGCGTTAAGCACAGAGTCGCTGCGCTCCCGCCCCCCTGGAACAGGGATGATTTTTTCGTGACCGGCTATGGGCAAACTGTGCCAAAAATGATCCTCGGGGTGCAGAGGCACCAACACAGCTTCCAATCGGGGGATTTCCAGCAACCGCTCAAGGGTATGTTCCAGCAGCGTTTTGCCAGCCAAACGGAGATATTGCTTCGGCGATTCGGTCCCCATGCGCGAACCAATCCCGGCGGCGGGGACGATGACCCAGCGCTTGGGTTGCGGAGAGGAATCAGTGTCAGACATAGCTTTCATTCAAACGAAGGAATGGGAACCAGGATGGAGAAAAACCAGTCAACCATTGGACAGTCGCCAGCGCCTGCTCATTAATCCCCGGTAAAAAACTCGCCTTTTGGAGACTGGGAATCAGCGACTGTTGAACTGCCGGAATTTAGTCTTCTTTCTCCAATACCATATAAAAGGTTTCGCCTTTCTTGATCATCCCCATCTCGGTGCGGGCCCGCTCTTCAACACTATCGAGGCCCGATTTCAATTCTTCCACCTCAATCGCCAAAACCCGATTGCGTTCGCGCCGGCGATCGTTTTCGACCTGCTGTTTCTGGATTTCACGCTGCAGGCGCGCGAGTTCCGCCAGACTGCCTTCCCCCACCCAGAGGCGGTATTGCAGTCCTGTCAGCATAAGAACCAATAGGGCGACTATCCACTTCATCGGTTAACACCAGGTCTCGCGGCGGCCTTAAATTGAAAACCAAATTAACACAGACTCGGCGAATACAAAATGGGCCGGCATAAGCCGGCCCATTGACTAGGCTCCGTCAGCGATCTCGCTAAATCGATCAGGCCTTGAACTCGGCGCGTCCCCGGTAGGGCGCGACGTCGTTACCCAGTTCCGCCTCGATGCGCAGCAGGCGATTGTACTTGGCCACACGGTCGGAACGGCACAGAGAACCAGTCTTGATTTGACCCGCGGCAGTGGCCACGGCCAGATCGGCGATGGTGGTATCTTCGGTCTCACCGGAGCGGTGCGAAATTACCGCTGTATAACCGGCATCCTTGGCCATCTTGATGGCGTCCAGGGTCTCTGACAGGGAACCGATCTGGTTGAACTTGATGAGGATGGAATTGGCGATATTCTTCTCGATACCCTCTTTCAGAATACGCGTGTTGGTCACGAACAGGTCGTCGCCCACCAACTGCACCCTGTCACCCAGTTTTTCGGTCTGGTATTTCCAGCCGTCCCAGTCGGACTCGTCCTGGCCATCTTCAATAGAGATAATCGGGTACTGGTCACACAGCTCCGCCAGGAAGTCGCTGAATCCTTCTGATGAGTATACCTTGCCTTCGCCGGACAGATCATATTTACCGTCTTTGTAGAACTCGGAAGAGGCGCAGTCCAGTGCCAGGGTAACGTCATCGCCCAGCTTGTAGCCAGCCTGTTCAGTGGCTTCCTTGATCACCGCCAGGGCATCGGCATTGGAGGCCAGGTTGGGGGCAAAACCACCCTCATCACCCACGGCGGTGTTCAGCCCCTTGGCACCCAACACTTTTTTCAGGGTGTGAAAAATTTCAGCGCCCACCTGCAGTGCCTCGGAAAAACTCTTGGCAGCCACCGGCTGAACCATAAACTCCTGGATATCGACGTTGTTGTCGGCGTGCTCACCGCCATTGAGGATATTCATCATCGGCACGGGCATGGAGTACTGGCCGGGCGTGCCATTCAATTCGGCGATATGCTGGTACAGGGGAATGCCTTTGTCCGCAGCCGCCGCTTTGGCTGCCGCGAGGGACACAGCCAGAATCGCGTTGGCGCCCAGGTTGGCCTTATTGTCGGTGCCGTCGGCCTTAATCATAGCATCGTCGAGAGCGCGCTGATCTGCAGCATCCATCCCCACCAGCAGATCTTTAATCGTGGTATTAATGTTTTCCACTGCTTTCAGTACGCCTTTGCCCAGGTAACGGGACTTGTCACCGTCACGCAGTTCCAGTGCCTCGCGGGAGCCGGTGGAAGCACCGGATGGGGCACAAGCGGTTCCGATCGCGCCGGACTCCAGAATAACGTCGGCGTTGACAGTGGGATTGCCGCGGCTATCGAGAACTTCGAAGGCTTTGACATCAACAATCTTTGACATGGCTATAGAGACTCCAAGGTAGCATTTAAGTAATCAATGTAGTTAGAACGAAGCGTACTTTGCGCTCCCATTATTCTACGTCCAGCGGCGGCAGGTTTTTCACCAGATCATCCACCGCCTTCATCTGTGCCAAGAAGGGTTCCAGTTTATCCAGGGGCAAGGCGCTGGGGCCATCGCATTTGGCCTGCATCGGGTCCGGGTGGGCCTCGAGAAACAAACCGGCCAGGCCCAGGGCCATGCCGGCACGGCCCAGTTCCGCCACCTGGCGGCGGCGACCACCGGAGGCAGCCCCCATGGGATCGCGACACTGCAGGGCATGGGTAACATCGAAGATCACCGGCAATCCGCCGCTGACCTCTTTCATGGTGCGAAAACCCAGCATGTCGACCACCAGGTTATCGTAACCAAAGTTGCTGCCACGATCACAGAGAATCAGGTCTTCCTTACCGCATTCACGGAATTTTTCCACGATATTACCCATCTGCGAAGGGCTGAGAAACTGGGGTTTTTTGATATTGACCACAGCGTCGGTGGCGGCCATGGCGGCCACCAGATCGGTCTGGCGGGCGAGAAAGGCCGGCAACTGGATCACATCGCACACCTCCGCCACCGGTTGGCACTGGTGGGTTTCATGCACATCGGTAATCACCGGCACCTGAAAAGTGTGTTTGATCTCTTCGAATATCCTGAGCCCCGCCTCCATTCCCGGGCCCCGGTAGGAGTGAATGGAAGAGCGATTGGCCTTGTCGAAAGAGGCCTTGAAAACATAGGGAATACCCAGCTTTTCTGTCACCGAGACATAATGCTCGGCCACCTGCAGGGCCAGATCACGGGATTCCAGTACATTCATTCCGCCAAACAGCACAAAAGGCGAATCGTTGCAGACCGAAAGACCTTCGATGTTTACGGTTTTATCTGTCATAGCGGCCCGGTCCTAGTTGCTGTGGCTCTTTTTGTGCTCAAGTGCAGCTGTCACATAGCTGGTAAACAACGGGTGACCGTCACGGGGGGTGGAGGTGAATTCCGGGTGGAACTGGCAGGCTACAAACCAGGGGTGGTTCTCTATTTCCACCACCTCGACCAGGGTATCGTCCGCAGACCAACCGCCTATGCGCAGGCCCGCCTGCTGCAACTGGTCCACATAGTTATTGTTGACTTCATAGCGGTGGCGATGGCGCTCGGTAATCACATCGTCGCCGTAAATTTCGCGAGTGCGGGAGCCTGCAACCAGTCGACACTCCTGGGCCCCCAGACGCATGGTACCGCCCAGGTCGGAGCTTTCGTCGCGTTTTTCCACATCGCCTTCAGCCGTGACCCACTCGGTAATCAGACCGATCACCGGATGCGGGCATTTCTTATCAAACTCGGTACTGTTGGCCTCTTTCAGGCCCACCACATTGCGGGCAAACTCGATCACCGCAGACTGCATTCCGAGACAGATCCCCAGGTATGGCACTTTACTCTCGCGGGCGTACTGCACCGCCATCAGTTTGCCCTCCACGCCGCGCTCGCCAAAACCGCCGGGCACGAGGATAGCATCGACATCGTCCAGAATACCGGTCCCATTGGCTTCCAGTTCCTCAGCATCGATATAGTTCACATTGACCTTGGTGCGGGTATGAATGCCGGCATGGGTCAACGCTTCGTTGAGGGACTTGTAAGCATCGAGCAGGTCCATGTACTTGCCCACCATGGCGACGGTGACCTCGTGCTCGGGATGGAGTTTGCCATCAACCACCCTGTCCCACTCACTGAGATCGGCCTCCGGACACTCAAGCCCGAATTTTTCCACCACAATCTGGTCCAGCCCCTGTTCCATCAGCAGACGCGGAATGGCATAGATGGTATTGGCATCGGGCAGTGGTACCACTGCGCGCAGCTCGACGTTGGTGAATAGGGAGATCTTGCGACAGGAGTCCTCGTCGATTTTGACCTCAGAACGGCACAGGAGAATATCCGGCTGCAGGCCGATGGAGCGCAGTTCCTTGACCGAGTGCTGGGTGGGTTTGGTCTTGGTCTCACCGGCAGTGGAGATATAAGGCACCAGTGTCAGGTGCATAAGCATGGAACGCTGGGGCCCCAGCTCCACCTTCAACTGACGCACCGCCTCCAGGAATGGCTGGGATTCGATATCCCCCACGGTTCCCCCAATCTCCACCAGGGCCACATCGACGTTTTTACCGCCCTCGATGATGCGTCGCTTGATCTCGTCAGTTATGTGGGGAATCACCTGCACGGTGCCGCCCAGGTAATCGCCCCGGCGCTCCTTGCGCAGCACGGTTTCGTAAACGCGCCCGGTGGTGAAATTGTTGCGACGGGACATCTTGGTGCGCTGGAAACGCTCGTAGTGTCCCAAGTCCAGATCGGTTTCGGCCCCGTCCTCGGTAACGAATACCTCGCCGTGCTGGAAGGGGCTCATGGTGCCCGGATCGACATTGATATAGGGGTCCAGCTTGAGGATCGTGACCTTGAGGCCGCGGGCCTCCAGAATCGCCGCCAGGGAAGCGGAGGCAATACCCTTGCCCAGGGAAGAAACAACACCACCAGTTACGAATATATATCGCGTCATGTATTACCTTGCTTATTGTCGTAAGTCGGTCAAATTCGGGGCGATCCCGGTAAAACCTCAAATTCACTCAACATTGATTCGTCGCCGGTGGGACGTGTCGGGTATTTCGGGGTTGTTCACGGGAGGCGGGCGTCAGCCTGCAAATCTCGCCTGTTCGAGGCGTGGCTACCACCCTCAAGATGGGACGCCAGAGTACCAGAAAGCCCTTTTTGTCTCAATGGTGAGTTGGCAGTTTCGGCACGAATGGATTCCACCGGTCAGGATGACGGGGAAGCGGGGTCGTATGGGCGCCAGTGGAGCCTGATTCCCTGTTCCCCGGTCAATGCCTGGAAACCCTCGCAGACCCAGAGATCCCCCACCGCCACCAGGCTTTCGCCACTGTAAATCAGGGGAGTCATGCCCCGTAACCAAGGCTCCAGGCCGTATTCCTGCAACATTTTTTTCAAGGTCTGGGAGTGAGGCCGCCCCACGGGTTTACATCGTTCGCCACCCTGGCGCCAGCGAATCTCCAAGGGAACCAGGGGCCTGAGCGCCACCTGCCCCTCCGCCACTGTGACCACCTCCGCAGACAGACAGCCGCCCCCGGGAAGCGCCAGTGGCTGGGCAGACGCCCAAATTAACGGCGCCGGCTCGATCCAGGGCCGTACCGGGAGGCAATACAGCCGTCCACGGTAATGTCTCAGACTGACATTGCCCCAATTGACCTCAGCCTCACTGTCCCCGCGCGGATCAATCAGCTGCTGCTCCACCTCCCGCAGGTGAACCCGATCCGGCATCTCAACCCCCTGCCGGGAAAACCAAAGGCGCAGCAGCTGGGCGCGACGAGGAGGGTTGAGGCACTGTAACGCTTCAAGCGCGAGGCTGCGCCCCATCCGTTCTATACGCTCCTCTGCAGCCTCGAGATCCAGTTCCGCCAGTTCTTCCGCCAATGCCTGGGTTTCCCGGCAGAGCTCCGTTGACTGCAGCCAGCGCCGGCTAAAGCCGGGCCACCGCTTTTCCAACTCGGGCATAATCCGGTGACGCAGGAAGTTGCGGTCAAAATCGGTATCGGCATTACTCTCGTCTTCGATCCAGCTCAGCCGCCACTCCCGGGCGTAGACTTCCAGTTCCGCCCGGCTGTAGTCCATCAGGGGACGCACCAGGATGCCCCTGCCAAGCCTCCGCTCCGGTGCCATGGCACCCAGTCCTTTGGGACCGGCACCCCGCATCAGTCGCAGCAGCAGGGTTTCAGCCTGGTCGTCGCGGTGGTGGGCCGTCAACATCACTTCGCCGGAGTTGAGGTACTTCTCAAATACCCGATAGCGGGCGTCCCGCGCGGCGTCTTCCACGCCGCGCCCCCGGTTATTGACCGCGACTTTTTCACAGTGAAATTCCACCCCCCATTGTCGGCACAGGTCTTCACAGAAAGACTGCCAATGATCAGCATTGGAGGACAGCTGGTGATTGATATGCAGGGCTTTTAGCGGCAGGTTCAGCTGCTTGAGACTGTGCAAAAGAACCACGGAATCCAGGCCGCCACTCAGGGCCACCCACCAGGTGTTTTCGGCTGAATACTGTTCGATGTGTGCCAACAGTGCGCTTTGGCTAAAGGGCATTAAAGGGCATTTAGAAAGAGTACTCATCAATGGGTATCGGCGGCCGCTATTTAATTCGCGTATTGTGCCATAAACCGACAGGGAAAGAGGTACGATGGGCCATTCGAAGGCAAATTCACAACGCAACACCGGGATTTCCCCCAGTACTTTGCCGAGGACAACGGCCATTGCCGGCGAGACGCGCCTTCCCGGGCGCTTCCGGGTACGCTGAAAGTATGCGAACTTCTGACGCAGGACACGAGTAGTCTTTCAATCTGATAGCGAATGACGCATTGACGCCGCGAATCCACTGCGATGTCAGGCCTGAGTGGCTGAGGTGCCTTCAGAAACCGTGCGCGACAAGGACGTCGCGCCCGAGCCCCGGGCCGGCCCCGCGAGTGCAACGAGTGCTTTGGGTCCGGGGAGGGGTAGACGGCGTGCTTCTGAAGGCACCTCAGTCACTCAGGCCGGATCGAAGCCTA
>JBNKHG010000072.1:0-19876 GCA_050290225.1 Cellvibrionaceae bacterium
CACGTCTCCGAATGCTAGATGGATATTTATTAACCCCAGCGGCACCTGTTAGAGGATAGATAACCGCAACATGATCTATTGGAAAACGACAGCAGGCAGATAAGATATATGAGCGCTCAATTACTTACTGAACAGGAGCTATCGGAATGGTGCGGTTACAAGCGCCAGGGCGATATTGAGAAATTCCTGATCAAGGAAGGGATTAAGTTTTTCCGTGGCAAAGACGGAAAGCTGCTGACCACCCATGGATTGATCGACGCCTCGAAACTCAATGGCGCCAGCAACGAAATTGAATTCTTAGACTGATGGCCAAGAAGAAAACCAAACTCCCACCCTACGTTAGCAAGGACAAGAGCCGCTACGTGTATAAGCCCTACCTGGGCCGGGAAAACAGCAAAGTCAAATGGGGCAAGCCTGTGCGCCTGTGTGGCCTTGAGGCGCCGCTCAGCGAAGTGTGGCGCGAGTACGAGCGCATTCAAGGGCGATCCACCGACACCCTGAAATGGTTGCTGACAAAGTACAATGCCAGCGACAAATTCCAGTCTCTGGCTGTGGCCACACAGGTTGGCTATGAAGGCTACCTGGAGGTGATATGCAACCGTAAGACCGGTGACGGCACCTTTGGCGACACGCCACTGAAAAGCATCAACGTTCGGACCATTCGCCGCTATCTCGACAGCTACCGGGCAAAGACCACCGGCAATCGCCATATCCAGTACATTAAAGCCGCCTGGAACTGGGGCGCCCAGCGCTATGACGCGGTACCGGAGACCAATCCCTGCATTGGCGTAGAGCTCAATTCGGAAAAGCCCCGGGATCGATACGTCACCAAAGAGGAGTTCGCTCTGGTGTATGAAATCGCCCTGTCCATGCGTGTCCCCTATTTTGCCCACGCTATGCAACTGGCTTATCTTTGTCGCGCGCGACGCTCCGAGGTGTTCGCCTTCACCCATGCCGACATAATGGAGGAAGGCCTATTCCTAAAGAGAGGGAAAGGATCGGAAAATGAAATCACTCTGTGGACGCCGCGGTTGCGTGACGCTGTCCAGGGGTGCAAATCGATCTATCCCAAAGCCCCTCGGCCACTCCGGGACAGCGATCATTTTCTGCTCCACAATAAAAATGGAAAACCGTTTCCCAAAAATGCGCTGGATTCAGCCTGGCAGCGAATCATAGCCAAGGCAAAAGCGCACGGCCTGAAGGCGTCGTTTACCTTCCACGACATCAAGGCGGCGGGCTGCACCGATCACGAAAACGAGAACGCCGGCATGCACAAGTCGAAGAAAATGATTGCCGTGTATGATCGGCTGCCGAAGCAAATTCCGGCCACTCGATAAAACAGCAAAAGGACACAAAACTCGTGAATTGTTCCCTAAATTGTTCCCTAAAACGAAAAAAGGCTAGCGGGTATTTACCTGCTAGCCCTTTGAAGATGGCGCACTCGGAAGGATTCGAACCTTCGACCGCTCGGTTCGTAGCCGAGTACTCTATCCAGCTGAGCTACGAGTGCGTTGTCTTGAGGCGCGTATATTAGGGATTTGCCCCTGGCGAGTCAAGTTCTGGGAAAGAAAAAAATTGATAAATTTTTCAGGGACTTAACCCTTTACCTACGAGATATCTGCGAGAACCTTTTCCCCTCTAGTAAGGCAATTCCAGTCTTCCCAACACGCTCCAATTTCCATAGCAACAACGCTTTGGAAAATGACCGTCAGCACTTGACACAAACAACCAAACACCATTAAATGATAACAATTATCATTTGCAAAAGGATTTTACTGATGCCCTTCCTCTGCGAAAAGCACCGCGAAAGTATCCAAAGAAGCCAAAACACAGCCCCTCAACTCTGGCAGGAACTTATGAAGCTTGGCCGATGTGCCCATGAGAATGGTCGCTTTCGCGACGCCTTTCGGCTTTTTGGCAGTGCGGGTGAAGTGGCGACCCTACTGATTGAAAACGGCATTTCGGGGTTATGTCACAGCAGCCCGAATACCGTGAATATGCTGGTCATATCCAACCATAACCTGGCTGCCACTTTTAGCGCGCGGCAACAGTTCGAAGAGGCAGAAAAGGTGTTGAGCCACCTGCATTGTCAGGTCATCGCCCTGTGTCTCAACAGGCAGGCCAAACGCGCTATTCGGCTGGATGCCGTAGCCTGCCTCGAGACAACACTATTCTCCCTGGCTTCACTGTTGGGCAACATGGGCAATTCAGAAGCCCTGCATTCGCTAATTGAGGAGACGGAACGTGTAGCGGAACAGGCGGCGCGGGAATTGTGCCACTAATCGAACGCATAAAAAAAGGATACACCCCCTTCGGATGTATCCCTTTTTTTGGAATGATGGCGGAAAGGGAGGGATTCGAACCCTCGATACCTTTCGGTATACTCCCTTAGCAGGGGAGCGCCTTCGGCCACTCGGCCACCTTTCCGCAACGGACGCGCATAATACCACATCGGCCCCAAAATCAAAGACTTATATGGAAAAATTGTCAGCTTGTCTGGGTGGTTTTCAGTCCTGAAAAGGGGCTGCACCGGCTTTGACAGATAGAACAAAAAGCCGCACTTGGGATCGGGAGAACAGGTGACGGATATTAACCGCCCCAGATACAACAACGGCAGCCAATGGCTGCCGTTGAAACCGCAAGAAAGGGGGTTCTAATTGCCCTGGTGATCCTGCTCCTGCTTTTCACGCTGAATGCGCTGGTAGATTTCTTCTCGGTGTACAGCAATTTCCTTAGGGGCATTGACTCCGATACGAACCTGATTGCCTTTCACGCCGAGGACGGTGACGGTAACTTCGTCACCCACCATCAGGGTTTCGCCGATACGGCGAGTCAAAATTAACATTACAATCTCCTTTATTTCATCCTGTAAGTACAACGGAACATCTTCCTAGCCGGTTCCCGTTGCCGGTTTTCTTAACCTATCCCCTGTCGGCTTTTATAGTGAAATACGGCACACTTTAATTAGTATTGCCCACGTTAGACGAAAAAGAAAAACAAACCAGCCAGTTCCAGCCAACCATTTTGTTATGGTTTGCGGACGTTAATATGAAGCCTGCTTATAAAGCGAGCCCCTTCCTTTACCCAGGCACAATTTCTGCTAGCCCAGAGACTTTGCCTAGCGGCCCTCCGAAGGTTCCACATCCAGCTCGAAAGCGGAATGCAGGCCTCGAACAGCCAACTCCAGATAACGCTCGTCAATAATCACAGAAATCTTGATTTCAGACGTCGTTATCATTTGAATATTTATACCATCTTCTGCCAGGGCGTCAAACATCTTACTGGCCACGCCAGCGTGTGAGCGCATACCTACCCCAACAATCGACAGTTTACAGATCTTGTCATCGGTGGCCACGCCCTTGGCGCCAATCTCTTTGGCCACCCCCTTGAGAACAGACTCTGCCTTGACCATATCGTTGCGGTGAACGGTAAATGTCAGGTCGGTGCAATTGTCTTCCGCGGCGTTTTGAACAATCACGTCGATTTCGATATTGGCCGCACCAATCGGGGCAAGAATACGGGAGGCTGCACCGGGAATATCGGGCACACCCACTACAGTGACTTTGGCTTCGTCGCGGTTAAACGCGATACCGGATACTACAGGTTGTTCCATTTCGGAATATTCCTCATCGAGGGTAATCAGGGTACCAGGGCCTTCCTGGAAGCTGTGAAGAACGCGTAGAGGCACGCCGTACTTGCCGGCGAACTCCACCGCGCGGATCTGCAGGACCTTTGATCCGAGGCTCGCCATTTCCAGCATCTCTTCAAAGGTAATCTTTTCGAGGCGGCGGGCGCTGTCCACCACACGTGGATCGGTGGTGTAGACACCGTCCACATCGGTATAAATCTGGCATTCATCCGCCTTCAGTGCCGCCGCCAGGGCAACCCCCGTAGTGTCGGAGCCACCACGACCCAAGGTGGTGATATTGCCGTTCTCATCCACCCCCTGGAATCCGGCCACAACCACCACGCGTCCCGCGGCCAGGTCTGCGCGCATATGCTTCTCATCAATGTCCTGAATACGGGCTTTGGTGTGGGAATTATCGGTCAGGATGCGCACCTGGCCACCGGTGTAGGAGCGGGCATCCCAACCACGCTTTTTCAGGGCCATACACAGCAGTGCAATGGTCACCTGCTCACCCGTGGAAACCAGCACGTCCATTTCCCGCGGATCAGGCGTTTCCTGGATTTCATGGGCCAGGGCGATCAGGCGATTGGTTTCACCGCTCATGGCCGACACCACCACCACCATGTCATGGCCTTGCTCGCGGAAACCAGCCACTTTATCGGCAACAGCTTCGATACGCTCGACAGTACCCACTGAGGTGCCGCCGTATTTCTGTACAAATAAGCTCATAAAGAGAGGCTCCGCCTCCTGTTTAGTCGGGTAGTAAACCTGTTGTAAGGGTCGGTTACCCGCAGCGGCCAGAATGCACTGCGAGAATTAAAACGGGCGCCAATTAAACACTATATTGGCCTAAAAGTTAATCAAGCTGCTGAAAAAACGGGTGTTTTTAGACGCCCAATCCTTTAAACATCCTGGAAATTCCGGGGGTTGTCAGCCAGATAACTGCTCTTTCACCCAGTTGGGTACAGCCGCCAATACCCCGTCCAGGGCCGCCACATCGGATCCGCCGCCCTGGGCCATGTCGGGACGACCGCCACCCTTGCCACCCAGTTGAGGTGCGACATGTTTGATCAGATCCCCCGCTTTGAGGCGTTCAGTGGCATCTTTGGTCACCCCCGCCACCAGGGAAACCTTGTCCCCTTCAACAGCCGCCAGAAGCACTACTGCCGTTCCCAACTTGTTTTTCAGCTGGTCGGCGCTGTCACGCAGGGATTTGGCATCGGCGCCTTCCAGGTTGATGGCCAACACCTTGATGCCGTCAATCTCCTGTGCCCGGGACACAAGGTCACCGCTGGCGGCAGAAGCCAGTTTGGATTTCAGGGCAGTGAGATCCTTCTCCAGCTGGCGGTTATGGCTCACCAGCTGTTCCAGCTTGTCGGCCAGGTTGTCGCGGTTGGCCTTGACCAGTTTGGCGGCTCGATCAACCAGGGTTTCCAGATCATCGAAGGCGGCCAGGGCCCTGACTCCCGTCACCCCTTCAATACGGCGTACACCCGCAGCAATACCCGACTCGGATGTCAGGCGCAGCAGACCGATATCCCCAGTGCGCGCCACATGCGTACCGCCGCAAAGCTCCACCGAAAAGTTGTCGGTCCCCATGGACAACACTCGCACCCGGTCGCCGTATTTCTCCCCAAACAACGCCATAGCCCCCTTCTCTTTGGCGGCATCCATGTCGCAGACTTGGGTTTCCACTGCGGTGTTGGCGCGGATCTGGGCATTTACCAGCTGTTCGACAGCTTTCAATTCTTCCGGCTTGACCGCCTCGAAGTGGGAGAAGTCGAATCGCAGGCGCTCGGAATCCACCAGCGAGCCCTTCTGGTTTACATGGTCACCCAATACCTGACGCAGTGCGGCATGCAGCAGGTGGGTAGCTGAGTGGTTGAGGGCGGTCGCCTGCCGAACCTCGTTATCGACCCTTCCCTGCAACGTATCACCAACCTTTATCTCTCCGGCCAGCACCACACCAATATGCAGATGGTGCCCGCTGTCCTTCGCACAATCGCGTACTTCGAAGCGACTGCCCTCGGCGCTAAGGTAACCGGTATCGCCCACCTGGCCGCCCGACTCGGCGTAGAAAGGTGTCTGGTCCAACACAATGACGCCCTCTTCCCCTTCGTTCAGAGCATCCACCTGAGCACCCTCTTTCAACAGCGCCACCACCTTGCCGCTTTCCGTGAGTGTCTCGTAACCGCGGAAATCAGTCCCCCCATCCAGTTTCAGGGCGGAGGAATAGTCCACTTTGAAAGCCCCTGCGGCACGGGCCCGGGCCCGCTGTTCGTCCATAGCGGCTTCATACCCCTGTAAATCCAGGGTCAAATCGCGTTCCCGGGCGATATCATTGGTCAGGTCGACCGGGAACCCATAGGTATCGTAAAGTGTGAAGATCACCTGGCCGGGCACTTCACCGCCCTCCAGTTTCGACAGCGCTTCCTCCAGCACCGCCATGCCCTTGTCCAGGGTCTTTTCAAATTGCTCTTCCTCGGCCAACAGGACTTTTTCCACCTGTGCCTGCTGTTCGGCCAGCTCTGGATAGGCTTCGCCCATCTCCGCCACCAGGGCGGCCACCAGCTTGTGGAAAAAGGCATTTTTCTGGCCCAGCTTGTGGCCGTGACGAATGGCACGTCGAATAATCCGGCGCAATACGTAGCCGCGCCCTTCGTTGGAGGGCATGACTCCATCCACCACCAGGAAAGCGCAGGAGCGGATATGGTCGGCGATTACCCGCAGGGATTTGTTTTCCAGATCCTCGGCGCCGGTGGCCTCGGCCGCCGCCTTCAACAGGTTCTGGAACATATCGATTTCATAGTTGGAGTGCACATTCTGCATAACCGCAGCTATGCGCTCCAACCCCATGCCCGTATCCACCGACGGCTTGGGCAAGGGTGACATCTCACCGCTGGCGCTGCGGTTGTACTGCATAAACACGACATTCCAGATTTCAATAAAGCGGTCGCCGTCCTCTTCCGGTGAACCCGGAGGACCTCCCCAGATCGCCTCGCCGTGATCATAAAAAATTTCAGTACAGGGGCCGCAGGGGCCGGTATCGCCCATGGCCCAGAAGTTGTCGGAGTTATATTTTTCGCCCTTCTTGTCACCGATGCGGATAATACGCTCGGCGGGTACACCAACCTGGTCTTTCCACAGGGTGTAGGCTTCGTCGTCGTCCTGGTATACGGTAACCGTCAGCTTGTCAGCGGGAATCCCCAACCACGCTTTGGACGTGAGGAACTCCCAGGCATAGAGAATGGCTTCCTGCTTGAAATAGTCGCCAAAGCTGAAATTGCCCAGCATTTCAAAGAAAGTGTGGTGACGGGCGGTATAACCCACATTTTCCAGGTCGTTATGCTTGCCGCCGGCACGCACACAACGCTGAGAGCTGGTGGCGCGACTGTAGCTGCGCTTATCGCCACCCAGGAACACGTCTTTAAATTGCACCATGCCCGCATTGGTGAACAACAGGGTGGGATCGTTGCCGGGCACCAGGGAGCTACTGGGCACAATGGCATGCCCCTTGGATTCAAAAAACTTCAAAAAGGCGTCGCGAATTTCTGCGCTCTTCATAGGTGTTCTATCCGTCAAAACAGTAATCTCGTGCCAATCCACGGTGTTCGGCAGGTTCCCCATTCGAACGGCGGTGCTCACGGTGTTTTCAAAGGGCGGTAAGTATATAAGGAACCCGGCTTTTATTCACCGCCAGTAGCGGGTTTGACTCAATTTAGGCGCGATTACGCCCCCGTAAGGAGTCTCTGCCACAAATATCAGCGGTTTTTATAATCAGTGCCACCCACTTGATGCAAATCAAGTCCTGCCGATCTTTTACCCACTAGGCTAAATATTGTTCACTCTTTGACTCTAAGCAGCTACCCAAAGCGAAAAGAAGGAGTTAGCGATGGAAGACACACTCGTCTGGAAAAGAATCGGCACCGTGGTTTTGGCGCTGAGTGCCCTTGCAGTAGTCCTGGCAATCATTTCCAATCATATAATCTGATTGAGTTACCGACGGATCAAAGCCCTTTCGCCGCCCCTAATCCGCGGCCTCGACGAGTCACATCCCCAGATGTGACTCGTCGTAGCGCTTATTGCCAAGGATATGCAGGTGCAGATGGAAAACCGTCTGCCCTGCGCTGGCGCCGTTGTTGATCACGACCCGAAAGCCATCCCCCACACCCTGATCCCGGGCGATTGCGCCGGCCTTGACCATCATATGCCCTAGAAGCGACTGATCCTCAGCTGTGGCGTCCACCAGGCGCGGCAGCGGCTTGCGCGGAATCAGCAACAGGTGTACCGGTGCCTTCGGGGATATATCGTGAATACAGATACACTGCTCGTCCTGATAGACAATATCGGCGGGAATCTCCCCATTGATGATCCTGGTAAAAATGGTTTGTTCCGACATCTGCCCGGTCCCGCGTCAAGCTGATTTGTGTTGGGCTTTCTCTTCTTCAGTGAGAATACGCGCTTCACTTTCTAGCATCACGGGAATGCCATCGCGAATGGGATAAGCCAGACCACTGGCCCAGCAGACCAGCTCCTGCTTCTCGCGATCATAGTCCAGGGGCGCTTTGCTGACGGGACAGACAAGGATGCTTAACAGCTTTTTATCGAGCATAACTCTATCTCTACATCGAATTCACGGTTCCGGGCGCTAGTGTACACCATCTGGTTCGGCAGGGTGCGGCTTACTCCGCCGTCAATCCCATAGGCGCAGAGGAGATCTGCTTTGGCATGGGACCGACCACCAGTACCGGATCCAGGCGCTGATCAAACCAGTTCATACGCCAGTCCAAGTGGGGACCGGTCGCGCGCCCGGTCGCACCCACCTCGGCAATCAATTGCCCCTGAGTTATCTCCTGCCCCTCTTCGACATGGATCTTGCTCAGGTGAATAAAGGTCGAGGAGATGCCATAACCGTGATCGACGATCAGAGTGCCGCCGGAGAAAAACATATCGTTGTGCGCCAGAGTCACAAACCCCGAGGCCGGTGCACGAACCGCAGTGCCCGTGGGAGCGGCCACGTCCACACCGTAATGGGGTCGGCGTGGCTCGCCATTATAAATACGCTGGCTGCCATAAACGCCGGTAATGGGACCAATCACGGGCCACTTAAAAGCCTTAGTGAAATCCCTGCGATCGGATTCCCTCTGGCGGGCACGCCAGGCCATGGCCGCTTCCGCCTTGCTGCGCTTTACCTGCTCTGGGGAGGGATTAACGGTCCTGTTTGGAACACCTTCCACCCGCTGTATTCGGTATTGGCGCTGCTTGACCGCAAAGTGGTGTTCGTGCCGCCCCTGATCGTCAATCGTCACCAGCGCTGCGGTTTCACTCGCATCGCGCCCCAGCCCCACCACAAACAGGCCGTCGGCACCCACCCGCACCTTCCGCCCCAGAAATTCCACCTGGGTGCCGGGCGTGACTCGCCCCTGAACCATCGCCCCCTGTTGCCACTCACTGAGGATTTCGAGGGATTGAGCGGTTGAAACCTGAAATACCGCGGCCGAGAGGGAAAGCTGCAGCAACGCCTTGATAACCACGCGCGGCATGAGCAATCTGGAATAAAACATGGAATTTGATCGCCTTTGGAAAACGTGTACCAGACATTACCTCACGAGTATCCCCCCGGACACCGATTAACTCAAGAGTGTCTTGACCCAGGCTATCAGGGATCCCGAGGCATAAATCTGAACGGTGGTAAACACAGGCAACGTCCTCTCCACGTCCTTCAGTGCCACTCTGACGATTGTAGAGCGCTCCAACGGACGGAATGTACGCTGAAATTCCTTTGGCAGCTCGGTGGAAAGCGGGTAAATCTTCTCAACGGTACCCTCCAGGACCTCGGCACCGTAGCGGATCGTTACCGCTTTATTCTCCTCAACGTTATACAGAGAGCCTGGATCAATATAGGCGAGCACATAGGGAGAACCATGCAAAATATCGAGCACCTTGTCGCCGGATTTCACAGTGGAACCGCTATGCGTCACCAGGTTCGCGACGATACCGCTTTCCCGAGCGTAGAGATGGCCTTCCTGGTAGATATCCCGGACTTGCTGTTGAATCTTTTGCAGCTCACTCCGCGACTGTGACAATTGTGCCAGTTCAGATTGGATAAAATCCCGCTGAGCCAGCATTTCCTTGTACTTTAACTGACTGTCAAATTCATCTTGCAACAGCTCAGACATGTGCTGGGTACTCACCAACCCGCGTTTTACGGCTTCCTCCTGATTTCCCCTCAGCCGTATCATATCTTCCGCCCGCTTTTTGGCGATGGAAAGAGTCGCTTCGATACTTGCCAGGCGGGACCTGCTCTCGCTGATTTGTAAATCAATATCCGTAATTTTCAGTGACAGTGCGGACAGCTGCTGAATCACTTCCATGGAGACGACCTGCCCCAACAAGTCGCCTTTCCGGACCCAACTACCCTCCTTGACATCAAGCCGCTGGAATTGTGCGGAGAAGTTAAGGCTGGTGGTATAGGTATCGCGAACCACCATACCGTTCGCCTTGAGATAGAAGTAGTGCCCCACGAACAGGTCGACAATCCACAACAGCATCACCGACATCACAGCCAGATAAACCCATTTGCCCCAGGTGCCCTTCGGCTTGCGGACTTCCGTTTTAAGGTTGTCTATCCGTTGCCGTTTTTTTAATCGCTTCATTAAAATTGCTCCAACACATTTTGCACCTTGGTCGGTGTAAACGTATCTTTGTATGAACGCCGAAATATCAGCTCATTGAAATAGGCATAGAGCCGCAGAGAGCGCGCGATATAACTGTCAAACAGGTTGTAAAGTGGCAGGTATAACGCCAACGCCATGGGCTCCTTTTCGCGGTACAACCAGCAAACCAACACAAAGGTCAATATATCTTCTATAAAATAGATAGCGAAGGTAATGGCAATAACGATGTATGCAAAGGGACCGAGTTCAACGATAACCCAGATCAGGTAGGCAAAGTAACTCAACGCCAGGAAAAACTGGAAAAAGAGTATATTCCCGATTCCCAGCAGGTCATAACCGTTGAAATTAGCACTGAATGGGTTGAACACAGAGCGAAATTTTCGGAACTTGTAACGAATAACACTCCTGTTCCAGCGCAACCGCTGACGGCAATAGGCCATAAAATTATCCGGGCAATCGGTCATTGCCCATGCATCGTGGGCAAAGCGAATAGCCCAGCCCGCGCGCCTGAGTTTATTGGTAATATTGCCGTCGTCGCCCGGCCCCACATCCCAACCACCCACGCTCTTGATAGCGGACTTGCGGAACGCGCCAAAAGCCCCGGACACAATAGTCAGTATTCCCATTTGCGAAGTAAAGCGCCTTCCGACGGAGATGGCAGAAAAGTATTCCAACGCCTGAAGCGCAGTCATCAGTGACCGGTTTCTGTTGCGAATGGCAATATTGCCCGCTACCGCTCCGACCTTGGGATCACTTAAAGGCTTGATAATTTTCTCGATAGCATCCCTGTCCAACGAGGTATCAACGTCCATGCTCACGACAATATCGTGAATGCAATAGTAGAAACCCAAATTCAACGCACTGGCCTTGCCCCCGCGGATGCCTGAGGAGACATAGCGATCGACCAGCCCCTCCTGCTTCAACGCCTTGGCCTGTACACGCATATCATCCACCGATCCGTCATCGACTATAATGATCTGCGAGTCTTTGTGGGTCTGCTCCCTCAGCGAAAGGATACACTTTCTCAGACCGCCGCCTTCATTATGTCCCGTTAACATAATGCTAACCGGCCCGTCGAAAGTACCTGTCACGCGTTTTTTCTCCAGCACAGCACCGACCACAACGGAAACCAGGCTGAAGCTATAACGAGTCAGGTCAAAAATAACGAAGTACCAGAACAGGTAAAGAAAGCCTTTTAAATCCAGTGTTCTGATGACATCGAATACATCTAGCGGCATTCGGATATCAACCTTTTGAGACAGTAGTATTTTGGCGCAATCGAGCCAGCGAACGTTAGCCCAACGCGCTGGCCTTACCCGAGCCTTCCAATAGTTTGTCCTTGAAATCCTCAAGCTCTCCAAGGCCGAACACGTCCAGCGTTAACGCCAGTGGCAATTTCAAGGCCGACTCCACCTCACTGTTCAAGCGCTCCATCAACGTTGTTGCATTTTGCGGAGCCGTCTCGGTCAGCAGCATATAGATATCCTGATCCTTCGATGTCAGAAGATCAGTTTCCCTCAGATTTTGCGAGATGATTTCGCTGAGAAGCACAAAACTCCTGGCTATGAACTGCACACCGTACTCTGCTTTCAACGCTTCCAGGTTGGCCAGCTGAATGACACAACCACTGATATCGCGACTGTAACGCCTTGCCACCTTTTGCTGAAAAGTGGTCATTGCGGTAAATTCCTTCAGCGTACAATAGGTATGCAAAACCTCCACATAATCAGTGATCGAGGCATTGGGCAGTATGCCTGACATCAGCGCCTGGTAGCCGGCGTCGCCAAGCCGGTAGTGGTATCGGGACACCGTGTCGATCACGTCCCCTGGCGTATGCTGGTGGCAATCCAGACAAATAAAACCTACATCCGGGTCTGGCGTAAAGTCTCCACAGGCTCTACACACATGCTGGGTTTCAGGTTTGTCATAGTCGACGCCATAATGGCGGAGTTCTTTGTGGCACTTTGGGCAAATCAATCGACGATCCTGCAGGAATTCCGTTTCCGGCATAAGATTTCCGCAGGGGTAGTGGTGTACCAGCGCCGCTTCGACAATATGGCTCGAATGGCAGGATGGGCACTCTTCGCGCACATGTAGCCGGGAGGAACCGCAGCTGTTACACACATGCAATCGCTCAAAAGGCTGACGGATCAACAACTCGAGATCGGCCAGCGACTCCAGCTTTTCAATCGGTTTTTCCATCCCGGCAAGCAGAGGGTAACCAATAAGTCCGCTGCAAGTGGGCTGCCAGGTAGCGTTGATGGCGCTCTGACGGGTATGTGCAAGAGCGAGCACGCTCATGAGTTCAATATCACTGGACTCGCTAGAGGCGGGCAATTGTTTGATTGCCTGGTAAATGGCTTCAGCTCGCAAAAAGCCCTCTGTATAGCTTTCAGCACTCAAGCGTTCATTGTAGTAATCCGCGCGCGGATGGTTGCGCTCTCCAAACACCAGCACCGGCACCAGCCAACACTGGTGCTCCGCCAATATCGGTTCCAAATCCTCAACATCCGCCCCAGGCAATAACACGACAAGGTCGGGCCTCTCTCCCTCCCCCACCCCGCAAAGGCTCTGTAATTCCGGAAAATTAACGGAATCCCCCAGCATAAGAATCCGGAAATCAGGATTTTCTGCTAAAAAACGTTGAACCTCCGGTAGGACGCCATTACTGACGTCTATCAGCTCTGATTCTCCCATAGGATATACAGGCACCGCCCCCAAATTTAGACATTGTCATTAGATGGGGCGAATTTTTACCCTTTGGGAGGATTTAAGCAAGCAATAAGCTCCAAACTGACGGAACTTCTGCTTAAATGGCTACCCGGGAGCTTCAGGTGATAGTGAATGCCTGCTAACAATCACCTGAAACGCCGAGTACAGCTTTGATCATAGCCCGTCGTCTGGCATAAGCGTCCTACATTCGGCTCTTCAATCATGCCAATACCGGCGTGCCTGTCCTCGCCCCGGCAAAACACAAACGACATCAATAGCACAAACGATCAATAGAAAGAGGCTTTAATGGAAAACCGCTTTAATGGAAAGCCGCGTTGGCCTGTTCGGGAGAAAAGCCCCGATACTGTAAAAAGCGCATTTGCTTTGCACGAACTTTCATATCGCCCGGGATATCGGCACCAAAACGTCGTCGCCTGACATCCGCAGCGAGCTTACGCCATTGCTCATCTGAATGGTTCAGATAAGTGGCCGTCAAATCCGGGCCAATTCCCCGCTCGCGCAATTCCATGGCAATGCGCATAGGCCCTTGCCCCTTGTTCACACGGCTGGCAACAAAGGCTTCAGTAAAGCGCTCATCACTTTGGTAATTATCCTGCGCCAATGTATCGAGCACCTGCTCAACCACATTGGGGAAGGAAAAGCGCTTCAGCAGTTTATGCCGAAGCTCCTTGCGGGAGTGTTCCCGCCGGGCCAGCAGGCCCATGGCGGCAAAACGTATTTTCCCCGGTAAAGCGGGGGACGCGACCAGAGACTGTTCTGGCGCTTGGGATGTGCTGTCGTCGGACATCATGAGAAAGAAGAGCGGAGGTCACCCCGGGGCGACCTCGCATACGACTCAGGCCTCAACTTCCTCAGCGCTAAAATCCGGCGTGGCGTCCGCCGGTGCCGGGGCATCGCCACCCAGCAGTTCTGCGCGGATTTGACTCTCGATGGTCTGGGCAATATCGGGGTTTTCCTGCAGAAACTTCACCACATTGTTTTTGCCCTGGCCAATCTTGTCGCCCTGGTAGCTATACCAGGCACCAGCCTTGTCCACAAAGCCCAGCTTGACGCCGTAATCGATCACCTCGCCCAGACGGTTGATACCCTTGCCGTACAGGATCTGGAATTCGGTCTGCTTGAAGGGCGGCGCCACTTTGTTCTTCACCACCTTGACGCGGGTTTCGTTGCCTATCACCTCGTCGCCCTCTTTTACCGCGCCAGTACGGCGGATATCCAGGCGCACGGAGGAGTAAAACTTAAGGGCATTACCACCGGTGGTGGTCTCGGGGTTGCCAAACATCACCCCGATCTTCATACGGATCTGGTTAATAAAGATAGCCAGGCAGTTGGCGTTTTTGATATTGCCGGTGATCTTGCGCAGGGCCTGGGACATCAGGCGCGCCTGCAGACCCACGTGATGGTCCCCCATCTCCCCTTCGATTTCCGCTTTCGGCGTCAGGGCGGCCACCGAGTCCACCACCAGCAGGTCAACGGCACCGGAGCGCACCAGCATATCGGCCACTTCCAGGGCCTGCTCGCCGGTATCCGGCTGGGACACGATCAAATCATCGACATTGACACCGAGCTTCTCGGCGTACACTGGGTCCAGGGCGTGTTCGGCATCCACAAAGGCACAGGTGCCGCCCTGCCTCTGGCACTCGCCAATGGCCTGCAGTGTCAGGGTGGTTTTACCGGAGGATTCAGGTCCGTAGATCTCGACAATTCGGCCCTTGGGCAGTCCACCGATTCCCAGGGCGATATCCAACCCCAGGGAGCCGGTGGAAATAGCGGGGATGGCTACACGCTCCTTGTCTCCCATCCGCATCACTGTCCCTTTGCCGAATTGACGCTCGATTTGGCTCAACGCTGCTTGTAACGCCTTTTCCTTATTTGCGTCCATCAGACACCTCTTTCTTGTTCGATATAGATTACGATGATTTTTGATTCAATTACTGCTATCGGCACGTGCGATTGCTGCTCTCACACAGCAAACTGCTTCCCACTGGCCGCAAGCTTACGCCATTATTACTGTATACGCAACCAGTACTATGTTTTTATACAGTAACCTTATCCAGCAACCCCGCAAGAGCCCGGTAGACCGCCTGCTCGCGAATGCTGTCACGATCGCCGTCAAACTGCAGACACCGGGTTTCCGTGGATTCGGCGTCCGCCCAGGCAAACCAAACTGTGCCGACAGGCTTGTCCGGTGTGCCCCCACCCGGTCCGGCGATACCACTGATGGCCACCGCCAGGTCGGCGCCGGCCCGTTTACGCGCGCCATCGGCCATTTGCCTGACCACCGTTTCGCTGACCGCCCCTTCCTGCTCGAGGGATTCCCTGGTGACACCCACCAACGCTTGCTTGGCCCGATTGGCATAGGTGACAAAACCCATATCGAACCACTCGGAACTGCCGGCAACGGAGGTGATCGCCTGCGCGACTCCGCCACCGGTACAAGATTCCACCGTGGTCACGTGCCAGGCGCGTGCCAGCAGGGCCTCGCCCAACTCGACCGCCAGCCGTCTCACTCTGTCACTGGGGGGGCCTGGAGTCATTGCATCACCATCAACCAGATGTTGTTTATGGCGCTAAGGTAAGATAGGCCCCTATCCAGTTCAAGGCTTTTGCTACCGGAATGTTGACCTCTAACCTCTTTTGCGAATCTGCTGTCGCCCCACGAGTCTTGTTACAGGAACACCTCCCTATGAAGATGAGGTATCCCGATGGATAACGTTAATCGGCTTGAAGCGATTTCGCTCTGGTTTCCCCAGGCTGAGTGACAAATGATACACCTTTAATCGCCCCCAGTAGGCAGATCAGAAAACAACCGCCTCCTCGCTACAATATTTTCCCATACCGTCCAGCAGTCGCTGTGAGAGATACCCGCCTTTAGATAGAATCCCCCTTCGCCACGCCAGCACAATAGATAATAACTCTCCCTAATAATTCCTATTTACCCGAGAACGATGACAAAAAGCAGCAACCTGTCGAACAGCAAAGAGGCTCAACATACGCCCATAGTGGGTGCAGATCGAATACAAAAAGGCTAAAAATAAGGTATTTTTCATTATTTATCATATGGTTATGAAGACTACGCCATGCTACGCTGAAATACGCAAAATGGCCTGAAATGGCATTGTTTGGCGATCAAATTGCCCCAAATTTGCCCCAAGAAATTGGCCGGTAACTTGGGGCATATCCTAGCGTATGCAGTAGTACTTCGCCGGACTTGGATGGTGTTTCCGACAGCACTCTGTGTTACCCAAAATCATCGCTTCTCGACACGCTCATCGGGACAGGAACAGGAACAGAAACAGGAGTCCATTCTAGTTCAGGGATGTCAGAAACTGAGATAGAATTCTTACACCGTATAAAGAATTCGCCAATGGAAACTTTGCCTGAAACCATCCTCAAACATGCCCGTTCCCTCCCCGAGGGCGGCGTGCTGTCGCCCAAAGAATTCCTTCATCTGGGAAACCGAGCCGCCGTCGATCAGGTATTCTCAAGACTGGCCAAGGAAGGCAAGCTGATGCGCGTGGCAACTACGTCGCCCCGATATCCAGCCGATTTGGGTCGCGTGCCCCGCGCCTGAAAAGGTCGTGAAGTCGCTGGCCGAAAGAAGCGGTGAAATCGTCGTTCGACACGGCGCCAATTCAGCCAACGCTCTTGGACTGACTCAACAGGTGCCGATCAAAGAGGTCTACCTGACGTCCGGGCGCACTCGAAAGCTCAAACTGGGTAAGGAAGAAGTCCTGGTCAAACACGCCCCGCAATGGATGATGGCTCTGGGAACACGGCCCGCAGGAGAGGCCGTGCGTGCGCTGGCCTGGATCGGACCAACTCATGCCGACGTGTCTCTGGCATCACTGCATCGCACCCTCCCCAGTGCTGAATGGAAAGCGCTGATTTCAGCTCGTGCCACCACCCTGCCTTCTTGGATGGCGAGGGCGAATGGAAGGGAAGCTATGGATACCTGAAAATTGAAATTGCTTCGAATTGTCACTGTCGTAAGACACTTTCATTGCATAGCCAGCACCCCACGGGACAATCTCATGTATCAAGCATGTCCCATTCGTCGCCCAGCACCCATCGCAGGGCGGAGAGTTTTCCGTTGATCATGCCCCATTCAAAATCATCCCAGGGGCCAAGGTTCTCAAGTCCGATCTCCTCCTCAGTAGTCTTAGCGGCCTCAAGCGCCTTTTCCCAGACCGCATCCAGCGTCTGATCTGCGCGGTACGGGTTCCGCGAATAATCGGCGTCCGGCACCACATGGTGCGTGCCTTCTTCGATCTGGCTGCGCAGGTTCCGGTGACGGTTGTACCAAACCTGCCGGAACAGCAGGTGCTCCGCCTCAAGGATGTCAGACAGGGACCGAGATTGCTGCGAGAAGTTAAACTCCGCATTGTGATCGGCCAGAAGATCTGGATAGCGTTCCCGGATAAGTTCCACAATCGACACCGCATATTCAGAGTACGGCGTCTCAAACAGGGGCACCAGGTCGTCATAGAGCATTTACCTTACTTTACGCGACGTCCAATTAAACCGAAAGAGGCTGAATCTTCAATCCGCTTCAGCAGCGTCTTGCGCGCTCCGTCCCTTAGATCGCCGGCAATAACCGCAAGGTCAATATCCTCCGAAAACCGATGAATCAATCTATAGGCTTTGGATAGAGACGTACCGCCCTTGAAAATGGCTTGTTTGGCACAGTCCGATTCAGACAAACACTTCAGCGCATGGGTGACCCAGTAAGCCTTCTCGACATAAATCTGAGGCAATCCGATTGTTTCGGCGGCATTCTCGATCAGCTCTGAGAAAACCTCCTTGTCTTCATGTAATCTCACCGGATATTCCAATCCTTTGCCAAAGGCCATGCGCCTTTATCGACAGGTAATTTATAAACGGTGGTGGGGTTCAGCGTACTTTTCAAGGTTGCGACATCCTGGCCGCCAGAATCCAGAATCAGTCCCAGCAAGGCGCGCACCTGAGGGGTATCGTATTCCGATGCCAATTCCACAAGCCGCGTGCGCTCAATTTCACTCAAGCTGAAAACCCTGTCCTTCATTGCCCAAAGCACCTGGTTGAAATCGGTGTCCGGAATGGACTTGATATCCCTAAGCACATCAAGACACTCAAACAGTCGCACATCCGCTTCGCGGACAGGGAAACGGCTGGGAACAGTCTTGATACGAATCGTTCCAAAATCCTTTTGCTGACGCCCTCCTTCAACGGCAACGGTAACCGTCCTGGGAACCTGGGTGGTCAGCCCCAGACGGTTGAACAGCGCTAACCCCGTGACATAGCCCCGCAGGCGCTCACCGTCATACAGGACGGAGCGAACCAATGCATTATCGGATGGTTTCCTCGGCCCCATAATGCCCTTGAGGGGCACATAAAACTTGCCCTTGGACAGGCGCTGGACCCGTCCGGCAGACACCATGCGACTCATGGTCTGCACGACCGCGAGCGGCGCCTCGGAATAGTCCGGCAAGTCCCGATAGCCAAAGACCTGCCCCGACGGAAGGGTGTCGATCCGGCTCTGTACGGCTTGGCTAATACTCATATAAAGCTCTCCTAAAACGCACTGTAGGAGAAAGGAGGCCAGAATGTCAAGTTTTATTGACTAAAAACTTGACACCAATGCTGTACATGCTCTGGTGGAAAATCATGACCGAATATCCGCACTTGGCGCGGATTTCTCAACATGGTTGGACACACTTAGGCAGCGAGTCGCTTGTTATGGGCGGTGTGTGAGCATCGCTCAGAAGTTTGAAAAAATAGAATCAATCGTAGTATCACTACGATTAGACAGACTATTCCAATTACCGCACCCCTATCCGGGCAATCTTTCAGGTCTGTCTGGATTTGAAGGAGCGGCGCTTTTTTCTTTCCCCTTCCGAAATCCCCGATCCCTTGCCATAAACGCCTCCAGCATATGCGGAATCAATGTCACCGCATCCACCGGTTCGCCGTAGGTTTGGGCATGCAACTCGGCATAACGCTCCAAGTCCTCCTTCAGGGATGCCGGGCAGGCGAAGGTCAGTTTAACGGATTCGGTCTTGGGTAGCGGCCCCAGACGGAGTTTGTTGGCGGTCATGGCGTTATTCCCCGCTGGTAGAACAATGGCTGGTACGGTTTCAATACCAGGTCGCGATTGACAATCAGCCGCACGGGCAAACCAGGGCGGCTGGTGAGGGTAGGCTGAATATTGAGGTTGCGGCGGGTGACCTCCTGACCGATCTGGTTGACGGTGTCCTGCACACTGTCCCGGCCGGCGATAACGACGCGGTCACCGTCCTGGCGGTTTTCGGGTGCGGCGAGTTCCGCGCCCACGCCCAGCAGCGTGGTCAGGGCGGCACCCGCAAACAGGCGATCCCAGTGCCAATCCACACCGTCTTCCAGGCCTGCATGGCCCGCCGGATCAGCGCCGGCGAGGTTGTCGAGCTGGAACGAGGACGTATCCGGTAGGATCACCCGGTGCCACACCACCTGCACCCGGGTCTGCCCGTAGCTCACCTGGCTGTTGTAACGGCGCAGAATGCGCGAGCCCTGGGGGATCAGTACATGGCGGCCGGTGACGGTGTCGTAGACCGGTTCGGTCACCGTGGCGATCACATCCCCCGGCAGGTCGGAGTTGATACCGGTCACCAGGGCACCGGCAATCACCGTCCCTATAATTTTTAGTTACCGTAGAAGGACACAGGCTGCGGCGTATAGACCGTGCCCTGCCCCAGAAAGCGCCGGGTCACTTCCCGGCCACGCTCGGTGGCTGCCGCCTGCCGGGCCAGTTCCAGTGACGCGGCCCGATCCTGGGTCAATTGCAGTTGTTGGGCCTGAATGGATTGCTTGGCCTGCAAGG
>JBNKHG010000073.1:0-36086 GCA_050290225.1 Cellvibrionaceae bacterium
GTTTGGGGATTTTTCATGATTAACCCTTACACTAAACCAAAACAATTTTTCAGAGCCCACCGTCCACTAAAAAACCCTATTTTTACGGAGTATTATACGTTATGAGGCCACTAAATGACCCACACTAATCCGCGTAGACCCCGTTTTTTAGAACCTCTAGAGCTAATACCTCAATGGTGTCAACAGGGTTCACTGCGCCCCCGCCCCGTGAGCGCTGAATAGTGTGAGTGCCGGTGATGGGATAGGTTCCTTCATGTAATCGCCTGGCAGCCAAAATGTTTCCTGCCTTTTTTAGGTTGATTTTTTGCTGTAAGGAATCGGGACTATTGCTCGACCAACCTGGGTTATTGCAGGGGATTTTCCGTTACCCGATCTCCACCTTCCCCGCGTTTTCTTCAGGAGCCAACGTTGCAGAATGTAAATCGCTTAACGTTCTAACTAAAATAATTTTTAGATAGCTAAACACTCCAAAATTTTTTTATGTGCAATGTGACTTTCCCCAAAGTGTTCATTTTGCGTTCGGAAAATGTTTCCATTTTTTTACTGTGCGCACTCCCTTTTAACGCCAAGCGTCTATTCTCTTAAAGAGCACTTGTCTTAAAGAGCACTTGTTCCCGATCGGCTTTAACGTGAGATATCGCCAGTGGAGGCAACATCATGGCACGCCCCTATCATTATGCTATTGACAGCAAGGCAGTGATCGCCAAGCTCAATCAAATTCTCGAATCCGAGCTGGCCGGTACAGTTCGCTATACCCACTACTCACTGATGGTTTTCGGATTCAGCCGTATCCCGGTTGTTGGCTGGTTTCGCGAGCAGGCCCAGGAGACGCTTCTGCACGCCCAACAGGCCGGTGAACTGGTAACACACCTGGGCGGCCACCCATCACTGGGCATAGGTACATTACTGGAATCCCACCAGCACGATATGAGCGCCATTCTGCGGGAAACACTGGAGTGCGAACACGATACCCTCAAGCTCTACTTTGAACTCCTGCAATTGGTGGAAGGTAAAGCCGTACCACTGGAAGAATATGCCCGCGATATGATCCGCCAGGAGGAGATGCACCTCGACGAAATCGACAAGATGCTACGCAAGCCGGGAGATATCGCCGTCAGTCCGGTGACCAAGGAAGTCACCAACCAATAGCGGCTTCCTGCCCTTACTGGACACTCTCCGTAGCACTTGAGGCGCCAGTCACCTGGGCGGAACCCGACATGTAAAGTGTGAATAATTCGACATTCCTGAATCTTAACAGGCTATATGATGCAGTCTGGTATGAACCCATAAACCGGCAGGCATTATCAGATGAAAGCCCCCCCCTCTCATTTTGCTCTATCACCGGCCACCGCGGCCAGGGTCACTCCGGCGACCCACATCTGACCAGCCACTTATCATCTTAGCCACTTAAATTCAAAGGACATTGAGATATTGCCATGAATAAATCCATGATAATCGGTACCGTACTCGGAGCCATCGGCGTCACAGGTGCAGGCACCATGGCCAGTTACAAGCTCCTGGATAACGGCCCGGAGTACGCTGAAGTACTGGCCGTCGAAACCATCACCGAAACCATCAAGGTCCCCCGTGAGGTGTGTCACGATGAAGAGGTCGCCCACCAGAAACCGGTAAAAGATAAACATCAGGTCACGGGTACTGTACTCGGTGCCGTGGTTGGCGGTGTGCTGGGCAAGCAGGTCGGTGGCGGTAACGGCAAAAAACTGGCTACCCTGGCCGGCGCCGCGGCGGGTGGTTACGCCGGCAATAAAATCCAGGAAGGCATGCAGGAAAAAGATACCTACACCACCACCGAGCGTCGCTGTCAAACCGTGAGTGACACCCAAACCCGGGTTATCGGCTACGACGTCCGCTATCGACTGGACGGTGTAGAGGACAATGTACGAATGGAATCCGACCCCGGCGAAAGGATCCCGGTCGTGGATGGGCAGTTGGTATTGAATCAAGCGGAAGACCAGCCCCCCGCTTCGGACGGCTGAGTACGCGAATACACCTATCGGGCGGGCGACAGGGGCAATACCGGCCTAGTCCCGCCCCATTGCACTCTCGGAGATGCGTCTCTGCAACTGTCCCAGTCTTTCCGGCCAGGGACCGGCCTTTCTCAGTGACTCGGGCAGCAGCGCTATCGCCCGCTGGGCATCCGCCCTGGTGGCAAAGGACCCAGAGACCACCGCATACCACAACTTGCCGGTTGAAGACCGATACCGGTAATAACACCCTCCCCACTCGGAATAACGCCGGAACCAGGGCTCCAGGGATTTATACTGCCGTACCGACATCAACTGCAGGGTAAAACTATCGGGTCTCTGTGCGAGAAAGGCGGGCTCGCACTCACACGGCTCATCGCTGGCGATACAGACTGTCGACGGTTTTGTTACACCACCGGTTTCGCCCGAGCCTTGATCATCGACGCCCTGCCCCCGCGCCTGCGGAGAATCTTTGAGATTGATAACAAAGTGAGACCCCTCTATTTGCGTTTCGAATTTTGCTGGCTTTTTCAATTGCACCACCACCAGCGAAGCGCTTTCCCGGTTCGGGTGATTGATCACTTGGATTCGCTCGACAATGCCTCCGCTTGCCGGCAACAACTCCCGCTCCGCCGCGTTGACAGCGGGTTCGAAATGGAAGACCAACCTGGGTGGCTTGTCCATGGAGAAAACCGACAGGGGTTGCGGCGCCTTTTCAGAAAACAGGAGTTCGATTTTCCGCGGATCTGCCTGCAACGGCGAATAAATCAGGTTTGACAAGGTAGGCAGTGCCACCGACTCCGCTATCGAAAATGATACAGACCCAGCAAACATCAACGCGATGAATCCACCCATCACCCTTGGGTGGAAAACCTTAAAATAAACTGATCGCAATTTCATCTCTTTCGCCATACATTCAGTATGGGTGGCGTACACCAGACATACCAGTATCAATTATTTCAGGACCATGGGGATATAGACAAATGAAAAACGGGTCGCAAAATTTGTTCGATATCAAAACACAAGCAGAGCCGCGAGACTCGTACACCCTTCTTAACCTTGTGTGAATTCACCCATCAACGCCCTGGCCCTTGTCACCACCGGATTAACCTTATCTTTAGCGCCGTTCATGTAAAAAACGCTGGCACTCAAGTAACGGTCTCTCCATTCAGGGGATAGATGGGATGCATTTTCAAACGCCGCCTCAGTAAATTTGTAATCGTGGTAGCCCGTGTTTCGATCCACGGTGTAACGTCTGCTTAAAAGCAAAAAGGGTTCGCTCGAAGCTCCGCGACTGAGATAATGCAACAGCTTGCCTGCCGCAAGCTGGCGATCACGGCTGATATCGTCAAAAATTTCTGACATCACATCGTCATCCCTTTGCTGGGGTGGCCGGGGCGAAAAGGTATCGATACGGATATCGCGGGTGTTTTTACCGAGCATCTCGCGAAACAGCGTGATAAAGGACAATCCCTGAAGCAACAGTAACCGACGCCGCGTGTCATCGGCGACGTGTTGATAGGCAAAGCGCAGGGCCTCGATCGAGGTATTGGCGTGCACGCTGATAATACCCGAGGCTCGCATAATCAATTCACCGGCCCCCAGGATTATGGCGTCCCACAGCGATTGCGGATGCACGCCATGATGCAACCACTCAATCGCACGGGCACCGATATCGAGCGCGGATTCCTCGCGCAGCGCAGTCAGCAATTGCGTGACAACCCGGTGATCCACACGACCCTGTTGCCAATTTTTGGGGAATGCCGCGGCATGTTCCCGGTTTATCCGCCAGGGACGATCAGCGGACAGGTTACTGATCGCCGGGTTGGGTTCGTCCACGTGATTTTGCAGCGCATAGACAGTGGAGCGCAGCAGGGGCTCCGCATACTCCCAGCCAATCACGTTCAGCAATCGGTAGCTGTTACTGACCGCGATGGCTTTATGGCCGATATCGCGAAAATCCCGGGCACCGTAGGAAAACAGTTGCTCGTACACCCGCGTTGGTGGAGCCACCCTCACCAACCGGATAATGGCAGCATCGGCCGCTTCCGTATCCCAAGCCTCCATTGCGCGGGTAAAAGTCGATTCTGCATCCTTCACCCCCGGCAGACGTCTGTCACCGCCGGGAGGCAGACGCCAGTCGCCGTTGAGGGTATCCTGCTGCTGCGCGCCCTTGAACAGATCGGCTGCCCACAGCAGAGGTACCCAAGAATCGCTGACGGGCAGGTGCTGCAGAGTTCGGTAGACCGAGGACAGCATCATCACTGTATGGTATTTAAATCCGACCGACGGGTAGGGCTCCACATGTTCGGCCCCGGCGAGCGTCAGTGCGGCCAGCAGCTCCAGGGGGGTGACACCACGCCTGATCGCACTCACCAGCGTTGGTAAGATTTGATCCCGGGAGGTATCTACCAGCGTGGCCGACAAGCCTTTTACCCTTTCAGTATCCGGCCCTCCTCCGGGTGACGGCCCCCAGCTTCCCTGAAGGGCTCCCGGAAACAGGGCCACTGCGGCTGTCCACTGGAGTATTTGGCGACGACTGGTCATGGCTGCAGGCTCGTCGAGTGAAAAGAATAGGTGCCAGGCGATACGCTGGCCATTCCCCCTCTCTTAAATAATAGCCCCTTACGAAGTTTTTTTTGGCCCGGTGAAAGTGCGGCCAATCTGACCGAAGCTCTCCACACCGGGCATAAACTCATAACACATTGGTTGCGCCCCGAGCGATCCAGCGCTTGTCAACTTACCTACAGGTAAGTTAGCATTGCCGACTATGCAAGTGAGACCTAAAAACCGCAAACAGCAAATCCTCGATCTGGCACTGGCACTGCTTCAAACCCAGGGGTTTGAAAACTTCAGCTACCAGGATTTGGCGCGTGATTTGGGGATTACCAAAGCCAGTATCCACCACCACTTCCCAAAGAAGGAGGATCTAGGGGTAGCCCTCTGCCAACTGATCCAGGACTGGCACGAGCGGGCGTTCAATAAAGCCCGCGCCTCCGGCAACGGTGCCATGGAGAAGCTCGATCATTATATCGCCAGCACCCTGCGCTACGCCTGCGGCGACAACAAGATCTGTCCCCTGAGCAGCCTGCAAGCGGATATCAACTCCCTGCCCGAGGCCATGCGCCCGGCCTTGAAACGCCTGGACGATCACGAGCTGGCGTTTGTCGCCGAGTTACTCAGGGAAGGACGCGATAGCGGCGAGCTGCAGTTCCCCGGTACGGTCGATAACCAGGCGGTTCTGGTGGTACTGGCCCTCAAAGGCGCGCTGCAGTATTCCCGGGTCCATGGCAGCCAGGTGTTCGAGGATGCCATGACCCAAATGAAACTGTCACTCAGGAGCCAATCCACCTGATTCAGTAAAAGATTTCTATCCCCAAAACCATCCTACTGGTAGGCAGGTTTTCAAGTCGTAATCCATCACTCAGGAGGTAAACCGATGACCAATACCGACAGCCTGTTCAAACCCTTTGCCCTGGGCGACCTGCAACTATCCAACCGGGTTGTTATGGCCCCCATGACCCGCGCCTGTTCGCCGGGTAACGTGCCCAACGAACAGGTGGTGGAATACTACCGCCGCCGCGCGGCCGGTGGCGCTGGGCTTATTATTACCGAAGGCACCTGCGTCGATCACCTGGCGGCCCACGGCTACCCCAATGTGCCCGATTTCCACGGCGCAGAGGCCCTGGCGGGCTGGAAACAGGTGGTGGACGCCGTCCATGCCGAGGGCGGCAGAATCGCTCCTCAACTCTGGCACGTGGGCGCCATCCGGCGCCCGGGCGTGAACCCCGGTGGCGACACGCCCGGCTACAGTCCTTCCGGTATAGCCCAATCCGGCAACGCGAAGGTGACCGGCCATGCCATGACCAGGACGGATATCGCCGAGGTGGTAGCGGCGTTTGCCCGGGCCGCCGCAGATGCCAAGGCCATCGGGTTTGACGCGGTGGAAATCCACGCTGCCCACGGCTACCTGATCGACCAGTTCCTTTGGGAAGGCACCAACCGGCGAGACGACGAGTACGGCGGCGATCTGGCCGGCCGCTCTCGCTTCGCCATAGAGATCGTGAAGGCCGTGCGCGAAGCCGTGGGGCCTGAATTCCCGATTATTCTGCGCTGGTCCCAGTGGAAGCAACAGGACTACTCCGCACGCCTGGTAGACACCCCGGCACAACTGGAAGCGTTTTTGCAACCGCTGAGCGATGCCGGCGTGGATATCTTCCACTGCTCCACAAGACGCTTCTGGGAGCCGGAATTCGAAGGCAGCGACCTCAACCTCGCCGGCTGGACCAAACAACTGACCGGCAAGGCGGTGATCACGGTTGGCAGCGTCGGACTCAATGCCGACTTCCTGCCCAACGACGGCACGGCGAATTTTCGCGCCGCCGAACCCGCCAGCCTGGATAACCTGATGCAGCGACTGAATGAAGACGAGTTCGACCTGGTGGCCCTCGGCCGCTCACTGATCGCCAACCCGGACTGGGCCAACCAGGTCCGCAAGGGTGAGTTCGACAAGTTGAGGCCCTACGACAAAGCCCTGTTAAAGGAGTTGACGTGAACCTGCCACGCTAAAGCCTATACATGCCTGAAAGGCGGTGCACGGCTTGCTGTCGCGCCCGCCCTGCCTAATTGACACAAATAGGTCTCCCCAATTCAGGTACAATAACCAGCCTTCAATCTTCTGTCCCGACAATCTGGAAACCCGCGATGCTTAAAGCCCTGTTCCTCGACATGGACGAAACCCTGTGTGACACCCTGGGGGCCAATGCCAAAGCCAAGCGCCTGATGGCCGAGGCCCTGGAGGCGAAGTTCGGGCAAAATATCAACGGCCCGGCACTGGCGAACGCCTACGTCCGCGGTATTTACCGCCAATGGACAGAGGCACAACGCGCGCGCTACCTGCCGATTATCGAGCAACAGAGTGAAGGTGCATTCAGGATTCAGCTGATTCGCGACCTGCTGTCCGAGTACGGCGAGGACAACGTCAGCGAAGCAACCGCGCAGTTTTTTCAGCACAAATTCGATCGCGACCGCATCGAGGCCTTTGATTTCTACCCCGGTATTCCCGAATTTCTGGCCGAAGCGCGGAAATTTTTCACCCTGGTGGTGATTACCAATGGACCGGAGTTTTCACAGATTCCCAAGATTGAGCGCGTAAAACTGGCCGAGCATGTGGACCACATCATTATCGGCGGTCAGGAACCGGAACAGAAACCGGCCGCCTCGATCTTTCACAAAGCCCTCAAACTCGCCAACTGCGAGGCCCATGAAGCGATCCACGTTGGCGACAGCCTGGCCTCGGATATCGCCGGCGCCCACAACAGCGGCATCACCTCGGTATGGATTCAGCACCAGCAACCCCTGGATGCGGAACTGGGGATTGACCCCCACCATACGGTGCTGCATCCGAGTGAAATACCGGCATTGATCTTCGATTTGCACCAACGCTAGTACGCCTTCAAGTTGATATTGGCGCCACCATACCGGTGTGCGCCTGTATGCCTGTATGTATGTAGGTAAGCAGGTAAGTAGGTAAATAGGTAAGTAGGCTTCGATCCGGCCAGAGTGGAAGGGGTGTTTTCAGAAACACGCCGTAGACCCGTCCGTGGACCCAAAGCACTCGTTGCACTCGCGGGGCCGGCCCGGGGCTCGGGCGCGACGTCCTTGTCGCGCACGGTTTCTGAAAACACCCCTTCCACTCAGGCCTATCATCGACGTCGATTTGTAGAGTTTTAGTGCATTATTATCTGATTGAAAGCATTCTAGCGGGCACCGCAAAATCCATAAACCTGATATCTGACATACAATTTATTAAATTACAATTTAACTCAGCCTGATTTATCGTTTCCCCATCGTGAAGTATTACCACTTTAGGGGAAGATAACTGCATGCCGAGTGTTTACCAGCTGTTTATCGATAGCGTTAGCCGCTTCCGGGATCACCCATTTCTCCATATACCCACCGCAGCCACCCGCAGCTACCAGAATGGCCCAGTCGACCTGAGCTACGGCGAGGCCGGCGATCGCGTTGAAACCCTGAAAGCCCGCTATCAGCGGGCCGGCTACGGTATCGGCCACCGGGTGGCGCTGCTGTTGGAAAACCGCGCCGAGTTCTTCCTTCACTGGTTGGCGCTGAACGGCCTCGGCGTCAGCGTGGTGCCGGTCAACGGCGAGCTTTCCCTGGAGGAAAAAGGCTACCTCCTGTCCCACAGCGAGGCCTGCCTGGCCATCACCCTGCCTTCGCAACTGGACAACCTTCGGGCGGCTGTTGAAGCTGCCCGGCTGAGCCTTCCCCTGGTGGATGTCTGTCAGCTCGATCCACTACCCACCGCAAGCAATCCGGCCCGGGCAGGCGCTATCGATGAAAGCACCGAGTGCGCCCTGCTCTACACCTCCGGCAGCACAGGCAGGCCCAAGGGTTGTGTCTTGAGCAACGATTACTTCCTCACCAGCGGTCGCTGGTATGCTGAACTGGGCGGCCTGTGTGCCCTGGAAACCGGCAGCGAACGCCTGTTAACCCCACTGCCAGTCGTGCATATGAACGCCATGGCCTGCTCCACCATGGCGATGATTCTCACCGGCGGCTGCATTGTGCAACTGGACCGGTTCCACCCGAAAACCTGGTGGCAGACGGTCAAAGACAGCCGGGCGACAGTTATCCACTACCTGGGCGTGATGCCGGCGATTTTACTCAATCTCCCGGAATCCGAACTCGAGACCCGGCACCAGATCAAATTCGGCTTTGGCGCAGGCGTAAACCCCAGCCACCACCAACCGTTCGAGGCGCGTTTTAAACTACCGCTGATCGAGGCCTGGGCGATGACCGAATCCGGCTGCGCCGGCGCTATTATCGCCAATCGCGAACCACGCCATATCGGCACCTCCTGCTTTGGTCGTCCCTCCGACGCCATCGAAGTAAAACTGGTCGATGAAGAGGGCCGTGAAGTGCCGAGGGGAGAATCCGGCGAGCTACTGGTGCGCGCCGCCGGCCCCAATCCGCGCAAAGGCTTTTTTACCGAATATCTGAAAAACCCCGAAGCCACGGCGGAAACCTGGGCCGACAACTGGCTGCATACCGGTGATGTGGTGTGCTTTGGCGACGACGGCCAACTACACTTTGTCGACAGGCGTAAAAATGTGATCCGCCGCAGTGGCGAAAATATTTCCTCGCTCGAAGTCGAAGCTGCCCTCTCCACCCACCCCAGTATCGACCAGGTGGCGGTGGCGCCGGTGCCCGACGAACTGCGCGGTGACGAAGTGATGGCCTGTGTGGTTTTGATCCCGGAGGCGGAGGCCGGAGCGCAAACCGCCCAGTCGATTTTCCAGCACTGTTACGACGCCCTGGTCTATTTCAAGGCGCCCGGTTACATCGCCTTTGTTGACAAGCTGCCGCTGACCGCCTCACAAAAGCCGCAGCGGGGAGAACTTAAAACGCTGTGTCGCGAACGGGTGGAAAAGGCGGACTGTTTCGATCTGCGCGATCAGAAAAAGCGAGCCAAACCCGCGTCCAAAACTTACCTCGAGGCCTAGAACAATAAAATGACAATAACGCCCTGGAATTATGACGGCGTGGCGATTATCGCCCCGGTCACCGTGCCCTATAGCCGCTTTAGCGACAAGGGCGCAGCCTGGTTTATCGGCAGTGCCCTGGCGGCCATGCTCAAGGAAACCGGCATAGCCAAAAGCGAGGTGGACGGTCTTTCCATCTCCAGCTTCACCCTGGCGCCCGACTCAGCGGTGAGCCTGACCGAACACTTCGGTCTCTGCACCCGCTGGCTGGAACAAATTCCCTTTGGAGGCGCCTCCGGTGTGATCAGCCTGCGCCGCGCCGCTCGCGCCGTGCAAAATGGCGACGCTGACATCGTGGCCTGTATCGGAGGGGATACGTCGGCCACCGAAAGCTTTAAGGAAACCGTCGCCAACTTCAGCAATTTCAGCACCGACGCCGTCTATCCCTATGGCGCTCCCGGTCCCAACGGTCCCTTCTCCCTGATTACCCGGCACTATATGGATACCTACGGCGCCACCCGGGAGGATTTCGGTCACATTTGTGTGGCCCAGCGCTATAACGCCAACCACAATCCCAATGCCCTTCTCGGTCACAAAACCCTGACCATGGAACAGTACCTGGCGGCCAAGCCTATTGCCGGCCCCCTGCACCTGTTCGATTGCGTGATGCCCTGTGCCGGCGCAGACGGTTTTCTGGTCACCAGTATCGAGCGCGCCAGGCACACCGGCCTGCCCTACGCGGTGCTGCTCTCCGCCGACGAGCGCCACAACGCCTTTAGCGAAGACCCGGTGCAGTGGCGCGGCGGCTGGGCACAGTTTAAGGACGGTCTCTACGAACGTGCCGGTGTTGGTCCAGGCGAGATCGATTTGCTGCAAACCTACGACGATTACCCGGTGATCTGCCTGTTGCAGATGGAGGGGCTCGGTTTTTGCGACCGGGGCTCGGCCCCTGAATTTGTGCGCAAAACACCCCTCACTTTCGATGGCGGCGGCCTGCCTCACAATACCAACGGTGGTCAACTTTCGGTGGGCCAGGCCGGCTGCGGCTATTTGGGCGTGGTGGAAACGCTCAGGCAATTGAATCACACCGCCGGCGGGCATCAGGTGAAAGACGCCCGCATTGGCCTGGTCAGCGGCTACGGCATGGTGAACTATGATCGCGGCCTCTGTTCCGCGGCCGCGATCCTGGCCCGCGCATAATAATAGCAAATAGCAAATAGCGAACAGAGAACAGTGAGCAGTGAGCAGTGAGCAGCGGACAGCAAACGAAGAACAGTAAACAGCGACAGGCACAAGACACATGAGTGATACCCAAACACAACCGCCGAGCCATCGCACCCGCCTCGGCCGTGCGCTGGCCAACAACCAGCTGCAGGCGTCGCTGGTGCTGCAACAATGTGAAGACTGCAACACCATCCAATACCCGCCAAGGGAAGTCTGCAAACACTGTTTAAGCGACGCCCTGAGCTGGCAAGCGGTGGACGATCAGGGTGAAGTGCTGGCCAGCAATAGCCTGTACAACAGCCTTGAACCCTACTACCAGGAGCGCCTGCCCTGGGAACTGGCCTCGGTCAAGCTGGACGCGGGACCGGTAGTACTGGTCCACAACGGTAACGGCTACCGGGCCGGCGAGCGGGTTCGGGTGGTCAGCGAACAGGATGCGCGGGGCAACCTGCTGTTAGCCATCCGCCCATCAATAAAACCCGCAGAGAGCGAGGAGAATCCATGAGCACAAAAACCGCCCTGGTCACTGGAGGCAGCACCGGTATCGGCCTGGAGATCTGCCGACAGCTGCTGAACCAAGACTTTGACGTGATCAACCTGTCACGCCGCCCTGCCAGCTTCAGCGACAACAGGTTGCACAATTTTTCTGTCGACCTGTCCGATACCGAAGCCACCAAAGCCGTGGCCCGGGAAGTGGCCGAACAGTTTCAAGTCGACACCCTGATCCACAACGCCGGCCTGATCCGGCCGGCGTTGATCGAAGCAGTCGACGTAACAGATCTCGACTACCTGACCCGCATTCACCTGGGGGCCGACATTATCCTTACCCAGGCGGTGCTGCCTTCGATGAAGGCGCAACACTTTGGCCGCATTATCAATATGTCCACCCGGGCCCTGCAGGGGCTGGAAACCCGCACCTGCTATGCGGCCACCAAAGCGGCCATGGTCGCCATGACCCGCACCTGGGCACTGGAACTGGGCCAGCACGGTATTACCGTCAACGCCGTGGCCCCCGGCCCTATCGCCGAAACGGAAATGTTCCACAATGTGATTCCCGAAGACAGTGAGAAAATGCAAACCATCGCTGCGGGCTTACCGGTAAAACGTCTGGGTAACCCCGGAGACGTGGCCCGAGCGGTACTGTTTCTCGCCTCACCCGATAACGGCTTTATTACCGGTCAAACCCTCTTTGTGTGCGGGGGTGCAAGCTTAGGAGGACTTTCCCTATGACAATGACAACCATCGAAAACCGTCGGCTGATCGCCCGCCAGAACCACACGCCCGACTACAGCCACGAAGAACTCGCCAGCCTGGTGGAGAGCAATCGCGTGCATCGGGATGTCTACCTGGATCCGGATATTTTTGAGCTGGAGATGGAACGCATCTGGGGCCAAGCCTGGGTCTTTGTGGGTCACGATTCCCAGGTAAAGAATCCCGGTGATTTTATCAGCACCACCATCGGCAAGGAGCCGGTGCTCATGGTGCGCGACAAGCAGGGTAATGTGAACGTCATTTACAACCGCTGTGGTCACAAGGGCGCCAAGGTCGTCGGCAAGGCCTGCGGTAATACCGCCATGTTCCGCTGCCCCTACCACGGCTGGACCTTCCAGCTAGACGGTGCCCTCAACGCCACTCCACACAAGTGCGGTTATGAAAACACCGATTTTGATCCCACCGATCCCCAGTACAGCATGCAAAAGGTGGCGCGGGTTGAGAGCCACCGCGGATTCGTTTTCGCCAGTCTCTCCCCGGAAGGCGAAGACCTGAAAACGTTCCTGGGCGAGACCCTGGAAACCATCGATAACATGGCCGACCGCTCGCCCGAGGGCGAGGTTGAGGTGGTGGGTAGTTGCCTGCCCTACTTGCACGACTGCAACTGGAAGATGTTTTTTGAAAACCTTAATGATGCCCAGCACCCGATGGTGTGCCACGCGTCAGTGGGTTTCGCTACACGCAAGGTGGTCAAGGGATTACCGGAAGGCGCGGAAATTCCCAAGGAAGTGGAAATTATTTCCCCGTTCGGCAGTTCCTACGAGTTCTTCGACGATATGGGCGTATCAGTGATGAACTACGGCCACAGTTTCATGGGCGGGAAAAGCAGCATCCATGCAGCCTACTCGCAAATCCCCGGCTATATGGAAGCCATGACCGAGGCCCACGGCAAGGAAAAAACCGAGCGGGTACTCGGCAGCAACCGCCACAATACCGCCATCTATCCCTCCTTCACCATCAAGGATGCGGTGCAGATTATTCGCGTGGTACGCCCGGTGGCGGTGGATAAGACCTTGATTCAGACCTGGCACTTCCGCCTCAAGGGCGCACCCGAGGAGATGTTGCACCGCACGATCACCTACTCGCGCCTGATAAACTCCCCCGCCTCGATGGTTGGCCCCGACGACTGGGACTGCTACGCCCGTATGCAGGACGCCCTCCACTCCCACAGCGCCGATTGGGTGGATATGCGCCGCTATATCAACCAGGAAGAGCAACAGAACGGCATCACCCGGGCCAAAGGCACCAGCGACCTGGCCATGCGCAACCAGTACAAGGCCTGGTTGAACTATATGACCCAAGGCGAAAAACAATAGGAGGTTTGGTCATGACCACAACAGCACTGAATCAGCAACAGGAACTCACCGCCGGTGTCGACCTCCAGTCAATCGAGCAATTCCTCTATCACGAGTCCGACCTGCTCGACGCCAACGACCTGAGTAACTGGATGGAACTCTTTACCGACGACGGCACTTACTGGATGCCTGTGGCGCGGGACCAGCAGGATCCCCATACCCACATTTCCATACTGTTTGAAAACCGTGCGGTAATGGCGGTACGCGCCAACAACTTTGGCCACCGCCTGTCGGCCTCCATGGAATACGATATCCGTTCCTCACACCTGATCGGCAATATCCGTATTACGGCACTGGATGAAGCCACGGGAGACTGCACCGTTAAATCCAACTTCCAGGCGGTGCTCTATTACCGTGAGCAGACCCTGTTTGCCGGGACCTACACCCACCAGCTGAAGCGTGTGGGTAACGGCTATAAAATCCGGCAAAAACGCGTCGACCTGATCAACTGCGATGCCAATCACAAATCCATCATGACCTATCTTTAGGGGAGGAATGAGCAATGCCCGGGATTACCTATATTCAGGCTGATGGCACTGCCAACGAAGTGGAGGTGGCCGCGGGGCAATCCGTGATGCAAGGGGCTGTCGATAATATGATTGACGGAATCGATGCCGAATGCGGAGGTGCCTGCTCCTGTGCCACCTGCCACTGCTATGTGGATAACGACTGGCTGGCAACCGTTGGGCCCGCCAACGATATGGAGGTGGAGCTTTTGGACGGCGTTACCGGCAGCAATGGGCGCAGTCGCCTGAGCTGCCAAATTGAAGTCAGCGAGGCACTGGACGGTTTGGTGGTACATCTGCCGGAGAGCCAGTTTTAGGTTTGTGGGCGCCATTGCACTCGAGTGTTTCTTGCCAATATGGGGGGATATTCGGAAATTTCATAGGATCTTTCCCCTGTTTTTGACGCAAACCGATGAGCGCGGTTTCGGATAATAAGCGACTGTGATGTCAATACCCACAGAAAATAACCAACAAGCCCATGGTGCATTGTCCCGTACCATGGCGTTTAACATGGCTTGTAAGCGGTAGTCATCGTCGAAACATCTTTGTTCTCAATACATCTTTGTTCTCAATAATAGATGCGACGCAACCTTCACTCGCCATTCTCGAGTCATATCAATACCTCCAAAAATAAACCCTCATGGCGTTCACGCCATGAGGGTTTAAATTATCTTAACTTTTAGAAGTCATAACGCAAGCCCAACTCCCAGCTTCTTGGGCGCCCCGGGATACTGGTATAACTCAACAGGTCATCGCCTCCAACACGGGTGGAGTACTCTTCATTCGCGAGATTTTTACCCGTCAGCGACACTTCCCAGGAGGGGTGTTCTTGGGATGCCAGAGCAAACCGGATATTAACCAGATCGTAGCCCTCAAAATAGTTGGCCGCCTTGTCGATGGGTGTGATCAAGGAATCAGTGCCAAAGAGGTCATCGCGCCAGCTGTAATTAAGCTGTGCGCTACCCAGAAGATAGTTACTCACATTGGTTTCATAACGCAGCTGCAATGACCCACTCCATTTCGGTGCCTGGCCCCGCGACAATCCCTCCATGGGCGCGCCATTGTTAATGGGATCCAACCTGAACTCATCGCTGTCGACAATTTTGGCCTCCATCCAGGATAAGCCCAGCTGTACACTTAAGCCCTCGGCAAACTGCGGTATCCAGAGCATCTCCAGCTCCGCACCGGTGTGTTCGGCGTCACCCATATTGCCCAACTTGGTCAATGCGGTACCGGTTTCTTGAGAAATCGTTTGCGTGAAACCTTGAACATCCTGGTAGTCGTAGAAATAAGCCGCAGCGTTCAATCGCAGGGTGCGATCAAACAGCTCGGACTTCAAACCCACTTCATAGGACCACACAATCTCCTCTCTATAGGGATCGAGCTCCGGTTCGCTAAATGCAAAGCCTCCGTAAAATCCGCCAGACTTAAATCCTCGGGTGATTTTACCATAAACGAGTACGTCGTCCGTGACAGTCCAATCAATACCGATATGGCCAGACAGGTTTTCGTCTAACTCGTAGTCTTTATTGACGTCTTGAACGTAGTAGAACTCTCCGCCAACCGGCACGAATTCGAATGGGTTCAAGTCCAGATGGGTATAATCAATCAGGTCTTTGTTTTCGTCGGTATAACGCAGGGAACCGCCGATACTCACATCATCAGCAATCTGATACTTAACTTCCGTATATACCGCCCAGGAATCGGACTCCTGCTCAAATGAGCGAATGCCTTCACTCCAATAGATGAGTGCGTTTTGCGCGAGAGAACCATGACGGCGCTCATCCACCTCATCGTGTGCGATCATCAAACCCGTCTGCCAAGTCAAATCGCCCGTGCTATTGGATACCAGGCGAAACTCCTGGGACCAGGAAGTCAGCTCAGAGCTGGTTTCCTCTTGCAACAGTACCAAAGAGGAAGCGTCGTAGTCGTAAGTCTGATTGTTGTCGTAGGTGAGATAACCGGTAATAGAAGTGAAGGTGGCAAAAGACAGCTCAGAATCAAGGCGCACGGTAACGCCTTGCCAGTCGTTATCGAGTTTGTTGATGGGATTGCCGAGAACCGTACTGCCGTCAAAATCCTGATCGCTAGGCGTTGGACCGGTATCACCAGGAGTCCAGACCCAGTTGTTGGTGATATTTCCCAGGGTGACGCAATTGCCTGAGTTGCGGATGCCCGCCAGAGCGTCGGCACAAGGCTCAAAGTTTTCATCCCATATAGGTGATGACAGCCCCAAGGTGGTTTCGGACTCGTCCTTGCCTGAGTCTACCTTCACCAACAGCTCCGTGGTATCGCTAAGTTCGACAGCGACTTGTGCCCGGAAGGCAAAGAAATCGCTATCTCCCCACTCGTCGTCTTCCTCGGTGGCCAGACTGTCCTGCCAGCCTCCCCCCTGATGGGAAACCGCTGCCACCCGCGCCGCCGCCTTGTCACTAATATCAAACCCAATGGCGCCGTCCAGGCTATGCTTTTCCCAACGGCCAAAAGATCCGGAAAGATGCCCCATCAAACCACCGCCCACTTCGGGCGCCCTGGAAGCGACACGTACTGCGCCACCACTGGTATTACGACCGTACAGGCCACCCTGTGGCCCTTTTAGAACCTCCACACGTTCGATATCAAACATACCAATACCACCCAAAACGTTGGAGGTCAGGTAGTATTCGTCGTAATAAATGGCCGCCGTAGGTGTGTTGTTGGAGTTGAAATCAGCCAGGCCAACACCGCGAATCACCCAAGTGGGTTGTCCAGCACCGCGATCGTCAAAAAGTTCAGCGCCAGCTATGTGCTCCGTCAGTGACTGTAAGTTTGACGCACTGAGGGATTCGATGTCATCTCCTGTAACCGCGTAGACTGCTATAGGTACATCCTGCAGGTTCTCTGAACGCTTTTGAGCGGTGACTACTATTTCTTCCAGCTCTACTGCGGAGGCGCTGTAGCACCCGCCGGCCAAGACCAATGACACAGCTGTGGCAAGTTTCTTACTCTTGTACATATTAGCTCCTAGTTAACGACAGATTGCAATGACACCCGAGGCGCGATCGTCATAGTTATTGTTTTGAATTTTGAAAAAACAGTTTGCACCTGGCGGTGACTATTCAGGCTTCCACTTTGAAGCCGCCTGAAAAAACGCCAACGACTCTCTCTCCGCTGCATCATTTTCATCCAATGGCGGGAAATAGCTAAGTTTCACAACCACGGTTTCCGTAGATGGGTCGACAAAAATAAATTGTCCCTGCAGGCCAATAGCAACATAGGCCGGTGTACCCGACAGTGTCCACCACTGGTAGCCATAATCCAGTTGCTCATCTTCTTTACCGGCGGGCTTTGTGGATTCCTTCACCCATTCAGACGAAACAATTTGCTTGCCATTGATGCGCCCTTCGTTGAGCATCATCAGACCAACGCGGGCATAGTCGCGGGCAACGGCATTAAAACCGGCGCCAGTAAACTCTCGACCGACACCTGGCTCACCATCCATAATGAAAAAGCCGTCATATTCTGCCCCCAATGGTTCCCAAAGATGAGTCGTCATAAAGGAAGATACGTTGCCGCCCTGACTGACTCGCTCTATCAAAAGCCCCAATACCGCAGTATCAATAGTTTTGTATTCAAAGACTTCACCGGGAGGGTGCAAGCGTTCAATGTCTTTTGCCACATCAACAAAGCGGGTAACATTTTTGACCAGTGAGGTAATGTGATTCCGAGCGGCAATTCCCGGCTTATTAAAGTCGTAGTTTTCTTTGTAGTTAACGCCAGAGCGCATCTGCAAGACCTGACGAATCGTTACCCCGCGGTAGGCACCATTACGTAACTCAGGCAGGTAATCAGTGATGTCTTCATCCAGGGATATAATCAGCCCCTGCTCCAGGGCGACTCCCACCAACAAAGAAGTCAGGGACTTGGTCACTGACCAGCCCATAAAGCGAGTGCTTGGGTCACTGTTGTTGCGATAGACTTCGTAGACAATCTTCCCGTCTTTCAGAACCAGCATCGCATTGGTATACGTCCGTTCCAAGAACTCTTCTGGATTATAATTCTTTCCCTCAAAGTCATAAGTGAATTCCAAGGGGTAGTCTTCTCGGGAAAAGGGGGAGACAGCACCTGAGCGGGTCACCTTGCGATGGGTGAAAAGGGTGTCCATACTGCGGAATGTCAGGGTATTGATGTCTCCATCCATCATCCCCCAACGAGCATTTTGGATGGCAACTGGTACCTCTGATCCCGGGCCCACAGCGGCAACTGTAGGGTCAACAAACGTTTGACCGAACGTCATACCAGAAAAGATTCCAAAAGAAAGACCTCCTAACAGATTAAAAATCCGACCACGCTTCGACATTCTTTGTCTCATTTACTGCCTCTTCTCAGATTTACCCGCCTCGCACGATGGCGATGACAAATCGGCTTGATAATGTAGTTTTGATACTAGCCATGACGCAGAAACCTGTCATATCCCATATGGGATATCAGCGTCTGCGAAGAAGAAGGGTCGAGCAGTGATGGAGGTATCAGGCAAGTAAAGGGCTACGGCGCTATGAGTTACTTAGGCAGACAAACCTTCGCGGTTATGGAGGAACTGATGAGCCTAATCAAATCTGGTTGTCGGTTGACCCCAAGCTTGGTGAAGGTACTTTTAAGTTGAATCCGCGCGGTGCCTTCCGCAATACCTTGCTTACAGGCGTAGTCACTGAGAGATAAGCCTTCACAAAGGGCAACGGACAACGTCGCCTCGGCCGGCGACAAACCAAACAGCGAAACAAGATCATCAGCGGTCATGTTGCATGCCCCCTCGCCGTCCGACAGATAAAGAGCCACATAGGGTATGGAACAAGATTCCGGCTGCATGGTGAACACGGGCCTGGCCAACAGATGCAGGGAGCCATTCAGGTGTTGCCCAAGGACACCGACCACCTGCTGGTTGGCGCCAGAATAGACAGACTGCAGCATCTCATTCAATTTAGCCTGCCCCTCTCTGGAACCACAGCGCAACAGCGAACCAACAACGGATAGATGCGGTGAACGCGCCAGTACCTGCATGGCGGTGTCATTGACCCAGTTGATGTCGTCATTGCCATCCAGAATCACTAGTCCGGTATCCAGCTGGTTGATGGAGTGTGACAACAGCTGGATCTGCCGCTGTGACTGACTCAGCTTTTCGGAAAGTGAAACAGTCTGCTTCAAATGCGGCGTTATGGTACGCAAAAATGCTGCCAACTCCTGATCAAACGTTCGGCAATCATTATAATGGCGATTCAGGATCAGACTCAGGCAGCGATCACCGGGGTACTGAATATTCAGAAGAACGGAGCGCCCGTGCCCGACAGCCTTCAATCTTTCCCGAAACGCGCTAAAACGGGGATACCGGTACTCAGGCAGGTCTTCATCGCAAACGATGGAAGTCTCATCTTCCCAGTGTTCGTTACTCGAAATCTCCAATCGTGGATTGTCGTCATTATTGATCAGGCTATCGTGAAGCTCAGCATTGGCGGTGGATACCGGATCCCTCACAACCCACTGCTGAACGTATCGATTCCCTTGACGATTGAGCATCTGCACGATAGCCCCACAAAGCTGCAGCTCTTCACAGATCCTGCCCAGCGCATGATTCCAGTTTTCAGGCTGTTCGGCCGACTGGTAGAGCACCGGCAACAATTGATCAACGAACCTGTCTGACATATTCAGCTCTTGAAAACTCCCATACCCAACTCCGAGCGCTGTTTGCCTTTCAATATGACTTACGGCCTTGCAGACAGTTATTTGGTGCCCCACCTCCATATGAGCCAATGCAATAACTGGCAACCTATATATACCGAAAACAACTAAGCGTGCCCGGGCGACATCAAATAGCAATAATAGCAATGGCTGCCTTGCTCTTTCCATTGGGAATTTTGGAGACAACGACTCAATACTGCGATTCCGGTAAATGCACGACCAATCCATCCATCTCTTCGGTCACCGCCAGCTGGCAACTGAGACGACTGGTATCGCGCTGGCCCATCACCGAATCCAGCATATCCTTTTCCATGTCACTGGCATTACCGGCTTTCTCCAGCCAGGCCTCGTCCACATAACAGTGGCAGGTCGCACAGGAGCAGGCGCCACCGCACTCGGCGAGAATTCCCTCGATCATTCGGCCTGTAGACCCACCCGCCTTTTTTATATCAGGGCTATCAGAAATCCATATTGTTCGGAGTGTAGTGGATCGGGCTGTTTCTCAATAAGTAAAGTCACTTGGCCACTGCCTGCTTGAGTGCGGAGCTCTTAGCTCGCGGCTTTTGTAACCAAATGACAAGCCCCATACTACACAAGATAATCAGTGTCAGTCCGGTCAACAAAACGATCAGTTGACCAATTCCGCCAAGGACAGACCCAGTGTGAAAAGGCAACAGAGCCATCCAAAGATCACTGTTTTTTTCTGCCGGGGTAACAGAGAGCAGGCTAAGGCCAGCCGAATCGATGAGCACTTGGTGGACGGCGCGGGAATTTCGTTCCGGGGCATAAAATTGCACTTTTACCGTGTGATCGTCACCGAAATTTATACTCTGGATTACGGCCTGAGGAAAAACACTTTGCGCTTTATCGATCGATGCCTCAAACCTGGAATAATCAAACCCGTCAACCTGGGCGGCGGATGAGGATGCCGACTCTGCCAACAGGATTTCTCCTCCGATGATCAACCCGGTTGTAACCATAACGAGCAGCATTGGTGCCAGTACAATTCCCACTGTCCGGTGTATCTGTCGCAGAACAAGCCTGGGCTTCAAACGCCAATTGACAGCCAGACTGTTCCGCCAACGACGCCCTCGCCCAGGCCACCAATAGCCGATACCGGTTATGGACATAGCTAAGATGCATATACCCGTTAATATAACGATCGACGTACCCATCTTGCCGGAGACCAGCTCATAGTGCAGCCTTAACGCCGCCTCGACCGGAAACCGCCAGAGCGTTCCAAAACGCAATATTTTTCCGTTCCCAGGGTCAACCGAAGTAAAGTGGACAGCGCCTTCGCTATTGACCAGTTGCAGCAAATAAGTCGCAGCCGACGTATCGGGATAAAATACACGTTGAATGTCCATTTCGGGCAGGCTTTTCTCCACCGAACTCAGGACGACACCGATGGATTGATCGCCAAGTTCGCTCTTGCGAACCATACCACCCGGGTCCAGAAACCGGGCGAGTTCCCAGCGATAAACAAGCATGGTACCGGTAATGGACTGGAGGAGAATGGTCACAGCGGCCGCCAAGCCAATCCATTTGTGGACGCTGAGGAACATCCGCTTGGAAAACATCACTGTATCAAAGCCTGTAAGTGATGTTTGCAGGTTGGTTATCCCAGGGATTGAGAAGCGATGGCATAGGTGCGGGTCGCTTGATTATCGGCCAACGGCTCGCCTCTCATGACCACAGGGGCTATATCAACCAGGGTCAGGTCGGATTGACGCAAAAATTCCGCCAGCTCCGTTGCATGGGCGGGTATATCGATTCTCGTAAGACTGGTACCGAACGACAGCAGCCATGACACAAGGACTTTTGCCACTTCCTCATTCGGGGCGACGACAGGCCCAATGACCATGCCGCGACCGGCCGGGCGAATCAGGCCGAAACCGACCGGCTGGCCGTCCTTTTCGGCCAAAACACAGCTCCCCTGCTCCAGGATGGCACGAAGTAATTCAAGCCGCCGGGCTCCGAAGGCAGCCTCGTCCAGCTCACACAGTAACGGCAGTACGGTATCATCGACCTCGCGAAGCGACAGGCCAGCCGGCTGCTCAAGGGCGGCAGGCGAAGGCACTCCCTGCCATTGCTGCACCTCCCCCACCTGCCGGAAGCCCATGGCACGACTAAGGTTTAGACCACTCCGGGTCCAGACACTCCGGAAAGTCCGAGGGCCAGCGTCTTCAAAAATCGCCTCCATCAGCCGGCGACCAAGGCCGTGACCGCGATATCGCTCATCGACGAGCACCATACCCACGGTGCCCAGCTCGCTACCGTACGGCCACCACAAACCCGTCCCAACAATCGATCCATCCGGCGTACAAGCGACCCACCCTCGTCCAAACCGGCAATGGAAATCCCAGTCTTCCCGACGGTGCGCCCAACTTTCCGCCTGAGAGAGCCTCACAGCGGTATCACGGTCGCGGGGCTCCATTTTCCGAATGGTAATTTCCGTCGATTGCTGAGCGGCTGATTCCATGAGTAATTACCTCGTCAGAGTTATTTGTCCAACGCTTTTTCGGGCTGACAACCGAACTTTACGTTTATTCTGTCTATTTACGCTGCTAGCTTACAAGGATCCAGGGAAATAATCTGCCATTATTGCATGCGCGGCTTTACTTTTATTTTAATTTAATTTGCATTTCCGCTCCACCCTGCCATTCGGATCTAGGCCATTGAAAATCCGGCAAACTGTTGCTCCCGGTGACAAATCTACGGCAGATTATGCCACGATTCGGTCGAACGCCAAGATATTTACTTTCCGGGATTGCCAAATCGGGTAATCTGTTCGCGAACACCTGATAATGTTACGCACTGACTATGGCCGTATTGCAAACCAGCGGCTGCAGTACCTGCCCGGCCCCGGGAGAGAGTCCTGATCGCCATAAACCAATCCAACTGAATACACCAAATGCAAAGCAAGGCACAAACTGGGTATTTTGCGTCGTCACGAACTCTATCACCGTGCGGACTTAAATATCCGTGCCGGCCTATGGGACTCGACACCCTATGAGCGCAAAATTTTGCCTCACAAGGAGCACGAACTCATACACATCACCAAGGGCAGCGTGTGCCTTACCGATAGCGCCGGTTGAGCGGAACTGTTCTCCGTGGGTGAAACCGTTTTCGTATTGCGGGGAACCGAGTGCTCGTGGAAAGCGAAGAACCCGTCGCCAAGATCTACTGCTATAGAAACAATTGATACACCCTCCATTGCAGGTGCGATCTCACCGATCCCACCTCGATTAATCTCACCGGCAAGGTAATAGACTGCAGCTTTCAATAGCCCGAATGACGATCTACTTCACCCTTCATGGCCAGACCCGAGCTATGGCGGCGAATGTTCTCCAGCAATACCTCGCACCCTGAATCCACCTGCGTAGTCGCCGCAATATGAGGCGTGATTTGTACCTGAGGATGCTGCCATAAAGGGTTATCCTGTGCCTGCAGCAGGTCTGCCTCACGGAGATGCCCGCCGAGACCCGCGTTGACCAACCGTGCACCCTTGGGCAATAGATTGAAAGTCTCACTGCACAGAATACCGCGGGTGGCGTCGGTCAGAGGCAACAGGCAGACCAGGATATCAGTTTGACCGAGAAAGTCCGCGAACTCTTCGCTGCCGGCAAAGCAACGCACGCCTGGAATATCATGTGACGACCGGCTCCGCCCGGATAACTGGAACCCGAGAGTTTTCAGTTGCTCGATGGCAGCCTTACCCAGGTTGCCGAGGCCCATTATGCCAACTCGATGCCTTTGTGCGGGTATCCACGGCACCGGGGTCACCGACGTCCGGCCAGATATGGAATGGCAGCTCGGGCTCTTCCACGGCAAACCGCTGCTGCCATTGTTGGCCCCGCTCTGGATCGGAAACATACAGAATGGACATCACGGAACGCCATAATCATGATTTTCCCCCTGGCCGGATAAAAAAAACTGCCTGCGGCTTGAAGCCGCAGGCAGCAAAGCAGGGAGAATTGAAACAGAACAGCGTTACAGGCTGTAACGCACACTCAATGAGTAAGTGCGGGGAGAACCCGGCATGGTCCACCACTTATGGTACGAGCTGGCGGCATATTCTTCATCGAGCAGATTATCAATATTAACGGAGAGTTTCAGTTTCTCCATGGGTGAATAGGACCCAAACAGACTCACCAGAGTGTACGACGACAGAATGTAGTCCGGATCGATGGTTTCGCCCAGGCGATCGCCCACATAATTCACACCCAGCCCCACTGTGGCGGGCGAATCATCAATCTGGAAGCTCTGAATCAGCCGCAGACTGCCACTGTGTTCCGGGATGTTGATGAGACGACTGCCTGCCGGAATATCAACCCCCCAATCGCGATTGATCACATCATTGGTGGTCTGGGCGTCGATGTAGGCGTAGGCGAACCATAGGCGCAGACTGTCGGTGATATTACCGGACAAATCGATTTCAACACCCTGACTTTCCGCCTCACCCAGTGCGGCGGAATAGCCGGCGTGTACCGGGTCGGATGTCAGGACATTGGACTTCTCGGCCTTGAATAACGCGATGGAACCCGACAAGCGGTCATCCGGGGTCGACATTTTAACGCCGGCTTCATAGGACTTACTCTCCTCCGGCGCGAACGCCTCGTTGAAGAAGTCGATGCCTGTATTGGGCCGGAAACCCTCCGAATAGCTGGCGTAAAGCGAAACGTTGTTATTCATCTCGTACACCAGCCCGGCGCGCGGATTGGTGGCGGTCTGGGAAGTCTTTGTGACCGTGCCAGCCAACCGGTTGGTGATGTCCTGGTTGTAGTCGTCGTAGCGCACCCCCAGCGTCAACTTCCATTTCTCGGCCAGATCGATCTGGTCCTGTATATAAAAGCCCAGGGAACTTTGCTCCTCCAGGTTGTTGTTTTGAGGACCCGGTGCCGGCTGGTCATAGGTTTCAACGGGGTTATAGATGTTGACGGAGTAAGTCGGATCCATGGAACCCCAGCCAACTCGCCAACGATTCTGAATACTTTCGAGCTCAAACTCGTAAGCGTCCGCGCCGATCAACACATGATGGGTGAAAGGGCCGGTATCGAGGGCACCGGTCAATTCCACTCGACCCGACAGGTCCTCGGCATTGTAATCCCGGTAGCGGCGTTGCCGGGTCAGGGTTTCGCCGTCCACCAGCAGGAGTTGCCGCCCTCCGGAGAGTTCCGTATCGGCAGAGTAGCCTACGAAGGACGACTCCCGGTAACCCAGTCCCGCCAGAATCGACCAGTTTTTATTCAGATCATGCTGGAGTACGAACTGATGCCCGGTGGCCTCGACTTCCATCGGCCCGTTGCGCGGATCGCCCAGGTAATTTCTGGCCGACAGGACATTGGGATCCCCGTCTATGGCAACGACGCCGCGATCGAACAGGGCCTCCTGTTTGGCCAGTTCGAGTTCGTACGACAGGGAGGTGCTGTCGGACAAGGCAAACAGAAAGGAAGGCGTCAGTGCGTACTTTTGCGGCTCGTTGTGCCTGTAGCCTTCAGCCTCGTCATAGGCGCCATTGATCCGGAAGGCAATAGTATCAGTCAGCTCGCCGGTGTAATCCCCCTCCAGCCGATAAGCGCCGAAGCGCCCAGCTGAGATCTGGACATAACCCTCGGTTTCGAACTGCGGCTTTTTAGTGATCAGATTGATGGTTCCGCCTGGCTCACTGCGACCGTACAGAGCCGACCCCGGCCCCTTTATGATTTCAATATTCTCGATGTTCGAAGCGTCCCGGCGGCCACTGAATCCACGACCGGCAGCGAAGCCATTAACCAAGTATCCGGATGGTACATTCTCATCTCCCGCAAACCCCCTCACGGCAAAGCTGTCCCACAGGCCACCGAAGTCGTTCTGGCGAGTCACGCCCCCTGCCAGGTCCAGGGCATTCTGCAATTCGACCACCCCCAGTTCGCTCAACAGATCACCATCCAGGATCTGGACAGCCTGTGGCAATGACTCTAGCGGTGTATCACCGCGATAGGGTTGTTTCTGAGCGACCACTGTAAGCTCTTCAATCTCTTTACTCGCGGAATCTTCAGCCAGAGCAACTGCATTTCCAGTCAGGCAAATGACGCTCGCTAAAATCGAGCGGCGAAATGGAAATTTCGTATTCATAATGACATCTCTCCAATGAGGGTAATGTGAATGTAGCGATAACCTACATCTTCTAATAGTTCTCTACGGGACTCTCATCCCTGTTTATCATCCATGTTGTTCATAAGTGTAATCTGTCTGCATCAGCAGCTCATACACATGCTCCGTTCTATTTAATAGGCTACAACTCATTGCGGACAATATTGCCTCGAATAGGACTGCTCAGGCGGTCAAATATTTTAAAGTGGGAAACAAATTGGCAGAAAATGCTGAAACGGGAATCGAAGCGGCTCCACCGCCAGTTAAGCGAGGGCATTGCCTGGCATCGAGCGCAGAGCAGCCGCAACTTATGCTGTATTGGATTTTGAATTCGGCATTTGTCTCGCCCGCCAAACGTCAAATCGGTATTGTCGCCCAAGCGAGTCCGATAAGCTGTATTCATCACCTTGCCCGACTTAATTCAGACGAAGGATACAACCGTGCGACTACTAATGATGACTCTGGCGCTGTTCTCTCTTGCTTTTACCATGACCATTCAGGCCCATACCGGCCTGATCTCCTCCGAACCGCTTGCGGGCCAGGTGCTTCACCACAGCCCCAACCAGCTGCGCCTTCAATACGCTAACCCGGTACGCCTGATCCGGGTGGAGCTCTTGAACAGCGATGGCAATCCCGTTGAATTGAGCCCTCCTAAGCACACTCAGGCACATGCCGTGTTCGATATTCCTGTTCCTGCACTGAATGCGGGCGAATACACGGTCAATTGGGTAACCATGGGAGGCGATGCCCACAAGATGACTGGCAGCCTCCAGTTCACGATCGCAGTACACCCCGCTCATTGAGTCACTGCTCATGGAAACATCTGCCTGGTCTCTTGCACTGGTTCTCTGTAAATGGTTAATGTACATAGGCCAGGCGGCCGCTGTTGGCGGCGCATTCACGACTCTGTGGATCCGCTCGGCCGCGCTCGATGAAGCAGTATCCGCCCGCTACCGTAATCCTGTGGTAGCAGGCTGCCTTTTGGGCTTGTTCGCCAGTACTTTCGGTTTCTTTTTACAAGTTGGCGCGTTTGCGGAGAACGGCCTGTCCGGCATGTTTGACACTGGGATGATTTCATTGCTGTGGCAGACGCCCGTTGGCACCTCAACAGTTTACCGGGTCGTAGGGATCGCCGTGCTAACGTTGGCTGCGGTGATCACCACGTCCGGCCATTCAGCATCCGCGAAAAGCACCCATCGCACAATCGCGCTCGGGGCCGCCTACCTGGTCGGCACCGGCATTACCGGCCTATCATTCAACCTCGTGGGCCACACCGCGGAGACCGGCCTCGTAACCCGGCTGTTGGCCAGTGTGCACGTTCTCGCCGTGCTTTGGTGGATCGGCTCGCTCTACCCTTTGTGGCTCAGCTGCCGCACTCACCATCGTCATAAGCTGCAAAGTGTCATGCACCAATTCGGGAGGGCGGCCATGGCAGTGGTATTGCTGCTGATCGTTGCCGGCGTCGTTATGATTCTGCAACTGGTGGGCTCGGTGCAGGCCATGATCGCCACACCCTATGGCTTGAGCCTGAGTGCCAAACTCATCCTGGTGGCCGCCATTCTCCTGCTTGCGGCCCACCATAAATGGCGGCTCGTGCCAGCACTGGCAACCACGTCATCGACCCAAACCCTGAGCCGATCCATTGCGCTGGAAGGGGCGGTCGCGATCGCCATTCTGTTGGTAACGGCCATTCTTTCAACTGCCCTCGGTCCGGAAGCACTCAAATGACCAAGCGATTTTTATCTCCAAACATAGTTTCACCCTCCCGTCGCCGTTTTGTAACCGGAGTGGCGGCGGGAGCCTTAATGTGCGGTTTCAGCGCCCGACCGCTTAGAGCAGCGCCACAGCCGCAAACACTCAGATCAATGGAAACGCTGCGCGGGAAGGAATTTGATCTCTCCATTGGTTACCAGCCGGTGAATTTCACCGGCAGGGATAGAATTGCCACTGCAGTCAATGGATCCGTTCCCGCACCAGTGTTGCGCTGGCGAGAAGGCGACCGTGTAACTCTCAGAGTCACCAATCATCTCGCACACGACAGCTCCATTCACTGGCACGGCATGATCCTGCCGAGCAATATGGACGGAGTCCCCGGGTTGAGCTTCGGCGGCATCAAACCGGGAGAAACTTATGAGTACCAGTTCGATGCGCTGCAAAATGGCACCTACTGGTATCACAGCCATTCAGGATTTCAGGAACAGACCGGCTTGTACGGCGCCATTATCATCGACCCAAAAGAACCGGACCCCGTGAGCTACGATCGGGACCATGTCGTGATCCTGTCGGACTGGTCTGACGAATCGCCGGAAGCCATCTATACCAAGCTCAAGAAAATGAGCCATTATTACAACGTCCGTGAGCGCACAGCAGGTGAGCTGTGGCAGGACATCAAGGCGAAAGGTGTCGCACAGACCTGGAAAGAACGGGCCATGTGGAACCAGATGCGCATGAGCGACCGGGATATCTCAGACGTGACGGGATCCACCTACACGTTTCTCATGAACGGCGTGACACCGGCCGAAGGCTGGACTGGCTTGTTCAAGCGCGGAGAAAAAATCCGTCTAAGATTCATCAACGGCGCAGCCATGACCATTTTCGACATTCGCATCCCCGGTCTGAAGATGACGGTGGTTGCCGCCGACGGCCAGAATGTCGAGCCGGTGACCGTGGATGAATTCCGCATCGGTGTGGCGGAAACCTATGACGTCATCGTTGAGCCAAGTGCCGACAGTGCCTATACCCTCTTTGCCCAGTCCATCGATCGTAGCGGTTATGCGAGAGGCACGCTGACGCCGGATCCCGCCTGGAAAGCGGAAGTACCCGCGATGGATTATGCACCGATTCTGGCACACCGCGATATGGGCATGTGGCATGGCGATCACCAGATGGCGCACACTGCGAATGACATGGCAGGCATGGATCACAGCGCCCACCAAAAGATGGAACACGCCGGACACAAGATGGCCGCTATGGATCACGGCGCCCATCAAAGCATGGTGCACGCTGGACACAATATGCAGGCCTCAAGCCTCGGCAAAGCCGGGTTTGGCAGCAACAGCACCATTGAACATGCACCTACGGAATTCGGCCCCCACGTGGATATGCGCGCAGACTCTCCGCAGGACGGCCTGCACGACCCCGGTATCGGCTTGCGCGATCACCGGAGGCGCTATGGTCGCCGCGTGCTGACCTACGGCGATCTCCGCAACCTGCACCTCACCCGTGACAGGCGTGAGCCCAGCCGTGAAATCCAGTTACACCTGACCGGTAACATGAGCCGATACATGTGGTCAGTAGACGGCATCAAGTTCGCAAATGCCGAGCCATTGCAGCTCACCTATGGCGAACGGGTTCGCATTACGCTAATCAACGACACCATGATGACCCACCCCATCCATCTGCACGGAATGTGGAGTGAGCTGGAAACCGGGGATCCCGAATATATGCCTCGGATGCATACCATTATGGTCCAGCCCGGCTCTAAAATCAGTTATTTGGTTACCGCCGACGCCATAGGGCGCTGGGCTTATCATTGCCATCTGCTTTACCACATGCCGGGCATGATGCGCGAAGTTCGTGTGAGCGAGGGGAAGCACTCATGACAATAACATCACCAAAACGTAGTACTTTCGCGCTAAACCGATTGCTTGGCGCCTTGGCATGTGCCATGCCGTCCCTGCTGCTCCTTAGTCAGGCGCACGCGGGTGCCAAGGATGATCCCATAGTGTCGATGGTAAAAATCGACCAGTTGGAAGCCGGCTTTTCCGATGACGAAAACCCGCTGACTCTGGAAGGAAAGGCCTGGATAGGCCGCGACTTCGATAAACTGGCCTTGAAAGTGGAGGCCGAACGTGCTGACGGTGAAACCGAGGAAGCCGAGCTTCAGGGATTGTACAGCAAAGCCATAGCGCCCTACTGGGATTTCCAGGTCGGTGTACGCAACGATTTTCAACCCACACCGAGTCGCAGTTGGGCCGTCATCGGTTTCGAAGGTGTGGCGCCCTATCTGTTTGAAGTGGATACGGCGCTGTTTATCGGTGAATCCGGTCGCACGGCTCTGCGCCTGGAGGCGGAGTACGAATTTTTATTCACCCAGCAATTGGTCCTGTCGCCGGAGATAGAAGTAAATTTCCATGGCCAGAATGATGAAGAGATAGGCGTCGGGTCCGGATTATCCAACGCCGAGTTCGGCCTGCGGCTACGCTATGAATTCAGGCGTGAATTCGCACCGTACATCGGCGTTAACTGGTCAAAGATGTTCGGCAACACTGCAAAATTTCACCGCGAAGAAGGCTCTGACACGACGGATACGCAAATCGTTCTGGGTATACGGGCATGGTTTTAGCTGCGTGACTTATTCCCCACTATCTCGACACCTAGCCGGGAGCTTTACACAATCACGTCCGCCCTGGGTCTCATACCCGTGCTGCTGTCCTACGGTGTCGGGGCGGAAATCCCAAGGCCGCTTGCCAGTGTCATCGTCGAGCTGTTTAAGATACTCAAAAGTGATCTCCCGACAGACCGGGTCATGGCTCCGTCGGCCAGGGTTGTCGGCGGTTTCGATAATTGGCAGATGTGGCCACTGCGTAACGATTGTGCCGCATCGTTGGCGTTCAGCGGTTCGGCACCAATCACCAAAGTTTTGGGCGATTGTGCCCGCGCACTAATCAAAGTCCCGGATAGAATACCACCACCGCCACAGTGGGCAAAAATGGCATCGATATTATTTTCTCCGTCTCTGTTTAAGTCCGTCAAGGCTTCATAGGCAGCGGTCCCCTGTCCCGCTATCACCTGCTCGTGATTAAAGGGTGGATCCAATAAGTGCCGGCCTGTTCGGCTGCCAGCGCGGCCTATTGATCGGCCTCCCGCCGGGACTTGCAGAAAACAACCTCTGCACCATATGCGGCGGTCGCCTGCGCTAGTAAAAGCTGAACACAAAGCCCGAAGCATCAACCCCCGATTTGTACTGTCCAGTCTGGCGCCCAGCGCCAAACATATCTACCTCCCAGACATATTTAAATTAAGTTGTGCCGCCTTTGCAACGATATAAAAACCGTATCAAAGAACATGTAGTATGAATTTTCAGTCGGTTTCAGAACTGCAAACTGATGCCCAACAAAACCTGGGTGGAACTGCCTCCCTCCCCTTCCGCGCGGGCGTAATCGGCGGTCTGCCCATAGGGTTTGGCCCAGATAGCCCCTATGTACGGCACAACCGATGGCGACAATTCATAGGCCAGACGCACGGCGAACTCAAAATCCGCCAGGCCGGAACCGGTTCCCGTTTCCGGATCGTTCTGCCCATAACCGTTCACTTTGATTTGGGGTGTTAACACCCAATCAGGAGCCAGGCTGAACTCGCGCTCCAGTTCAAAACGCATGGCTGTATCTCCGCCGTCACCCAAATAAAGCGAAAACGCCATCCCGATGTCATAGGGCACACTGCCTTCCACGCCCAGCAAAAACCAGTTGCGCTCCGGCGCGGGTTTGACGTCGCCACGCCAGCCCACATTGACGCTCCATTCCGGCTGTATACGGTGGCTGTAATAAGCCCGCAATTCGTTGCCGTCCAGCCTGCCGCGAGTTCGCTCGCCCTCCGAAATCAACCACAATTGCCGGTTCTCGGTGCCCACAGAAATGGCAGCACTCCATGCCACGGGGTTCTCGCCGGGCTGGGAGCGGTACTCAAATTCATCGAGCATAAATTCGGCACGAACGTTGTCGGAGCTTGTTGCGCTCGACAAGGCAGGTACAGCAAACAGCGTACTTATCAGAAAAAAAGTCTTATTTTTCACAGTTAACCAAAAGCCTTTGAAATTAGTGCAAAAGGGTGAGAAATTTTGTCGTGAGACGGCTGTGGCTTGTCATTGCGCATCAGGATTGACTCGTCAACGACCGACAGCCCGAGCGTATCCAGCCAGTACTTCAGAGCATCAGCGTCGCCGGGCACATCGGTGCGGGTGAATCCTGGGTGACGCACCATCGCAAAACCCACCACCGCAGGGTGCCGAGCAATGTTCCTTCGGCTCCCCCAGCTACTTAGCCCGCATCCCTAACCTTAAAAGTACTTAACCCATGCCATACTCGTGCCGTGTTTGAAACGCGCGAAGGCACGAGTCGGGTAGTAGAGCGCCCACACCAGCAATACACTAATCACCCAGATCTGCCAGACGTGGTCGAAGGCAAACAGCTCTCCGGCGTTGGGCCCCACCGTGGCAAGCACGATACGATAGCTGATCAGCAGCACGTAGAGGTGCAGGATATAGATGAACATCGGTGCAGAGCCGAACACTTCCAGCGCGTTCATGAACTTGTTGGACAACGTATCGAACCATGCCAGCATCAACAGGGCGGTCCCGATGGTCAGCAGCACAAAGTCCAGTGACGGTGGGTATTTGGTGAAGTTGATGAAGTCCATCACAGTCAGGAGGGCGCTGTCCTGAGCCTGCCAGGGCAGTACTTCGCCGTAGATATTGAACCCGCGCAAAATGAGTAGAAGTCCCCAGCATCCCAGGCCCAGGGAAATGAGAAGCTTGCGCCGCGTCAGCATGTCCATGGTGCGGGCATAGATCGGGCCGGTAAAGTAACCCAGCAGAATCACACCGATCCACGGCAGTATCGGGTAGCTGGCCTTGACGCGAACAGGGCCGTCGAAAATCACACCGCGATCATGGAGGATGGCCCAAAGCGTATAGCCGGAATCGCCAGGATTGAAAGAGATGGGGGAAAACAGGTTGTGGCCGAAGACTATAAGGAAACCGATGAGGCCGATGAGCCAATAGGGCAGTTTAACCAGCAAGGAAAGCGCGATCATGCTGAGCCCAATGGCCCAGATCACCTGTAGCCAGATAGTATCGAAATTTCCCATCCAGGAGAAGTTGATCACCGTCACCTCGATAAACACCAGGAACAGGCCGCGCTTGAACAGGAAGCTGCTGGGTGATCGTACACCACCGCGAGCCGGGTGCGCGTACAACCAGGCGGACAGGCCGGTGAGGAACACAAACGTCGGTGCACACAGGTGTGCGGTCATGCGGGTAAAGAACAGAGCCGGTGAAGTACTGTCCAGATCCATCGGGTCGGACACATTGAGATGATAGAAATAGCGTTCCCTGACGTGGTCAACCGCCATCAGCAGGATGACGAGACCGCGCATAACATCGATGGATGCGATGCGTTTTGTCAGTGTCTCCGCCGAAGAGATAACGTTATCAGAAGTACCTGACGCCGCAGCTGAAAGACTCATAGGACTAACTCCCGGTCGCATTCATTGTTTATGTTCTGGCGAAGAATTAGCTTACTATCAGCAAGAGCAAATAATCTGCTGATTTCGCTATCCATCAACGGGATTTATTGCATAGCCGACCTCCGGATCGACATTATGTGTCGTTAAATTTGGTTATAAAAACGGGTAGGTCCATAAACAAACTCAACCGGCAACATTTGCCGATACGATTGGAAAATTCCGTCAATTATGCTGTACCAGGCCCCGGATTCAGGCGCCGACTCTGTGCTCCTTGTGATGTACTAGTTAGCAACAAACAGATCGAAACGAATATTTGCGGTGACTGAGGTTTAATGGATATTACACTCAACATACGAGGAAATTAACGATGCGTACCCTAATGAAAACCTTAATTGCGATGATTCCCTTGATACTGGCTGTCCAGTCCCATGCCCATGGCATCACCGAGCCCCAGCACGGCGGGATCGTCAAGGTGGTGGGAGACATTTCCCTTGAGCTGGTTAACGGCAAGGACCGGGTCAAGCTCTATATCCTCGACGATGTTGCGGTGGACACCAGCGGCATGACTGGCAAACTCAAAGTGGAGAACAGCACGGGAAAAAGCGAGCACGCGTTGACTCCCATGAAGGACAGCGGTTTGGTGGCCGAGGCGGTGAGCATCCCCAGCGGTTCGAAAGTGCTGGCGATCATTACCAAGGCAGACGGTTATTCCAAAATCGCCGGAAAGTTCCAGGTCGACTAAACCCACCAACAATGAGGGTTTACCATGCCTCAACCGTCCACCCGAGAGTTCACCCACCAGCTCTTTAAATGGCTGCTACTATGCGTTGGGCTAATGGCGAGCAGCCAGCTTCAGGCCCACGGTGTTGCGGAAGGCGATGCGGCGTTTATCCAGGGAAGCGAAGGCGTGCAGTTCATCCCCTTCATCTATCTGGGCGCCAAGCATATGGTGTCGGGCTACGATCACCTGCTGTTTCTGTTTGGGGTGATTTTCTTTCTTTATCGCCTCAAGGACGTGGGCGTCTATGTCAGCCTGTTCGCCGTAGGACACAGTATTACCTTGCTCTGGGGAGTGCTCAACAACACCCAGGTCAGCCCCTATATCGTCGACGCCATCATTGGCCTGTCGGTGGCGTACAAGGGGTTTGACAATCTCGGTGGTTTTAAAAAACTATTGGGATATCAGCCCAACACCAAAGCGGCCGTGCTGATCTTTGGCTTCTTCCACGGTTTCGGTCTGGCCACCAAACTTCAGGACTTCACCCTGTCAGAAGACGGCCTGGTAGCCAATATCGTGGCCTTCAACATCGGCGTGGAAATCGGCCAGCTTTTGGCGCTTTCCGCCATTCTGATCCTGATGGGTTACTGGCGGCGAACGCCTGCCTTCCAGCGCTACGCCTTCACATCTAATGGTATATTGATGTGCCTCGGCTTTATGCTGATGGGCTACCAGATCACGGGGTATGTTGTGAACTAATCAACATTTGAGGATTGCGATATGACCAAAACAACTGATCAACCGCTGCCAAGTAAGTCGGAACTGCTTCGCGCTACCGGCATTGCCCTGGCAGTCGCTATCGCTTTACTGGTGACTACCATTCTACCCGCCGAGTACGGGGTGGACCCCTTGGGTGCTGGCGGCGCTCTTGGCCTCGATAAACTGAGCGTGGCCAGCGCCAATGCCGGGGAAATCGTACCGTCAGCGCCAGGCTTGCCGCTGGCGGGAGCGGCATTGTCCCGAGCCGATACGAGCTTGAGGAGAGATACACTGACCGTGGTTGTACCCGCCTATGAGGGCATCGAGCTGAAAGCCAAGATGAAAGCGGGTCAATCCCTCGCGTTTGACTGGCGGACCGATGGCCAAGCCCTCTACACCGACATGCACGGGGAACCACTTAACGCCAGCGAAAACGAGTTCACCAGTTACTGGAAAGAAAAACAACAAACTGCTGGCCAGGGAACGCTGGTTGCTCAGTTCGAGGGAACCCACGGCTGGTACTGGCAGAACATGTCCGAGGAGCCGATTACGGTAACCATGGATGTTAGCGGCTTTTACCAGGATGTTTACGAGAAAAACTAATCTTCAACTTCCGTACAAAACCAATAAATCGTCATCAATAGGAGTTACCATGAAAAAGTTAGGTAAAATTATCACAGCATCGGCAACCGCAGTGGGTATATTAATGGGCAGTCAAGCCTATGCTCACGGCATCTGGTTTGCAGAGCGCTCCAAACAACTCGCCCTGGTGTACGGCGTGGGCGCCGACGACCTCGACACCGTGAAGCGATTCGACAAAATGGTCGGCATAACCGGTTATGACGGCGACTGGAACAAAGTGGATGCCAAATTGATCAAGGCGGGCCCTATGGTCCTGGTGGGCGGGGATGACTACCCGGCGGCCGTGTCCGCAGTAATGAACAATGGTGTTTGGGCCAAAACCAAGGACGGCAAATGGCACGCCAAGGGCCGTGACGAAGTGCCCGATGCTGTCATCGCCGAAAAGACCATGAAGTACGCCGTGCATATTCGTGGCATGCTGCGGAATGTTCCCAAAATCCCCAGTCAGACGCTGCAAATCATTCCCGTCAATGGCGCTCCCGCCCTGAAGGACGGCAAGTACGATTTGCACGGCGAGGACATGCCCGCCCAAGCCGGCGACATGATCAAGGTGAAGGTTCTCTACAAGGGCAAGCCTGTAGCAGGTGCCCGCGTTATCCAGGATTTCGTCACTATGCCCGACCAGCAGCCCTGGATCACCGGTGAAGACGGAACCGTGTACTTTCCCGTGCGCAACCAGGCTCTCAACGTGATTGGCGCCACCTACGAAGGTCCGTCTGATGAACCGAAGCGTATCGACAAGATTGAGCACTTCGCCACCCTGTCTTTTGTTCTGGAGCATCTGCCGGAGTGATCCGGCCCCGAACGGCAAGGGTCCATGCCCTCTTCCTCCCCGGGAGTGGGCATGACCGAACATTGATGAATGCCCCTCGTCCGTCGGAAGAAATCACATTTGTTCCGGAAGGAGTAAACGATGTCAGACAACGTGTTGGAAATCGACGATCTGGTGGCGCCTTTGGTGTCTTTTCGTCGCGACATTCACGCCAATCCAGAACTTGCCTACGAAGAACACCGCACGGCCAACAAGA
>JBNKHG010000074.1:0-23131 GCA_050290225.1 Cellvibrionaceae bacterium
CAATAACAAGATTCGTGTACTGCAACGCCGCGCCTATGGTTACCGTGATGAGGAGTATTTAAAACTCAAAATCATCGCCTCTTTCCTCCCGCCTCTACCCAAAAGGATGCTTTATGACCCACACTAATCCGCGTAGACCCGGAATTATTAACGGGCTTACCCAGGTAGGTGGGGGGAGTAATGACCATGCCATTCGGAGTTATGGCCGTTGAAATTCCGGAAAATCCGCGACGTCAGGATGTGAGCAGTCGGTAAAATCCAGCGGTTGGACGCCGTTTTCGGTGGTTTGCACAAAGGTCGCCATGAGGAGGCATTTTTCTCAAGAAATCCCGGTCTTGTTGCTGTGGATTGTCAGTTGACGGTGATCGCGTAGCGCCGGTTCGGGTGGTGCCCGGGCGGCGTGGTGCGAGAGTTGCTTTTGTTCTTTTTTCGCCAGATGGGTGAGAATGGCGTCAATCACCTGGGGGGTTTCGATGCAGGCAATGTACGGGGTCTTGAGAGCGTAGCGCACCTGGCCGCTGCGAGTCAGGGCGAGGCGTTTCTCCGAGATGGCAGGGCGGGCCACATAGCGGCAGACTTGTTCGAGCTTGTGGCTCTGGTGGGCGGCGGTGACCACCCCGGCGTGAAGGCTAAAGCCGGCGGCCTTGCCAACCGGGGTGATGGGCGTTGGGCCATCGTGGGCCGGCAACATTTGTAGAGTGAAGACCTTGCGCCCCTGCTGGGGGCCGACGGCGATGCGGTTGGTGATGCTGTGCTGTTGCAGACCGGGAAGGGGTGAAGCATCGTCTTCGGACTCCAATGCCAGGTAGCTGTTCTCGGCGTCCTGGGTGAGCAGGCCCTCGCGCACCAGAAAGCACTTTTTGCGGTTCAAAATCACGTTTTCCACGAGGTTTGAACCTGACTTTTCAACATGCTTTCAACCAGAATCAAACGGTCATTGCCGAAATACATATCCGTATCGTTGACAAACATCGTCGGTGATCCAAAACCGCCACGATCGATCAGATTCTGCGTGGTGACCCGGAGCGCCTGCTTATAATCCGGGTGGTTGATCTTTTCAAAGAACGCTTGTGAGTCCATGTCTTGGGACTCGACGATTTCTGCCAATACATCGTCCCGGGAAATATCCTTGTTATCCCGCCAATAGGCTTCGAAGACCGCCAGGCAATAGCGCACTAAGCAATCTTTTTCGAGAGCGATAAATGCACCTCGCATGGCCTTCACGCTGTTGACCGGAAAAACGTCCGGCCAATTGAGCATCAGCCCGTAATGGCGAAACCAGTCGTTCAGATCCTTGCTGTAATAATTTTCGCGACGGGGGTTGGGTTGGGCCCGATATTGATAAACATCCTGGTTGACCACGTTAAACACACCTCCCACCAAAATCGGCCGCCAGTGAACATTGACATCAACACGCGCAATGATGGGCTGAATGCCGACAAACGCCAGATACGTCCAGGGGCTGGAACAATCGAAGAAGAACTCGAGCTTAGTCATCGGAATCTCCGCTGGCCAACGTAGCCTCGGGAAGGACCGATGTCTGCCCGAAAAGTACCTTCCGCGCTCTGTCACTCATCTGTCCCGGCTGCGAACGAAATTCCTTCCCGGCATCCACGCCTCGACGGACCGCCGCCCGAACTTTGATGGAGTCGAACCAGCGGCGCAGGTGGGGAAACTTGTCGATTTCCTGCCCATAGCGCTTGTAAGGCAACAGCCAGGGGAAGGAGGCGATATCGGCGATGGAGTAGTCTCCCGTGAGGAATTCCCGGTCCGCCAGGCGGCGATTCATCACTCCCAGCAGGCGATCGTATTCGTTGAGATATCGCTGCCGGGAATAGTCGTTACTGTCCGGCATATAGTTGACGAAGTGACTCGCCTGGCCCGCCATGGGGCCTAGCCCGCCCACCTGCCAGAACAACCATTGCATTACCTCGTAAAATCCGCGCTCGTCCGGGGGTAAAAACAGGCCTGTCTTTCTGGCGAGATACAGCAGTATCGCGCCGGATTCGAACAGGCTGACGGGATTCCCTTCATCGCTCCTGTCCACGATGGCCGGCATGCGACTGTTGGGGCTGATTGACATAAACTCCGGGGTGAATTGATCGCCCGCGCCCAGGTCCACGGGCATGAGGGTGTAGGGCAGGCCGCATTCCTCCAACATGATAGAGACCTTCCAGCCGTTGGGGGTGGGTGCGAAGTAAAGCTCGATCATAGGTAGTCCGCCGCGTAATGGAACAGATGTAACCACTCACAAACAAGCGCGGGCTCATCGCTGCCTTCAACATGCAACTTAACCGCATAGTTGGCCAGCAATTGGCCCTCGCGCTTTTCCGTCAGTTTCAGCATTTCGGTACTGGTGCGAACCCGGCTTCCCGAAAGTACAGGCTTGAGAAAGCGGACCTTATCGAAGCCATAGTTAATCCCAAGCGTGAAGCCCTCGGGTATCGGCATTGTTTGAAAAACAAGGGGAGGCACCAACGAGAGCAATAACATGCCATGGGCAATAGTCCCGCCAAATGGCGTCTCCGTGGCCTTTTCCGGATCGATATGGATAAACTGACGATCCTCCGTGGCATCGGCGAACAGGCATATTCTTTCCTGGGCAACCGGCATCCAGTCGCTTAGACTCGGCGCCTCATCAATTAATGAATACAAATCGTGTACCGAAATAATGTTGTCCATGGCGTTAAACATCGAAACGTCCTCAATTGTGGCGGAGCAGATCGATCAAAACGAGCAGATCAACGCATGGGCAGGATCCAGATTGCCGGCCCACACTTCCCTGTAAGTCTGTGCAATCGCATCCCGTCCCACACGCTCCTCGACCCGGTAATGCCGGCGAGCGGCATCGGCAAAGGCCTTCCAATTATCAGTGAGGCGTTGGATAAAGACGTCTTCTCCCCATTCTTTCTGCTGCTTGAGCACATGATCCGGCGCAAAAAAGAATCTGGGACGTGGGCCCGGCAGGGTATCTTTTGGCGCCGCCTGTTCTGTCCAGTGGCTTTTGCCGATCAAGCTGCTGTACTTCAGTTGATCACCCAGGTGGTGGTGAATATCGCTCAGCACTTTGCCGTTCCCGGAAAAATCGACACAGACGGTGGCTTCGTCGGGAGACAACCGTTCAATTTCGTCATAGGTGAGCACCTGATCGTAGAACCCCAGCGCCTCGACAAAGGCTTTATTTTTCGCCGAGGTCAGCCCGATGCAGGCGGCCGTTTTCCGTTGACTGAGTAAAAACGCCAGGGCGACTGCCGTCTTGGATGAGGCGCTAACAACTACAACCTGCCGCGCGGAAAAAAATTGCTCTTCGGCCAGAAAGCCGTCCATCAGGAATGAAGTCGCAAATAGACCCCACAGTACTGGGCGCAGGTCTTCATATTCCGGCACATGCACGGGGTCGGCGTTGAGCCGGGTATAAGTGTTATAAGATTCGTGCAAAGCCCTGCGATGCGCATATTGATCGATAAAACTTTGCGTTTTGACCTGCTCCGGTTGCATCAACAGATGCGTCGCCATCGGCAGATAACCAAACAGCCTTTCGCCGACCGGAATATCATCGTGCCGGGAGGCGATCACCGAGGCATAGCCCCAGACCGGGATAATGCCCTGGTCCGGTTCATTGGATGCGAAATATCGCCAGTAGCCCAGCTTTTCCCCGGTAACGGCATAACTCATGTTATTCGCCGTCAACGCGAATTTTTCGACTTTTGCCAGGACTTGCCCGGCTTCGAGCGCCACGCTGGAGAGGTTTTCCCGCTGCCATCGCGATTGGGAAAGGTCTGTCTTATTCACCAGAAAGGTATAGTCGTCCGAGGTGTTTTCTTTCATTTGTCATAGGTTCCGTGGATTGTCGTTTCGGCAAATGATGCTGTAAGTGATTGAATGACAAGCACTAATTTCAGATCGCCATGAAGATGAAGGCAGTATAGAAACCACCGCCCCTTGACAACAGTGGCGATATCGACGTTTTATTGGTGAATCAAGCCACATCACCTTGGGGAAAGATGATGCCGACCATTGCCATGCTGGCCTACGAGGGCTGCTTTGCCAGCAGCCTGTCGGGCGTTCAGGACCTGCTGCTGTTTGCCAATGCCCACTGGCGCCAACAGCGCAACAGTGAGGAGAGCCTGTTTTCACTGCGAACCTTAACATCTGATGGCCAGCCAGTGGCCACCGCGAGCGGGCTAAGGTTGATACCGGATGGAGACTGCAGCGACCTGGCGGATTGCGATTTTGTCTACCTGCCCAGTTTTTCCTATGAAGGCAAAGCAGCGTTCAAGCGACGAATTCAGCAATACACCGGCGTTGTCGATCTGCTACGCCAATTGCACAACCAGAATAAAGCAGTCGCGACGCACTGTACTGGCAGCTTTCTGTTCGCCGAAGCCGGATTGCTGGCAGGCAAAAACGGCACCACCAGTTGGTGGATGGCCGAGATTTTCAAGCAACGTTATCCTCACATTCCGCTGGATGTCGGGCGGCTATTGATCAAGCACGACAATACCCTCTGCGGTGGCGGCGCTGGCGCGGAACAGCTCATCGGGCTGTATTTAATCGAGCAGTATATGGGGCAAAGCATCGTTTCCCTCACCGCCAAGACCCTGATGATGGACGTCAACCAGCTCGACCAAACGCCCTACATCACCTTGCAGAAGCAGCAGGGACACAACGATGCCCTGGTGACCCAGGCACAGTTATGGTTACAAAGACATATGAAAGACAAATTCTCCCTGGATGGCCTGGCTAAACAATTGAAAGTGAGTTCGCGCACCTTGTCCCGCCGCTTCAAGCTGGCGGTGGACGACACGCCCTATGGCCACCTGCAGAACCTGCGCATCGACACGGCAAAAAAACTATTGGAAAGCACCAATCGACCGGTTGAACAGGTCATGCTACAGGTAGGGTACGAAGACATGAGTTCGTTTTCGCGCTTGTTTCATCGCAAAACGGGTTTGGCGCCCGGCGTCTATCGCCGTCGTTTTAATCCAAGAAAAGGCAGTTAGGGGCTTGGATCGGGAATTAGATCGTGACACTCATGCGCGCCACGGTCTCATGCACTGGGTGGTTACTCATGGGCCGCCCTTAGGGGCGGCAGACGCGCTACACTTTATCCATTAAAGCCGGATCCCGCAGAACGGCACGGCGCAAGGCCGCCCAATCCTCCCATCGACCACGAGAAACCACGTCATCAATGGCGGCGAGAGTGTAGCGTTCGTGGTTGAGGTGACGGTGTTGCATGGCTATCTGTGCCTTACGATCTTACTCACGCGGATTTTGACCTGCATGGGCTGGCGTGTTTAGAGTCCTTCCAATACTCCTCTGACGTATTACACGTCAGTAGGCGGCCGCCGACAATTTCCAATTGTTCCAGGGAATAACGGTTCAGATCGACTTGAGGATCATTGGGAAATTTCAACTTCCATTGGGACTGAAGCAGCTGCTTTTCGCCCTCCTTCCGACCTTCTGCTTGACCCTCTTTACGGCCTTCTTGTTGACCTTGCTGCCAACCGAGGATAGGAATTATTAACGGGCTTACTCAGGTAGGTGGAGGGAGTGATGACCATGCTATTCGGAGTTATGGCCGTTGAAATTCCGGAAAATCCGCGACGTCAGGATGTGAGCAGTCGGTAAAATCCAGCGGTTAGACGCCGTTTTCGGTGGTTTGCACAAAGGTCGCCATGAGGAGGCATTTTTCTCAAGAAATCCCGATCTTGTTGCTGTGGAGACCCGTAGGATGGTGGCACGAACGGTGGTTGGTTTTGTTGGCTGGAAAAGCACTAGCCAACCTACGGGGCAGGGGTCGGCTTCATCCCGAAATTATGGAGCTTGCGTAGGCCCGGTAGTGCTTGCCTACCCGACGATGACGGTACGTGAGGTGGCCTTTTTATAATTTGAATCGACACCACCGCGTCCGATAATCGCCGGGCAGTCGGACACGGCCCGCCATTCCCCTTGCAGTCACCAAAAAAACAGGGCTATGATTCAACAAAGGCCCCGATCGACCAAAAACAAGTAAAAATGGCCTGTTTTGCTAAGAGATAGGCGCAGATGGAAACAGAAACCAGCCTTTTTGGCCGCACCCTCCGCTTCTGGCGCCAAACCCTCAAAGTCAGCCAGGAGAGCCTCTCCCTCGACCTGGACATCTCCCGCAAACACCTCAGCTTTCTCGAAACCGGCAAATCCAGCCCCAGCAAGGAACTCGTCTTCCGCATCGCCGACATCCTTCAGCTCCACGAGCGGGATATCAACAACCTGCTGATTGCCGCCGGCTACGCGCCAACCGCCCTGGCCACGCCGGGCGGCGATTCTGGCGAAGGCGCCGGCGACCTGTGGCGCCGCAAAGCCATCACCATCATGCTCAAAGGGCAGGACCCCAACCCCTGCAACGTGCGGGACCGCTACGGCTACATCAAGGCCGTCAACCGGGGCTGGGTCGCATGGTTCCAGCACTGGCTGGGGGATCTCATCTTCGAGGCGCCCCTGAACATCCACTCCCTGTCCTACGACGAAAACGGCCTGTGGAGCTGCATCAAAAACTGGGACGACATGGGCTGGCAGAACATCCTCGCCCTAAAGCAGGAACTGCTGCTGGCGCCCAACGACGTGGCGGAACAACTCTACAACGACATCGTCAGCCGCCCCCAGGTGCAACAGGCCCTGGCCAAAGGCCGGCAACTGGCGCCCTCCGCCAACGTCTCCACCGTTAAATTCCAGCGTGGCGAAGGCTCGGTACAAACCAGCACCATCATTACCACCACCTTCTCGGAAGACCCCGTCAGTGAGCCCCGCCTGCTGATCGATACCTGGTACCCCCGGGACTTTGCCTTTCCCTACACCAAAGACGAACTGCTTTCCGACACGAGGCTGCACCACCCGCTTTTGTACTATTGACCCTATTCAGCATCTGAACCGATGGTTACAGTGGCTGATGTGCCTGAATTGATTTAGCGTCCATAATTGTGTACTTTATATGGGTTTATGACCAACATAATGAATGCAAAATGCAAACCCGCCAAACATCGATGAAACTTCCGGTACCGGTTCAGCGTGCTCTGCGCAAGCTGGGTGGTGATATGCGCGATGCCCGCCTGCGGCGGCGTATACCGACGAAGATCATGGCCGAGCGGGCGTCGATCAGCCGGACGACCCTCAACAAGGTCGAGAAGGGCGCCCCCGGCGTGTCGCTGGGTATCTATGCGACAGTCCTTTTTGTTTTGGGAATGGTCAACCGGCTTGCCGAGCTTGCGGATGTCACGACCGATACCATGGGGCTCGCACTCGAAGAAAAAAACCTTCCGCAGCGCATACGACGTTCCCGCAAGTCCGGAGCCTCCAAATCCGGGAAGAAGAAGGAGGACACATAATGGATACCGAAGCCCTGGTCTATGTTGACCTTGAAGGCGAGCCGGTTCTGGCCGGGCGGTTATGGGCGCGCATGCGGAAGGGAAGAGACAGCGCGACCTTCGAATACGACGAAGAATGGCTGGAACGGCCGAACCGTTTCGCTCTTGAACCCGCACTCCAGCTTGATCCCGGCCCGTTCCATACAACCCCCAACATGCCGGTCTTCGGCGCGGTAGGCGATTCAGCGCCGGACCGCTGGGGCCGCGCCCTCATGCGCCGGGCCGAGCGCCGACACGCAGAGCGCGCGGGAGAAACGCCGCGCACACTACGCGAAATCGATTATCTGCTCATGGTCAACGACGAGGCTCGCCAGGGCGCGTTGCGCTTTGCGCTGGAACCCGGTGGGCCGTTCCTGGCCACCGATGATATGACGCCGATCCCGCCATTGGTCGAGTTGCCGCGACTCCTCTCCGCCGCTGAACATGTCGTTGGTGAGTCCGACAGCGACGAGGATCTTCGCCTGTTGCTGGCTCCCGGTTCGTCGCTGGGCGGTGCGCGTCCCAAAGCGTCTGTCCGGGACCGGGACGGTCAGCTCGCGATCGCCAAGTTCCCGCACAAGGACGATGAAGTCGACATCGTGCGCTGGGAGGCCGTCGCCCTGAGTCTGGCGGAACGAGCGGGTATTCCCGTCCCAGAATGGCGAATGGAGAGCGTTGCTGGCAAATCCATCCTACTGCTGCGCCGTTTCGACCGGGCCGGCAACCGGCGCATTCCATTTCTGTCCGCCATGAGCATGCTCGGTGCAACGGATAACGAAACGCGTAGCTATCTCGAACGACCTTGATGACGGGACAGCCTCGCTCGGCCTGGCGCTGAGTGTGGCAGAGTACTTCGAGCTGGAAGACACCGAAGCACATGAGATCGCGCGTGAAGTCGGCCAGGCCGTTAGCCAGTGGCGATCCGAGTCCGCGCGTATCGGCCTCACTTCCGTGCAAGTGGACCGCATGGCGTCCGCGTTCGAGCATGACGATCTGCGCGCGGTGCTTGACCTCTGACCTTCCTGGGTCCAAAGTTGACGTAATCCCTGCATCCCCCTACACCAAAGACGAACTGCTATCCGACACGAGGCTGCACCACCCGTTGCTGTATTACTGATGAAAATTATTACCCCCGTGTTACCTGCCAGGTAGTAGTGACCCCAGGGTAACGCCACTAGTATCAGGTTAACCCTATAGCCGGAACCGAAAATCCGCAGCACGTGATAGGGGCTTAACCTAATATCGAAAGGGGAGTGAAATGATTACTAATAGAAAAGCTCTGGCAGTGGTTATCGGCGCGGTGTTGAGTGCCACAATGGTGGGCAACGTTGCTGCCCAGGAAAAATTGGCAGAAGAAAAAGTCACCAAAAGAGACAGGTTGGCCATTGACGAAATTGTGGTTACAGCTAATAAGCGGGAAGCACGCTGGGTAGATGTTCCGTCAAGTATTGGTGTTATGACCTCTAAGGATATAGAGGCAAGAGGTTACCATGCTATGAACCAATTAATGCTATCTATTCCCGGACTCAATATTAAAGAGCAATCTCCGGGATATGGGCAGCTTACAATTCGTGGTATTAGTCAAGAGGTTGGAGGTGCGGCTACCTCGGCAATATATATAGATGAAACGCCTCTCTTAGTTTCGATTCCGGGAACAGACCCCGTTGCTCCAGACATCCGAATGTTCGACATGGAGCGTGTAGAAGTACTTCGGGGGCCACAAGGTACACTATATGGGGAAGGTGCATTAGGTGGAATGTTGCGGTTCGTGGCCAAAAAACCTAATCCGACAAAATTTGAAGGTGCGACAAGCGCCGAATATTTTGGATTTTCTCATGGGGGAGATGGCTACTCAACAGACTTAATGTTAAATGCTCCTATTTTTCAGGACAAGCTGGCTGTTCGAGTCGTTGGATATTATCGCGACCAAGATGGTTATATTGATGATATTCAGCTTGCCAAAAATGACATAAATGACTTTGATGTCTTTAGTGGTCGGGTTGCACTGCGTTATCTAGGGGAGAAAATGACCGTTGATGTCTCAGGAATCAGACAAAGCTTACACGCGGGTGCAGTTATACAGCAGGCCAATAAGGAATATGAGGCTATTACGTATACGAAAACACCTCAAAATGATGAATACGATTCGTATAATTTTACAATTAATTATGATCTTGACGATGTGCAGATCGTTTCCTCTAGCTCATACCTGGAGCGGCGAATAGACTATATTTCTGACGTTTCGTCACCTGATCTTTTGGGTCTTTTGGACACCTTTTTCGGTGATTTTATCGGTGGGCAAGGATTCCAGTCTTTGTCGCTCTTTACGGATGACCAACATTTTAATTCCTACACGCAAGAACTTCGGCTGGTTTCATCAAGCGATAGCCATTTCCAGTGGACATTGGGCGCATATTACAAAAATGTTAATACGTTAGTGCATGAAGATACAGCCACATTGCCAAGGATACCTATCAACTTATTTAATGCAATGACGAAGACTGATATCGAACAGTATGCTGTATTCGGCGAAGCGCTGTTTGATGTTACCGAGAGGTTTCATATTACTGCCGGTTTGAGGTGGTTTCATGAGAATCAAAATAATAAATTTTCAAACGATGGCGTATTTGCATCGCCAGTTATAGAAAATGAGATTCCACTTACATATAAGGTTTGGCAGCCTAAACTCAGTTTATCTTATGACATAAATCACAATGCTATGATTTATGCCACTGTATCAAAAGGATTTCGTTCTGGTGGAGCAAATTCCGGATCGGAAGTGATCAGGGACTTGCCTGTAGACCAGGGAGGAGATCCGACAGCATCGGATACTTACGGACCGGAGGTGCTTTGGAATTATGAGGCGGGAGCAAAAGGTTCCTTGTTTGACGGGAAGGTCGTAGGATCTCTATCCGTTTTTTATATGAAGTGGTCAAGCATGCAGTTAGTTGGTAACCCAGAGAATCCAGTTTTTCAATATACTGATAACATTGGCTCGGCTCATAGTCAGGGGGTCGAAATGGATGCTACTTTTAAGCCCTTAGATCGACTTTCTGTCCAGCTTGGTTTGCAGCTTTTAGAGGCGGAGATTGACGATGGATCACCAGATATTTCAAAAGGCGAAACACTTGTGGGCGCGCCAACGTACAAGGTGTCATTGAGCGGCGAGTATGTATTTCCTTTCTCGTTTGGTGCCGATGGGGTTCTAAGGGCGGACTACACTGTTTCGGATGGCGCTTACGCAACTCTACCAAATTCTAGCTTTCCAAAAACGCCCGACTATGATGTTTTGAATCTGCGCGCTAGTCTCGATTTTGACCAATGGAGCGTTAGTTTATTCGCTGAAAATGTTTTCGATAGTTTTCTGCCTGTTGAGGCTAGTATAAATACGAAGCCTGGTTATCAAGGATATTTTATTCTTCCTCCGAGGCGGGTAGGTATCTCTGTTAGTGCCAGGTTTTGAACCTTTGATTGAAGCTTGATTGGGGCGTTATAAATAAATCAAATGGCCTTTCATATAATGTTGTCTTTGGTGTGAAAGGCTATTTTTGTATCCGGGATCTGTATATGAGAAAAAGTGAGATTTTGCAGATAATAGAAAATCTTAAGTTGCCGCTGTCCCCTTTTTCTAGTCAGAGCGAAGCTGACGCCTTGATGTGGGGGAGGGAGATAATGCAGATGCATATTAAATCCAAGTACTCAGTGAGCGATCCTAAGGGTATTGAGGACCTAAAAGCCATTAAAATTGGGGGGGTAGATCAATGGGTTCATATTCGCGGTCGTAATCGTGATAATCCATTGCTTTTGGTGATACATGGTGGTCCTGGTGATGCATTCATTGGTTGCCTTGATAGTCTTCAGCGTCCCTGGGAGGATTTTTTTACGGTAGTGAACTGGGATCAACGAAGATCTGGTAAGAGTTTTTGCCCAATTGAGGGCATTAATGACTCAATTACAATAGGACAATACATATCTGATTCAGTCGAGATGGTGCAATATCTATGTGAATATCTTGGGAAAGAAAAACTTTTTATATTAGGTATATCCTTCGGAACAGTCCTTGGAATGCATGTGCTGAAACAGCGGCCTGAGAGGATTCATGCTTATGTTGGTCTTGGTCAAGTCGTGAATATGTTGGTGGCAGAAGAATTGCTTTGTCGGCGTTTGATTGATCGTGCTAATGAAAATTGTGAATATCCATTGGCGAGTAGAGTTGAAAGAATTTTGGAGGGGTTGGGTTCGAATTCCCCCCAGAGAGAGAAAACCTTTTTCGATAATTGTGAGTTTGTTCGCCGCGAGTTGACCCGTTTGTCTGGTGAGGCAACGGTGCATAGCGTGTCGTATGGAGATTTTGAAAAATGTCTGACGTTTGAAAAGATGATATCTCCTCATTTAACGATTGAGGATGTTCGCCATGTTACGCTGGATAATGGGCGAGATATATTTCAATTGCCATATGATTTTTCTCGCGAGGTCTGTGATGTCAATCTGCCTAGCGACGTGGGGAGCGTGTTCGATGCGCCCGTCTTTTTCTTTACTGGTTGTCATGATTGGCAGACACCAAGATCCCTTTCGGATCAATGGTATGAAATTATTTCTGCTCCCTATAAAGAATTAGTTCATTTTTCTAAATCGGCTCATGCAGTTTTTTTTGAGGAGCCTGGGAAAGTCCTTGTTGCGCTAGTTAATAAGGTGCTACCTTTTGCCCGCGGAGCATGAGATGGCTAGGAAAAAGCTGCAGTACAAACATTACCTTCTAGTTCTTCTAACCATTGTAGCCGCATTCAATTACTTGGATCGTGGCGCACTCTCTCTAATGGTCGAACCCATAAAAGCTGATCTAGAACTGAGTGATACACAAATTGGCTTCCTTAACGGTTTGGCCTTTGCGTTATTCTATGCAATTGCTGGAATTCCTATTGGCCGTTGGGCCGATAGGGGTAATCGTAATCATGTTGTGACAATGACTACCGCTCTTTGGAGTTCCATGGTAGCTCTGTCCGCATTTGTGGGAAATTTTATTCATTTGCTGTTGGTTCGAATCGGTGTCGCAGTCGGTGAAGCGGGCTGTCTTCCAGCAGGACAATCGTTGATTTCTGACTATTTTGAACGAGCTGAACGACCCAAGGCTATGTCAATCTATTGGATGTCGTCCCCACTTTCATACATAGTCGCTTTTCTCTGTGGAGGTTGGCTGGTGGCTGCTGTAGGTTGGCGAATGACCTTTTTACTCATTGGCCTGCCGGGTGTTGCGGTAGCCATCCTGGTTAAGTTTACTTTGAAAGAGCCAAGGCTTAACCACCTTCGTCGTGTCGTATGTGAGCAGCCAAAATTCTCATCTTTGCTAACACTACTATGGCGCCGACACGCTTTTCGACATGTGGGGTTCGCGCTATGTATTATCATGTTTTTTGGCGAAGGAATTGGCCTTTGGTTGCCCGCTTTTTTTATGCGAAGTCATGACATGAGTATCAGTCAGGTAGGGTTATGGTTTGCTCTTACAACCGGTGTGGCCGGAATGTCAGGCGCCTTTCTTGGAGGCCATCTTGCTAGCCGCTATGCTGCCGCTAGGGAAAGTGTACAAATGCGATTCGTGGCGATATCTTTAGTACTGTGTACCATTTTTTTTGTGTGTTGTTATTTGTCTCCTAACAAATATCTCGCGCTTTCGCTCATGGCAGCTACTATCTTAATGGTGACTATGTGCTATGGGCCGGTTTTCTCAGCTTTACAGAGCTTGATGCGTGAGCGAGAGCGGTCAGCCTCAATGGCAGTCATTTATTTGTTCAGCAACTTGATTGGCATGGGCCTTGGTCCATTTTTTGCTGGCGTCTTAAGCGACTTATTGACGCCTTTTTTTGGTGTTGAAGCATTACGGTATACGTTGGTACTCCTCTCACCTGGTTACTTATGGTGTGCTTGGCATTTTTGGACAGCGTCCAAAACTATCGATGACGATATCAGGATTGTGGAGTCTGGCTCGATTACTGAAGTTGTGGAAAACTCGAGTCCAGGCTTATGTGCAGTGAAATAGGGATTCGTTGCTATGAATAATATCAACCTGCAAGCCCTTTATTCAAATCATTTTGAATCCCTGCGGGGTAACATTGATGCCGCTCTTGCCAATCAAGACTATGATCAGCTATTGATTTACAGCGGAGCCTACAAACTTTGGTTTTTGGATGACCACCCCTATCCCTATCGTGTTAATTCCTACTTCAAAGCCGTTGTACCTTTATTGGATCACCCTCAGTGCTGGATTATTTGGCGGCTGGGTGAGATACCTCTATTGTTGTTTTACCAGCCGATTGACATTTGGCACCAGACTCATGAGCTGCCAGATGAGGAATGGGTAAGCTACCTAAAAATTGAGATTGTGACGCAGCCTGGAGATGCCAGGAGGTTTATCGATACCACCAAACGCACAGCCTTTATTGGTGATGTGCCTCCGCCGGATAGTGTCAACCGTAATGCCACTCACAAACCTGGCGGTATGCTGGAGGAAGCCGATATTCAGGAGTGGGAATTGGGTGACCGAAATCCGGCAGCCTTGCTGAGCGAACTGGATTGGTATCGCTCCTACAAAACCCCCTACGAACAAGCCTGTATCAAAGAAGCCTGCCGTATCAGTGCAGGAGGACACAGCGCCGCTCGCGAGGCGTTCTTCAGCGGCGGCAGTGAACTCGAGATTGAATTGGCCTTTCAACAAGGTTGCAACCAGCACTACCTCAATCTTGCATACCACAGTACCGTGGCGCTGAATGAGCATGCTGCTGTCTTGCACTATGCGGGCAGAAGTACTCAGCGTTATGAGGAAAGCGATCGCCGTACCCTGTTGATTGACGCCGCTGCTGAATATCGGGGCTACACGGCAGACATCTCACGAACTTACGTTTATCGGCCAGGCCTCTTCGCCGACTTGCTGCACGGTTTTGAGCATATGCAGGAAGCTATCGTTGCGGAAATCAAACCGGGACAGCGCTACCTTGACAATACCGTTAACGCCTTGTTGCGTTTAGGTGCTCTACTGAAAGATGTTGGCGTATTGAAGAGCGACCCCGAAACGGCCCTGGAAACCGGTGTGATCAACACCTTCATGCCCCATGGATTGAGCCATTTTCTGGGTTTGCAGGTTCATGACAAGGGCTGGCAGCAAAAGGACAAAAGCGGTGCTCTTATAGAACCGGAGGACCGTTACACTTGCTTGCCAGAGTCCCGCCGTCGAACCCGACTGATAGAGCCTAATCAGGTTTTGACCGTAGAACCGGGGGTTTACTTTATTGACAGTCTGTTAAAGCAGCTAAAAGAAAGTGAATATCGCAACTGCGTTTGCTGGGATACGATAAAAAAACTGCAACCGTATGGTGGCATCCGTATTGAGGATGACGTGCTTATCACCGAAACGGGCGTGGTGAACCTGACGCGACAGGCGTTCGCGGAAGCACAGCAGCCAGCTTAGAGTAGAGGTTCCCACTTGACGATCACTATTCTGATCAAAACCGATCTGGGAGATATCGAGGCGGAGTTATACCCGCAACAAGCCCCAGTCACTGTGGCCAACTTTCTCGCCAATATCGCTTGCGGCCTCTACGAAGGCGGTTCTTTTTTTCGAGCTGCATCGTCATGCCGGGCACTGAATGGACAAAATGGGATAAGTGTCATTGAAGCCACCAAAGCGGAATGGAAAACAGGCCGAGCACCGATCCCCCACGAGAGTACCCAACAAACAGGCCTGCTTAATGACGATGGCGTCCTCGCCATGTCTCGCGCCGAACCAGGTACTGCCGCATTCGAGTTCTTCATCAATATTGGCCATAACGCCGGGCTGGATTTTCAAGAAGCCGGAGAAGGTCAGGAGAGTAAGGCAGGGTACGCAGCTTTTGGTCGAGTTATTCGGGGCATGGAAGTGGTTAGGGAGATTCATGGACAGCCCAAGGGCCAACGCGTGCTCAGCGATAGTGAGTCGGAAATGATGGATCAGTTAAGAGCTTGTGATCCTGCGGCGGCTGATTGGATGTCATCCCAGTTGCTGAACCAAAATATTCGCATTCATAGTATGGACGTTCGTTAACCGATGAAGCCCTCAACCCTTTACCCCCAAATGGCGGACTACATCCACCATTACGCCAGCAAGGCTCCAGATCGTGAAGCCCTGGTCTTCGGCGCGCAACGCATCACCTTCAAAACATTCGATGAACAGATTGCGGTTTGCGCCCGAGCCCTGATCGCCCTCGGCGTCAACAAAGGCGACCGTGTCGCCATGCTGGCCAATCCCTGCCCGGAATTCATGGTGGTGTACCTGGCCGCCACCAGCATCGGTGCCATCTGGATGGGGATCAACCCCAAATACCAGTTGGACGAGTGCCGCTACGTGGTGGGGGATGCCCAACCCAAACTGCTGTTCTCCATTGCCGGTTTCGAGGGGCGGGATTACGGGAGGATGGTTGAAACCTTGCAGGCGGAGTTTCCCTGTATCGAATCGGTGATTGCTTTGGCAGAAGGTCTTCCCGGCGCACAATCATTTGATGGCTTTTTGGCATTAGGCGACGACCCTTCGCTGGAAACCCGCCGACAGGCCATGAAAGCCAGGGTGGACCGGATGGACCCCGCCTTGCTGGTGTATACCTCCGGCTCCAGTGGCCAGCCCAAGGGGGCGTTGCTGTCCCACTACGGGCTCTGTTATGGCGCAGTGGTGCAGAACCAGCATTTTCGGGTGGATCATCCCCGGTTGATCTGTAATTTCCCCATCAATCACGTGGCCTGTGTGGCCGATACCTGTGGTATGGGGTTGGTGGCGGGCGGTACTCTGTATTTGCACGAACGGTTCGATCCGCAACGGATGCTGGCCACGATTTCCGGGGAAAAGATCAATCTGCTGGGGGCGATGCCTACCATGCTGTTGATGCTGTTGGATCACCCGCACTCCGCGCAGACGGATTTCTCCAGCCTGGAATTGATTTTGTGGGGCGGGGCGGCAATGCCGGAGGCAACTATCAAGCGCCTGCAAAAACTGGCGCCACGGTTGATGACAGTGTACGGTGCCACGGAAACGTCATTCAATGTGACGTTTTCCGGCGAGAATGCGAGCCTGGAAGAGCTGCGGGATTCTATTGGCCGGCCCAGCCCGGGTGTACAGTGTCGCATCGTCAACGGCACCGGTGCGCCCTGTGAACCCTATGAGCAGGGGGAGCTTCAGTTCAAAGGGGATTGGTTGTTCCTGGGTTATTACAACCGCCCCGATGCTACCTGCGCGGCCTTTACCGATACCGGCTGGTATCACACCGGCGACGTTGGCTTCTGGCGCGACGATGGCAACATCACCCTGGTGGGCCGGCTGTCGGAGATGTTCAAATCCGGCGGTTACAACGTCTACCCCCGGGAAATCGAGCTGCTGCTGGAAAGCCATCCCCAGGTGGAGATGGCCGCCATCGTCGCCGTACCCGACCCGCTGTACCAGGAAGTGGGCGCTGCGTTTGTGATTCCGGCCAGGTCGGAAGGGGCGGACGTGGTGACCACCGAGGCTTTAAAGACGTACTGCCGGGAGCATTTGGCCAATTACAAAGTGCCGAAGACGTTTACCCTGTCGGCCGAGGTGCCGATGTTGCCCAATGGCAAGGTGGATAAGCGGGCGTTGCGGGAGTTGTGGGGCTCGCAGGGGCGCTGAGCCCGCAGAGGGGTGATCTGATGAATACCTTCTGCGCACGCTGCAGCTGTGCGCCTCAAAATGCCATATTTTGCTTATTATGTTGAAATTAAATCAACATCATTGACAAAATATACGATTTGTTAATAGTTTGGTTGCCTGTATTTATTGAAGGGGTGGCTTATGTTGCCCGTTGATTGCCCTTTTGATTACACCTACTTGACGCACTGGTATACCGACCAGGGCTACAAATACCCTCGAAACAAGATAGCCGCGGAGATTAAGAAAGGCCGACTGGTGCAACTGAAGCGAGGGCTCTAACGATTATTGCGTGATCGATTCGCGACGATCGACTGGAAGAGTGCGAAGACGGATGTATTGCCGTTTGTCGGACAAAGCGCCGGGCTGGAACTCTGGTCCCAGGAGTTCTTCAGCCGAATAATCGATAAACTTAATGCTATTTAATCTCGCTTTTGGGACGTGTTTAACACCAGGGCTTAGTCACAGATCAGTGGCTTCTTTTCCTGTGTTACCTGCCGGGTAGTAGCGTGTTTTTCGTCCTGGCGTAATCTGGTAAGTAACCTTGGCTTATCGGAAATGGACGAAAACATGGATTCAATACAGAACGCGGCAACTATCATCGATTTTCGGATGCGCGTGCCGCCGGCGCTGTGCCCGTTGGTGAACCTGCCGCAAGAAAACACTATCCGCTATGATGCCGTTCTCGGAACCCACAAGAAGTATTCCGCCGCTCAGGATTTGGATGATCTGCTGGAGTTGATGGCCCGTCACGGTATCGACCATGCGGTGGTTCACGCTGAGCACGAAGTGGACGATCTGGCGGATGCGTTGAATAAAACGGTTGCGCAAATCATCGTCCGGTATCCCGAGCGTTTTACCGGCATTGGCACGATCTCGCTGCATGATTTCACCGTGAAAAAAGCCCTGCGCCAAATCGACGAGTGCGCCGGCAATGGCTTTATCGGCCTGTCGTTACAACCGGCGTTTTTCGGGATGGCCATTGATGACCGGCTTCTGTACCCGGTTTACGCCAAGGCCATGGAGAAAAACCTGCTGGTGGCGGTGCATACCGGCATCAATTACACCACCCATCGACCCATGTCCGGCGAAAACCCCATGCTGTTGGACGCGGTGGCCTGCGACTTTCCGGAGTTGACCATTGTGGCCGCCCACGCCGGCTGGCCCTGGGTGGCGGAGATGGTGGCCGTCGCCCGCAAGCACACCAATGTGTATATGGAGTTTGGCGGTTTGGCACCCAAATACATCAATAGCCGCGGCAGCGGTTGGGAAATGATGTACCGGTTTATGAATTCATTGTTGGGGGAGCAAGTGCTGTTCGGTACCGACTGGCCCACCATGGGGCCGGAGCGGGTGCTGGAGGAATGGCAGTCGATGGGTTTGAAGCCAGAAGTGCTGGCGGCGTTGCTGGGGGGCAATGCGAAAAGGCTGATGGACAAACACAGGAACGGAGCTTAACCATGGCTTACCGTCCCGGCGATGGATTGGCCTTCACCGGCGCTTCGCCAGTGTTCTTTGGCTGGGACGCTCATGAGGACGCCTATGGGCTCGCTGCCCCGGTTTTTAAACGCGCTGTCGCGCACGGCGTTCGACAGCCTGAGCCACTCTTGCAGGCCATCCGGGAAATCCTGGTTGCGCTCGGTCCGGCATGTTCATCAAAGTCGGACGAGGAAGCAATGCAGTCAGAACTCGCCGAGCTAATTGACGTGATCGCGTCGATACGCAGCGGCTTGGCGAAACCGAGTTTACGGGTTGTGATGGCATCCGGCGTTAACCCGGCATTTGCTGATCGGGTCGAGACCCTGATCTGGCAATTGCATCAGGCCCGCGACGGCATGCCGTCCTTGCAACAGGTGGCGGATTTGCTCCACCTCAGCCCCCGCTCCCTGAGCCGCCGGCTGGCCCGGGAGAACACCTCCTGGCAGGCCATCAAGGACCGCCTGCGCCGACGCCTGGCGGAACATCTACTGGCCACCACCGACCTGCCCGTGGGCCGTATCGGCGAGCGGGTGGGCTATAAAGAGCCCGGCGATTTTACCCGCGCGTTCCGCCACTGGACGGGCCTGACCCCGTCCGCTTACCGCAGCGGCCTGTCACAACAAGAACACTCACTCACCGAGCGATAACCTAGTTATGACCGATTACAAAGCGCCCCTCGATGCAATCACGTTTACCCTGGAAACCCTGTGCGGGTTGTCCTCCTGGACCACTCTGCCGGGATTTGGGGAGGCCAGCGCCTCAGCGGCCAGAAGATTTTTATCACCTGGGGCGACCACAACCTGACGGACAACGTGATTCATTTGGTGTTGGCCCGGTTGCCGGGCGCACCCGCGGGCAGCGGTGGCATCTCCATGTTCCTGGTGCCCAAGTTACTGGTCAACGCCGATGGCAGCCTGGGCGAACGCAACGACCTGCGTTGTGTCAGCCTGGAGCACAAACTGGGTATCCACGCCAGCCCCACCTGCGTGATGGCCTTTGGTGACAATGGTCATTGTGTAGGTTATCTGGTGGGCGAAGAGAACAAAGGCCTGCGCAACATGTTCACCATGATGAACCATGCCCGCGTGGGAATAGGACTGCAAGGGGTGGCCGTGGCGGAACGCGCCGCCCAGCAATCCCGGGCCTACGCGGAAGAGAGAATCCAGTCCGCAGCGATCGGCAGTGCCGACCGCACCCCGGTCGCCATTATTCATCACCCCGATGTGAAGCGGATGCTGCTCACCCAGCGGGCATTGACCGACGCCGCTCGCGCTATTGTGTACCGCACCACCTGGGCCATGGATCGGGCGGAAAAGCTGGGAGATCCGGATGCTCGATTTAAGGCCAAAGGGGAGGCCGATCTGCTGACCCCCATTGCCAAGGCCTGGGCCACGGATAGTGGCGTGGAAGTGGCGTCCCTTGCCATCCAGATCCACGGCGGGATGGGCTATATCGAGGAGACCGGTGTTGCCCAGTATTACCGGGACATTCGCATCGCCCCGATTTATGAAGGTACCAACGGCATCCAGGCCATGGATTTGGCCATCCGTAAACACCGGGTCGATGGCGGTGTGCATTGGCGGCGGTTGCTTGACGAAATGAAAGCCTTTGCTGAAAACCTTGACGGCGACTTGGCCGAGACCAAACCCACCCTGCAAACCGGTATCCAGGCACTGGCGCAGGCCGCCGACTATCTCTCAGCAAACGGAGACGACAAGCTCGAAGCTACCGCCGCCGTAGCCACGCCCTATCTGAAACTTTTCAGCACAGTCCTCGGCGCCTATCTACTGGCGGTGCAGGCCAGTGAGGCGGAGAGGAGGTTACAGGCCCATCAAAGCAATCCCGACTTTCTGAGAACCAAAATCAACACCGCCCGATTCTTTATCGAGCAGCTTCTGCCCCCGGCGACAGCGTTGGCGGGGGTGATATTGACGGGAGGTGCCTTAAGTGGAGATGGAGACGACAGGTTTATTCGATAGTGTTCAAAAAATGCGGAAGTGAAGCCGAAAAAATCCCAGGAACTCAAGCCAATGAAAATCACGCAATACCAGATAGATGCCTTTGCCGAACATGTTTTTGAAGGCAACCCCGCCGCGGTTGTGCCTTTGCAGGAATGGCTACCGGAGGGAACCATGCAAGCCATCGCCGCCGAGAACAATCTGGCGGAGACGGCCTTCTTCGTGCCCAGCGAAAATGGCTTTCGTATACGGTGGTTCACCCCCAACAAGGAGGTGAGGCTGTGCGGCCATGCCACGCTGGCAACGGCGCATGTGCTGTTTGAAGAACGCGGATATGGGGAAGACACAATTCGCTTCGATTCTCTGTCAGGGCCACTATCCGTCACCCGGGCAGGTGAATCGCTGACACTGGATTTTCCCGCCCAGAAGCCGGAGCCCTGCGATATCCCCGAGGAGTTGGTCGAGGGGTTGGGTAAGCGCCCTCTGGAGTGTTATCGAAACGAAGATTATGTCGCCGTCTTCGACAGGGAGGACGATGTGGCGGCCATCATACCCGACCATCGCTATCTGGAGCGCTTGGACCTCCGTGGTGTGATCGTTACCGCGCCGTCAATAGAGTACGACTTCGTTTCACGGTTTTTTGCACCGCGTTATGGCATACCGGAGGACCCGGTGACCGGATCCGCCTATACCCGGTTGACGCCGTATTGGGCAGAACGGTTGGATAAAACGACGCTGTATTCCAAACAGATCTCCCCGAGAGGTGGAAAGTTGAAATGTGAAGTGACAGGAGATCGGGTGCTGATTTCCGGGTCGGCGGTCATGTTTATGAAGGGTGAGATTCATGTGCCTTGGTAAGGAAAATACACCGTCTGAAGCCGTGGTGGGGGGTGAGGGAATAAGCGCAGAGGTAGCCTTTCGCCTATGACCATCAGCGTATTTGATCTGTTCTCCATCGGTATCGGTCCCTCCAGTTCTCACACTGTGGGGCCCTTGCGGGCGGCGAAACGGTTTGTGCAAAGCTTGCGGGAATCGAGCCGTCTGTCGGACGTGGTTCGTGTCAAGGTCGAGATGTTCGGTTCTCTGGGTGCTACGGGCAAAGGCCACGGCACGCCCAAGGCGGTGATGCTGGGTCTGGAGGGTGAGAATCCGGAAACCGTGGATGTCGATAGTATTGCTGCACGGATTGCAGCGATTCGGGAGCAGGGGGCATTGACCCTTGGTGGTATACACCGCATTGCCTTTCAGGAAAAAGAGGATTTGTTGTTGCACCGGCGCAAGTCCCTGCCGGTACATCCCAACGGCATGTGCTTCACCGCCTATGAGGAGGGCCATATACCGTTTCTGGTTAAAACCTACTATTCCGTAGGCGGTGGATTTGTCATTGACGACAAAGCGCCGGCAACGGATGTGCTGGTTGAACACCCGCAATCCGTAAGCCACCCGTTCACCACAGGTGCGGCACTGTTGGCCCATTGTGAGCAGGCCGGCCGGCGTATCGCCGACCTGATGCTGGAGAATGAACGCGCCTGGCGACCGGAGGCGGAGATCCGTGCCGGCCTGTTACGACTCTGGGAGGTGATGCAGGAATGTGTCGTCAACGGCTGCCGCAATGAAGGTGTATTGCCTGGCGGCCTTAATGTGCCGCGACGGGCGCCCAAGTTGTATCAGGATCTGCGCTCCAAGCCGGAGGCTTCCCTTGCCGACCCCTTGACGGTGCTCGATTGGGTCACCCTCTATGCTCTGGCGGTAAACGAAGAAAATGCCGCAGGCGGCCGTATCGTTACCGCACCCACCAATGGGGCGGCGGGTATTATCCCTGCCGTGTTGCACTACTACCTGCGCTTTATTCCGGGTGCCAATGAGGAAGGCGTGATCCGGTTTTTCCTTGCGGCTGCAGCCATCGGCATTTTATTCAAGGAAAACGCTTCCATCAGTGGCGCCGAAGTGGGCTGTCAGGGAGAGGTGGGTTCCGCCTGCTCCATGGCGGCTGCCGGGCTCACTGAAGTGCTGGGTGGTTCCCCGCATCAGGTGGAAAATGCGGCGGAGATAGCCATGGAACACAATCTGGGGCTGACCTGCGACCCAGTCGGCGGTTTGGTGCAGGTGCCCTGCATCGAGCGTAATGCCATAGCGGCCATCAAGGCCATCAGCGCCACACGGATGGCATTGCGGGGTGATGGCCACCATTTTGTATCACTGGACAAGGTGATCAACACCATGCGTGATACCGGTCGCGATATGAAGGATAAATACAAGGAGACATCTCGGGGTGGCCTGGCGGTGAATGTGGTGGAAGTGCCGGTGAATATTATTGAGTGTTAAGGCCAGCTTCAGGGCTTTAAAACATTTAATGCACCGCTGATTAATTTGGTAAAGCCTCAGCGGAGCCTCTGTCGCGCACTGGTAAGGCGCGGCGCGAAGGCCAATGCTGGTTGTCCTTAGCGAGCGACGCAACGCCGTCCAGTGTGCGCCACAGGCCCGCCCGAATCCAATCGTTGCCAGGGCCAGGAAAAGTCGATTTCCCCCGCGATCACAGCGTGTGCCAGGCGGCTTAAGGTCTGCACGCGCCGCCCGGGCATGCCCATGTTGTCGAGATTGGCCGATAGCAGGGCTTGCGGAGAAAGGTC
>JBNKHG010000075.1:0-72571 GCA_050290225.1 Cellvibrionaceae bacterium
GAGGGGATAGGGTTTATCCTTGGGTGAGGGATCAGGCACCCCGCCGAGAACGTTATCCAACCACCCATGATAGTGCCCGCCAAAACGCAAAAAGTAAGGCTTACCGGTATGGGCTCGGGCAAGCCTTAGTGCCAATTGCACTGCTTCGCTACCCGTTACGCCAAATTTAACCTGCTCGGCGCAGGGAACGTACTGAATGAGTTTTTCGGCAACAACAATATCGTCCTCGGAAAAAGTGATACCGGACGTAGAACAAACCGATCGTTGGTCGATGTAATTTTGAAGTGATTGAATATAGTCAGGATGCCGGTGGCCAAGAATATTCGGTCCCAGGCATCCCATGAAATCAATATATTTATTGCCTTCGACGTCCCAAAAACAGGCCCCTGCGGCTTGAGACTGGAAGATTCGGGGGTCGGGTTGTTCCATTATCTTCTGGGAAAAGTTGGTATGGCCAGACGGGAATATCTTATTGAATTCCTCTGTCAATTTTACATTGTTTATTACTTTGGATGTCACTTTAACCATCTCCTTTAAAAGGGGTTTAGTTTTCTTAAGGCCTTTAGTTACGTCAGGTCACTTGTCCGGCTAAGGCGTCAATCTTCTTAGCTTTAATGTTATCGTCGTGTTTCTGGACGGGTTCTTCGTTTCGCTGCCTTGCTGCCAGGTCATCATCAACACACTTCCCGGCACGCCAAAAACAATACGTGGCACCAAATGCGGCGGTGGCAACGACGACCATGGCAACGGGTAGGCCTTCAGCACCCAATGCGGGGGTCAGCACATCACTCAATAGGCCGACAAATTGCGGGCCGAGCCCCATCGCCACGAGATTAAGTATTAACGCGGAAAAAGCCGCCGCAATTGATCGCATTCGATCGTGCACCAGCCGTTGCATCAGCGCGACTGTTGGCCCGTAAAAAAACAAAAGCAATACGTTCATAAAAACCAGTGACCACAACGATATTAATTTATGACCACTTAACACCATGACCACAGCACACGGAAAGACAAGCGCGACACCTATCGCAATCAGATTAAGCAACCCACGCAGATTTCGGGAATAAAAACGATCAGCGATATAGCCTCCAAACCAGGTTCCCAACAGGCCCCCAAAACCCATAATGAGGCCAAGCCAAACACCCAGTTCGCCGGTGCCCATTTCATATCTACGGATAAAGAAAACGGCCTCCCATTGGCCGAAACCAATGCCGACGACATTTGCTAAAGTAAAAGCGAGTACCAGATAGCGATAGGTTTCGATTCGCCAGAGTATCCTCACGGTCTCCCAAAAGGGAATCTGCTCATGGCGAGCTGAGTTTTCCGGGCGCTCGCTTTTGCGCGGTTCAAGCAAAGTCATTCTGATCAACACCGCGGCGATAAGGCCAAAAACACTGACGACAAAAAATGCCATACGCCAGCCATAATATTCGTTGATCCAGCCCGCAAACAGGTAGCTGACAATTATGCTGATGGAAATGCCAGCCATGTAAATAGCAAAGGCCCTGTTGCGCTCATGGGTTTCAAAATAGTCACCCAACAGGGAATAAGCGGGCGGAAATACGCCAGCCTCGCCAACAGCCGCACCAATACGGACCAACATCAATTGGAAAAAGTGAGTGACAAAACCGGTCATCATCATCATCACGCCCCACATACCAATGGCCAGAGAGGCGATGGTGACTCGATTGCCCCGGTCGGCCCACCGGGCGATGGGAATCCCCAAAGTCGCATAGAACAGCGCGAAGGCAAGACCCGTTAGAAAACCCAACTGGGTATCACTGAGATGCAGCTCCTGCTTCATGGACTCCATGAGGATGCCAATCATAATCCGGTCCATAAAACTGAGGGTGTACACCGCCGTGAGTAAAATCAGGGCATAGCGCTTATAGCCTTGAGTCAGTGATTTCATGAGGATCTTCGGACCTTAGAGTTGAACCCAGGTGGTTTTTATGTGGGTGTATTCCTCGATGGCATGCAGCGACCGGTCGCGGCCAAAGCCGGATTGCTTGTAGCCGCCAAACGGTAAGGCCATGTCATAACTTCCGTCCCAGCAATTGACCCACACCGTGCCTGCCTGCAACGCTTTCGCCATGCGATGTGCACGACTGATGTCTTGGGTCCAGACCCCTGCAGCCAACCCGTAGATGGTGTCGTTGGCGATGCGTATTGCATCTGCTTCCTCGGTAAATTCAATAACAGAGAGAACAGGCCCGAAGATTTCCTCATGGGCGATAGTCATTTCAGGGGTGACTTCATCGTAGATCGTTGGCTGGATAAAATAGCCGCCGCTGTCTTCCCGGGCGGTTTTACCGCCGGTTAATAAATTGGCTCCTTCCCGGTTTGCGATGTCGATATAGTTCAATACCCGCTCGAATTGTGTTTTATCCACCAGGGCGCCAAAATTGGTGGCGGGATCCATCGGATCACCAGGTACCCACTCCCGGCTGGCGGCGAGGATTTTTTCGAGAAACGCCTCTTTGAGATCGCGGTGGACCAACAGGCGGGATGGGGCGCTACAGGTCTGGCCCTGATTCCAAAAGATGGCCTTGGCGGCGGCCGTGGCGGCGGCGTCCGGATCAGGGCAGTCCGCCATAATGATATGGGCGGATTTGCCACCGCATTCCAGGGAGACCCGCTTCATGTTCGATTGGCCGGCGTATTCCAAGAAGTATTTGCCCACCTGGGTGGAGCCGGTAAAGGCCACGGCGTCGACACCCGGGTGTAATCCCAGCGCGCGCCCCGCGGTATGACCCAGGCCGGGGACGATGTTGAGCACCCCTTCGGGTATGCCGGCTTCCAATGCCAGTTCGGCAATGCGAAGCGCGGTAAAGGGTGACTGCTCGGCGGGTTTGAGAATGACGGCGTTGCCGGCCACCAGTGCCGGCCCCAGTTTCCAGCAAGCCATCACTAGCGGCAGGTTCCAGGGCACCACGGCGGCAACGACACCAACCGGTTCACGGGTAATCAGGGCGATTGCCGTGGGATCGGTGGGGGCGATTTCATCCAGGGTTTTGTCGGCCACTTCGCCGTACCAGCGCAGGGCTTGGGCAGCCGCCGGAATTTCGAGGGTGCTGAAAGCGATGGGCTTGCCCATGTTCAAGGTTTCCAGCACAGCCAGTTCATCCATATGGCGCTCGATCAACTCGGCGAATTTGACCAACACTTTGCCGCGTTGAGCAGGATGCAGGGCGGACCAGCGGCCGTCGTTGAAGGCGGCTCGGGCGGAGGCAACGGCCTTGTCCACATCCGCGCTGTCACAGGCTGCTACTTGCGTGATGACTTTTCCCGTTGCCGGATTGACGACGTCGAAGGTTTCGCTGCTGATGGCATCAGACCATTTGCCGCTAATAAACGCTTGTTTCTTGACAGTCGCTCGCTCGGCCAGTGTTTGCCAATCGGCTTTTGTTTTCTTTGTCATGGTTTTCACTGTCATGGTTGATTCCGATTTGATTTATGAAAAAGCCATTCAGGTTGGGCGCCTGGCCGGTAATGCTGCGTGCTTGGTTTCAGGCAAAAGAACAGCGGAACAAATACCCGCCCCCTTTGGTATTCTCCAAAAGCTGAACCATTGGGGGCGGGGAGTGGCTTTGGGGGACTCAGGTGCTCAATAGTTGTACTGCAGCTCTACACCCCAGGTGCGGGGCTTGTTTGGATGGCCGATGGCGGAAAAAGAATCCTTTGTAGCCCACTCCAGTGATACATCATCCAGCACATTTTTCCCGAATAAGGATATGCGGTAATGGCCATCGTGGGTGGCCAGGGTGGCACTCAGGTTCAAAGAGCGGTAGGGATCCAGATAGATATTGTTTCTGTCGTCACCGGGGCGCTTTCCGGTATAGGCATAATCGCTTCTCAGGGAGAGCTCCCCAATGGACAGCGGAATGTCATAAGCGACCGCCAGGTTATAGGTCACCTCGGGTATGAATCCCAGCTCATTGTCCTTGGCCAGTTCCGGGTCTGGCACGCCGTCACCATCAACATCCAGGCCGTTGAACTCTTTAATATCATTGCTCATTAACCCCAGATTACCGCTTAACGTCAAGCGCTCGGTCGCCAGCCAGGTCACCTCGGCTTCGAACCCCATCACCTCGGCGCCACCGACATTTTCTATGCTCCTGATACTATGAACTTCTCCATCAATGAGGAGGTCAGAAACGACATGACGCTGCATATCCGTATAGTCGTTAAAGAAGGCCGCCAGATTCATGCGCAACCGGCCATCCAGCAGGTCGGTCTTCAGGCCAATTTCATAGGCCTCTACGGTTTCTTCATCATAGGGCCCAACAGCAGCCGGTTCTTCGGCTTCACTATAGTAACCCCCACTCTTAAAGCCCTTGGTCCAGGAGGCATAGGCCTGGGTGGTATCGTTGATCATCCATTGCAGGCCCACTTTCGGGCTAAAGTTCTCCCAGCTATTACTATCCTCAAAATCGAAATTACAATTGGTGCGCTTGAGCGGGTTTGAAGGATCCAGTTCACAACCGCCGCCCACGGCTGTTGGAATCCGGATATCCTTGTTTTCTTTACTGTACCGGCCACCCAGGGTCAACACCCAGTTCTCGGCCAGGGCAACCTCCCCTTGCGTAAACACTGCGAAACTATCGTGGTTGTTGAAAATATGCATGAGATTCGCATTACCGAAAATGTCCAGCCCCCAGTGGAGTGGATAGGATTGATCAAAATAGTACAGGCCGGTGGTAAGATTGATTCGCTCGTTGACATCCACTGCGTAACGAATTTCCTGGCTGAACTGCTCCTGCTGGTAAAACGACGGAATAAAATGTATAACGCCCCAACTTGATGTACCATCAATATCAATGGTTGATACCATATCCATCTCCCGGTAGGCCGTGACGGATGTGAGCCGCCCGGGACCGATGTCCCAGTTCACTTCATTGATGGCGTGCCACCATTCGATGGTGTTGGGGCCTGAAAGATCCTGGTCCAGCACCCGCAAATCATCACTGGGCGGCGTAAATTGACTATAAAATTCTTCATATAGATTGCGCACGGGGGGCATGCCCGCATCCAATTCGCCGTATTCGGTAAACAGGGTGATATCCAAGGAATCTGACGGAGTGAAGACCAGAGTGGGACGGATAATCTTGGTTCTTGACTCACCGATACGGCCACCCTGCACGTTTTTGAAATAGCCGTCGTGGTCTTTATAGATAGCAGACAGCCTGCCAGACAGCTTGCCTTCAATCAGGGCATTTTCGATGCCGAAGGCAATATCCCGGCGATCATAGGCGCCCATTGTACCCTGCACCTCAAACCCGAATTCACCCGTGGGCCGCTTGGTGCGCAAAACGACCGCACCGCCAGTGGTATTACGGCCGAATAACGTGCCCTGGGGGCCGCGTAGCATCTCAAAGGATTCCAGGTCAAAGCTGTCCGTTGTCGTACCATAATTCTGCCCCAAGGTCATGCCATTAATGGATACACCCACGGAAGGATCCATTGTTGCCGCGGTATTGGGGACACCCACGCCGCGTATAAAAAACGTTGCCTGCCCAGGCACATAGTGCGATTCTTTCAGCGTAGCATTGGGGAATTTATAGCCGATATCGGCAATGCTTTCGAAGTGCATGGCGTCCAGTTGGTTTTCACCCAGTGCCGTGATGGAAATTGGAACATCCTGGACGTTTTCAGCACGGCCTTTTTTGGTGGCGGTTACCATAATCTCTTCCAGCACCAGTTTATCCTTTAAAGCACTGTCGCTATCAGTTTGCGCCAAGGCGCCATCCGCGCCGCCTGCGCCCACCAAAAACCCAATCACCGCCGTCAAAATATTTTTCCTGGAATTCATACTCTCTCTCCTCTCGTTATTGTTTTCATCCGATCGCTTTTCAGAAATCGTCAGAACCCCTTTATCGGAAAGACCGCCAACGAGGCCGGTGTCCAGCAACATGGCGTCGAGCGCCTGCATTACTGTGTGCCGGCCTTCGACGGCACTGCTTTTCCGGTTTACGACAAGGTTGTAGGGATAGAGAACTAACGTTTCTGTCTGGTTCGACAGGGTGTTTAGCGATTTGATCAACGCCTGTGAGGGAATATCAAATTCATACACAGTGTCGTCAACCGGTTTTGCGTTGGCCACGGAAATGCCCAGCCAGGCAAAACAAACAAGTTTCCCTACGGTGCGCGGTAAACCGAAAAAATTTGACTTCAGTTTGTTCGCGCCCTTGCGTAGGGTATAACTGGCGAAAGGGAAAAACCCGCTACTGCCTGATCCGTTTTTTTTCAGTTTTTTATTCCCCCTGATTTTTTTATCGGGAATTGAATTTTCGAACGGTTTTTATTTGCCGGCTCTGATTTCCACATGGTTGTCGTCCAGGTGGCTGATTTGCAGGCCGAAGCCGGATTCCAGCACGTCGAACATGGCGTCTGTCTGGCCGATCTGGAATTGTCCGCCGATGCGCAGGGTTTTCAATTCCGGGTCGGCGATGGCGATGTTCAGGGAGGTGTAGCGGCTGACTTCCGTCACCACTTCCTCCAGGGGCTCGCCGGCAAAGACCAGCAGCCCGTCCCGCCAGGAGAGGCGCCGGGCAAGTTCCCGGCGTTCGTTATCGATCACGTTTTCCATGATGCTTTTATCGTCACCCGCCATTACAACGCTCTGCCCCGCCACCAGGGAGCCCAACAGTTCGGTGACAGCTTCTTCGTGCGCTTTCGTTTTACCGGGTACTGTTGTTTTCGGCGGTGTCGCATCCCCTGTGCTCGCTTCGTTGGCCCCTGAATTCCTGGTCGCCGGCGAGGCCGCCGCAGGGTTGACCGCGGCGAGATCCACCCGGCCTTCCGTGACGGTGACCTTGACGGCGTGATCTTCCCGGTATACGGAAAAGGCGGTGCCCACCGCCCGGACCATGCGGGTGCCGGCATAGACTTCAAAGGGACGGTTCGGGTTTTTCGCCACTTTAAAGTAGGCTTCGCCTTTGTGGAGCACGATGCGGCGTTTTTCGCCGCTATAGTCCACTTCCACCCTGCTGTCGGTGTTGAGCCACAGGGTGGAGCCATCCGCCAGGGTTCGGCTGACCGTCTCCCCTATGGAAGTCGCGTAAATGTTGTTCGCGCCGCCGGGCTGATTGAACAACAGTGAGGGGGACAGTACGGCGAGTGCGCCCAGCGCCAGCACCACCGATGCGGTGGCCCAGCGGCCCGGGGTTGCGTCCACCAAATGTTTGAGGCCGCCGACAAGCGCTGCAAGCAGCATGACCGGGGCCAGCAGCCAGGCTAGCAGGGTGCCGAAGAAACCGGATTTCGGTTTCGAGGCGTTACCGAGAGGCAGCATCAGTTCGGACAGCAAATCCATGTCGTTCCATGTGGAGGCGTATTGCATCAGCACTTCGCGATGGGCGGGGCTGCGGCCCATCCAGGCCTTGAGCGCCTCGATGTCCTCCCGGGTGGGGGGCTCGTCGCCTTCGAACCGGACGATCCATTGGCTGGCTTCTTCCTCGATCCGGCTTCTGTCGGGAAATTCCAGGATATTCTCCATTATTTAATTCTCCCTGTTTCGCTGCTGATTACGGCGGAGAGTTGCCCTTCCGCCCCTTCCGTGACGATTCTGTCCCGGTAGCGTTCGGCTATCACGTTGTTGCACTGGCGGATGCCCTTCACCAGGTGTTTTTCCGTGGTGCTGATGGCAATGCCCAGGTGTTCGGATATCTCCTTGTGGGACATGCCATAGACTTTTTTCAGCAGGAACACCTTGCGGCATTGCGGCGCCAGTGTGGCCACCGCTTCGCAGAAGATACCCAGTTTTTGCTGTGCCATGACGTTCGCTTCCAGGTTGTCGTCTTCCAATAGAATCTCCGAGTACTCGAAATCCTCTATATAGTCGGTGATTTTTCTGGATTTTTTACTGAATTCCGACAGCACCAGGTTTTTGGCGATGCGGAACAGAAAGGCCTTGGGCTCGTCGATCCGCTTCTTTTTCTCCGCCTCGAAGGCCCGCAGGAACGCCTCCTGGGAGATATCCTCAATATCGGGCGTGGGAATCAGGTGGCGGGAGATAAAGTGCTTCAGGGAGACCTGGTTCTGCAGGAAGGTCTCCAGAATGTTATAGCGGCGATTTGGCTTCTTTTTATTCTGCATCAGGTAGAACCCAACCCTCTTTTTAGTCTATGAAACTATAAGCCCCGGCAATCCGTGAATCGCAAGGACCCTTTCAAGAGGTATAACTGATCAGTGGCGAAAACCCGCTACTTCATTATAGATTTTTTTGATGCAGACGAGTCGCGGGGGCATGCTCCCGGGTTTCGATTGCAGCATCATTGCGTTGCCCACCCTAAAACTCTAAATCTGGTGAGCGTAAAACCTGAGAACACGCCGGTATTCAACAAAAGAGTTACAAAAAAACAGTGCGTTATGCGGTAACTACAGGTGAACTTGAACCACCGGACCCAGCATTACGAATGCACACGCGCTAGGATTGACCCGACACCGCCAGTCGTCGCCTGACCAGACGGCGCACCAGGCTTCGCAGCGCCGCGGGTTTCACCGGCTTCGACAGATAGTGGCAGCCGCGCGACCTGGCGACGCCGCGCACCTCTTCGGTGGTATCCGCGCTGATGAGAATCGATGGCAACTCTCCCCAATGCTCTACTGTACCCTCCAGCGCATCGAAACCGGTGGCGCCATTGTCCAGGTGATAATCGACGATCACCAGATCCGGAACCTGGCCAGCGTTCACTGTTTGCGGCCATTTCTCCATAGCCTCGGCCAGGGAACGCGCTGTCACAACCACACACCCCCAACTGGTTAAGAGGCTGTGCATACCCTGCAGAATCGCCTGCTCATTGTCGATACAAAGCACATGAGCACCCGCCAGATCGGCACCCACCGGCTCCAGGACTTTCTTCGGAAAGGGTTTTTCCACCGGACAGCCCAAGGGGACCGCGATGGCAAACACAGACCCGCGACCGGGCCAGGAACGCACACTGATTTCGTGCCCAAGCAAATGAGCGCTGCGCTTGGCGATTGCCAGCCCCAGCCCCAGCCCCTTGTCCGTGGGCCGATCACTCGGTGTCAGGCGCACAAACTCGTCGAATACCCGTTGCTGCTGCTCCTGCGCGATACCCGCCCCTGTGTCCCACACCTCAATCCACAGGCGTTGCCCCCGGCGGCGGCAACCCAGTAATACCCGGCCGCGGCTGGTATAACGCAGGGCATTGCTCAGGAAATTCTGCAGAATTCGGCGCAGCAAGTGGGGATCGGTCTCCACCCAAACATGGCACTCGGGGTGGGAGAACCTCAATTCCCGGGCCGCGGCCATGGCCTGGAATTCAGCCACCAGGGAACCCAGCATTTCACTGACATCGAAGTTTTCCCGCTTGGGGGTCAACCTGCCACTGTCGAGACGCGACATCTCCCGTAAAGCACTGATCAGCCTCTCCGCGTTGGCCAGGGCGCCATCGATATTGACCACATCGACCACCAGGCCCTGCCAATCGGCCACACTGACCTTTTGTTGTACCGCCGCAATCAGCAGGCGCGCGGCGTTGATCGGCTGCAACAGGTCATGGCTGGTATCGGCCATAAAACGCGCCTTGCTGGTGTGGAGTTCTCGCAATTGCGCTTCGGCTTCCGCACGGCGACGGTTTTCCTCTTCCAGCGCCTTATTGGTGTCGAGCAGGTCTTTGGTGCGTTGTGCCACGCGCTCCTCCAAGTGCTGCTTGGACTCTTCCAACGCATCCACAACGGCGCGGTAGTCGCTAATGTCGGTATAAGTGGTAACGAAGCCACCTCCGGGCATGGGATTGCCCCGCACTTCGATAAAGGTGTCATTGGGCAGGCGACGCTCGAAGCGGTGCACTCCGCCTTCACGCAGCAACTGTACCCGCTTTTCCACTTCTCGATCGATCTGCTCCCTGTCATTGGCATCGATCTCTCCGTAGAGTCCCTTCTCAGCATTGAAGCGGTAGAGATTTTCCACCGGACAACCGATGTACAACAGCTTTTCCGGGAAGGAAAACAACTCAGCGTACTTTTTATTCCAGGCCACCAGGCACAGATCCGCGTCCACCACGCTGATACCCTGGCTGACGGTTTCGACCGTGGTCTGCAGCAATTCCTGACTGAACTGCAACTGCTGGGAAGTCCCGTCCATCAGGCTGGCAATATCGTCCAGGTTCAATGGGCGGCCACGACTGACAAGTTCAATCAAACGCCGCGCCGTCGCCGCTCCGACAATCCCCGATAGCACCGATTCGGTTTCCTGAACGCAAAAGCGTGGCGCGGCATCGTCGCTCAACAGGCGATGCTGGCAACGTTGTTCGAACCCGAGCCACAAGGTTTGCAGGCGTTTCTGGCTGACAAAGGGCAGCAGCAGGCTACGAATCTGCGCCATGCTCAGGGGCGTCAACTCCAGACTGTTGTGGACGCTGGTTGCCAACGGCCGGGCGCGAACAAACGCATAGGCCTGGCGCTCGTCATCCGTATTCATGCGACAGCGCAGGGAGACCAGCACAAACAGACCGATATTAAACAACAGGCTCCAAAATACCCCGTGACTGAGCGGGTCCAGGCCTGTCACACCAAACAGAGCCTGGGGCCGCAACCAGGAGATGCCGAAGGGCCCCTGTTCCAGCAACGGCAAGTTCGCGGGAACAACGGCCGGCAGCAACAGGCAATATCCCCAGAGGGCATAGCCCGCCATCAGGCCCGTCAAGACCCCGAATTTGTGGCCACGCCGCCAGTAGAGCCCGGCCACGATCGCCGGCGCCAATTGGGCCGCCGCCGAAAACGACAGCAACCCGATGCCCGCCAGGCTTCGATCGTCGACAATTAAACGGTGCACCCCCCACCCCATAAACAGCACGGCGAAAATACTGATACGCCGAATCAGGCGTAAATGGATACCGAGGGAAACCGCATTACTGGGCGACTCGCGACTGGCCCGCAACCACAGCGGGGCAACCAGTTCATTGGAAATCATCACGGCCAATGTCACGGCCGCCATTACCACCATGCCGGTGGCGGCGGAAAGGCCGCCGATAAAGGCCAGCAATGAAAGATCCGTGCGTTGGAGCGACAGGGGCAAGTTCAGAACATAGGTTTCCGCAGAGATATCACTGCCGGCGAAGTGCATCTGCCCGGCCAACACAATCGGCACTATCAGCAAGCAGAACAGCAACAGATAGAGGGGCAGAATCCAGCGAGCCAGCTTCCAATCCCGCGCTTCCTGATACTCCACCACGGCGACATGGAACTGGCGAGGCAGACAGATAATGGCCGCCATGGCGATCAATGTCTGGGTGACAAAATTGATGTTTGCGTGGAATTCCTTCCAGGGAGCAAGCAGGTTCCCGCCATGCCAGTCAGCCACCGCAGAAACCGAACCCAGACTCTCGACCAATAACCAGGCTGACAGACCGGCAATGGCTGCAAATGCCACCAGTTTCACCACCGACTCCAGCGCAATAGCCGCCAGCAGCCCGCGATTGCGCTCGCGTCCCTCTATATGATGAGCACCAAAAATGACGGCAAACAGTGCCATCAACACCGCGGCAATCAAGGCGGTATCCACGATCGGCTGGGGGGTGCCCGAGGTGTCAGCGATAATCCCCCAGGCCATGGTCACCGCACGTAGCTGCAACGCGATATAGGGCAGCGAACCGGCTACCGCCACCAGGGTCACCAGCGCCGCCAACCCCTGGTTCTTGCCATAGCGCGAACCAATGAAATCCGCCACCGACGTCACTTTCAGGCGCTCGCCCACCGCCAACAGCTTACGCATAAATCCGCTGCCGAACAGGAACAACAACATGGGACCGAGATAGATCGGCAGGAAATTCCAGCTACCGGACACCGCTTGACTGACGGCCCCGAAAAATGTCCAGGAACTGCAGTAAACCGCCAGGGCAAAGGCGTAGACCAGTGAACGCAGGACTGTCGCCTGCTTGCCGCGGCGGTCCGCCCACCAGGCCACGCCGCCGAGCAGGCCCAGATACAACAGGGCCAGAAGCAGCGCCAAGCCTTCGATGGAGACCGCGTCTTGTGTCGGCATCAGGCCTCCCCGCCCCTGCTCAAAGAGTCAATACACTGACTGCCATGTTGTAACAAATTGCAGAGAATAGGACAATTCGACATAAGTCCACACCGGTTTAACAAAACTGAAAATGAACTGCGATGACAGATGTCATCGCAGTACGGTCTCTCAGATAATACGATCTCTCACATAAAGTACCGCACAACAATGACCAAAGTCCTGATCATCGGTTACGTCTGGCCGGAGCCCAGCTCCTCAGCGGCTGGCGCCCATATGCTTTCACTACTGGCGCTTTTCCAATCCCAGGGCTGGAAAATTACCTTCACCAGCCCCGCCGCCCGCACAGAGCACATGGCCAAGCTGGAGCCGCTCGGGGTCAAAACGGCCGACATAGCACTCAACGACAGCAGCTTTGACCGGTTTGTTGCCGAGCTCAGCCCCCACATCGTTGTCTTCGACCGTTTTATGATGGAGGAACAATTCGGCTGGCGGGTTGAAAAAACCTGCCCCTCCGCCCTGCGCATTCTCGACACCGAAGACCTCTTTTGCCTGCGCCACGCTCGTCACCACGCCGTGAAAAAACATGGCAGAATAGAAACCCGGCTCACGAAGGCTCAACTGTTTACCGAACTGGCACAACGGGAAATTGCAGCCATTCTTCGCTCCGACCTGTCGTTGATCATTTCCGAAGCCGAACACCAACTACTGACCGATCTGTTTAAAATCGATCCCGTACTGCTGCACTATTATCCCTTGATCATCGATAGCAGGCGTCTCGATCAACAGCCCCCGAACTTCAATCAGCGCGACGGCTTTATATCCATTGGCAACTTTCGCCACCCGCCCAACTGGGACGCGGTGCGCTGGCTGAAAGAGAGCATCTGGCCACTGATCAGGCGCGACCTGCCCCAATCGGAATGTCGTATCTACGGCGCCTACACTCCGCCCAAGGCCAGCGCCCTGCATAATCCCCAAGAAGGATTCCTGGTGTTGGGCCGTGCCGAGAGTGCCCGGGACGTGATGCAGCGAGCCCGCGTGAACCTTGCCCCGTTGCGCTTCGGCGCCGGCCTCAAAGGCAAATTGGCGGATGCCATGGTTTGCGGCACACCGAGCGTCACCTCCCGAGTAGGCGCCGAAGGCATGAGTGGCGAACTGCCCTTTGCCGGCACTGTGGCCGATAGCGCCGAGGACATTGCAAAGGCAGCGGTCAGCCTTTACAACGACCAGAGCCAGTGGCGCCAGGCTCAACAAAGGGGCTTCGACATTGTTCGCCAACGCTTCAACCGCGACACACACGACGCGCCCCTGCTGAAGACCATTCAACGGCTGCGGGAAAACCTCGACCAACACCGCCTGAACAATTTTACCGGTGCCATGCTGCTACACCACCTGCATAAAAGCACCCAGTATATGTCCCAATGGATAGAGGCCAAGAATCAGGCTGCCAACGGCCTCTCTGAACTGGATAACTGATGACAACCATGACAACTCAACGTCTTGAACAACAACTGCAAAACATCCCGGAAGTTGCTCTGTGCCAGAGCACAGTCAGGTACCCGAACCGCACTCACCAGCCAGGTCTGCCGCTGCTGGTAATCGACAACCCCCACTGCCGGGCAGTCGTCGCACTGCAGGGTGCGCAACTGTTGGAGTTTACACCTCGCGGCGGCGATGCATTGCTGTGGCTTAGCCCCAATGCCCTATTCTCCCCCGGCACGGCGATCCGAGGCGGCATTCCGGTCTGTCTGCCCTGGTTCGGCGTTAACCCGCAGGCGCCGGAGCAACCCAAGCACGGTTTTGCCCGGAACCGGGACTGGCAGTTGCAACACATTGCCACAGACCCAAACGGTGAAACCCGACTGAGCTTTGACTTTAAATACAATGGCAGAGAAGCGGCGCTGTTTGCCTACCCTTTTAGCGCACGATTAACCCTGCGGTTGGGCCAACAACTGGAGCTCACCCTGACGGTAACCAATACGGGAACGGACAGATTGCCGCTTAGCTGGGCCCTGCATAGCTATCATCCGGTGGCCGATCTCGCCGACACCCGCGTAACGGGGCTGGACGGCTGCCGCTATCTGGATAACACCCGTGCTCTGGCACCTGCGATCCAGACAGGCGAAGTCCGTTTTAGCGGCGAGGTCGACCGGGCTTATGAATGTGTAGGTCGAACCCAGATTATTGAGGGTAACCCCCGTATTATTATCAGCGGAGAAAACTGTAACAGTGCCATTGTCTGGAATCCGGGGGCCGAACTCGCCGCCGGTATTGGCGATATCGGTGCGGGCAATTATGCAGGATTTGTTTGCGTGGAGCGTGGGGCAGCGTTTGGGGATGCCAGGTATTTACACGCAGGCGAGCGGCTAACAAGTCAATTAACCCTTACCACAGGTTAAATGGTTGCCACTCGTCAGGAGCCGGGGATGCGATACTATTTAAACTTGTAATTTACCTGCAGGCCCCATTCACGCTCTCGGGCGTAGTTTGCTTCGGAGATACCCAAACTCGCCAACTCGGAAGCCCCGCTGACAAAATAACGTTTATCGGTCAGGTTCGTGACAAACACGCCCACGCCCCATGCTTCATCGCGACTGCGCCAGTCCAATGAAGCATTGACCAATGTAAGGCCATCCTGGGCAATGGTTTCGACATTGGTGGGATCGTGGTAGACCTTGCTTTTGTAGTTGGCATTACCTGCCAGACGTATAACCCCGGCATTATCCAAACCCCAGCTATAACTGAGATCGGCATGGACGTTCCAGCGAGGCACCCGCACAAGATCCATATCCTCGGTAATGATTACCCCGGGATCCAGCGATTCATAGCGTGCGTCCAGATAACCTATACCTGCCCGCGCAGAAAATCCGTTGACGCCGGTTAAGGCCAGCTCTAATTCCCCGCCCTTAATACCGGCTTCGGCCGCATTGTTGATTACAGGGATCACGCCGGCGTCCAGCACAGTAAATTGCATATCCTCGTAATCGGTATCAAACAGACTGGCCTGGATATTCACTCGACCATCCCAGAGCAACGCTTTCAAACCCAGCTCAGTCGTAGCGGCAAATTCAGGGTCAAAACGGTCTACGGGCCCCGGAAAAATCTGGCGACCGTTAAAACCACCGCTCTTGAAACCACGACTGTAACTCAGATAGCTCATTAGAGTGGGTGTCCAGCGGTAATCCAGACTCACCATGGGCGAACTGTTAGTCCATTCATCGTCAACAGTGGCGGGCCCCACCACCTGTTCGCCACTGTTTATTTTACGGTTATTGACGCTGAACGCCTTCTTCTCCCGCGTCACGCGCAGACCAGCAGTCGCGCTCAATTGTTCGGTTATTGCATAACTGATTTGCGAAAAGACCGCGCCACTGCGTGTACGAATATCGTTGTTAACATCAAAGTCGGAATCCAACAATGCAATACCCGTAGCCGCGTAAAGCCCGGACCAGAGAATAGCTTCCGTCTGATTGATTCCGTGTTCGCGGGAGTAGTAGACACCAGCCAGCCAGTTGAGTTTGTCTTCCAGCGCTATCCCCTGGACACGAAACTCCTGACTGAACTGTTTATGACTATCGCGATTGGTACTGTGAGCATAGTCATAGGGGGAAGCATCCGAATCGCGCGCATACACGGCACTCATACGACGATAACCGCTAATGGCCGTCAAGGTTCCCCAGTCAAAATCGTGTTCGAGCGACAACGACGCGCCGCTGACATTCAGGTCGTCTTGACTGGGACCATCCTGGTGGTTTTCATCGGTATTGCCGGTTAGCCAGCGATCATCGTACGGGCTATCCGGCGATGCCACCAGGGCATTGAACAGATCCCGATGTGGCGTAAACGTCATGGGAGTCACTTCGAGCAACGTCTGGGCGATGGCTTCCTGGCGTTGTTTGGTGTGATCCAGAGACAACAGCCACTCCGATCGATCGCTGGGTTGATAGGCAATGACAGCCTTCGCGCTTTGCCGATCAATATCCCCCAGCTCGGTACCGTCGGACAGGCGTTCGACATAGCCGTCTCGTGCATCGGAAGATACACTGATACGTCCCTGCATATTATCCATTACCCGACCTTCCGCACTGACGACCAGGTCGCGACGCCGGTAATCACCGGTAGTCGCCTGTATCTCGCCCTGAAACGCTTCGCTCGGCTTTCGGGATATGACCTGGATGGCACCACCAATGCTGTTTTTACCAAATAGCGTACCCTGTGGACCTCGCAACACTTCTACACGCTCAATATCCGTCAGCTCAAGTACCCCACCCACCGAGCGGGATATATAGACACCATCCAGATAAATTCCCACCCCAGGATCCGTGGTCAATAGAAAATCGTTTTGCCCCACACCGCGAATAAAGACACTGGCAGCGTTGCTACTGCCCGAAAATGGCGCGGTCCAGTTGAAATCGACATTTGGCGCCAAGTCCCCCAAATTGGAAATATCTTCAAGCAATGGCGACTGCAATTGTTCCCTGCCAAAAGCCGTTATTGCGATGGGTACCTGATGAGATTGTTCCTGGCGCTTGCGTGCTGTTACGACGATTTCGTCGTACACATTTTGATCGACAGGGGTTGTGTGAATCCCGGTAGAACCGAAGGTGACGGGTGATCCCACAACAACCAGGCAGGTAATGAGACGGGGATGAATTGTGCGAAACATGCTCTTTACATTCATAGGCCCAACTCTTCTCTGAATGGTCGTGGTCCGGGACAACGCTGAAAGCGCAACCGTTATATGACCGGCATTAAACCGTGTACCACGGAGTTTCTCAAGTCAATTACCGCACAAACGCAAACAACAGGAACTGGTCAATATTCAACCAGAGAACCCATTCACACCTGAACACGAAAGATAACATCGCCAATTCAGATACATTCTCTTTCAATGTCTATACTCATTTTAAGTAATCCGCGATTAACACAACTATCTCACCCACTGTTTGTCTGTAATATAAAGAAAGTGAAGACCAACAAACAAAGAGGTTTTATTTCATAATTCTCGGGCGTTATCCGATTGATAAAAGTTAACCAGCGGCATAAAAACCTCTGCCAATGTTGTAATTAGTTCACAAACTGCAATAATTAATTGGCGCAGAAATCAACATTTGTATATATTCCGATCTTCCGTGAGTTAGAGAAATCAATGCACATTGAGCAATAGGCTAGGTAAGCGATGTTAGAGACAATAGAAGGTCTGGCTAAGCCAACAATGGTCGAAAAGAGCGATGTGGTTTACTCAACTTGCGCCGATATCATTATTGAGTATTTGAAACAGCTCGGTATCGACACTGTTTTTGGTGTTCCCGGTGGTGCGATAGAACCCTTTTTAAATGCCCTGGCCCGTAGCGAACGCCAAGGGGGGCCGCGACTGGTGGTCGCCCGACACGAGGCAGGCGCGGCATTTATGGCCGACGGCTATTATCGCGAAACCGGTAAAATGGGTGTCGTCTGCAGCACGACGGGGCCCGGCGCCACCAATCTGCTCACCGGCGTCAGCTCGGCCAAGGTCGACGAGGTGCCGATGCTGGTCATTACGGCGCAAACGCCACTGCCCAAGTTTGGAAAAAAGGCGCTGCAGGAATCCAGTTGTACGGCCATCGACACCGTCGGCATGTTCCGTCACTGTACCCAGTTCAACACCCTGGTGTCGCACCACGAGCAGCTGGAAAGCAAACTGGTCTCGGCCATTATGGCGGCCCACCGTGTCCCCCATGGCCCCGCGCATATCAGCATTCCCTCCGACGTTTTACGCACCCCCGCCAAGGGCAGAGCCAAAATCCATGCCGACCTGCTGGTACACGATTTTTCCATGCATGACGACTCGGCCATTAAAAAACTCTGCGAGAAACTCGCGCGCGTCGATACCATTGCCCTATTTATCGGCAGCGGCGCCGGCAGGGCCAGTAAACAGATCATTGAATTTGCAGAGTTGACCGGTGCACCCTTTGTCACAGACCCCATGGGGAAATGTTGGGTCGATGAAACTCACCCTTTATACAGAGGTGTCTATGGCTTCGCCGGCCACGAAAGCGCCCACACGCTCTTCCAGACCGGTGAAGTGGATTTGATTATCGCTGTCGGTGCGGCGCTCAGCGAACTGGACACAGGAGGTTGGAAAAATGAACTGCTCAATACCAAACTGGTTCATATTGACTCCTCCGTGGAACATTTTACCCGTTCGCCGATGGCCAACCTCCATGTATTTGGCAATATCGATACCATCTTTGAGCACCTGATGCAGAATGTAAAAACCGCCCGCAGCTGGGGGCGAAAATGGAAGACCATCCCGGGCGCCAATCATGAAAGGAATGTTCTCGGCAGCTTTGTCACCTTGAACGAGCCGGAAAAGTGTCTTTCGGAGGCAAGCCCGGTAAAACCACAGCGCCTGATGGCACACCTGTCGAAATTCCTCCCTGGGGAGACACGGGTGTTTGTCGATGCCGGTAACAGCTGGGCCTGGGCCACACACTACCTGATCAGCGCCAACGGCCTCGGCAATTTTCGACTCGGCATGGGATTTGGCTCCATGACCTGGGCAATAGGCGCATCCATTGGATCCGCGATTGCCAATCGAGAGGCACCAACACTTTGCATCGTCGGTGACGGTTCCTACCTGATGAGCGCCCAGGAAATCACCGTTGCGGCACAACAAAACCTGCCAATGGTATTCCTGTTACTAAATGATTCCGCCATGGGTATGGTGATGCACGGCCAGCGGCTCGGTAATCAGGAATCCATAGGCTGGCAACTCAATAACATTAACTATGCCGGGATGGCGCAAAATATGGGCATCGATGGAATTGTCATCGAAAGCCACGAAGAACTGCAAGCGCTCGACTTTGAACAGCAGTTCAGCAAGAGTGGCCCAACACTTGTAGATGTGCGCATTGATCGGGATGAAGTGCCGCCTATGGGAGATCGTATTAAGGGTTTGGCAGTTAATGGCTCGATCACACCGGGGGGGTAATAGGATCTACCTGGCAGACGCTCCCCCTGGATTTCAAATCAGACAACAAAACTTTCATAGGCAAAACGCATGTCTTCTCCATCTGCAACGGTACGCAGCCGTGGTGAGCAGTTTACACCCAAACTTGGCACTAAAATCACCGAGGAGATTGCTAGTGAGAGCAACCCATATCAGGCAAAGCAAGTTCGGATTCATGGATATGATCACGCTACTCTAACGGAGAAATGCGAACTATCCGATGTCATCTACCTCCTTTTTAAAGGTGAACTGCCTGACCCAAAAGAGCGCGAGCTTTTTCGCAAATTATGCGTCGCATTAATAAATCCTGGTCCCCGCCACCCAGCAACACAAGCCAGCATCACTGCAGGTGTTGGAAAAACAATGACCGTCAACATTCTACCCATAGCCCTGAGCATATTTGGCGGCAAGTTTGATGGCGCGTCCGAAGTTGAAGAGGCAATGCGTTACTTTCGTCGGAAAATCCGCACAAATGCAGCTGAACAGTTGAACGAGTTTAACTCAGCAAATGCCCATACCATTCCTGGTTATGGAAAGCTGTATGGAAGCTATGACCCTTACGCGGAAAAACTGTTGATGCAGTTCACAGAGGATAAGTCCCTCAAAGTCCTACGCTGGTCAAAGGATCTCCATTTTCAATTAAAACAGCATGGAATTGGAATTCTAAGAAGTGGTCTCTGCGCTGCTACTTTAGCAGATCTGGGGTTTCAACCTAGACAAGGCAATGCCTTGCTGCAACTTTTTGCAGCTCCCGGGTTACTCGCTCACGGATTGGAATATTCAAATAAGCCATTAACGAGCATGCTATTTGAACCCGATGAATGCTATGAAATTGAAGAAGACAATCCTTCCTGAAAGTAAAATCAAATACTCCGACCGAATGAGGGTACATTACCTTGAGTTATAGACATTGGGATGACTACCGAGGAAAAATCAGAACTCGAAAGGGAGGATGGATAATTGGTCACGGAGTGCAAAGCCACGGCTACGACCTATTGAATGATATTGTAGGCCACTATTCTTACATGCAAGTCATTGTATTAAATGCAACAGGCAGATTGCCCAATCGCGCTCTGTCTGATTGGATAGAGGCAGTGCACATATGTTTGAGTTGGCCAGATCCTCGAATTTGGTGCAACCGCATAGGTGCGCTCGGTGGAACAGCAAGAACCAGTGTGGCAACAGCTACATGTGCGGGAGTTATGGCCTCTGACTCCCGTGCTTACGGAGGTCGAACACTGCTAGATGGCGTAAACTTTATTCAACGAGCAAAGTCTGAAATTGAATCCGAAGGTATAACCTGCAAAGATTTTGTTGATAGAGAGGTTCAAAAGCTAGGAGGAAAACCCTTTCTTATGGGCTACGCACGACCAGTGGCAAAAGGAGACGAAAGGATTCCAGCCATGGAGCGAGTTACTCGACAACTGGAATTTCCAATAGGGCCACATTTAACGCTGGCCTATGAAATCGAGAAGCAATTAAGTACTCAATTTGACGAAACCATGAATATCAATGGTTACATGTCTGCCTTCCTATCCGACCAGGGCTTTAGTGCAGAAGAAGTTTTCCGGATTTTCTCAGTGCTCGTTTTCAGCGGTGTAAATGCCTGCTACGTCGATGCCGCTGACCGACCAGTAGGATCTTTCTCACCACTTAGAGTTGAGGATTTTGAATATACTGGTAGAAAACCCAGAGAACTTTGAGCCCGGATTCAAGGAAATTCCATTTATCCCATATTGAACACTCAACTTTTATGGTGCCAGGACAGCATATTTACCCAAAACTTTTCGAAGCTCTCCTGAACTTTTAAGTTCCTGTAAAATTCGATTGAATTCCTTTAAAAAAACTCTATTTTCTGGCGTATCGTGACAGACCATCGATGCGCCTTCATTCCTCAATAATGCCAACTCTTCATGAAAGTGAGGCACGGGCAAGCCAAGATCTTCAGCAGCTAAAAGTACGTCAGGCGTAAAACTGACAATGGCATCCAGGCGACCGGCATTTAACATCTTCACTCGAATGGATTCATCCGAGGTTTTTTCAATATTGGCACTAATACCCGCAAGAAGTGTTTCGGGACTCAAACCATTGAGTATTGCTATACGTTTACCGTTTAGCTGATCCAGTCGGGTGATAACCGGTTTACTTTCATCCGTAAGTACCCGCAAACTAACCTGATCGATAGGATCGGACATCACCAGATTGGCGTGTTCCGTCAATTTCGTATTTGCTATTACGGCATTGATAGTCGTAGGAAATAAACAGCTCCGAGCATCTGCCTTTAAGTAAAGTATTGAGCGCTTCAGTGGGCGGACCAGCACATTAAACCTGAGCCCTTTCTCGGCGAACTCATCCAAGAGCTTGTTATAGTGTTTTGTACCAGCTTCATCGAGACGGTAAGCCAAAGCAATTGCATAAACCTGAACAGGCCTGTTCTCGGCACAAGCGATTACGCTCACCAATGAGAAAATTAAACTCGCAAACCATATTCTCATGTTAGGCCACGCTTACAATCTATATACATTGGAGAGCCAGTTGCTCCTATATTAAGGCAAACCTCAATGCCTGCACATTTTTTAGCCATTTTAATGACAACCCCCTACAATCTGCACACCGAGTTAACCAATCAACCTCCAAGATACTGATTTCCAGTACTTCATGCCATTTCTCACTCAGATAATAGATACCATTTTAAGTGTTAAAGAGTAAGAAAGGGAAATTTGCGCCTTGACGAATGCACGCACATTTGCGATAACCCCCAACTATTCATTACGGAAAACACTTTTCCCTATTTGGGTTCCTGGGATGAGGCTCAACCTCCTTGTATTTGGTGCCACTTGAGCCTTATCAAATATAACGAGCCATATTATCCATAATGATAATAGAGAAGATAGATGCGAGAGACCACCACAGGCACTTAGCCCTCGCTCCCAACAGCCACTACTTACTTATTACTTACAATAAAGGCACTACTCAAGGAAGCTCTTCCCCCCGATATGAGCATAGAGTTTTTCAAACGCCTATCCTTTAAGCTGTTGCGCACCAGCATCGGATTGGCGCTGGCACTGGGAGTATTGGTGGCCATTGTCCAGATTTACCTGGATTTTCGTGTCCAGCGCAATGGGATTGTCCACAACGTCAACGAGATCTTCCGGGTCACCCACAACGCCGCCGGGCGCGCCGTGCACCTGCTGGACAACCGCCTGGCCGACGAAGTGGTCAAAGGCCTGCAACACTACACATTTCTCCTGCGCGCGGCTATTTACGACGACAATAATCGCTTAATGGCCAGTGTTTCCAGCCCTCCCACCCAATCCAATACGCTGTGGATAACCAGCCTTTTATCGGAAATCTCAAGCGTCCACACCTATGAACTGGTCTACAGCGACGGTACCTACGAAGGCAGGATCGAGCTGGAGCTCAATGTGGATGCCGCTCTCGCTCCCTTTTATAACCGGGCGGGGACGATTTTTGTCTCCGGTTTCCTGCGCAATATCAGCCTGGCTCTGGTTCTGATGCTGCTCTACCACGTCATCTTGACCCGTCCCCTGGTCATGATTGCAAGGCAGTTTTCCGCCATCAGTCCCCAGCGCTCCCGTGGGCGGCGCATTGACCATATTTATGGGCATGAAAAGGACGAGTTGGGCAGTATTGTCAACGCCGCCAATGATTTTATCGCCGAGCTGGAACATAGCCAGATCGATCTCGAGCAGAGCGAAAAACAGCTGCGAATCATCCTCGACTCCAGTCCAAACCTTATCTTTGCCCTGAATCCCAGGGGAGAAATCATTTTCCTCAATGCCGCCACTGCCCAGTTTTATGGCTGTGAGTTTCAGAGTTTGATCAAAAAGAAATTCTCCAACATTCATCGCTACATCAGCGAAAGTGAAACCGACCTGTTGCTGGAGAAATTCCAACGGGTGGAACGCAGTCACCACAAGAGCCTAAACAATGAACAACACCTGACAGACGCCGCCGGCCACACCTACGTCATGGACCTGTCCTTCGTGCCGTTTGAATTCTTTGACATGTCCTGTGTTTTGGTCATTGCCGCAGACATCTCCGACCGGGTGCAGGCGGAAGAGCGGATCGAGCATCTGGCTTACTTCGATACCCTGACCGGCCTCCCTAACCGCAATCTGCTCTACGACCGCCTCAATATGGATATCTCGCGGTCCCAGCGCAACAACACCTACGGGGCTCTGTTTTTTATCGACCTGGATGATTTCAAGCGCATCAACGACACCATGGGCCACTCCATAGGCGATAGCGTGTTGCTGAGACTTTCCAAGATCATGAAGGAACAAATTCGACTGACCGACACCCTGGCGAGGCTCGGGGGCGACGAATTTACCCTGAGCTTACCTGACCTGTCCGGCGATCTGGAGATCGCCAGGCAGCAAGCCGGGGATTTCGCCCAACGCCTGCTGAGCAAGATCTGCGCGCCGATTACAGTGGAGAATAGCGAGTACGTTGTCAGCGCCAGTATCGGTATTGTTATTTACCCCGACTGTGCCGACGACACGGAAGCCCTGCTGCGATTCGCAGATACGGCCATGTACCAGGCAAAGGAAGCGGGTCGGAACTGCTACTGCCTGTTCGAGGATGCCATGGCTGCCGAAGCCGACGAAGCCATGCGCCTGGAGTCGGAACTGCAGACCGCCATCAAGGAAGAGCAATTCACCTTTCACCTGCAGCCCATTATCGACGCCGATAGCCAAAAGCTGGTCAGTGCCGAGGCCCTGGTGCGCTGGCGGCACCCGGACAGGGGCTTGGTGCCACCCTTTCACTTTATCGAGTTTCTGGAAAATTCAGGTATGGTTCACAAGGTGGACCAACTGGTGCTGCAGGGCGTGTGCGCATACCTGCAGCACCTTCGCCAGAGCGGCAGCCTGCCCCAGGGGTTTCGCATAGCTGTCAATGTCAGCGCCCGGGAGCTTCACCGGGCAGACTTTGTGCAACAGGTGGAAACAACCCTGCGACGCTACCAGGTACCCGGCAGTTGTATCGAACTTGAGATCACCGAAGGCGCGGCCCTGCAGCAACTGGATGAGGTGGTGCAGAAAATCCTGTCGTTGCAGCACCTGGGCATCACCTTCGCCCTGGATGACTTTGGCACCGGCTACAGCTCGCTGAGTTACCTTAAACGCCTGCCCGTCAACAAAATCAAAATCGACAAATCCTTCATCAAAGACCTGACCTTAGACCCCATGGATGAAGCCCTGGTGGCCTCCATTATCGCCATTGCCAAGAACCTTAATCTCCAGGTAGTGGCGGAAGGAGTGGAAACCCGGGAACAGATGGAGTGGCTTAACCGGTATGGCAACCTGTCCTACCAGGGCTACCTGTTCGATAAACCACTCCCGGTCGAAACCTTCGACAGCATCTATATGACAACAGAGGAACAGGTTGACAATTAACGCCCATCGAGGCCTTTGGCCGGCCTCACGCCCATGAAAGTCAAAGAATCAGGATCAGCTATCGGAATTGGAAGGGGGGACCATCCCCTGGAAGGGAAAGTGGGCGACCTTGTCGCCGGACTTAACATCGGTGACCTTGGCGGTACCCTCCTTCTCCACCTCATCAATGCGAATAATGCAATGCAGGGGAATATAGGAGCGTTTGACACCGGCAAACTCGCTCTTGAGTTTTTCCTCAGCTGGATCCACCAATAGCTGGGTGTGCTCGCCAAACACCAGCTCCTCGATTTCCACAAACCCGTACATTTCGCTCTGGTATATAGCCCGGGCAAAGACCTCATACACCTGCCCCTGGTTGTAGAAGATCACTTTAAACAGAGATTCGTCAGCCATAAATATTCTCAATAAAATCAAGACGCACTATTGCTTTAATGCCCTACAAATCCGGCTCGCGTATCCCGCCTCCGGAAAATTTGGCAGGGTTTGGCGAAAAGACCGCCAAGGTTAGCACAAAATGGGGGCGTACTCGGCATTTGCAAGCCCTTTAGCCGGTTTTTCCTCCCCTGCCGGCACCAATCTATAGGCTTTGACTGCAGCTATCGCTATAATGCTCGGCCGCTTGGTGCTTGGCTAGTTTTTGAGCAGGCCCATATTAGAGAAAGTCACAGGAAAACCCTATGTCAGCGTCTGAAGAGACCGCCCTGGAGAGCCCCATAGAAAAGGAGAGCCCGGTCGAAAAGCCGGTCAAGAAGCTCTATATCCAGACCCACGGTTGCCAGATGAACGAGTACGACTCCGCCCGTATGCGAGACCTGCTGGGGGAGTCACACCAGATGGAAGCCACCGATGACCCGGAGGAAGCTGATGTGCTCCTGGTCAATACCTGCTCTATCCGGGAAAAGGCGCAGGACAAGCTATTTCACCAACTGGGCCGCTGGAAACACCTGAAAGAGAAAAATCCCGACCTGGTCATCGGTGTCGGCGGCTGCGTTGCCAGCCAGGAGGGGGACGCTATCGCCAAGCGGGCACCCTTCGTGGATCTGATTTTTGGCCCCCAGACGCTACACCGGTTGCCGGAAATGATGGAAACCCCTCGCGAAAATGGCGCCGTGGTGGTGGACATCAGCTTCCCGGAAATCGAAAAATTCGACCGCCTGCCCGAGCCGGAAGCGGATGGCGCCAGCGCTTTTGTCTCCATTATGGAGGGCTGTTCAAAATACTGTACCTTCTGCGTGGTCCCCTACACGCGTGGCGAGGAGGTAAGCCGCCCCATGGCCGATGTTGTGGCTGAGGTGGTACACCTGGCTGAACAGGGGGTGCGGGAAATCAACCTGCTCGGACAAAACGTCAATGCCTATCGGGGTGATGGCCCCGATGGCAGCACAGTGGACCTGGCGGAACTGATCACGTATGTGGCCGCGGTGGACGGCATCGACCGAATCCGTTACACCACCAGCCACCCGGTGGAATTTACCGATAGCCTGATTCAGGTCTACGCCGAGGTACCGGAACTGGTCAGTCACCTGCACCTGCCGGTGCAAAGCGGCTCCGACCGTATACTGGCAGCCATGAAACGCGGCCATACGGTGCTGGAGTACAAATCCAAATTGCGCCGCCTGAAGCAAATTCGCCCGGATATCTGCTTTTCCTCTGACTTTATTGTCGGTTTCCCCGGTGAAACCGATGCCGATTTCGAAGCCACCATGAACTTAATCAAGGATATCGGCTTCGATATTTCCTTCAGTTTTATCTACAGCGCCCGCCCGGGTACCCCTGCGGCGGACCTGCCGGACGACACCCCGGAAGCGGTAAAGAAAGAACGGCTGCGTATCCTCCAGGACCGCATCAACCAGCAGGCCCAGCAGATCGCCCGCCAGATGGTGGGCAATACCGAGCGGGTGTTGGTTACCGGCTATTCAAAGAAGGATCCGGGCCAGTTGGCAGGGCGGACTGAGAACAACCGTGTGGTCAACTTCCGTTGCGAGCAGCCGACTCTGATCGGCAAGTTTGCGGATATCCTGATCGAAGAGGCTCTGCCCAACTCGCTACGCGGCACCCTGGCGGACTCGGAACTGGACGCTTAGTCGCGAATCCAACAAATCTTCCGGGAAAATACATAACTTACACAAATAGTAGGCAACATAAACGACAAGTTTTTAAGAACCATTTAGCAGATTAGGAGGCTTTAACCGCCTCCGCTAATGGGGTAGGCTTGGATTATCACTTGCTGAATAGGACGGTTTACATATCATTGGACAGCTCCACCGCTACGGACACCCCATCTACGGGCGCGACTTTGGCCAATCCCGAACCTAAACCGGGACATGCCCACCGGGTCACCCTTGAGCCTAATGATGCTCGTCGTCTGGCTAATCTCTGTGGTCAATTCGACGAACACCTGCGCCAGATTGAGCAACGCCTCAATGTGGAGATTCGCAATCGCGGCAATGACTTCTCCCTGATCGGTCCCCCGAACACCACCAAACTGGTCGGTGATTTACTGCGCGCACTCTATCGGGAAACCGACAACGGCGGCGAACTCACCCCCGATGAGGTCCACCTGGCCCTGCAACAGTCCGGGGTCGAGGCCCTGGCTCAGGAAGACAAGGGCAAGGTCAGCGATATCACCCTGATCCGCACCAAGAAATGCACCGTCAAGCCCCGAGGCCTAAACCAGCAACGCTATGTGCGGGCCATCCAGAGCCACGATATCAATTTCGGTATAGGCCCCGCCGGTACCGGTAAAACCTACCTGGCCGTCGCCTGTGCGGTGGAGTCCCTGCTGAAAGACGAGGTCGAACGTATCCTGCTGGTACGCCCTGCGGTGGAAGCCGGTGAAAAACTGGGCTTTTTGCCCGGCGATCTGGCCCAGAAAGTCGACCCCTACCTGCGCCCGCTCTATGACGCACTGTTTGAAATGCTCGGATTCGAAACCGTCGGCAAGCTGATTGAACGCAATGTCATCGAAGTGGCCCCCCTGGCTTATATGCGCGGGCGCACCCTCAACAACTCCTATGTGATTCTGGACGAGAGCCAAAACACAACCCGCGAGCAGATGAAAATGTTCCTGACCCGTATCGGTTTTGGCTCTACTGCGGTGATTACCGGCGACCCCAGTCAGATTGACTTGCCCCGTGGCCAGGCTTCGGGCCTGCGCCACGCTGTCGAGGTGTTGGACAAGGTGAGCGGTATCAGCTTTACACGATTTGGCGCCAAAGATGTGGTCAGGCACCCGCTGGTACAGCGCATCGTGGAAGCGTACGACGATCACGAAGCGGAGCAGGAAGCCGAACAGGCCGCACGCAAACAGGCGCGCGCCCAGCGCTCAGACCGCGATGCACCGGACCAACAAACCCCCTCTGGCCTCGAAGAGTAATATCGCGACCTGCCCATGATCCCTGCCGTTGACCTGCAACTCGCCTTCGAGGGCGACGACCTCCCCGACCCGGACAGTATCCAATGCTGGATAGCCGCTGCCCTGCGTGATGAGAGAGAACAGGCCGAAGTCAGCGTACGCCTGGTGGACCAGGAGGAAAGCCGCGAACTCAACCGGCGCTACCGCGGCAGGGATAATCCCACCAACGTGCTCTCTTTTCCCGCGGACCTGCCCCCGGAACTGGGACTCCCCCTGCTCGGCGACCTGGTGATTTGTGCACCGGTGGTAAAGCGGGAGGCCGGGGAGCAAAACAAGTCCGAAGAGGCGCACTGGGCCCATATGCTGGTGCATGGCACCCTGCATCTACTGGGCTACGACCATATTGACGACACCGAGGCCGAAGTTATGGAGACGCTGGAAACCCGGATTTTGACGGATCTGGGTTACCCGCCACCCTACGAGTCCGACCCCGAACAACCAACCAACGTATAACAACAGCCTAGGGAGTATAAGGTCGCCATGAGCGAAGACCCGTCGAGTAGCCAATCCCCGCGAAGTCACGAAAAATCCTGGCTCGACAAGCTACTGCACGCTTTTTCCGCCGAGCCAAAAACCCGGGAGGAACTGCTCGAAATCATCAAGGAAGCGGCTGACAAGCGGCTGCTTGATCCTGAAATCCTCAGTATTATCGAAGGCGCTCTGGATGTTTCCGACCAACAGGTGCGCGAAATTATGATTCCGCGCTCACAAATGGTGGTCATCAAGATCGATGAAACACCAGAGCAGCTGCTTCCCAAAGTGATCGACTCCGGCCACTCCCGTTTTCCCGTGATCGACGACTCGGTGGACGACGTAAAGGGCATACTGCTGGCAAAAGACCTGCTACCCCTGATTCTGAGCGGGTGTGAAGAGTTCAAGCTCGAACACGTGATCCGTCCCGCCAACATTATTCCCGAAAGCAAACGCCTCAACGTGCTGCTTCGTGAATTCCGTGAAAACCGCTACCACATGGCTCTGGTCATTGACGAGTACGGCGGCATCTCCGGTCTGGTGACCATCGAGGACATCCTGGAAGAGATTGTCGGCGATATCGAGGATGAGACCGACGACGATACCGATGATGCCTTTATTCGCAAGGTGGGTGACAACGATTTTATCGTCAAGGCCCTGACCCCGGTGGAGGATTTCAACGAACACTTCTCCGCCAACTTTAGTGAAGACGACTACGACACTATCGGTGGCATCCTGATGAGCGCCTTCGGCCACCTGCCCCAACGCAATGAAGTCACCGAGCTGAACGGCTACCAGTTTCGAGTCCTTTACTCCGACAGCCGCCAGATTCACCTGCTGCGCCTGACGGTGCCGAATACAGTCACCAGCGAGTAGTGGATAAGCTTGAAGCTTCAAGCTTCAAGCGGCAAGCGGCAAGCGGTCCTGTGCCGATACGCTTTTTACAGTTTAGTGCGTAGAGTGCCTTTTCCTGTCGGAGCTGTATAACCTGAGTCGCAGTGAAGTCTGCTTAAAGCTTGTCACTTGCAGCTTGCAGCTTGTCACTTGCAGCTTGAAGCTTGTCACTTGCAGCTTGCAGCTTGTCACTTGCCGCTTATCAACAATCAAAATATTCAGAGCAGTAATCCCAAATCCGGATTATTACAACCAAGGTAAGGACACAACCCAAACATGTTAACTCGCTGGACTGGCCCCCACTGGCGCGGGCACCTGCTCGCGTTGCTTGCCGGGGCTATCGTTCCCCTCAGCCTCGCGCCCTTTGACCTCTGGCCCCTGGCCCTGCTCAGCCTGGCCGTGCTGTGCCTGTGTCTGCGCACCCACTCGGGCCGTGACGCAGTGGTTCGCAGTTGGTGGTTTGGCCTCGGTCTCTACAGCAGTGGTGCCTCCTGGGTATTTGTCAGCATCAGCGAATTCGGCCAGGCCTCTCTGCCCCTGGCGCTGTTGCTGACCGGAATCTTCGTCTCAGGCCTGGCGCTGATATTCGCACTACCCTTCTACGCCTACGGGCGCTGGTTCAGCCATCGTGACCTCGGCCTCCTGCTGGCCTTCCCCGCCTTCTGGGTATTGGGAGAGTGGCTGCGTTCCTGGCTGCTGACGGGTTTTCCCTGGCTCTATCTGGGTTATGGCCACCTGGATACCCCACTGGCGGGTTGGGCGCCTGTGGGAGGCGTCTTCACTGTGAGCGGGATCTGTGCGCTGACCGCCGCCGCCCTGGCCAGTGCGCTGACGGCGTACCGTCAACCGAAAACCCTGCTGGCGCTGATCACCGCCGGTATCCTCTGGCTGGCGGGTTGGGGCCTGCTACAGCTGAGCTGGACCAAACCCAAGGGCGAACCGATAAAAATTGGCATGGTCCAGGCCAATATCCCCCAGGCCCACAAATGGGATCCCGATTTTCGCCAGCCCACGCTGGCGCGTTTTCGACAGATGTCCGAACTCCTCTGGGGCCGGGATTGGGTGATCTGGCCGGAAGCCGCCATACCCATGCTCTACCACGAGGCGGGTATCTATCTGAGTGAGTTCCACCAACGTGCCGCCGAATCAAACAGTGCCCTCATCACCGGCATCCTCTATGACGATTTTCAGCAAAACAAATACTTCAACAGCATTGTGGGGTTGGGGACGGCCCTGGGGATCTATCACAAGCGCCGGTTAGTGCCTTTTGGCGAGTATGTTCCCCTGGAAGGGTGGCTCCGGGGTCTGATTCACTTTTTCGACCTGCCAACCTCGATTATCAGCAAGGGACCTGACAACCAACGACCACTGCAGGTGGGAAAGCTTTTTATCGCGCCATCGATCTGCTACGAAGTGGTCTACCCGGACCTGGTGGCCAACGCCGCCAGCAGCGCCGACGTCCTGCTCACCATCAGCAATGACGCCTGGTTCGGGGACTCCATCGGCCCCTTGCAGCACTTGCAAATGGCACGAATGCGTGCCCTGGAAACCGGTCGTTACATGATTCGCGCCACCAATAACGGCGTCAGCGGCATTGCCAATACCCGTGGCCAGTTAACCCTCAAAAGCCAGAGGTTTGTGCAGCAGACCCTGCTCGGTGAGGTGCGTGCCATGACCGGGCAGACGCCCTTTATGCGCTGGGGTAGCTGGCCAGTGCTGATTTTGAGCGGCCTGATATTGCTGGGGCTGAGCGTCCGAGCGCCCCGGGCTAACGCTTAGACCGGTCACCGGCGACCCCCCGCGCTTGATCTCCGTCGCGGTTAAATCCATGCTTATAGGCACGACGTTAATCAACGCAGTCAACCCGACGCATGGTCATACATCTCAAACGTCTGATCATTATCCTGACTTGCGGCCTGCTGCTGTTCGGCTGCTCCACCAAACTCACCTATAACTTTCTCGACTGGTGGATCGCGTGGAATGTCCGTAGCTATGTCAGCCTCGAGCAGGAGCAACGCCGGGACCTGAAGCACCACATCCAGCGCTTCCACCGCTGGCACCGCAGCAGGGAATTGCCCCGATACAGCATGCTGCTGACGGAGATAAAGCAGCGCTTGCAACGGGGGCCGATTGAAGAGGCAGAAGTCCGGGACTACACCCACCGCGTTGTCGACCTCTGGGACGAAAGCGTCGCCCGGCTGCTGGAACCGGGCACAGCCCTGCTGGCCGGACTCAGCGATGCCCAGGTAAAACAATTTGTGGAAAGCCTGGTGCGGGAGCTGGACAGCTACCGGGAGGATTACCTTGACCTCAGTCCCGCCAAAATCCGCAAGCAGCGCATCAAGCGGATGACCAAAATACTGGTCCCCTGGATCGGCCGTTTGAACAAACAGCAGCGGGGTTTCGTCCGGGAGTGGGCGAACAACCTCACCCCCAGTCGCCAGTTGAGCTTTGCAGAGCGCCAACGCTGGCACCGGGAATTTACCCGCCTCCTGCAGGAACGGCATCGGGACGATGCCCAGGCACGCGTGCAAAGGCTCTTTCTCCACGCCGAAGAGGATTGGTCACCCGAATATCGCCAGACCGTAGTCGCCAATCAGGCTCACACCTTCGCGTTACTGGCACAGATCAATAACAGCCTCACCGAAAAGCAGCGCCAAAGGCGCGATAGGGCACTGCAAAACTATATTGACGACTTTATCGCGCTGGCCGAACTTAACAACGAATAGACGGCAATTCCCATCCATTCGTGTAGCGCCACAGTGCTCTGCGCCAATGCCTGTGCGCTGGGTAACCAGCAGTACAACACCGATTCGGGAATCCCCACCGAGGCAAAAGCCGTGGGGGCGGGCAACACCGAAAGCCCCTGACGCTCAAATTCCGGCACCGCTCTGGCGAGGTGAGAGCTGTGAGAAACCAGGGCGATTCGCCGGATACCTTTCTCCTGCAGCCACCGAGCTGAATAAATGGCATTTTCCCGGGTGGTTTGACTGAGCCCCTCCTGCCATACCCGCGTCAGGCCATAGTCTTCCTTCAGCATGCGGGCCATCAGCGCGGCTTCCGACTCGCGCTCACCAAAAACACTGCCACCACTGACCAGCACCGGCAGTCCGCTGGCGCGCGCCAGCCGTGCGCCATAGCGCAGGCGTACCAGGGCGCGGGTAGCCACAGTATCGTGACCGCCATATTCAGGGGCCTCCCGGTAGCGACCCCCCCCCAGCACCACAATGGCTTCAGCCTGGAACTGCGTCAGCGACGTCTCCGTCAGCGGAGGGTGGACCTGCAGTGATTGCGCGAGCCACAGCGATACTTGCGGCGCGGCCAGCAACCACAAACTCAGCGTCGAAATAACGGCCAAACCCTGCGCCAAGCGCGGAAATCGCCGCCAGATTGCCCAGGCCAGCAACAGCCCAAGAAGGTTGATGGCCGGCGGCAGCACCAGCCCCTTTAACAGGTATCGAATTATCATCCATGGTTTCCCTATTGATTGACGAGCGCGGGACAGCGCCAGGCTTGCCCGGGTGATTTTGATCCAGCTCAGGTGATTCGTCCCAAAATACACCTGTCCCCACCAAAGTGGCTATAATAACCGACTTTAGATCCGGACTTGGGCCTATAACAATATAACCGGCACCCACACCGCGTGAGCCGCCCTTTTTTCCGCCGCTATTTTGGCGCATTGGTTAAAGTTGACCCTAGTATGCAAGTACTCTCCTCCTCCAGGCACCTGCTTAGCGACTTTAATGTGCAGAACTTTTTTCGTTCATCCTATTTTCTGTGCACCGGTCTGTTTGCTGCCGGCGCCTGGCTGATAGACCCCCTGATCGATTCAATCGTTTTTGGGGAGGGTGACTTCATGCAGCAGTTACTGAATCCCCAACCTTTTGAGTTATATATTCGCACCGCCTGGTGCCTGTCGATTTTGATACCGGGCAGTGTCGCCACTATCGCCCTGATGCGCGTGCAGACCCAACACAGGCAGCTTCAGGCGGAACAGGAACTACTCAGTCGCATTATCGATTCCGAGCCCGAGTGCGTAAAAACCGTCGCTCAAGACGGCACTCTGCTCAGCATGAACCCCGCGGGACTCAAAATAGTCGAGGCCGATCAATTCCAGGACGTCCAGGGAGCCTCAGTTTACGACCTGATCGCCCCGGAAGACCGACAAAGATATATAGCGTTCAACGCGCGGATTTTTGCCGGTCAATCGGAACAGACAGAGTACGATGTGATCGGCCTCAAGGGTACCCGTAAAACCGTCGAGAGCCATGCGGTGCCACTGTTGGACGACAACGACAAGGTCAAGGCCCACCTGGCCATTACCCGCGATATCACGGAAGCCAAGCGCCTGGGCGAGCAACTGAGCTACCAGGCAAGCCACGACATGCTCACCGACCTGATCAATCGCAACGAATTCGAACGCCGGGTCAATAGTTGCCTGACCCGCTCCGCATCCGACAACAGTCATCACGCGGTACTGTTTCTCGATCTCGACCAGTTCAAGCTGATCAACGACACTTGTGGTCATCTGGCTGGGGACCAACTGCTGCGCCAACTGGGCGAATTGCTTCGCAGTCAGGTGCGGCAACAGGATTCAGTGGCACGCATGGGCGGCGACGAATTTGCAATACTGCTGGAATACTGTTCGCTGAAAGAGGCCAAAATCCTGGCCCACAAGCTGCGCCACGCCATCGATGCTTTTCAGTTTCCCTGGGATAATCGCACTTTCAAAGTTACCGCCAGCATCGGTCTGGTAGCCATTACCCCCACCTCTGCCGGGGTAATGGAAATCCTTCGCGACGCCGATGCCGCCTGTTACGTGGCCAAAGACCGGGGTCGCAACCGAATACAGGTGTATCAACTGGACGACGAGGCCACCAGCCGTCAACAAGGGGAAATGCAGTGGGTATCCAAAATCCACGATGGCATCCGCGAAGAGCGCTTTTGTCTCTTCGCCCAAATAATTGAGGGGCTCAATCCGGCAAACCCCGAACAACACGCCGAAATTCTGCTGCGTTATCGTGAACAGTCCGGAGAACTGGCACCGCCCGGTGCTTTTTTACCGGCCGCTGAGCGCTACGGCATAGCGGCCAAACTTGATCGCTACGTCGTCGACAAGACCCTCGAACAACTGACTGACGACCCGTCCCTGCTGGCCCGAGTCACAACCTATTCCATTAATCTCTCGGGCCACTCGATCGCCGACGAGGACTTTCTCGCCTTTGTCATGACCCAATTCAAGTGCCACCCGCACCTGGCCACCCACATTTGCTTTGAGATTACCGAAACCGCGGCGATCTCACACCTGGCCACTGCCACCCAATTTATCAGCTGCCTCAAAACCCTGGGCTGTCGCTTTTCCCTGGACGATTTTGGCAGCGGCCTTTCCTCCTTTGGCTATCTGAAAAACCTGCCCGTCGACTATGTCAAAATCGACGGTGACTTTGTTCGGGACATCATGACCGATCCCATTCACCTGGCCATGGTGCGTTCCATTAACGATATTGGTCACCTGATGGGCAAGGGAACCATTGCCGAATTTGTGGAAAGCGAGGCCATCAAGCAGGAACTGGCTCGAGTGGGCATTGACTTTGCCCAGGGCTACGCCGTCGGCAAACCCCGCCCTCTGGCGCAGTTAACTGCAGTGGAAGCCGTCTGATCAAGGCACAGCGGGAACCCAGATCCCGGCCCCGGGCTGTCAGCCCACCTTTGTCTCCAGGCCTTAGCTTTCTGGGCTGACAACACCTATAATTGACCGCTTTGGTCCGGTGCCGGTGGTGGCGCGAATCGCGACACCCATGACGCCGGCAAGACTAATCCGTAAAGAGCTCGTGCAATCAACAGGCCCCCTGAGACAGAAACAGTGACAATCGAAGAGCAATACCACCCCGCCAAGGTCGAAGAAGACGCCCAGCGTTACTGGCAAGACAACAACAGTTTCCAGGTCACCGAAGACCCCGACAAAGAAAAGTTCTACTGCCTGGCCATGTTTCCCTACCCCAGTGGCAAGCTGCATATGGGCCATGTGCGCAACTACACCATTACCGACGTGATCGCCCGTTACCAGCGCATGCAGGGCAAGAACGTGTTGCACCCCATGGGCTGGGATGCCTTCGGACTACCTGCGGAAAATGCCGCCATCCAGAATAAAACCGCTCCGGCCAAGTGGACCTACAGCAACGTCGAATACATGAAAGGCCAGCTCAAGAGCCTGGGCTTCGGGTTCGACTGGAGCCGCGAACTGGCCACCTGCCAACCCGACTACTACAAGTGGGAACAGTGGTTTTTCACCCGACTCTACGAGAAGGGGCTGGTCTATAAGAAGATGGCCACGGTCAATTGGGACCCTGTGGACCAGACTGTGCTTGCCAATGAGCAGGTGATTGACGGTCGCGGCTGGCGCTCCGGCGCCCTGGTGGAGCGTAAAGAGATTCCCCAGTGGTTTATCAAAATCACCGACTACGCCGAGGAACTGCTCACCAGCCTGGACAACCTGCCCGACTGGCCGGAACAAGTCAAAACCATGCAGCGCAACTGGATCGGTAAATCCAGGGGGGTGGAGATAACTTTCGACCTCGCCTCTCCCGTCGCCAGTGAAAGCGGCGATATCGGGAGCTTCGATATTTACACCACCCGTCCGGATACCCTGATGGGCGTGACCTATGTCAGCCTCGCAGCCGAGCACCCGATCAGCCTGGCCCTGGCCCAGTGCAATGAACAGGCGGGTGATACCGAACTGGCCACCTTTATCCAGACATGCAAGACCCAGTCGGTGGCTGAGGCCGATATGGCCACTATGGAGAAAAAAGGGTTAGACACCGGCCTGAAAGCTATCCACCCCCTGACCGGGCGAGAAGTACCGGTGTGGATTGCCAACTATGTGCTAATGGATTATGGCTCGGGCGCGGTTATGGCCGTCCCCGGGCACGACCAGCGCGACTGGGAATTCGCCAGTGCCTATGGCCTGCCAATCGAGCAGGTCATCGCCCCCGCTAATGGCGAGGATTGCGACATCAGCAAGGCAGCCTTCGTGGAGAAAGGCGTTTTGGTCAATTCCGGAGCCGGTTTTGAAGACTGGGACGGCTTGAAATTCAAGGATGCCTTTAACGCTATCGCCAGGGCTTTGGAGGCCAAAGGTAAGGGCAGCGTCAAAACCAACTATCGACTGCGTGACTGGGGCGTATCCCGTCAACGCTATTGGGGTGCACCCATCCCCATGTTCAACCTGCCCGAAGGCGGAGAAATCCCGGTACCCCTGGAGAAGTTGCCCGTCCTGCTACCGGAAGACGTGCAAATGGATGGCGTTCACTCCCCGATCAAAGCTGATCCGAATTGGCGCAAGGCCGAGTTCAATGGCCAGGCCGTGGAGCACGAAACCGATACCTTCGACACCTTTATGGAGTCCTCCTGGTACTACGCCCGTTACACCTGTGCCAACTTCAGTGAAGGCATGCTCGACCCGGCGGCGGCAAATTACTGGCTGCCGGTGGACCAGTATGTGGGCGGCATCGAACACGCGATTCTGCACTTGCTCTACGCCCGCTTCTACCACAAGCTGATGCGCGATGAAGGACTGGTCGACAGTGACGAGCCGTTCAAGCGCCTGCTGTGCCAGGGTATGGTACTGGCCGAGTCTTTCTATCAGGAGCAGGCTGACGGCAGCAGGACCTGGTACAACCCCGCCGAAGTCACCCTGGAGCGGGACGAGAAGGGCAAGATCCTTCGGGCCACCCATCCGGACGCGGGTGAACTCAGCCTTGGCGGCAGCACCAAGATGTCCAAGTCGAAAAACAATGGCGTTGATCCACAGACCACGGTCAACCAGTACGGGGCCGACACTGTGCGCTTGTTTACCATGTTCGCCGCACCGCCGGAGCAGACTCTGGAGTGGCATGACTCCGGCGTTGAGGGCGCCAGCCGTTTCCTGCGCCGTCTGTGGAAAACGGTCGCCGCCCATATCGCCGCGGGCGAAGTCAGCGAACTGAATGTGGAAAACCTGGCTGACAAGCAAAAGGATCTGCGTCGCAAGACCCATGAAACTATTGCCAAGGTCAGCGACGACTACGGTCGCCGCCAGCATTTCAATACCGCCGTGGCAGCGGTGATGGAACTTCTCAACGAGATTGGCAAACTGGCTGATCGCAATACGCCGGAAACCCGTGCCGTGGAGCGGGAAGCCCTGCAAACTGCAGTCTTGTTACTGGCCCCCATTGTTCCCCATATCGCCCACATACTCTGGCAGGAACTCGAAAACACCTGTGCCGTCATAGATGCCCCCTGGCCCAGGGTGGACGAGACTGCACTGGTGAAGTCCAGCATCGAGATGGTCGTCCAGATCAATGGCAAGGTGCGCGCCAAGATCGAAGTGGCCGCCAATGCCGATGAGGCAAGTATCCTGGCAACTGCCGAGGCCAACGACAATGTGCAGAAGTTTTTGAGCGACAAGGAAATCAAGATGCGCAAGGTGATACCGGGTAAGCTGGTAACCTTCGCCATAAAGTGAAAACAGTCGCCGGTTTTTCGCGAATACCTTTTGCTAGCGACTAGCGACTAGCGACTAGCGACTCAATAATAGTGCCTGGAGATTAGGAACTCACAATGAAACCACTTTTGATCCTCAGCCTTTCCACGCTCCTGCTTTCTGCTTGTGGTTGGCACCTGCGCGGTTCCCAGGGTCTCGACAATATAGAAAGCCTCTATATCAGTGCCGAAGACAGCCACGGCTTGCTGGCTTCAGACATCCGGCGCCTGGCAGAGAACTACGATATCGCTCTCAGCGACACGCCCAAAGACGCCCAGTACAGCCTGATCATCCTGCAGGAGAGGGACGAACGGCGTACGATTTCCGTGGGCAATGACGCCCTTGCCAGCGAATATGAAATCACCCTGGCCACAGACTATCGCATTGAGCGCGGCGGCGAAGTGCTGATACCCAAGGCTACCGCCAGCGTATCGCGCAGTTACGACCACAACCCCAACGATGTCCTCAGTACCACCGAAGAGGAACTGCTGCTGCGTCGCGAAATGCGCCAACTGCTGATTCAGCAGATAATGCGCCGACTGCGCTTCGCCACCAAAAACGCCACCCAGCCAGAGGCGGCGCCGGCAGGCTAAGCTCATGGCCAAGTTGCGACCCGATCAACTCGCCGGAACGCTGAAAAAGGGCCTGGCCCCGATTTACCTGGTCAGTGGCGACGAACCCCTGCTGGTGCAGGAGGCTTGTGACGCTATTCGCCAGGCCGCCCGCCAGGCGGAATTTGGCGAACGCGAACTTTACCATGCGGATGCCGGCTTCGACTGGGGCCTGGTGTTGTCAGCCACCAACAGCCTGTCTCTGTTTGCTGAGCGCAAACTGATCGAACTGCGTATCGACAAAGGCAAACCCGGTGACAAGGGAAGCAAAGCGCTGGTGGAATATTGTCAGAACCCCGGTGAAGACAACCTGTTGCTGATTATCACGCCCAAACTGGACGGTGCCCAGCAGCGCAGCAAATGGTTTAAAGCCATCGAAAAAACGGGCACCTTTGTGCAAATCTGGCCTATCACCCCGCAGCAGCTGCCACGCTGGATAGGTCAGCGATTGCAGGCCGCCGGTCTCAAAGCCGACAGCCAGGCCACCGAGATTCTGGCCTCGCGGGTGGAGGGCAACCTACTGGCGGCAGCCCAGGAAATCGAAAAACTCAAGCTGCTCAGCCACGGCGGCTTTGTCAGCGCCGAGCTGATGGCTTCGGTAGTCGCCGACAGCGCCCGCTATGATGTTTTTGGTTTAGTGGACAAGGCTCTGCACGGTGACGCACGCGGCGCAGTCAGGACCCTGAACGGTCTCAAGGGAGAAGGAACGGACGCCACTGTGGTGCTCTGGGCCCTGGCGCGGGAGATCCGCACGCTGGCTCAGGTGGCACACGCCGTCAGCCAGGGACAGAACTTTGATTGGGCCGCCAAACAGAGCGGTGTCTGGGACAAGCGCAAACCGCTGATCCAGACTGCCCTGCGACGCTTCCGCCCCCTGCAGTTACAACAGTTGCTGCGCAAAGCCAACGCCATCGACAAGGCCATCAAAGGTATGCGGCGCGCCGATCCCTGGGATGAACTGATGGACCTGACCCTGAACCTCACCGGCACCTTCAGCCTCAGCCCGCCGGTACAGAAGCTGGCACTGAGCCTCAACTAACGCAAAACGCTATTTTCCAACCGCCAGTCCCCAATCAACTACGACCAAAGCTCACCGACCCCAGCTCAGCGACGGATGCCTGGCGACTATTTCCCCAACATGCCCTTTACCGCATTGGGCAGGTCGGCGGGAAAGACGATGGATTTGCCATTCTCCGAAGTGGCCAACTCACTCAGGGCACCCACGTACTTTTCACCCAACAGGTAAACCACTGGCAATTCGTCCTCGCCGATAGCCTCTGTCACCATCTGGATCGCACGCTGGCTGGCCTTGGCCAGTACCACCTGGGCCTCGGCATCACGCCGGGAAGCTTCCAGCCGCCCTTCCGCCTGGAGAATTTGTGCTTCCTTATCACCCTCCGCACGGGTAACCGTGGCGCGACGAGCCCGCTCGGCCGCAGCCTGCTCTTCCATCGCGGTCTGCATGGTTCCGGACGGGTTGATATCCTGTATCTCGACGGTTTTGAGGGTAATACCCCAGTCGGCGATATCGTCGGATATAGAGTTCTTAAGCTTGCTTTTGATCAAATCGCGGGAGGAGAGGGCGTCGTCCAGGTCCATCTCACCCACGATGGAACGCAGGGTAGTCTGCACCAATGTCTGGATCGCCACCGCGTAGTCTTCAACGCCGTAGACCGCCTTTTCCGGTGACACGATATTGATATAGGCCACGGCATTGGCCACGATCACAGCGTTATCCCGGGTTATGACCTCCTGGGAGGGAATATCCAAAACGATATCCTTTGTAGTGACTTTGTAAGCGATGCCGTCGATATAGGGAATGATGATATTCAGTCCCGGATTCAGCGTCGTGTGGTATTTCCCCAACCGCTGCACCACCCACTTGAACCCCTGGGGCACCAGGCGCACACCCCTGGCGATGGTTATCAGCACCAAAATCAAAATTGCCAGCGCGATTGTCAGCCCTGCATTCATGGTTCAAACTCCTTGTAAATAAGCATCATCGGCGAAAAGCCGGCGTCGCTGTAACAAAAGTAATCGTTAAAATAAAGAAGTGGCCGCTCAAAGACGGCCAGAAAGTTAAACGTCGTTGTTCAGTGCTTGGCAACAATTAAACTGTTACCAGAGACATCGGTGACACGCACCCGGTCACCGACATTAAGCTCATCCTGGGAGATAAATTGCCACTCGTCGGAACCCAACACCGGTGCCGGGAAACGCAATACCCCACGACGATGCTCCCGGGGTACTGACAGCACCTGCCCCACCTCTCCGACAATCGCTTCCCGGGACAGGCCCGCCTTGGTTTTATCCACCGACAGCGGTCTCAGGTATTTAAACCAGGCCCAGGTCAACAGGCCCGACATCAGCGTCCAGAGCACCACCTGCCAGGTCAGGCTCATTTCAGGAAACAGCAGTAACAGCAGCCCCACAAGCGCCGCACCGGCACCAAACCAGAGAGCGGTAAACGAGGGAATAAAAATTTCCAGCAGGGCCAAACCGATGCCGAACACAATCCAGTGCCAATAGGCCACTTCAAAACTCATTTAAATACCTTTTGATCATGCGATATGGGTGTTTAAGCGCACCAGCCAACCGCTAAAACACGCTTCTGCAGAGAACTGTTCCCTACGGCCGCTGGTCAAGCTTCATTTAACGCCGAAGTCAAATCCACGACCGCCTGCTTGCCGTCCCCAAACATCATCAGGGTGTTGTCCTTGGCAAACAGCGGATTCGGCAAGCCGGCAAAGCCAGGGCTGAGACTGCGTTTGACCACCACCACGGTTTTTGCCTTGTCGACGTTAAGAATCGGCATACCGTAGATGGGGCTACCCTTGTCTTCCCGCGCCATGGGGTTGGTGACATCATTGGCGCCAATCACAATGGCCACATCGGTCTGCTCAAAAGTCGGGTTGATACGCTCCATCTCCACCAGTTGCTCATAGGGCACTTCCGCCTCCGCCAATAGCACATTCATATGCCCGGGCATACGACCGGCCACCGGGTGAATGGCATATTCCACTTCCACACCCCGTCTCTGCAGCACATCGGCCAGATCCCGAACAGCGTGCTGCGCCTGGGCCATGGCCAGGCCGAACCCCGGCACAATCACTACCCGCTGCGCGGTTTCCAACAGCATGGCCACCTCCTCCGGCGAGGCGCTTTTCACCTTGCCGCCGTAGACCTCATCGGCATCGATGACCTCACCGCCTTCACCCATAATGCCGAACAGTACATTGGTCAGGGAACGGTTCATGGCATCGCACATAATCCGGGTCAGGATCAGACCCGAGGCACCGACAAGCGAACCGGCCACAATCAACATGGTATTGTTCATGATAAAACCGGCCGAAGCGGCCGCAATACCGGAGTAGGAATTCAACAGGGCGATCACCACCGGCATATCTGCTCCACCGATCGGCAATACCAGTAAAAAGCCCAACAACACCGCGGCGGCGACCATGACATAAAACAGCCGCGGGTCTTCGGGTGTCATCACCAGCAACACCAGGGACACCACCGCTGTGGCGAACAGCAAAGCGTTGACCGCTTTCATACCGGGGAAACCCAGCGGCTGCCCGGGTAACAACTCCTGCAGCTTGGCAAACGCCACCAGGCTACCGCTCAGGGTCACTGCACCGATAATCACGGTCACGGCGATAGCGGTCAGGGCGATAACGGCAGTGATGTCCTCGCCAAACCCACTGCCTTGTGCACCGGCTAACAGGGCTTCGAAATAGGTGGCCGCCGCCACACCCAGGGATGCACCTCCGCCAAAACCATTCAACAGCGCCACCATCTGTGGCATGGCAGTCATTTTTACCCGCTTCGCCATGACCGCACCCACGACCGCCCCCAGGGCAAACCCCAGCAGTATGGTCTGGTAGGAAAGAATATTCCTGTCCAGCAGGGTCACCAGCACCGCAATCAGCATACCCACGGCGGCCAATACATTACCGCGCACGGCCGTACGGGGCTTGGTCAGCCCCTTGATGCCGAGAATAAACAGCGAGGCCGCCACCAGATAGGCGATGTCCATCAGGTTTCCACTCATGATTTGCGTCCCCGCTTAAACATGGCCAGCATCCGATTGGTGACCATAAAACCAGCCACCACGTTGATGGAGGCAAGCACCAGCGCAATAAATCCCAGGACGCTGACCAATGGCGACACCGTACTGCCGCTGCCGGAAGCGAGTATGGCGCCGACGATGGTAATGCCGGACATGGCATTGCAACCGGACATCAGTGGCGTATGCAAGGTGGGTGGCACCTTGGTTATCAACTCCACCCCGAGAAACAGGGAGAGCACAAAGAGCGCCAGCAATAACACCAGTATTTCCATTGTTGTTATCCTCGTATTGCCCAACTGTTTAAGCCAATGGCGGAGCTGGATTCAGATCTTGTCGTTAATTTCCGGCCAGCCCCAACAAATCCCGCATCCGAGGGTGCACTACCTCGCCCCGGTGGGCGACCACGGTTTCGAACACGATCTCGTCCTCGAAATCCAGGTTCAACTCACCGTCATCATTAACCAGATGCGCAAGCAGGTTTTCCAGGTTTTTGCCAAACATCTGGCTGGCGTGATTGGCCACCGAGGCATTGAGGTTGTTGGGTCCGATAATGGTCACTCCGTATTCGACCCGGGTTTCCCCCAGCCGGGTCAACTCGCAGTTGCCACCGCGCTCGGCTGCCAGGTCCACAATCACCGCGCCGGTCTTCATCCGCTTGACCATCTCCTCGGTCACCAGGATCGGGGACTTGGCTCCCGGAACGGCGGCGGTGGTAATAACCACATCCTGCTGTGCCAGCACTTCGGTCATCAATTCCTGCTGGAGCCGGATAAACTCTTCACTCTGGGCTTTGGCGTAGCCACCCTTGTCTTCAGATTCCTCCGTTTTCAGGTCCAGCTCCACCGGTTTGGCGCCCACTGAAAGAATTTGCTCACGCGCAGCCGGGCGCACATCGTAGGCCTCCACCACCGCTCCCAGGCGCTTGGCGGTGGCACAGGCCTGCAAGCCCGCCACACCGGCGCCCATAATGAACACCCGTGCCGCCTGCAGGGTACCGGCGGCGGTCATCATCATCGGGAACAACCGCCCCAGGGCATTAGCGGCCACTAACACCGCCTTGTATCCGCCGATAGTGGCCATGGAGGAAAGCACGTCCATACTCTGGGCACGGGTGATTCGCGGTACCAGTTCCAAAGCCACCGCAGTCACGCCCTTCTCCGCCATCTTACCGGCAGCTTGTGGCTCCCCCAGAGGATCCATCATGCCCACAACCAACTGCCCTTCCCGTAACAACGGCAGGTCGTCGTCACCATTGACTGTATTGCTGCCAAAGGACTGCACCTGGGTAACAATATCGGCACGGGCAAAAATGTCGGCGCGGCTGTCGAGCACTTCGGCACCAGCGGCCTGGTAGTCGTCATCACTGTGACCTGCTCCCAGGCCGGCACCACGTTGCACCAGGACGTCCAGGCCCCGTTTTTTCAACTGTGCAATATTGGGGGGAGTAAGGGACACTCGGGATTCACCCGGGCAGGACTCGCTCAGAACACCCACGATCATCGTTGCCGTCTCCATCATTATTGCCTTTTTTATCAGCCCCTTGGGGCTCCCTGTGAGGCAGCGTTGGACAGCCAGGGGCTGCAAGCGCTGTGAGTTCGCAGGTTAGTTTTTATCACAGACGCTGGGCTTTAGCCACGACGGTTTGAACATCCGTCCTTACCAGAGTGGATAATTTCCGGGTTCGGCCCAAAAACCTACACTGGCAGCGGTAAAATCATATCAGTCCCCGGCGAGCACTAAGCCGGCAAATCCAGCGACACAAGCTGGCCATCAAAGTTAAAGGTGCCGCCGCTGAATAATTCCTCCAGCTTCTTGGCTGCCATGGGTTTTGAGTAGAGGTAACCCTGGGCCTGGTCGCATCCCCGCTGACGCAGCCAGTCGGCCTGTTGTTCATTTTCCACCCCTTCGGCCACGACGTTGAGCATCATATTGTGAGCCAGGCCGATTATCGATTGGGCGATGGCGGCGTCGTTCTGATCAACGTGAATATCGTGGATAAAACTTTGATCAATTTTCAGTTTCTGGATCGGGAAACGCTTTAAATAGGCGAGCGAGGAATACCCGGTACCGAAGTCGTCAATCGCCAGCGACAATCCCATCTGGTTGAGTTGGTTAAGCTGGTTGATGGTTTCACCCGCATGCTCCATGGCGGAACCCTCGGTGATTTCCAACTCCAGGTACTTGGCAGGTAATTCGGTCTCGAGCAGGATTTGCGCCACCTTATCGGGAAAGTTTTTTTGCCGAAATTGACGCGGCGACAGGTTCACCGCTACCTTACCCACGTATTTGCCTGTCTGGATCCACTGCTTTTGCTGGCGGCAGGCCTCACGCAACACCCAGTCTCCCAGCGGTACAATCAAGCCGGTTTCCTCGGCCAAAGGAATAAAGTTCGCCGGCGACACCAGACCCCGCTCAGGATGCACCCAGCGCACCAGCGCTTCCACCCCGGTCAGGCTACCGGTTTGCAAATCCATTTGGGGTTGGTAGTAGAGAGTCAACTGTTCATGCTCGATAGCCCGGCGCAGATCATTTTCCAGTAGCAGAAAATTGACGGCGGTGGCATTCATACCCTCGGTATAGAACTGAAAGTTGTTCTTGCCCGCCTCCTTGGCCTTGTACATGGCGATGTCAGCATTTTTCAGCAGGGTATCGGTATCATCACCATCTTCGGGGTATAGACTGACACCGATACTGACAGTGGAGCTGATTTCGTGACCGTGAATACTGACGGGTTTCGCCAGGGTACTCAGCATTTTGTTGGCCACCGAGTTGATATCTTCGACTTCTTGTATTCCCTCCAACACCACCACGAACTCATCGCCGCCCAGACGGGCCACAGTATCCATATCCCGCACACTTTCACCCAGCCGGTGAGCAAAGGTTTTCAATAACAGGTCGCCGGCATCGTGGCCAAGACTATCGTTAATGTATTTAAAACGATCCAGGTCCAACAACATCAGTGCCAGCTTGCAGTTGCTGCGCTTGGCACGAGCCAGGCCATGATGGATACGATCGTAGAATAGCGAGCGATTGGGCAGGCCCGTCAAGGCGTCGTGAAAAGCCATGTAGTTGAGCCGTGTCTGCTGCTCGCGAAGGGCATCCTCGGCCACCTTGCGCTCAGTAATATCCGTGCAAATCGTACAAACCCCGAACACCTGGTCCTTTTTGTCCCGCAATGGAAACTTCACCATCAGGTAGGTATGCCGGGTGCCGTCCTTGTGCAGGATCTCCAACTCGGTTTCGGTGGAGCTCTTCATTTCCGACACTTTCTGGTCACTGTCCCACAGCAGTTGGGCCAGCTCTTTCGGATAAACGTCAAAGACATGCTTGCCAACAAAGCCTTCGCTCTCATCCACATCGGCGAGGTGCTTGTAGTGTTCACTGGCCAACACAACGTTGCCGTTCAGGTCCTTTACCGAAATCAGTGCCGGCGAATGGAAGAGAATGGCATTAAGGTAAACTTCGCTGGCCCAAAGTGCCTGCTCAGCCACCCTGAATTTTTCCGATTGTTCCTCATGACGCCACATCTCTACCACCTGGCGCACCAGGAGAGCACTGAAAGTCCAGACCGGCTCCAGTTGATTTACCGCTTCCTCCAGGCAGGGCAGGCTCTGTTGGGATTCCAGATAGTAGGCCGCAATAGGTTTACCCTTTTCCATAATTGGGTAGATATAAACGGCAGCGACATTTTCCTTGCACTCGCCGCTGGAAAGTCCGCGCAGGCCGTCGCGATCCAGGCGTCGATGATCACCGTCTTCAAAGGCCTGCCGAATCAATTGATGGGGGAGGTTGTTGAGCTTTTCGAGGGCTGTGGCCAAAGCCTGAATCGTGGGATTGCCATCGGTATTGGTGGCACTTTGCCCCAGGGCTTCCACATAGAGTTCTTCGTCGCGCTCAACCACAAGCACAGCGCGGCTGATCGCCGTTTTGGCGACAACCAATTTCACCAAGCGTTCTGCAATCTGCTTGTGATTTAAGTTTGTAAAGAGCTGCTGGAACTTTTTGATCAGTTCCACAGCGCTGTGCTTATTTTGCATGCAAGCTCAAGTGTTTCACCACTAACACCGATCCACAACGTCCGGCCCTTTGTTTCTCTAACAATTGCTTATCGCGCCTCTCAATGAGCTAAGTGATCAATGAGCCAAGCAATCTAAGAACCAAGCAATGGCAACCGCAGCCGTTTTAAAACCCTCAGTGGTCGATATTTTTATCTTTTTACAGCGGCGCCCACACCAATCAACACCGCTGCCCTTCCCTTCCTGGTTCCCACATTCCCCAACAAAGTTGTCCGGAGCATCCATTGAGCTTTGTGCTGTATTTATTGTTTGTATTAAGCACAAGACACTCAATAGTAGCAAAACGATCAATTAACATTCAATGACCCTGAACCAGTACATCGACCGGCACCGTGAAAACTTGTGCGAGAGGAGCCTACCCGCTGAGCAAAAAATAGCAGAGCGTGGAAATAACAAGGGAGCCCATCAGATTGATGACCACTCCCTCACGGGCCATCTTCCGAACCGTTACACGCCCCGTGCCAAAGACGATAGCGTTTGGGGCGGTGGCCACCGGCAGCATAAACGCGCAACTGGCACTGATGGCTGCCGGCACCATCAGGAGTGCCGGCTCGATATCAGCCCCCAGGGCAGCGGCAGCGAGAATCGGCATCAACAGGGTGGTCGTGGCGGTATTGCTGGTGATTTCAGTGAGAAAGGTCACCCCCAGGCACAGAATCAGCATCAGTAGCCACACGGGCAGCTCAGTCAGGCCAGCCAACTGATCCCCCAGGGCCTGGCTGATACCGGTGACCACAAACGCCTTGGCCACGGCAATTCCACCGGCGAACAGCAGCAGCACACCCCAGTGAATACTGCTAGCGGACTCCCAATCCAGCAGACGCCCGCCACTGCCATCGGGCAACGCGAACAGGATCACCACCGCCGTCAGCGCCACCGCGGCGTAGTTGGCGTTGGCCAGCCCCAGCCATCCACTCCACCCGCCCCAGGGTTCCTTCAGGGTCATCCAGCACAGCGCCGTCACGGCGAACACTATCAGTACCCGACGCTCCTCTGCCCGCCAAGGCCCCGGATGAGGAATCTCGAGATCGTCGCCACCGGCAAGACGTCGGGTCAGCCACAAAGCCATCAGTGGCAGCATCAACAACACTATCGGCAATGCCCACCCCATCCACTGGGTAAAACTGGGCTCGACGCCGGTATTCTCGGCATATATTTTCAGGAAAATAACGTTGGGCGGTGTACCTATTGGCGTACCCGTACCACCGATACTGGCGGCGTAGGCAATGCCCAACAACAGCGGAGTCGCCAGGCGCTCGTCACGGGCCTTCTCCAACACCGCCAGGGCGACCGGCAACAGCATCAGGGTGGTGGCGGTATTGGATATCCACATACTCAGGAAAGCGGAGGCCGCCATAAAGCCCATTACCAGGCGCCGGCTGGAGGTGCCGCCGAACAAGTGCACCATGCCAAGTGCCACGCGCCGGTGGGCGCCACTTTTCTCCATGGCCTTGGAGAGCATGGCCCCCCCCATCAACAGGATAATCAGGGGACTGCCATAGGCCTGGGCCACCTGGTCGCCATCGAGAATGCCAAGCAGCGGGAACACCCCCAGGGGAATCAGGGAGGTAGCGGGAATTGGCACCGGTTCAAATATCCACCAAATACCGCACAATAGCGTCAGGCCGGCGGTTAGGCTGGCCTCGCGACTCCAGCCCAGACTGGCGAGCAACAGCCCCAACCCCAGCCCCAACAAGGGGCCCAACCACAAAGCCCAACCTTTGATCCTTGAGCTGGCCTCACCACTGCCCTGTTGCTTATCCGTCATAATCCCCCCCCAATGGCCCCGGTCTTTGTCTGCAGGCGTTCCAAGCGCACTGTTTCCCCCTGTCGCTGTCTTGGGAGCGACAGGGTCTAGACGGCGCTGAAACCGATCGATATTAAGGCCTCGATCAAGGCTTCCATCTCAGCCTGGGTACCGATGGTAATGCGCAAATAGCTGTCGATACGCGGCTGTTTAAAGTAGCGCACCAGAATTTTACGTTCCCGCAGTTTGGCAAACACCTCTGCCGCCGACCATTGGTTGGGCTTGGCGAACACAAAATTTGCCTGGGATGGCAGGACATCGAACCCCAGTGTCTGAAGCTGTTGTGTGGTCCAGTCCCGGGTGGCGACAACTTTTGCAGTAGTGTCGAGAAAGTAATCCCTGTCCTCGAAAGAGGCTACAGCCGCAGCCTCTGCCAGACGGTCTATGGGGTAGGAATTGAAGGAATTTTTCACCCGGTCCAGACCGTCGATCAATTCCCGGTTACCTACGGCAAAACCGATGCGCATACCCGCCAGGGAGCGTGATTTGGACAGGGTCTGTACCACCAGCAAGTTAGGGTATTTGTTCACCAGGGCAATGGCCGACTCACCGCCAAAATCGATATAGGCTTCGTCGACAATCACTACCGACTCAGTGTTGGCTTGCAGCAGTTTTTCAATGTCCGCCAACGGTAAACCGATCCCGGTAGGCGCATTGGGATTGGGAAAAATAATACCGCCGTTGGGACGTTGGTAATCCGACAGGTTCAGACTGAAGTCTTCAGTCAATGGCGGGTTCTCAGTCTCAATATCGTAGAGGTTGCTGTAGACCTTATAGAAACTGTAGGTAATATCGGGGTAAAGCAGGGGTTTGCCCTGTTTAAAGAAGGTCATAAAAGCCAGGGCCAGGACTTCGTCGGAGCCATTGCCCACAAACACATTGTCGGCACGGACGTCCCACTCTTTGGCGATGGCATTTTTGAGTGCCAGAGAGTTGGGGTCCGGGTACAGGCGCAGCAGGTCTACACTCTCTTTGGCCAGCACGTTCAGAACTTTAGGCGATGGAGGATAGGGGTTTTCGTTGGTATTGAGCTTGATCAGGTCGAGTATTTTAGGTTGCTCGCCGGGGACATAGGGCTCTAAGCGGTTAACGAAATCGCTCCAGTATTTGGACATGTGATGGGGCCTTCAACAGGGAATCGCTTTAAAAACTGGCGATTATACATGAATCATTTGAATGGGACCCTGAACATCGTCGGGGCCGGAGGCTGCAGGAAAACCCTCGGGCATGGATTCGCAGCAGGTCTCAAAATGAACACTTCCCGGTTCCGGCCAACAGGAAGCTACCAATGACTGCCAAAGGCGCACGAGTGCAGCACCCACTCTCAGGGAGCCAGTCTCTTCCCCGGCAATATCAAACCAATGCGTTTAAATCACTCCTCGTCGAATCTGATCCAACTCGATCGACTCAAACAGCGCCTGAAAATTACCCTCGCCAAATCCTTCATTGCCCTTGCGTTGGATAATTTCAAAAAAGATCGGCCCGATTACCGTCTGGGTAAAAATCTGCAGCAGCAATCCCTGACCCTCCGCAGGGGCACCATCCACCAGAATTCTGAGTCGTTTCATGGTTTCCAGGTCTTCACCGTGTTCCGGAACCCGTTCGTCGACCTTTTCATAGTAAGTATCCGGCGTATCCTGAAATGTCACCCCATGTCGCCGCAAAGCAGTGACAGTCTTGTAGATGTCGTCGGTTCCCAGGGCGATATGCTGAATCCCCTCGCCCCGATACTCGCGCAGGTATTCCTCGATCTGGGACTTATCGTCGCTGGACTCATTGATGGGAATACGAATATTGCCGCAGGGACTGACCATGGCTCGACTGACTAATCCCGTCAACCTGCCTTCGATGTCGAAGTAACGCAGTTCGTGAAAGTTGAATATATCCTCGTAAAACCCCGCCCATCGATCCATTTGCCCGCGATGCACATTGTGGGTGAGGTGATCGATATAGGTTAACCCACCGGAAAAGGATGGCATCTTCCCTGTGCCTACAAAGTCAACATCATAGATCGTGTGGTCGCCATAGCGATCCACCAGATAGATACGACTGCCACCAATACCCTCGATTGCGGGAATATTCAACTCCATCGGCCCGGGGTCCGTGCTCACCGGGGTTGCCCCCTTCTCCACCGCCAGACGCAAAGCCTCGGCGGAGTCCCTGACCCGGAAAGCCATAGCGCAGACGCAAGGGCCATGCTGACGCGCAAACTGCTGGGCAAAGCAGTCTGGCTCGGCATTGATGACAAAATTGACGTCGCCCTGTTTGTGCAGGGTGACATCCTTGTGACGATGGCGCGCCACCTCGGCAAAACCCATTTGCTCAAACAGGGAACGCAGCAGCGCCGGGTCGGGTGCGGCATATTCCACAAACTCGAAACCATCCAGGCCCAAAGGATTTTCAGCCAGCGGGGTCATAATGCACCTCCTTTTCAGTCAGTGTCTTGCTCCCGTGAAAATAGGGTTATAATGCGCGCTTTTGCTCCTTCGACAGCGCCAGTGGCGCCTATAATTTATATTAGTTACCATTGTAACCAACCGCAAATCGAGAATACTCTATGCCGACACCAGCCTCTGATGATCTCGCTCTGGAGGAATTCCTGCCCTACCGCCTTTCGGTACTGTCGAACAATATCAGCAACGCCATTGCCATGGTGTACAGCAAGCGGTTTGAGTTGAGCATTCCCGCCTGGCGGATCATGGCGGTATTGGGTCGCTTCGACAATCTATCCGCCGCCGAACTGGTGGACAAAACAGCGATGGACAAGGTCGCCATCAGTCGGGCCGTTTCCCTGCTGATGGACAAAAACTACCTGAACCGCCAGGAGGACAGCGATGACCGGCGTCGGTCAATGCTTTCTCTGTCGCCCCGGGGCCGCGAAATTTACGCTCAAATTGTGCCCCTCGCACTGAATTACCAGAAGCAACTGCTACAGGATCTGAGCGACGAAGAGGTAAACACGCTGCACCAACTACTAGATCGCCTGATGGCCAAAGCCCAGGACTGGAAAAATTACGGACTCGATATCCAGCCCTGAACGACAATACCGACACCCCGGGCCTTGTGTGTGTAAAGTACACGGGCCCTTTTGGAGAAACCCATGTTTGAGACACTGCAAGCCCTTCCCCCCGATCCCATTCTGGGGTTAAGCGCCGCCTATCAGCAAGATACCAACCCGCAAAAAGTCGATCTGGGTGTGGGGGTTTATAAGGATGAAGCCGGCCTGACCCAAGTATTGAAATCGGTCAAACTGGCTGAGGAACGTCGCTTCCAACAAGAGGACAGCAAGGCCTATTTGCCCCCGCCCGGCAGCCCCGGCGCTAACGAGGGTCTGGAGCGGCTGATCTTTGGCGAGGATCACCCGACCATGCTGGCTAATCGTATCCGTACCCTGCAAACGCCCGGAGGCTGCGGTGCCCTGCGGGTGGCGGCCGAGTTGGCCGTGCGCGCCGCCCCCGAGGCCAGCATCTGGGTGAGCGACCCTACCTGGGCCAACCACACCCCCCTGTTGGGCAGCGCCGGCCTGCGCATTCGCGAATACCCCTACTACGACTACGATAACCACGAGTTGCGCTTTGATGCCATGATGGAAACGCTGGCGCAAGTAAAAGCCGGGGATCTGGTACTGCTGCACGGCTGTTGTCACAACCCCTGTGGTGCCGACCTCGATCAGGGTCAGTGGCAGGCACTGGCCGCCCTGGCCAGCAAGAACGGTTTTACGCCTTTTATCGACCTGGCATACCAGGGCTTTGGCAGCAGTCTGGATGAGGATGCCTACGGTGTTCGACTACTGGCCGAATCCGTACCCGAGATGTTGGTGGCCAGTTCCTGTTCCAAAAATTTTGGTCTCTACCGCGAGCGAGCCGGTGCTCTGAGCATTGTCTGCGCCAATCCCGAGCAGGCCGATATCAGCTTTAGCCAGGCTCTGTTTGCCACTCGTGGTATCTACTCCATGCCTCCCGCCCACGGTTCCATGATTGTCGAGGGCATACTACACGACGTGGAGCTGACCCTGTTGTGGCGGCGTGAACTGAACGCGATGCGCGATCGCATTAACGGCCTGCGTACGTTACTGGCGGACAAGCTGGCAGAGCACGGTGCAAGGCAGGATTTTAGTTTTATCAAACGCCAGCGCGGAATGTTTTCCTTCCTCGGCATTAGCGAAGCCCAGGTGAAACAGCTGCAACAGCAATACAGCATTTATATGGTAGGCTCCAGCCGCATCAATATCGCCGGCATCAACCAGGGCAATATCGATTACCTGGCCAACGCCATCACCCAAATTCTTTGATCAAGCAATCAATTTATGTCGCACACAGCCGAACAACACTGGACACCGGAAAGCTGGACGCAAAAGCCCGCCAAACAGCAACCTGTCTACGAAGATCCCTCCGCCCTCAAAGCCGCGGAATCCGAACTCGCCGGACTGCCACCGCTGGTGTTTGCGGAGGAGGCCCGTGATCTGCGCCGCCAACTGGCCATGGCTGCCGAAGGCAAGGCGTTTTTACTGCAGGGCGGCGACTGCGCCGAGAGCTTTGCGGATTTTTCAGCTCCCGGTATTCGGGACACCTTCAAGGTACTCTTGCAGATGGCCGTGGTGCTCACCTACGCCGGACGCCGTCCGGTGATCAAGGTTGGGCGCATGGCCGGGCAGTTTGCCAAGCCCCGCTCCGCGCCAACGGAAACGATCAATGGGATTGAACTGCCAAGTTTTCGTGGCGATATTATTAATGACCTGGAAGCCACTGCTGCGGCACGTCGTGCGGATCCAGCCCGCATGCTCAAGGCCTACCATCAGTCCACCGCCACCCTCAACCTGGTACGTGCTTTCGCCCAGGGCGGACTCGCAGATCTGCATCAGGTCAATGGCTGGAACCGCAGTTTTGTTGCCGCCAATCCGCTACGTGAACGTTATGAAACCATGGCTGAGCGAATCGAAGAGGCCCTGGCCTTTATGGAGGTCTGCGGCATCAACAGCGAAAATACCCCGGCCCTGCACCAGACCCAGCTGTACACGTCCCACGAAGCCCTGCTGCTTAACTACGAACAGGCGCTGACCCGCAGGGACAGTATTTCCGGTGACTGGTACGACTGCTCCGCCCATATGCTTTGGATCGGCGAACGTACCCGCGAGCTGGATGGCGCCCATATGGAATTCTTCCGCGGCATCCACAACCCCGTGGGTGTCAAAATCGGCCCCGGCATCAGCGAGGGGGAATTGATAAGCTTGATAGACGCCCTGAACCCAGACAACGAGGCCGGTCGTCTGACGCTGATCACCCGCATGGGCGCGGATACCCTGGCGGAAAAACTGCCACCCCTGGCACGACGTGTCACCGCCGAGGGCCGTCGCGTGGTGTGGAGCAGTGATCCCATGCACGGCAATACGGTAAAAGCGGAAAATAATTACAAGACTCGCTCTTTCGATCGCATCCTCAAGGAAATCCAGCAGTTTTTTGACGTACTGCAGAGCGAGGGTGCGCACCCCGGCGGAATTCACCTGGAAATGACCGGGCAGCATGTCACTGAGTGCACCGGCGGCGCCTATAAAATTTCAGAGCAGGATCTCGCCAGCTGTTATCGCACCCAGTGCGATCCTCGCCTGAATGGAGATCAGGTACTGGAGCTGGCGTTTTGCGTAGCCGACATGTTGCGACAATAGTGTAAGCTTTTAGGCTGGACCACTTGGCACTACCAATCCGGGTAGCGCCAGGCGCCCGCAGCGACGCCCGACTATAAAATGATTTTTCACCATGACCACCATGACCACTCTTGCCGACAATTCGACTGCAGTGCACCCACTGGCCGAACGCCGCGAACGCGTATTCCTGGTGCTGGCGGCGTTTTTCATCTGCGCCATGACCCTGCTGAATGTTGTCGGCATTACCCGCTTTATCCAACTGGGACCCATGTCGCTGGCAGTGGGGGTGCTGCCCTACCCGCTCACCTTTCTCTGTACCGATTTGATTTGCGAACTCTACGGCCGCACCCGCGCCAACTTTGTTGTCACGTTGGGGCTGGTGTTGAATCTGTTTATCATCAGCTTTCTCTACCTCGGCAGCCACATGCCCTCGGTATCCAGTGAGGCAGTGCCGCCCTGGCAAGTCATTCAACTGGCGGAGTCTATCAGCTTGCCCTCGGGCCGGGTGGCAGAGCAATCAGTGGAGCTGTTCGAGCTTATCTACCAATGCACCAGCGGCGCGGTTTTCGCATCGATGATGGCCTATCTGGCAGCCCAGTATACCGACGTGCGCCTGTTTCATTTCTGGAAACGCCTGACCAAAGGCAAACATCTTTGGCTGCGCAATAACCTCAGCACGCTCTTGAGTCAGGCAGTGGATTCGATGATGGTGGTTGGGATAACTTTTGGTGCCGTGTTTTTCTCTGGCGAAATGGCGCTCCGTACGCTGTTGCTGCTGATGGGCAGCAATTACCTGTTCAAAATGACGGTGGCACTGCTGGATACCCTGCCGTTTTACTTTCTGGTTTATAAACTCAGGCTCTATCTGCAGATAGATAATATGCAGGTTCACTAGTATCCTGTGACAGACCTACTGTGAATAGCGCATTCTCACCTTGAAGGACTAGTTTAACTCAGGATCCCGCCAAAACTTCAGTCCCTTTAATGTCACATGCAATGCCAACCCGCTCTCGGTCATCTGGTAAACGGTAATGTCGCCCAGCGATAAGCCTCGACTGATCTCGGCGCCCTTGTCGGACGCCACTGCCGCGGCATCGGCTTCGGCGCCAAACTGCCACCCCTTTTCCACAAATTGTGTCAGTGCCTTTTCGGTATGAAACACGAACACCGTGCGAAAATCTTTCAGCCCCAGGCCGTATCCGATACCTGCCTCGCCCATTCTCATATAGGTGCGGGTTCCAGTATGGTTGTCCACCACTACTCCGTTGCCGGTACCGGCCGCGGCCAACACAATATTAATTTGTGCGTTGCTGAAAACACCATAGCCCCGGGCTCGCTCTACAATGTCTTTGGCGTAAGGGGTAACACGATAGAGATCTGTCAGAGCCTCATTGTGCATCTTTATCAAATTGGCTTTCTTTTGTGCCTGATTAATGCCTGGCGCAGCGCAGGCCGTTATCAACAGGAACGCAAACAAGACGTAACATGTCTTCATTATCAACACCTCTCCTCAAACTGGTATGTGACAGGTGGACAACCACCCTGTTGGATTCCGGGCCTTATTCGACAGGCATCGCACCCGACTCTTGCCTGAGTTGTCGTTGTAGAGAGTCCAGTGACTGCTGCGGTGCCAGGCAATGGCTACCGACACAAATCAGACCGTAATTGGATTCCAGCATCATTACTTCCGGTGGGTGAAACTCAGAATCCTCCGGCACCCAATAACAGTGCACTTGTTCGCTATTATGTTGACGCAATTGCCGCTGCCACTGGGCCATGCGCCCGTCACCGCGCAGCAGCACCTGTATTGGCGAATTGTGCAATTCCTCCAGCGCGACCAATATATTGTGATGGGACTGGGGCTGCCCCTGAACCGCCTGCCAGCTACTGCGCAGGGTTCGCTCGGCGCAGGTTAAATAACGGGGTTCAGCCACCAAGTGGCCAAGGCGGCCGAATACCTTGGCCGCAATACCATTGCCGGCGGGAATGACATTATCGTAATAGGATTTGCTGCGATAAATCAGTTGCTCATGGTCATGGGCGGTAAAGAAAAAGCCTCCTGACCGGGTATCTTCGAAGTTGTGACACACGGATTCGGCCACAGCGATCAACAATCGATAATCATCATCCCGCCACTGGGTTTGCAGCAATTCCAGGAGTGCGTCCATCAGGAACACATAGTCGTCGAGGTATCCAGTCAGCTTGGGGGCACCACCCTGCCAACTGGCAAACAAACGGTTGTTGATCCAAAGATTTTCGCGAATAAAATCTATCGCCCGTTGTGCCGCCACCAGGTAGTCGGCATCATCGAAATTGCGGGCGGCCGTGGCCAATCCACGAATCATCAAAGCATTCCAGCTGCAGAGGATTTTGTCATCGCGCGAAGGTCGTGTTTTTTGCTGTCGCGCCATAAGTAACTTCTCGACAGCCGAAGTCTGCAGTGCTAGGGCTTTTGCCGTATCCAATCGCAAGGCTGCAATAGTTTCCAACCAACTGTGTGATTGATGCAAATGCCAACGGCTATTGAAATTTGCCGGGTGTTTTAAACCATACTGTTCTGCAACCAAGGCAAACTCCTCGGCACTGAGCAACTGCTGAAGTTCAGCCCGCGACCACAGATAGTAGCCTCCCTCCGCTGAATCCTCGCCGGCATCGGCATTGAGGCTACTGTAAAAGGCGCCTTCCGGACTGCACATTTCGGAAAGTGCCCATTGAGCAATGCCACGCGCAACACGTTCATATTCGGCATCGCCGAACAGCTGCCAGGCCTGGGCGTAGACACTTAACAATGCTCCGTTGTCGTAGAGCATCTTTTCGAAATGCGGGATCATCCACTGGTCGTCGGTGGCGTAGCGGAAGAAACCACCGTTAAGATGATCGCAGATGCCACCGCGCGCCATACGCGTCAACGTCAACTGCAGCTGTCGCCGTGCATTAGCCGCCAATTCGCCGTCTTTTTCGGCTGCCCCAAACAGTCGCTCAAGTGCTGAAGGCATTGCAAACTTGGGCGCTCTGCCAAAACCGCCCAGGCGTGTATCGGCGCTTTTCAGTAATTCCATCACAGCCCTGTCCCGAACCTCCAAAGAGAGTTCGGCGGCGACGTCAGCGGAAATTTTCCTGCCCCCCAAACCTTCGAACCCAAGCCTTACCTGGTCTCGCAAACGTGTAAAGTCATCACCGGCCTGGCGATAGAATTCACTGACCCGTTGCAATAGTTCCCGAAAACCGATCTGCCCGCCTGCACTTTCAAGAGGAAAGTAAGTCCCAGCGATAAAGGGAAGCAGGGTTTTAGGGCAGAGAAAAACGGTGAGAGGCCAACCGCCAGGGCGCCCGGTTAACATCTGGTGTGCAGTCTGATAAACCTCATCGATATCCGGGCGCTCTTCGCGATCGACTTTGACGTTGACAAACAGCTCGTTCATCATCGCAGCCGCATCCCCGTCACTAAAGGATTCACGAGCCATCACATGGCACCAGTGGCAGGCCGAGTAACCGATAGAGAGCAAAATAGGTTTATTGAGTTCGCGCGCCGAGGCAAAGGCGTCTTCCCCCCAGGGTTGCCAGGCGACCGGGTTCTCCCGGTGCTGCAACAGGTAAAGGCTGGTTTCCGAACCTAGCTTGTTTTCCAACCCTCTTTGTGGGGCTTGGCTATTACTGGACACTGTCATGCAGGCCGCAAATCCTACCGTCGCTGGGTTAATGGGAACCTCAAACCAAGGTCGCGAAGTACTATAGCGGTAACCGTTTATTTATAATCGCACACTTGCTGCGCCTTTGCAGCCCAAGGAATGTTGACGGGCAATTGTTGCCCATCAACAAAAATCCCATCGTCCCTGTTTTATCCCTCCTGATACTGATACCGTGGGTCAGGTTCCGCCGGCAGGGCCGCCAGGCATCAACCCGCAGTTCGCCAAAAGCCCTTGCCAGGCGAGGGTATGATTACTCAGGGCGCGATTGAATTCCTGCCAAACGCTGCCACCCTCCCCGCTCCCGGTTTCAGCCGCCCAGGTGGCCTGCCACCAGAGCTGATAGGCCGACGGGGGTTCCAGGTTGTCCAGGTGCGTCAGATACAATTGCTGCAAACGTCGCTGTAGCGCCTGCGCCTGTTGGTGAAGCACGGCCAAATAGGCTTGTATTTCTCCAATATAGTACTTGTGAAATACTCTTTCCACGATCCGTGCCTGGGGGCTGGGCCGACGCTGATAGCAGAGTGGGCGCTCCAGTTGCCGCTCGCGCAAGACCGGCGTTATACGATTGAGGTGCTCTGTTGCCAGCACGAGGGACAACAACAGCCGGCCGGCGTATGCGTCGCTACCCAATACCTGAAAGTGCCGTTCCAGCAGCGGATCCCCCAATACCTGTTTTGCACCCTCGGCAATATCACGCTGCAGGAAGTAAAGGTAGTCCAGGCTTTGCAACAGTCGCACTGGCGAGTCCTGCAGCTCTGCCGGAGCCAGAGGCTGGGCAGAGAGGGCAAACAACGTCTGCAACTCCCTGCTCACGTTGAGCGCATTCCATGTCACCCGCGACAGGTTGCGGCGCTTGGTGGCGATCGCCTGCAGGAGTTGACCTGCCAATTCGCTCCCGTTGCCAGACTCACTTTGTAGATATTCCAGGCACGGCTTCGCCAATTGCAGAAAGCGCAGTTCGTAAAGCAGGCGCTGGCTTTCAGGAGCCAGTTGTCCAAGACTGCTATTGCGTTCGCCAATCAAGCGTTGTAATTCACAGTGTGAGAGCCGTAGAAACGCCAACAGGTCGACTCTGACCGGTTCCACCGCCAAGCGTATCTGACGACGTCTGGGATAGCGCCAGGCCGGATTGGCCGGCAGGGGGTCGGCGACTTCCGCAAACTCGGATTGGAGACTGTTCCCGAGGCGGTACCGGTAGTTTAACCAAAGATCGCCCGCGGTTCGCGGCTCACTGCAGGCGCCCGGCAGAAGCAGAAAAAGCAGGCACACAGCGGAGAGTCGATACCTAATCTTGTTCCTCATCCCCCGGTTCCAGCGACAGACTCAGGATATCCACTTCATAACCACTCATCCGAGCCTTGCGTTCCTCGATCCAGCCACGGCGCAGGTAAAAAGCTTTTTTATCCGCAGTGAAGAGTTTCATCACTGTAAACCCCTGCCTGGCGGCATAGGCCTCTGCATGGGCAACCAGGGCATTACCAACCCCCTCTCGGCGCGCGTTTTCCACTACAAAGACATTGGACAGCCAGGGCTCCAATACCACCTTGGGGCCGAACTGGTAACACACGAGGCTGGCCGACCCCAGAAGCTGCCCTTGGTCCAGGGCAACAAAGGTTTGTGGAATGGGGTCATCATTGAGGTGTCGCTGCAAGCGACGCAAACGCTTATCCAGGGAGGATGAAGGGCTGTATTTGCGCCACTCGCTGTGATGCCAGCGGGCCAGCTGCGGCAGCAGCTGGGGATGGTCGCACAATGGCCGGATCTCGAGACTCACAGCTGCGCCGCCACAGGCGGTGCCAGGTTATTTGACGGTTTCACCGTGCGCCTGCTTGTCGGCGTGATAGCTTGAGCGCACCAACGGGCCACAGGCGGCGTGTTTAAAGCCCAGTTCCTCGGCCCGCGCGTTGTACTCCTCAAACTCGTCCGGGTGTACATAGCGGGCCACCGGCAGGTGATCCCTAGATGGTTGCAGGTATTGGCCAATGGTGAGCATGTCGATATTGTGCTCACGCATATCCGCCATCACCTCAAATATCTCTTCCTTGGTCTCTCCCAATCCCACCATCAAACCGGACTTGGTCAGCACATCCGGGCGGCGCTTTTTATACTCCTGCAGCAGTTTTAGCGACCACTTGTAGTTGGCGCCCGGGCGGGACTCCCGGTAGCGACTGGGCACGGTTTCCAGGTTGTGGTTAAACACATCCGGGGCCTCGCCACTGAGAATATCGAGCGCAGGCTCCATGCGGCCGCGAAAATCCGGGGTCAGGATCTCTACCTGCAGGTTGGGGCTCAGAGCCCGGGCTTCGCGGATGCAATCGGCAAAATGCTGGGCACCGCCATCGCGCAGATCATCGCGATCCACGGAGGTGATGACCACATATTTGAGGCGCATTTCGGCAATAGCCTCCGCCAAATGACGGGGTTCGTTGCCGTCGAGAGGATTTGGCTTGCCATGGCCCACATCACAGAAGGGGCAACGCCGGGTACAGATATCCCCCATAACCATAAAAGTGGCAGTTCCACCACTAAAGCATTCCCCCAGATTGGGACAAGTCGCCTCTTCACACACAGAAGAGAGCCCGTTTTTACGCAGGATCTTCTTGATCCGCTCCACCTCGGGTGACGCAGGCATACGTACCCGAATCCAATCCGGCTTGCGCTGCACCTCCTGGGTAGGGATCACTTTTACCGGAATTCGCTCCACCTTGTCGGCATCACGTAACTTCTCGCCTTGCTTGATACGGCGAGTGCGCTTGACCGGTTCCAGTTGGGAAGAGTCTGACATAACTGTTTCTCGATAATTGCACAAAACTGTGGCATTGCCACCAGGATTATGGGTTTAGATGGGCAGGCAACCCCGCCATTATATAACTGCCGTAGCCCAGTGTGGCTACAAAATGTTCAATCAGTCGATCTTCGACCATAGCCAGCGCCGGGCATTTCTCGACCAGCCCGGCAATTTGGGTCATTTCCAACCCCTGGTAACCACAGGGATTGATTCGCTGAAAAGGCTCCAGATCCATATCCACATTCAATGCCAGGCCGTGAAAGCTGCAACCCCGGCGGACCCGTAAACCCAACGAGGCGATTTTGCGGTCGCTACCACTGAAATCGATATAGACGCCCGGGGCATCGGCCTTGGGGTAGGCCCGGATACCGTAATCAGCGAGAGTGGCCACCAAACTCTGCTCAATATGGGTGACTAATTCCCGCACCCCGGTTTTTCGGCGACGAATATCGATCATGGGATAACCAACCAACTGACCGGGGCCATGGTAGGTGACCTGACCACCACGATCCACTTGAATCACCGGTATATCGCCCGGCATAAGTATATGCTCGGCCTTACCCGCCTGGCCCTGGGTAAATACGGGCGAATGCTGGACCAACCAGAATTCATCGCAGGTTTGGGTGTCACGGGTGTCGGTAAATTCACCCATGGCCTGCCAGGTGCGCCGGTAATCCTGCAGCCCCAGTTTGCGCACCACCAATTGATCGGCGGCACCCACTGTTTGCTCATTCATTCAATAGTGATCGACTTAAAGGACCATTTTGGTCATTTTGCTGGATTTGAGGTCATCAAAGATCGCCTGCAACTGGGGCACACCGGTAGCAGTGATAAATACCGTCACCGACTGGTAGCGGCCATTGCGGCTGTCCCGCACTGTAATGCGGGTTTGATCAAAGCCGGGAGCATGCCGTTCAACGACAGTCACCACGTGTTCGTGAAAGTCGGGGCCGGCATCCCCCATCGCCTTAATGGGGTAGTCCTCGCAGGGAAATTCTATTTTGGGGGCATCGGTGTTTGATGACATGGAAATACCGCTCTCGCCTCCTGGGCCGACCTAAAGGGCGAATATTATAACCGCGGAGCCTTATTGAGTGCTAATTGGAGACAAGGTCCAAAGGAGTTGTGGGGCAGCGCGCGCCAGCCCCACAGCAGAGGGGCTTATCCGATAAGGGCCATGAAAAACAGCACTATGCCATCCCAGAGACGGGCGAAAAAACCGGCCTCTTCCACTGCCTGGTTGCTGACCAGAGGCACATCCACCAGCTGCTCGTCATCGAGCTGAATGGTGAGATTACCCAGCACCTGACCGAGCTTGAGCGGCGCCTTGATAACTTCGTCGATATGCATCTCCGCCTTTAGCTTGTCCTGGGTACCGCGGGGTATGGTCAGGTAGATGTCCTCGCGCAAACCCAGGTCCACCTGGTCAGCCTGTCCAGACCACACCCGTGCAGTATTGAGGACGTCGCCAGCGGCATACAGCTTGTGTGTCTGGTAATAACGGAAGCCAAAGGCCAGCAATTTCTGGGACTCCGCTGCCCGGGCCTCTTCGCTGCGAGTGCCCATTACCACGGCGATCAGGCGCATCCCGTTTTTGCGGGCAGAAGACACCAGACAATAGCCCGCCTCCTCAGTATGCCCGGTCTTTATACCGTCTACATGCTTGTCCCGGAACAGCAGCTTATTGCGATTGGGTTGGTTGATGCCGTTGTAGCGGAAGTATTTCTCCGAATACAAGGCATAGTGGTCAGGAAAATCATTGACCAGTGCCCGCCCCAGGATTGACAGGTCACGGGGCGTTGTCAAATGCCCTTCTGCCGGCCAACCGGTGGCGTTGACAAAATGGGTATTGGTCATTCCCAACAGCGCAGCCTGCTGATTCATCACATCGACAAAGGCGCCTTCACTACCGGCAATATGCTCTGCCAGCGCGACGCTGGCATCATTGCCGGACTGGATAATGACTCCCCGTAACAGATCCCTGACCGATACCTGGGTACCCTCACGTATAAACATTTTCGAGCCACCCATCTTCCAGGCTTTGACGCTGATATCTACCAGCTCGTCCTCACGCAGGTTACCGCTCTCGATCTCCGACGAGACAATATAGCTGGTCATCATCTTAGTCAGGCTGGCCGGAGGCAATTGTTGATCTGCATTGTTTTCAACCAGCACCTTGCCGGTATTGGCATCCACCAACAGGTATGCGGAGGCGGCCAGTTGAGGCGGCGCAGGGATGATCATTTCACGGGCATTGGCCGCGCTCAGGCAAAGACCGAGGGAGAGAAAAAGAACCAGTTTTTTCAGCATGGGCTTAACAGTCTGTCGCATTGGATTTTGTTGCATTGATATCGGAGGCGGTCGGCATTCACGGCCCACCGGCTTTGGAAGAACGTAAGTGTATCAGCATTAGCCGATCAGTCGTACACCACATGGGGAACTGCAAGTTGTTTTTTTTGCAGTAGCTCACGTAAATTCGCCAGTTCCCAATTGTCCCGGATAGGACCGATACGGACCCGGAATAATGAGGCGGTGGTTGTTTGAATCAATACCGGGTAGTCTGTAACCGCCACCACCCGTTGTTGCATGGCCTCAGCTGCGGTCCTGGAACCAAAGGCTCCCACCTGCAAAAAGGTATTGTCAGGCAATTGAAAACCCTCCACCACTGCCGGTGCAGGCGCTTTTTGAGCAACAGTCGCAGACGAACCGGTCGACGTTTCACTGCCTTTAGAGCTTACTGCCGTGCGCGTGGATGTCCTGGCAATGGGCTTGGCTCTGGAATCAGGTGTAATCACCTCTATCGCCACCGGAGCCGTACCGCGATCGGCGAACCCGAGTTTGGCTGCCGCGGCGTAGGTTAAATCGATAATACGATCGCTGTGAAAAGGCCCCCGGTCATTGACCCGCACCACCACCTGGCGTTGGTTATTGAGGTTGGTCACGCGTACATAGGAGGGTATGGGCAATGTCTTGTGGGCAGCGGTCATGCCATACATATTGTAGATTTCGCCATTGGCGGTACGAAGGCCGTGAAATTTATTGCCGTACCATGACGCTATGCCCCGTTGCTTGAAGTTGCGATCGTCGGCCATCACCTGGTAAGTTTTTCCCAGCACGCTGTAGGGACTGGAGTTACCGGCCTTGGTGCGAGGTTCGTAACGGGGAACGGCGTCGGGGATATGGGATACATCGACCGGCCCACTGGGGCCGCTGTCTCTGACTACCGTCTTGGTTTGAAAAGGAGAGCAAGCTGCGGTCAGCAACGCCAGCGCCAGTATCGCACTTCGTCCCCCACCGACAGAGGTGGCCATTTTCACCCGTTCGAATGTCCCCACTTTTTCACCTCCCATTTTTTATTTTTGAGGAAACAGAGAGGCTAGCCTGCAGCCTCGGACAACTCGGCTCCCGCCTCCAACTTCCGTATCTTCTCGTTCTCCTGTTTAAGGGCCTGGCTCAATTGATACACCGCCATGGCGTAGAGGTGGCTGTGATTGTAGCGGGTAATCACGTAAAAGTTGGGCAACCCCAGCCAGAATTCAGGCCCCCGCTCCCCTAGCAGTTTCATGGCCGTCGCCAATGTTTGCGGCGGGAAATCGGAGACAGCGATGAATCCCTTCTGTTCCAGTTCAGCCAGGCTCTCCGCAGGTACCAGGGACTGACTCAGGCTGCTCTCGTCGAACCCTGCCTTGACCCTCGCCCGGGCAACCACAGCTTCACCCGCCTGCCAGCCGTGCCGTTTAAAGTAGTTGGCCACACTGCCAATGGCATCGGCGGGATTGGCCCAGATATCGACCAATTGGTCACCATCAAAATCCACGGCATAACTGCGGTAGCTGGAAGGCATAAATTGCCCGTAACCCATGGCTCCAGCATAAGATCCCTTTAGGCTCAGCGGGTCCTGGCCCTGCTCACGGGCCAACAACAGAAAATGCTTGAGCTCCTTGCGAAAAAAGTGCGCGCGCTTGGGATAATCAAAAGCCAGTGTCGACAGCGCATCGATCACCCGATAGCGCCCAACATTGCTGCCGTAGCGGGTTTCAACGCCGATAATCGCCACCACCAGTTCGGCGGGCACACCGAACTCAGCTTCGGCACGAGCCAGGGACTCACGGTTTTGACGCCAGAACGCTACCCCTTTACGGATACGCGAGGGGGTGACAAAAATTTTTTGATATTCCTTCCAGGGTTTGGTTTTTTCTGCCGGCCGTTCGATGGCCTCGAGAATAGACGTTTTTTTCTCTGCCCGGGAAAACCAGCCTCTCAGGGTTTTCGGCGAAAAACCATAGTCATTTACCATCTCGTCGATAAATGATTGCGCCGCGGGGTGCTCACTATAACCCACCGCCAGCGCACTGCTCGACATGCAGAAACTGATCAGTAGAGCAGCCACCTTGAGCATATTTACAACCAAGATAACCGACTTTTGCTTCATACCTGTTCTCCCACCACCAGGTTGGTCGCCACAATCATTCTGTAATCAGTCGTTCAAAAATCTGCCAATGTTACAGAGTCACTCGCCGCCGCTCAGTACTGATGGCCATTAGAATACCAAAGCCGGCCATCAGGGTCACAAGGGAAGTCCCTCCGTGACTGACCAGCGGTAGGGGAACTCCCACCACCGGTAACAGGCCGGTCACCATACCCATATTGACGAACACGTAGACAAAAAAGGTAAAGGTAATACTGCCTGCCAACAAGCGACTGAAGCTATCTTGAGCATTGAGCCCGATAACCAGTCCCCGTCCGATCAGCAATGCGTAGAGCATCAGTAGTACCATCACGCCCACGAGACCAAACTCTTCGGCCAGTACGGCAATAATAAAGTCCGTGTGACTTTCAGGGATGAAATCCAACTGAGACTGGGTGCCATGTAACCAACCCTTGCCATAGACCCCGCCAGATCCAATGGCAGTTTTCGATTGAATGATATTCCAGCCCGCACCAAGTTTGTCCGCTTCAGGATTGAGCAGGGTCAAAATGCGCTGCTTCTGGTAGTCTCGAAGCACAAAGTGCCACATGGGCCAGGCGGCGACCAACAAGCTTCCAAAGGCGGCGCCAATGTAACTCCAGCGCAGACCGGCGAAGAAGAGGACGATAAGACCGGACGCAGCAATCAGCAGCGAGGTACCCAGATCCGGCTGCTTCATAATAAGCATCGTGGGAATACCGATCAGTAACAGAGTAATCAGTACATGCTTCAAACCCGGAGGCAATAACCGTTGTGACAAATAGGCCGCGATAGCGATGGGTACCGCCAGCTTCAGCACTTCGGAGGGCTGAAAACGGAAGCCGCCAATACTGAGCCAGCGCTGCGCCCCCTTGGCGCCAGTGCCGATAAACAGTACCAACACAAGCAGAATCACCCCACCCAGGTAAAACCAGGGCGCCCAACGCTGCAACACCTGTAATGGGATCTGGGCGATGGCAAGCATGGCGATGTAAGCGACACCGAAAAACACACTTTGACGCATCATATAATGCATGGTCTGGCCACTGGCGCTATAGAGAACCACCAAGCCGAAGGCGGTCAGCGTCAGCAGTATCACCAGCAGGGGCAGATCGATGTGCAGCCGCTGCCATATTCCGACCGGTTTGCGCAGGGCGTGACCGGTCTCAGGCAGCCGGCGCAGAAAATCCTGGCTAACCACTGTTGACGGACCTCGATGAGGGTTTCTGGTTACTCTCAGGGCACATTAGCATTCATTCAGTTCAATGTTCAGGTTTCAGGAGCGCGCGATTAGCGGCCAGAGCCGGGTTATCCACCAAGTATGCATCAAAGATCTTACGGGCTATAGGAGCGGCGGCCGAGGAACCATGCTCAGCGTTTTCAACGATAATCGCCACGGCTATCTTTGGCGACTCCACGGGCGCAAAACCCACAAATAGCGCGTGATCCCGCTGGTGTTCTGCCAGACTTTCCGATTCATATTCCGCATCCTGGGCGATACCCACAACCTGCGCGGTGCCGGTCTTGCCGGCCATGTGGTAGGTGGCACCACGACGTATACGCTGAGCAGTGCCGCGGCGTCCGTGTACGACCTGCTCCATAGAATCAAAAATATAATCCCAGTGCTCCGGCACCACCTCCACTCTTTGCACTATCTCAGGCAACTGTGGCTTATCGCCAATGGCCTTGACCAGCCTCGGCCGAATCCGGGTGCCGCGGCTGGCCAGGGTTGCGGTCATCACCGCCAGTTGTATCGGCGTTACCAGTACATCCCCCTGGCCAATCCCCACATTCAGGCTGTCCCCCGGAAACCAGGGCAGTCCGCGAGCGCGCTTTTTCCACTCCCTCGATGGCCAGAGCCCCTTGCGTTCGCTGGGGACATCAACCCCGGTGCGGTTACCCAGTCCGAACTGTGCCCCGAATGGCGACATCACGTCGATACCCATCCGGAAGGCGACATCGTAAAAAAAAGTATCACAGGATTCGACAATGGCCTGCTTCAGGTCGACCCTGGCCCCATGGCCCCCTGCCTTCCAATCCCGATAGAAACGCTCATCCCCTTTTAGTTGGTAGTAGCCCGGGTCCCGGACCTTGTAGTTGTTATCTATCACTTTGCTATGCAGCGCCGCCAGCCCCAGCACGGGCTTAATGGTGGAGGCCGCAGGGTATTGCCCCTGCAAGGTGCGATTCAGCAGCGGCAGATCCAGGGATTGGCTTAGGGCGCGATAATCTTTGAAACTGATACCTGTGACAAACAAGTTGGGGTCGTAACTGGGCGTACTGATCATGGTCATAACGCCCCCTGTGGCTATTTCAAGGGCCACCACGGCGCCGCGACGATCACCCAGTGCCTCATAGGCCACCCGTTGCAAATAGCTGTCCAGGTACAAAGTCAGATTCTTACCCGGCTCCGGGTCAGTACGCTCCAGCACCCGCAAAACACGACCTCGGGCGTTGGTTTCCACATTCTGGTTCCCCACTTCACCCAGCAACTGCTGCTCGTACTGTTTTTCCAAACCGATCTTGCCGATGGTGTGAGTGCCACTGTATTGCCGGTACTGATTCTCATCGAAGGCGGTGAGCTCACGCTCATTGATGCGCCCTACATAGCCGACGTTGTGGGCAAACAGCTGTTTGTAGGGGTAGTGGCGCACCAATTGTGCCTCCACCTCTACCCCCTGCAATCGGTATTCGTTAACCGCCAGGCGGGCGATTTCGGCCTCCGTCAAGCGGTAGCGCAGAGGCACCGCCTCAAACGGGCGACGGCGTTGTCGCAGGCGCTTGCGAAATTTTTCCAGCTCGCCGTCGCTGATGGGCACCAGGTCCCGCAATATTTCAATCGTGGTCTCCAGATCTGTGACTCGCTCCTTGATAAGGGACAGGGTATAACTGGGACGATTGTCCGCCAGCAGAACCCCGTTGCGATCGTAGATCAGGCCCCGGGTGGGCGGAATCGGTAGCACATGCACCCGATTGCGGTCGGAACGGGTGACATAGTCCGAGTGATGCATCACCTGCAGATTGTAAAAACGCGCAATCAGCACACCGAACAGCCCCAGCCCCACCATCACCGAGAGTATTACCCGGTGGGTGAATATACGCGCTTCCCGATGGTGGTCTTTGAGGTGTTGCGGTTCCGCCATGAAAGGTTATTTATGGTAGGGGTGATTGTTGAGAATGGTCCAGGCGCGATAAAGCTGTTCAATTACCAATATGCGAACCAAAGGGTGGGGCAAAGTCAGCGCCGATAGAGACCACTTGGCGTCTGCTCGTGCCAGACACTCGGGTGCCAGTCCGTCGGGGCCACCAATCAGCAAGCTGTAGTTCTCACCTTGCATACGCCATTCCGCCAATTTGTCTGCCAACTGTTCAGTACTCCAGGATTTGCCATCGACTTCCAGTGCAATCACACGATCACCTGATGGAATGGCAGCCAGCATCTGCTCCCCCTCTTTGGCAATAGCCCTTTGAACGGGCGTATTTTTACCCCTGGGACCCAGAGGTAGCTCCACCACTTTGACGGTAAAGTCTCGTGGCAGGCGTTTGGCATAATCCTGATAGCCCTGCTCCACCCAGCCGGGCATCTTGGTGCCAATGGCAATGATTGTCAGGCGCATGGGGGTCGACTTCCCTTAGCGTTAATATTCCCGCCGCCCGGCCCCGCGATCTGACCAGAGCCCGCAAATATGACCTAGTTTTCGTTTTTATCGCTTTCGCTGCGGCCCTGGGGCTCCAACGACCACAGTTTTTCCAGATCGTAGAAATCACGCGTAGCTGGCAACATCACGTGCAGTACAGTATCACCGAAATCCACCAAAACCCATTCGGCGGTATCCAGGCCCTCGATACCAATGGGTCTGACACCACGTTTTTTGGCTTCTTCCACCACATTATCCGCCAACGACCTGACGTGGCGATTGGAAGTTCCACTGGCGATCACCAGAGTGTCCATCACGTCCGTCATCTCGCGCACGTCCATGGCCACAATATCATTGCCCTTCAAGCCTTCCAGGGCATCCACAATCAGCTGGTTTAAATCTAACGACATTATCGGTATACGACCTCTTTATTGGCTCTTGATGGTGGCGCAGACCAGCTGCAAACCACCGCAGTCAGGATTTGTACAAGCCCTGCTCAGCGATATAGTGCCACACAGGATCGGGCAGTAAAAATTGGGGCGACTCTCCAGCGGCAATTTGCGCACGGATCTCTGTGGCTGATATCGGCAACAGGCGCAGTGTTTCCACGACTATATTGCCGCCAGGCTCCTCAACGAGGACAGATGGCACGGCGAGGCAACGCTCCATCAATTCGGCCACTTCCCCATTTTCCGGCATCGCCCAGCCCGGACGGGCGGCCACTACTATATGACAATAATCCAAAAGTGCCTGCCAGCGATACCACGTGTGCAGATTCACCAGAGAATCCATGCCCATGGCCAGGCATAACGAGACCTCTTCACCGACTTCAGCGCGCAACTCGATAAGAGTTTCCACGGTATAGGAAATCCGATTGCGGTGCATCTCCCGCTCATCAACCTCCAACTCGGGACAATCGGCCACAGCCAGGCGAACCATAGCTGCACGGTGAGCGCTGGTGACCCCGGTGGATTGCCGGTGCGGAGGTTGATGGCAGGGCATCAATCGCATTTCGTCCAGCCCAAGGTGCTCTTTCAGCTCCAGCGCCATACGCAGATGGCCGATATGGACAGGATCAAAGGTGCCGCCAAAGATCCCCAGGGTTCTGCGTTGGGACATAGGCTCAGGCTCGATCCGCCAGAAGCGACAACAGCAACACTTTATTCACGAATTTCGCCATTCCCCAGGACCACCCACTTTTGAGAGGTCAGTCCCTCCAGACCGACAGGTCCGCGGGCATGGATCTTGTCGGTGGAGATACCGATTTCAGCACCAAGACCGTACTCGAAACCATCGGCAAATCGGGTAGATGCATTAATCATGACCGAAGACGAATCCACAGCTGCCAGAAAACGACGCGCCCGGGTGTAATCCTCAGTAACGATGGATTCTGTATGTCCCGAGCTGTAACGGGCGATATGGTCCATGGCATCCTCCATATCCGCCACCACACGAATTGACAGAATGGGGGCCAGGTACTCGGTGCCCCAATCGGTATCGGAAGCCGGCCCGGCATCAATCAAAGCGCAGGTTTTTTCACAACCTCGTAGCTCAACGCCCTTCTCCACAAAGGCAGCCGCCAGGCGCGGTAAAATCTCGCCAGCCACTGCTTCCGCCACCAGCAAGGTTTCCATGGCGTTACACACACCGTAACGATGGGTTTTGGCATTTAGGGCGATATTGAAGGCTTTTTCCTGATCCGCCTTGTCATCGATATAGACGTGACAGATGCCGTCCAGGTGTTTGATCACTGCCACTTTGGCGTCGTTGCTGATACGTTCGATCAGTCCTTTGCCGCCGCGCGGCACAATCACGTCCACATATTCCGGCATGGCGATCAATTCACCCACGGCAGCGCGATCAGTCGTCTCAATCACTTGCACCGCGGTTTCGGGCAATTGTGCTTCACGCAGCCCTCGTTTTACACAGGTTGCTATGGCTTGGTTGGAATGGATTGCCTCACTACCACCGCGCAAAATTGTGGCGTTGCCGGACTTCAGACACAGACTGGCCGCGTCAATAGTAACGTTAGGCCGGGATTCGTAAATAATCCCCACCACACCCAGGGGCACGCGCATTTTCCCCACCTGAATACCACTGGGACGGTAGTTGAGATCGGTGATTTCGCCACAGGGATCCGGCAAAGCCGCCACCTGGCGCAGGCCTTCTATCATGCCGTCAATACGAGCCGAAGTCAGTTCCAGTCGATCCAGCAGGGCCTCATCCAGGCCGTTGTTACGGCCGGCTTCCATATCCCTGGCATTAGCCGCCGCCAGTTCAGCCCGCGCAGCATTCAAAGCTTCGGCAGTAGCCAGAAGGGCTTTATTTTTGGCGGCTGTTGAAGCGGCCGCTACCAAACGGGAGGCCTCTCGGGCCTGGCGACCCAAATTGGCCATATAGACTTTTACATTTTCACTCACGTGGAAATTCTCATTGGACAGGAGCTTTGGGTAATAGTGGTATTATACCCAGTTTATGGGGTTATAATGAAAGGGAAAGCGGGATTAAGCCACTGTGATTTCCTGGCCGGTTCGGATCACTTCTTTATTAGCGATCTGCATTCCTCAACAAACTCAGTAAAACCCGTAAGCGTTCACGCATTTCATCTAATTCATTCACGCCATAAGGCATGGAGGCCGCTCCTCGCTTGACCCGCTCAAGCGCCCGCGGTTTCAGGCGTTTGCCCTTTTTGGTCAAACTCAAAAGCACTTTGCGCTCATCGCTGGCACTGCGCTGACGCACGATCAATTCAGCTTGTTCCATGCGTTTGAGCAAGGGCGTCAGCGTGCCTGAATCAAGGAACAGGCGTTCGCCAAGCGCATTGACGGTAGCCTCAACGACGCCGACGCGCTCCCACTCCCAAAGCACCATCAGCACCAGATATTGCGGATAGGTAAGGCCCAGGTCCTTCAACATGGGTTGATAAGCCCTGGTCATCGCTCTCGACGCGCTATAGAGCATAAAACAGAGTTGGTTATCGAGTTCTATCAAGCCCTCATCGGGCAAGGATGCATTCATCATCATAGGAAAGCGCTGAATTAGTAGGTATTAAAGCAGTGCCGCAATTGCGTTATCGATCGTCTCGGGGGATGTTGAGGGACCAAAACGCTTTACCACCTCACCCTCTCTATTAATTAAAAACTTGGTGAAGTTCCACTTGATTCGTTGTGTTCCAAGTATTCCAGGTGCCTGCTGCTTTAAAACCTTAAACAAGGGGTGAGCATTATGCCCATTTACATCAATTTTAGAAAAGAGCGGAAAAGTCACGCCGAAGTTAAGCTCACAGAACTCACTAATCTCTGCCTCGGTGCCCGGCTCCTGGTTGCCGAACTGATTACAGGGAAAGCCCAACACTTCCAATCCTTGAGCCTTATATTTTTTGTACAAGCTTTCCAGACCTTTGTACTGAGGCGTGAAACCGCATTTGCTGGCGGTATTTACAACCAACAAAATCTTGCCTTTAAACGATTCCAGGCTGACCGATTCGCCAGCAATATTTTCTACCGAGTGATCGAACACTGACGTCATTGCCACCTCCTCCATTTAGATTGTTCTAGATTATATTGTGCACAATTTTAATGCAAGTGCTTTTGCCCTTAATAGGCCAGGCTCCGGATATTAATGTTTTGGGCTGGCCACCTGTATTAAGCGAGATTCAATCCGGTCGTCGCAGGGTGTACTCCTTGGAGTACTTCCTTCTGGTCTAGGACTTTTTAATACTTCGTTAAAGTGGATTATCCACCCTTACCAGGTATCCGCCAAATCGGGGTAATACCAGTTTCTCACCTAAACCCCTTAAATCTCGAGTATAAGTCCACCTCTCCATCCCAAGTGGAGTCTTGGCACAGAGCTTATTTTCTCAGTGATAGTATTACTGCTTGAGTGCAAAAGGGCGATGTGAGACCAGTAGCAGCAATGCCTCTTGGAGACCGTGCGCGACCGAACGTCGCTAATAACGTCGGCCCCCCCAACGACAGCGATACAAAGTAAAACGCCCCGCAGATTGCTCTGCAGGGCGCTTTTATTTAGAAGCTTGACGATGACCTACTCTCACATGGGGAGACCCCACACTACCATCGGCGCTGAGTCGTTTCACTACTG
>JBNKHG010000076.1:0-109569 GCA_050290225.1 Cellvibrionaceae bacterium
ACGAACCGACGTGCCACGAATACTTGTGGCTTGCCGCTTGAAGCCGCAAGCCGCAAGCCGCAAGAGTCCGCTTTTGGCACGAACGAGACGTCGTTACCAAAACATGAATCATAACAACCCACAAATTTTTCTGAAGAACCAAGAAATAAAACGCAGGGAGCAGGGCGGCTGTCACCGCCCTGAAAGAGAAGGGGGCGAACTCTTTTTTCCCGATCGCAGGTCGGAAAATTCAGTGGCGCGTTCTGGTTCTGGGTGTCCCCTCGCCCACTTGATACATATGCACGTCCTGCTGTGGGAAGGGGATGGAAATACCGCCTTCGTCAAAGGCTTTCTTCACCGCTTCGTGCATATCGAAATACACGCCCCAGTAATCCTTGGCGTCCACCCATAGACGCAAAGTGAAATTTACCGAGCTTTCGGCCAGCTCGCCAAGCAGAATCGCCGGTTCGGGTTCCCGCAGAATACGAGCGTCTGCATCCACCAATTTGCGCAGGGTCTCTTTGGCAGTGTCGATATTGTCGTTGTAGCTGATACCAAACACCATATCGACTCGGCGCGTGCTCTCGGTGGAGTAGTTAGTGATGCTGCTGTTGGCGACGGGGCCATTGGGAACAATAATGGTCTTGTTGTCAGGGGTTTTCAGGATGGTGTTGAAGATCTGTATTTCGGACACGGTACCAGCGTGGCCGCAGGTCTCAATATAATCGCCGACCTTAAAGGGACGGAACATCATCACTAACACACCACCGGCAAAATTGGCGAGGCTGCCTTGCAGGGCCAAGCCCACTGCCAGTCCCGCGGCACCCAGGACGGCGATAAAGGAGGTGGTAGCGATACCCACCATCGAGGCAACGCTGATAACCAGCAGGGTTTTCAAGCCGATGTTGGTGAGGCTGTGCAGGAAGCGCCGCAGGGTGGCGTCGACATCGCGGCGTTCCAGGGCGCGATCGATCACGTTGACGGCCATTTTAATTAACCACCAACCGACGACCAGTGCCGCCAGAGCGAGCAATACTTGAGAGCCGTAAACAACGACAAGTTGGGTGAAGGTTTCCATGATTTTCTCCTCGACTACCAATGGGAGGGTATCCATAGGTATAGATGAAAATCCGGGCTTCGTCGCGCGGCCCAAGGCCATTTCGGCTGGTAATAAAAAACCCCGGCAGGGGCGCTGCCGGGGTTTGAATGAATATAAGGCTTAATTTATTACTTGCGTTTCATCGATAAGAAAAATTCATCGTTGGTTTTGAAATCCTTGAGCTTGTCAGTAAGGAATTCCGTGGCGCTCAAATCCTCCATATCGTGCAACAGCTTGCGCAGAATCCAGACCCGTTGCATTTCGTCCTCTTTCATCAGCAGGTCTTCGCGACGGGTGCCTGAGCGGCGAATATTGATGGCCGGGTAAACGCGCTTCTCGGCGATCTTGCGATCCAGGTGCAGCTCCTGGTTACCGGTGCCCTTGAATTCCTCGTAGATTACCTCGTCCATCTTGGAACCGGTATCCACCAGGGCGGTGGCGACGATACTGAGGCTGCCGCCTTCCTCGATATTGCGCGCAGCACCGAAGAAACGCTTGGGGCGCTCCAGGGCATGGGCGTCGACGCCACCGGTCAACACCTTGCCGGAAGAGGGTACGATAGTGTTATAAGCGCGTGCCAGGCGAGTGATGGAGTCAAGCAGAATCACTACATCCTTCTTGTGTTCCACCAGGCGTTTGGCCTTTTCAATCACCATCTCAGCCACCTGCACGTGGCGCGAGGGCGGTTCATCGAAGGTGGAGGCGACCACTTCGCCGCGTACTGAGCGCTGCATTTCCGTCACTTCTTCCGGTCGCTCGTCGATCAGCAATACAATCAGGTGACACTCGGGATTGTTGCGGATAATGGACTGGGCGATGTTCTGCATCATTATCGTTTTACCCGCCTTGGGCGGAGCCACAATCAGGCCTCGCTGGCCTTTGCCGATAGGGGCGATCAAATCGATAATGCGGCCGGTAAGGTCTTCGGTGGAACCGTTACCGGCTTCGAGAACCAGACGATCGTTGGGGAACAGCGGGGTAAGGTTTTCGAACAGAATTTTATTACGCGAGTTTTCCGGCTTGTCGAAGTTAATCTCGTTAACTTTCAACATTGCAAAGTAACGCTCGCCCTCCTTTGGTGGGCGAATCTTGCCGGCAATCGTGTCGCCAGTGCGCAGGTTAAAGCGGCGAATCTGGCTAGGCGATACATAGATGTCGTCGGGGCCTGCCAGGTAAGAAGAGTCGGCAGATCGTAAAAAGCCGAACCCGTCCTGAAGAATTTCCAGCACCCCGTCGCCATAAATGTCTTCGCCGCTTTTAGCGTGGCGTTTGAGGATATTAAAAATAATGTCCTGCTTGCGGGATCGGGCGACGTTGTCCAGGCCCATATCCTTGGCAATTTCAATCAGTTCTTCTATGGGTTTAGTTTTGAGATCGGTTAGGTTCATAGTGGTATTTTAACTGTGAATAAATCTCTTCAAGGTTACCAGGGAATACCATCAGCAGGGCAGGATTGGTGGTGGTGACTGCAAGCTAAAACCGGGATCGGTGGACCAACGAGTTAAAGCCTCTGATGTGAATGTTTTGGGGTTTGTAATTAGGTGGCAAGTATTGTCTATTAATTCATCACCATCGCGTCTGCCGCGTTGCTAAAAGCGTTGGGTTCAGGCAAACGAGGATGTTTGGGTTTGTCCGGCGTCTTTTTTTTATTGCGTGCTTGGTGAGCGATAGAAGAGGGGGACAAACAATTGATACTCTGCAGTATAGCGACAAATCAGACCGAGTGCAAAAACTGATCGCTGGCCGGTTCCGGGGCAGTATACACCCCGGAGGACCGATGGCGGTTGGTCGCTTAGATGCTGCTGTCGATAAACTCGACCAGTTGGGTCTTGGACAGGGCACCCACTTTCATGGACTCCATACTGCCGCCTTTAAAGATCATCAGCGTGGGAATTCCACGGATATTGAACTTGGCGGGAGTTTCCTTGTTGCCGTCCACGTCCATCTTGGTGAATTTAAGTTTGCCGGCATACTCGCTGGACAGCTCATCCAGGACCGGAGCAATCATCTTGCAGGGGCCGCACCACTCCGCCCAAAAATCGACCAATACGGGGATTTCAGATTTCAGGACTTCTTCTTCAAAACTAGCATCGGTAACGTGAACGATGGCGTCACTCATGGGTCATCTCCAGTTGGTATGTCGCTGCAGGGAGGCTCGGGGCAAAATCGCCTGCTTAAAACCCTGGCATGATAAGGATTGCACCCGCCGCAGACAAGAGCGCGGGTACAATCGTGGCAAATAAAGTCCTTTGCGGCCAGTGTAGAGTCTCCTATAGATTGATGATTTCAGTGGTCCTCAAATTTGTCTCTGCAAGGCGCCATTCGCCTGCGAGAACCTTCCCAAGAATGGTAACGCGGCAGCGGCGGATTTGAGGGCCACCCTCCGGGCAAGCCGCTAAAGGGCCATCCACGTCGTTGCACTTGCTCGAATATAGCCGAAATTCCCTCGCAAACGCGCCTGGTATATGGCCCTTTAGGGGCTTGCTGACATCGTCAATCGATATGAGGCACTACACGAGTAGTCTTTCAATCTGATAATGACGCATTGGCTCTGTAAATCGACCGCGATGTCAGGCCGGATCGAAGCCTACTTTCCTATAGCCGTCAATATCCCCTTGAAGGAGTACTAGATACTCAGCTGTTCCAGCAGATCGAATTGGGCACTGATTCCCGGCTTTTCGCAACGGCTGTAACTGCCGTCACTGGCCAACTGCCAGCGTTGGGGGCCATCTTGCAAATAGGTTTCCAGCTCATTAAGTACCCGATTGGCCGCTTTGCCCTCGATGGGAAAACAGGTCTCCACCCGGCGATTCAGGTTGCGTTCCATAAGGTCGGCGCTGGCACAGTAGGTTTTGCTGCTGCCTTCTCCGTCACCATTGGCAAAATAGTAGACGCGGGTGTGTTCGAGAAAGCGGCCAATAATTGAATACACGCGAATGTTCTCCGATACCCCGGGAATACCCGGTCGCAGGCAGCACATGCCTCGAATAATCAACTCGATCTGTACCCCGGCTATTGAGGCCCTGTAGAGGGCCTGTATGACCTTGGGTTCAGTCAAACCGTTGGCCTTGAAGATAATTCTCGCCGGTTTGCCTTCCTGGGCCAGCTTGGCCTCATTATCGATCAGCTTGATCAGCTGGCGCTTGAGGGTAAAGGGCGCGTGTAGCATTTTCTTGATGCGCTCTGTTTTGCCCATACCCGTCAATTGCTGGAAGACTTTGTGGACATCCTCACCCAGGTCGTCGTCAGCTGAGAGCAATGAGTAGTCAGTGTAGAGCCGGGCGTTGTCGACGTGGTAGTTACCGGTGCCCAAGTGCACGTAACGCTTGAGTTCGTCGCCCTCCTTGCGTACCACCAGAATCATTTTTGCGTGGGTCTTGTATCCGACCACACCGTAAACCACCACAGCCCCGGCCTCCTGCAGGCGGCTGGCCAGTTCCAGGTTCTCCTCCTCATCGAAGCGCGCCCGCAGCTCTACCACTGCAGTCACTTCCTTGCCATTGCGGGCGGCGTCCAACAATGCCGCTACTACCTGAGAGTCGGTGCCGGTACGGTAGAGGGTCTGCTTGATAGCCAGTACATTGGGATCGGTGGCGGCCTGGCGCAGGAGCTCCACCACCGGACTGAAGGACTCGAATGGATGCAGCAACAGGAAATCGCGCAGGCTGATGGCTTCGAAAATATTGTCTTTGCGACTCAATCCTTTGGGTCGACCAGGGGTAAAGGGAGCGTAGAGCAGGTCCGGACGCTTGACCTGGAACGGCAGACGCATCAATCGCTTGAGGTTGACTGGGCCGTGGACCCGGTAGAGCTCGTCTTCAGTCAGCCCCACTTCCTGCAATAAAAAATCGGTCAGGGGCTTGGGGCAATTGTCCGCCACCTCCAGGCGCACCGCATTGCCGAAGCGGCGCGAGTGCAGCTCTCCGCGCAGGGCCCTGGCCAGGTCGGCTACACCTTCCATATCCACATCCAGGTCGGCGTTGCGGGTGATGCGGAACTGGTAACAGCCATTGATGGTCATGCCCGGAAACAGGGCATCGGCGTAGGCGTGGATCATGGACGACAGGAATACAAAATTGTCGCCGCCGGCGCAAAGCTCATCAGGCAGGCGCACCAGTCGCGGCAGCGAACGGGGCGCCGGCACTATCGCGAGTCCGGTCTCGCGACCAAAGGCGTCCTGACCCTCGAGGGAAACAATAAAGTTCAGACTCTTGTTGACCAGGCGAGGGAACGGGTGTGCCGGATCCAAGCCGATGGGGCTGATGATCGGCAGCAGTTCCCGGTGCACATAGTCTTTGATCCACTCGGTTTGGGCCTTGGACCACTGGCGGCGGCGCAGGAAGCGGATGTTTTCCTCTTCCATGGCCGGAATCAGGATTTCATTGAGGATAGTGTACTGCTGCTCCACCACCGGGTGGCAGAGTTCACTGATCTCTCGCAGCACCTCGCTGGCGTGCATGCCGTCGGGGCCTGTCATCTCGCGACCCAACTGTAAACCCTGTTTCAGCCCGGCAACGCGAATCTCGAAAAATTCATCCAGGTTTGAGCTGAATATCAACAGGAATTTCAACCGCTCCAGCAGGGGGTGCGTCTCGTCCAGAGCCTGTTCCAGCACACGGCGGTTGAACTGCATATGGCTCAGTTCGCGATTGATAAAGTGTTCAGGTAGATCGAGGTTTATGGCTTCGGGGCTGGGTTCGGCTTGTGTCATAATCCGTAACTTCCGGTAATCTACGGCTGTCCTGGCAATGGGCAGTTCGCAATCCTTCATGGTTTCATAAATATATGACAAGTATAAGAAAAATTGTTCTATCAATAAGTGATATGGTTCGGCAGGTAGGAAACCGATTTGTAAGAATCAGGGGCAAATGGCGACTATCCCGGGATAAGCTAATTGGCCGGGGGGATAAATAGCTTGAAAAAAGCGCTCATCCTGGTAGCGGTGATTGCCGTTGTGGCCCTGTTTTATGGCCTCGGCGGCGACCGCTACCTGTCCTTTGCCCAATTTCAGCAGTGGGTTCAGGCCCAGCCCCTCAAGGCGGCGGCGATTTATTTCGTTGCCTATATAGTGGTGACCGGCCTGTCGCTGCCGGGAGCGGCGGTGATGACCCTGATGGGGGGCGCCCTCTTCGGTTTTGGTTGGGGCCTGCTGTTGGTGTCTTTTGCCAGCAGCCTGGGGGCGACCCTGGCTTTTAGCGTCTCGCGATGGTTATTGCGGGACTGGGTACAGGACAAATTTGGCCGTCATCTGGGAACCGTAAACCGGGGTATTGCAAAGGATGGCGCCTATTATCTGTTTAGCCTGCGCCTGATTCCCGTGATTCCGTTTTTTGTGATCAATCTGGTGTTCGGTTTAACGCCGCTGAAAGCCTGGCGATTTTACTGGGTAAGCCAACTGGGCATGCTGGCGGGTACGGCGGTGTATGTCAATGCCGGTGCTGAATTGGGTAGCGTAGAGGAATTGAGTGCGAGCGGAATTCTAACACCGGGAATTGTCGGGGCCTTCTTGCTGTTGGCGTTATTCCCATTGCTGACCAAGTGGCTGATGTCCCGGGTTCAGCAGCACCGGGTTTATCGGCCCTATCCCAAACCGAAATGCTTCGATACCAATCTGGTGGTGATCGGTGCGGGCAGTGGCGGTTTGGTGTCCGCTTATATCGCCGCAGCGGTCAAAGCCCGGGTTACACTGATCGAAAAGCACCGCATGGGGGGAGACTGCCTCAATACCGGTTGTGTACCGAGCAAAGCCTTGATTCGCTCTGCGTCTGCGGCCCACCAGTTGCGCTCGGCAGAGCGGTACGGCTTGAAAAAAGTCGAGGCTGAGGTGGATTTCGCCGCAGTAATGGCGCGGGTGCGGCGGGTTGTGAAGTCCGTGGAGCCCCACGACTCGGTCGAACGCTACAGCGCTTTGGGGGTCGAGTGCGTGAAGGGTGACGCGGAGCTTCTCTCTCCCTACCAGGTCAGAGTGGGTGAGCAAGTCATAACAACGCCCGCTATTATTATCGCCACTGGTGCCCGTCCACTGATACCGCCCATCCCCGGTATTGGGGAGATGGAATACCTGACCTCCGATAACCTATGGGAACTCAATGAGCAGCCCGGGCATTTACTGGTGATGGGCGCCGGGCCTATCGGGTGCGAACTGGCCCAGGCGTTTAATCGCCTGGGTACACGAGTGACACTGGTGGATATGGCCGACCGTATCCTGCCCAGGGAAGATGCGGATGTGTCGGACTTCGTGACGCAAGTGCTGACCCGTGAAGGCGTGGCGGTAAAAGCGGGCTATAAAACGGTGGCCTTCCGGCGAGAGGCCGAACAAAAAGTCGCAGTGCTGGAATCGGCGCGGGGACAGAGCGTTGAAGTGGACTTTGACCAGGTATTGGTGGCCGTGGGAAGAAAGCCCAATGTAGAGGGGCTGGGCATTGAAAAACTGGGGCTGGAACTTACGCCCCAAGGCGCATTGGCAGTTGACGAGTACATGCGTACCCGTTTTACCAATATCTACGCCTGCGGCGACGTTGCCGGTCCCTACCAGTTTACCCATATGGCCGCTCACCAGGCCTGGTATGCGAGCGTTAATGCATTGTTTGGTCGCTTTAAAAAGTTCAAGGTTGATTATCGGGTGGTGCCCTGGGCGACCTTTACCGCGCCGGAAGTGGCGCGGGTGGGATTGAATGAAACCGACGCCCGGGCACAGGCGGTTGATTACGAAGTCACGCATTATGGGATCGACGATCTGGATCGGGCTCTTGCCGACGATGAGGCCCAAGGTTTTGTAAAAGTCATAACCGCAAAGGGTGGCGATAAAATATTGGGTGCAACCATTGTCGGTTACCATGCCAGTGACTTGATCACGGAATTTGTGACGGCGTTGAAACGGGGAGATGGGTTGAACCGTATACTGAGCACGATTCATATTTACCCCACTGTCAGCGAAGCGAACAAGTATGCGGCGGGAGAGTGGAAGCGCGCCCATGCACCCGAAAGATTGTTGCAGTGGGTGGAGAAGTTTCACGCCTGGAGTAGAGGGTAGCAAACAATTGTTCTTATATGCCTTGAGAGCCTGTACCCAATACCCCCTAACACCAGCGGCGGTCTCCAGGTAAAACTGCGCGGTCGATTGTGCTCGATTAGATCAGTGACGTTGATACATTGTAAGACTAAAAGTGAAGTAGGTTAAAGATGCACGAATCAGTAAAAGACTACTACGGCAAAGAACTCAAAGGGACATCCGATTTAAAAACCGATGCCTGCTGCACTGTCGCCAGCATTCCCGATTACCTGAAACCGATCATGGCCAAGATCCACCCCGAGGTCAGCGGCAAATACTACGGTTGTGGCCTGGTTGCCCCCGAACTCCTGAAAGGCATGCGCATTCTGGATTTGGGTAGTGGCTCTGGCCAGGATTGTTATATTCTGTCGGCGCTGGTCGGTGAAGATGGTGAAGTGGTCGGTGTGGATATGACCGACGAACAACTCGCCGTCGCCAATGCCCAGCTCGATTACCATCGCGAGCAGTTCGGTTTTCAGAAATCGAATGTTAAATTTCTGAAAGGTTATATCGAGAAACTGGATGAATTGGATCTGGATGACGGGAGCTTCGACATTATCGTTTCAAACTGTGTCATCAACCTGAGTCCCGATAAACAAGCGGTTTTAAAACAGGCGTACCGCCTGTTAAAACATGGCGGAGAACTCTATTTTTCCGACGTCTATGCCGATCGTCGCATACCCGAATCCCTGGCTTTGGATCCCACTTTGTATGGTGAATGCTTGAGCGGCGCATTCTACTGGAATGACTTTCTGAACATCGCCAAGCACGCCGGTTTTGCCGATCCACGGCTGGTCAGCGATCGCCCTCTGGGTATCGACAACCCGGAAGTGGACAAAAAAATTGGCCATATCAATTTTTATTCCGCTGTCTATCGCCTGTTTAAACTCGATGACCTTGAGCCCGCCTGCGAAGACTATGGCCAGGCTGTAATCTATCGCGGTGGAATTCCCCATGCGGAAAAGTTATTCGCTCTCGATGCTCACCACCTGATTGAACAGGGTAAGGTGTTCCCCGTCTGTGGAAATACCTACCGCATGCTCAAGGAAAGCCGATTTGCCGAGTACTTTGAATTTGTTGGCGACTTTGATACCCACTACGGTATCTTCCCGGGTTGTGGCACAGCAATACCCTTTGCAGCAAGGACGAGTGGAGAGGTGTCGGGGGGGTGCTGCTGAGGCTTAATGCATCGCCTGCGTCGCGGACTTGGTGAGCCCGAGCTTTTCGAAGGTCTTCTGCAAATCGTTGACCGTTACCGGTTTACTGAGATAATGATTCATGCCCGCGGCATAGACCGCCTCGCGGTGTTCTTCCATGGCGTGGGCGGTGAGTGCGACGATGGAGGTGGCGGTGATATCGTTGGACCTTTCATGGGCACGAATCTGTCGTGTGGCGTCAAAACCATCCATTTCCGGCATCTCGCAATCCATTAGAATCAGGTCGTAGGGTTTTTCCGATTCTCGCACGGCATCCAACGCCTCGCGTCCATTTTCCACCAGTGTAGGTTCGATATGGAGCTTGCCCAGCAGGCCCTTGATCACCATGCGGTTCACCGAATTATCCTCGGCCACCAATACCTTGAGACCGGCGTAGTGAGCATAGTGGTGTTCTTCATCGCGGCGTTTCGCGGCACTGGGCACTTTACCCAGCATCGCAGCGAGTTCCAGTTTCAGTTGTTTGGGCGACAGCGGCTTGCGCAAAGCGGCGTGAATTTTTCGCGACTCCAGCACATCACCGCTCAAAGGCACATCGCGGCCGGTGAGCATAAACATAGGTACGGACGCGAAGTCCGGGATCTGGCGAATTTCCCGCGCCAGGGTCAATCCGTCGGTATCGAGCAGTTCGTAATCCAGCGAAATAAAATCGAAAGCCTTGCCCTCTGCCCGCGATTCCTCCAGTGCGGCCATTGCCTCTTTGCCGCTGTATGCGATCACCGACGACATGCCCCAGCTCTGGGTCTGATGCGCGATAATTTCGCACACTGCCGGATTGTCTTCGACAATCAACAGTTTGCGACCAACCAGGCTGGTGGCAATTTCTTTGGCATTGGGAGGCGGCTTGGGATCGCTGTCGCCCAATTCAAAGCGAGCGCTGAACCAGAAGGTCGAGCCTCGGTTCTTGGTGCTGACCACCCCGATTTCTCCACCCATCAATTCCACCAGGCGTTTGCAGATGGCGAGACCCAGACCGGTGCCGCCGTATTTGCGGGTGGTGGAGTCGTCCGCTTGGCTAAAGGCATTAAAAAGATGTTGCTGGGTTTTTTCATTGATGCCGATGCCGCTGTCTCGCACCGAGAACAGGATAGTCGGCCGGCTCATCCGACACTCGGGGTCGCGCCTGGCTTCAAGAATCACGTGCCCCTCGGTCGTAAATTTAAACGCATTACCCAGCAGGTTGATCAGGATTTGTCGCAGGCGTGTGGGGTCGCCGCGAAGGTTGAGGGGCGTGGTGGGACTGACACAGCCCATTAACTCAATCCCGCGTTTATTGGCTGTGGCGCCAAACAGCTGGATGCAGTCTTCCACCAAGTCTTCCAGATTGAACTCTGCTGATTCCATCTCCATTTTCCCGGCTTCGATTTTCGAGTAATCGAGAATATCGTTGATAATGTCCAGTAGGGTTTCGCCTGAGCGGTGAATCACATCCAGGTAGTGACGCTGGTTCTCGTTGAGCGCTGTGTCGCGCAACAGCTCCACCATTCCGATTACCCCGTTCATCGGTGTGCGGATTTCGTGGCTCATGGTGGCCAGGAAGAGGCTCTTGGCACGATTGGCGGCTTCGGCAGCGGCTTTCTGGCGGCGGCTTTCCATTTTTTCTTCTTTTTCGACCAGTAATGCCCGTTCGATATTATGGCGTTGGTCGATATCGTCCAGCAGTGTCTCCCGCATCTGATTGACGGCGTCGACCACATTATCCAGTTCGTCCGGGGGATCGTGCTTTTTGCGGCGGGTGAGCTTGAGGCCTTCTCTCAGGTTATTGAGACTCAGGCGGCGGGCGTATTGGGCGATGGTCTCCATGTGTTTGGTCAACAGGGTGCGCACCAACCACAGGATAATCAGGGACACTATCAGGGTTTTGGTACCCTGCAGCAGGGCGATAAATCCGGCCCGCTCCCAGAGCTTGAGGTAGACGCTGTCGAGGCTGGCTGTAATCACCAGCTTCCCCAGCTGCTGGGGCTGGGTGTTGGAATCGCTATGGACGATGGGGTATTCCTTGATGAGTACTTTATTGCTGGCAGGCAGTTGTCCCTGGTGCTGTACATCACCGGCACTGGCCATCATCGCCTGGTCCGTGTCATTCCAGTCGCGCCAGACCACTGTGACTTGGATTACATCCTCCACCTCGAGCACACTCTGGATCTGTACCCGCAATTGCTCTTCGTCGAACCCCCATAGGCTTTGGGTAATGCTGGGCAGGGTACTGATACGTACCTGGTCCAGGCGTTGTTCCAGAGCGGATACATCGTCGTGAAAGCTGGCGTAGAGTTGCAGAAGGATGGCGATCAACGCCATAACAGAGCTGCTGAGGACTATCAGTCCCAGCAGTTTTGTGGCGATGGGATTCTCCCGGCTGTAGCCTAATAGGTTAAACATTCCGCGTGCTGGATCCCTGTTCGGTGCTATGTAACCCGGTTGCTGTACCCATTTCCGGCACGGTGGTGAATGTCTTTACCTGCCACTTTGGTCCGGGTGCTTTGCTGAAAACGTTATAGCAGCGACTGAGCGCCTCTCCTGTGTAAGTCGCAGCATAAGGTTCCCAACGCGCAGTGGTTTCCTGCCCATCCGGGATAGTTGTCGGGATATATGGCCCTTTCAATAGCCATAAGTGTAGCAGCAGAAGCTTTTACCCGGTATTTGGGGCCCAGTGCGGTTTCGCCCGGAGTGGTGGTTGGCGGCGCCAATCAGGCCAGGAAAGTCTCCAGCAAGCTGTTTAAAAACCGTTGGCCGGTAGGGGTGGCTTGCAGGCGTTCAGCCGTCGGTTCCATAAGTCCACGTGTTTGCAGTTCGCGCCACTGGGGTTGCAGTTGCGTTAGCGGCAAGCCGGTGCGGGTGCTGAATAGCTTGCTGTCGACCCCATCGATCAGACGCAGGGCATTCATCAGGAATTCCAGCGGTAACTTGTCAGCGGCAATCTCTTCTTCGCCGGCCAGCAGATTCCTTGCCGTATCAAGGTAGTGGTTGGGATGGCGGGTTTTCCTGCGGCGAAAAATACCGCAATCAACTCCATTGCGAGTGATCTTGCCGTGGGCGCCGGCGCCAATACCCAAGTAGTCGCCAAATTGCCAGTAATTTCGGTTGTGGAATGATTCCCTGGCGGGGAGGCTATAGGCGGAGACTTCATATTGCCGATAGCCGTGTTCGGCCAGCACCGCCTGGCCCTGGTCCTGAATGTCGGCCAGGTCGTCCTCTACCGGCAGTTGGGGTGGCTGGTTGTAGAAATGGGTGTTGGGTTCAATAGTGAGCTGGTACCAGGACAGGTGCTCCGGCGCGAGGGCAATGGCCTGTTGCAGGTCGGCCTGCGCTGCGGCAGGTGACTGTCCCGGCAAACCGTGCATCAGGTCGAGGTTGATATTATCGAAACCGGCTTTACGAGCGACAGTTACTGCAGCCAACGCTTCCCGGCTGTTGTGCACGCGGCCCAGCGCCTGAAGCTGGTGGTCGTTAAAACTCTGGATACCGATCGACAAGCGATTAATACCAGCGCTGCGAAAACCGCTGAATTTGGACTGTTCGAAGGTGCCGGGGTTGGCTTCAAGAGTGATCTCCAGACCGGGTTCGAAGCCGAACATCCCTTCGGCTGATTCAAGCACTTTTGCCAGGGACTTTGGCGCAAACAGGCTGGGGGTGCCGCCACCGATAAAGATCGAACGCAGGACTCGACCCTGAACGTCGTCCAGCTCCTGTTCCAGATCGGTGATCAACCGTTCCACATAGGCTTCTTCCGGCATAGCATTGCCGGCCTGGTGGGAATTAAAGTCGCAGTAGGGGCACTTGCGAATGCACCAGGGAATATGGATATAGAGCGACAGGGGGGGCAGCGCGAGGGCGGTCATGGCGACAACTTGTCCAGGGCGTCCAGCAATTGGGCCATGGCGCGGCTACGGTGGCTGATGGCATTTTTTTCGTCTTTGGTCAGTTCTGCTGAACTGCTCCCTTTTTCGGGTACATAGAACAGCGGGTCATAGCCAAAGCCGTTGTTTCCTCGTGGAGCCTCCAGGATGCGGCCCTCCCAGCTGCCCTGGCAGATGATGGGCGTGGGGTCAGCCTGGTGACGCATAAATACCAGCAGGCAGATAAAGCGCGCCCGGCGCTCGACCTCGTCTCGCCCCTCCAGCTGTTGCAGAAGTTTTCGATTGTTATCGGCATCACTGGCGCCGGGGCCGGCGAAACGGGCGGAGTAGATGCCGGGCGCGCCGCCAAGGGCGTCTACCGCCAGGCCGGAGTCGTCGGCGATGGCGGGCAATCCGGTATGGGCACAAGCGTTACGGGCTTTGAGAATGGCATTTTCCACAAAGCTGAGCCCGGTTTCGGCCGCCTCGGGAATCTCGAAATCTGATTGTGGTTGCACGCGGAAGCCGTGACCATCCAGCAGTTGCTGGAACTCGCGCAGCTTACCGGGATTGCCGCTGGCGAGGACGATATCTCGTGGAATTTTGGTTGTGGACATACTCGGAAGCTCTTTTTGTTGCTTGGGCGGTCAGAAATTGAGGACGGCCATATGCGTTTAGCAGTGGATGACCCGCCACGAGAGCAGAAGGGTCGTCCATCACTATTGCCGGCCTGCGCGCGTTTATCGGGTCAAGTGGTAAATCGCTGTCTCACCAAACAGGTTGGGGCGCAGGTCTTTCAATCCGCGCAGGCGCCCTTCAGCAACCACCTGGCGGCTGAGTATATTGATCCTTTTTTGAGCACAGAGTACCTCGAAGTCCTTAAAGGTACAAAAGTGGATATTAGGGGTGTCGTACCACTCGTAGGGCAGCAGGTCTGAGACTGGCATGCGGCCCCGCAATGCCAGGTGAAGGCGCGCTTTCCAGTGACCGAAATTGGGAAAGGTGATTACACATTCCTTGCCCACCCGCAGCATGTCATCCAGTACCAGGTGCGGGTAGCGCATGGCCTGCAACGCCTGGGTCATAATCACGGTGTCAAAGCTGTTGTCATCGAAATTGTCGAGCCGTCGGTCGATATCCTGTTCGATCACATTGACGCCCTTGGCGATACAGGCGGTGATCTCATTGGCACCGATCTCCAGGCCGTAGCCCTCGATCTGCTTGGTGTCCATCAACCGCTTAAGCAGGGTCCCGTCGCCACAGCCCAGGTCCAGCACCCGGCTGTGGGGGCTGACCCAAGTCTGGATGACATCCAGGTCGATACGTATGTCGCCGCTGTTGTTGTGGGAGGCGCCGCTAATACTCATATCGGGCTTCCCTCCAGTGCTTTGGTAGCCGTACTTTCGCTACACTCGATATCAATGCCCTGCATAAAGGTGTCGAACACCTGCTGGTAGCGCTCGTTGGGTAACAGGAAGGCGTCGTGGCCGTAGTTGGATTCGATTTCCGCGTAGCAGACCGGCTGGTTGGCCTTCATCAGGGCATTGGCGATTTCCCGCGACCGCTCTGGAGAGAAGCGCCAGTCAGTGGTGAAAGATACCACCAGGTAGCGGCAACGGGCATGGCTGAACGCGGCTACCGGGTCATCGTCATATTCCCGGGCCAGGTCAAAATAATCGAGCGCCTTGGTCATTAGGAGGTAGGTGTTGGCATCGAACTTGTCAGAAAAGACATCGCCCTGGTAGCGCAGATAGCTCTCCACCTGGAACTCCACCGGGTCGTGAATGCCCTGTTGGAAACTGCCGGCTCGCAGGTCGCGGCCAAATTTCTGCCCCATCACATCGTCGGATAAATAGGTGATATGGCCGATCATACGGGCCACCGCCAGTCCGTTCTTGGGGTAGGTCTGCCTGCTTTGGTAGTCACCGTCGCAGTAGTTGGGGTCAGACATAATTGCCTGGCGGGCAGTCTCGTTAAAGGCGATATTTTGCGCTGTCAGCTTCATGGCCGACGCGATCACCACACAGTGGCGCAGCCGCTGCGGATACTCGAGGCTCCAGCGCATGGCCTGCATACCACCGAGACTGCCGCCGATGACCGCAGCCCAGGTGTGGATGCCGAGGCGATCAGCAAGGCGAACCTGTGTGTTGACCCAGTCGCGCACCCGCAACATGGGAAAATCGGCGCCCCAGGGTTTGCCAGTGTCCGGATTCGTGCTTTGGGGGCCGGTGGAACCATTACATCCCCCGATATTGTTGAGCGACACCACAAAAAATCGGTTGGTGTCGATGGGCTTGCCGGGGCCGATATAGTGGTCCCACCAGCCGGGCTTTTTGTCGTCCATGCTGTGGTAACCGGCGGCGTGGTGGTCACCGGAGAGAGCATGACAGATCAGCACCGCATTGGAGGCGCTGGGGTTGAGGCGGCCGTAGGTTTCCACCACCAGCTGGTATTCGCTGAGGGTGCGGCCACAGGCCAGCTCCAGGGGCGTGTCAAATTGAAACACCTGGGGGGTCACCAGGCCGACGGAGTCAGCGGGTATGGTGTCGGGCATAGGGGGTCTCGATCAGTGGCCGGATTAGCCTCGGGTCCTTCTTTTCAAAGGCGCAAGGTCTTCAAAGGCGCAAGTCTACTGGTGCAGGCATTAGGCGGCAAGAACGCGGATTAAGAGACGGGGCATTGCCCCGCATTGTCAGGGGATCAAAGCTTCCGGCTCAGATACCGAGCACCAGTTGAGTGTGCAAACCGACAGCGTTGGCGATATGCCTGATCAGGATAAGCACGACATTGAGAACCAGAAACGCGAAGATGGGGGAGATATCCAACCCGCCCATGGGAGGGATCAGGCGCCGGAACGGTGCCATTACCGGCTCCACCAGTTGTCGCAACAACAACAGGGCGGGGTGATAGCTCTGGGGAGCGACCCAGCTGACAATAATCATCACGATCATGCCCCAGAAAAAGATATTCACAGTCAGGGACAAGAGTCCCACCAGACCCCAGGTTAACACCAGCAGAGGGTTCAATATCCCCAATCCGCCCAGGCTGGCGACCACTTGAATAGCCAGCCATTGCACCAGCAACGCCAGTACCAGCGATGCCAGGTCAATGCCGAACAGGCCGGGAATGGCTTTGCGTAGAGGCATCAGCAGGGGGTTGGTGGCTTTGACCACAAACTGGGAAATGGGGTTGTAGAAATCCGCCCGCACCAGTTGGAACAGGAAGCGCAGCATGACTATAAGCAGGTACAGGGAAGCCAGGGTTTGAATAACATAGATGCCAATTTCGGCGAGGGGGCCCATGGGGTCTCTCCTTAGAAAATCCTGAATTTTGCGGGTCGAAAAAACCGGTTGTCGGCTACTCGCCCATTTCCTGGGCCATCTCCACAGAGCGATCCGAGCAGCGTTGCATGGCACGGGCGAATATCTCGCGAATACCGTCGGCTTCGAACGATTTAACCGCCTGTTCGGTGGTGCCGGCCGGCGAAGTCACCCGGCGGCGTAACTCGGCAACGTCCACATCGCTATCGAGGGCTAATTTGGCCGATCCCAGTGCCGTTTGCAAGGTGAGCCTGGTGGCGGTCTCCCGGTTCAGTCCCTGGGCCACACCGGCTTCAATCATGGCTTCCATCACCAGAAAGAAATAGGCGGGCCCGGAGCCGGAAACGGCGGTAACGGGATCGATCAGGGTTTCGCTGTCGAGCCATTCGACAATGCCCACGGCACTCAGGATTTCGTCGGCAATGGCACATTGGTCATCACTGGTGGCCGCGTTGGCGTAGAGACCGCTGGCGCCGGTCTTGACCAGTGCCGGAGTGTTGGGCATGCAACGCACGATGGCGAGATCCTGCCCCAGCCAACTGGCCAGGCTGGCCATGGGTATTCCGGCAGCGATGGAGATCAAAAGCGGCTTATGGGTTAAGTGCGGCTGCAGGGCCTGGGCCACGGATTTCATAACCTGGGGTTTGACTGCCAGGACAATGACATCGGCACGGGCGACCGCTGCGGAATTGTCGGTGGTCGTGGCCACACCGTGGCTGGTGGACAGCTTTTCGAGGCTGTCCCGGGAGGGATCGCTGGCGATAATACGGTCAGCAGGGTAACCCTCTGCCACCAGGCCACCGATAATGCTGCTGGCCATATTGCCGGCGCCGATAAATGTCAGTGTGGGTTTGCTCACGGGTGGTTTCCTATCTGCTTCAAATTTTTATCGATCCGCACTTGCTATGATTGGCAAATGCCGGGTTTATGTGTGGGGCGACCGTTGGCGGGCGCCAAAAATATCAGTGCCTATGCGTACCATCGTAGAGCCGGCGTTGACGGCCGCAGCCAGGTCTCCCGACATGCCCATTGACAGGGTGTCCAGTGCTGCCAGGCTGGGCTCCCGGCGCAATTGCGCCAGGGCATGGCTCAGTTTGGCAAAGGTGGCGCATTGCTGCTCGAAATTCTCCCTGGGTGCGGGAATTGCCATCAGCCCGCGCAGTCGCAGCTGGGGCAGTTTCGCCACGGCTTTGGCCAGGGGGGGCAACTCCTCAAGGCTAACCCCGGCTTTGGTTTCCTCGCCATCGATATTTACCTGCAGGCAGATATTCAATGGCGGCAGTCCGGGGTCACGCTGTTCGCTCAGTCGACGGGCCACTTTGAGGCGATCGACACTGTGTACCCAATCGAAGTGCTGTGCAAGGGAGCGGGTTTTGTTGGACTGGATGGGGCCAATGAAATGCCACTCGATCGCGAGGTCCGACAGTTGCTCCTGTTTTTCCAGCGCTTCCTGCAGGTAATTTTCGCCAAAGCAACGCTGACCGGCTTCGTATGCCTGGCGCAGGGCTTCGGCGGGTTTGGTCTTGCTGACCGCCAGCAAACAGATATCGTCGGCATTGCGGTGCGCTTCGGCGGCTGCCTGTTGCAAGCGGGCGCGGACTCTGGTTAGGTTGTCGGGGATATTGGGCATATACTTGTCCACAACCGGCGCCAAAACCGGATTATTGAGCTTGATATGGGCTTGTTTGGGGGTAGAGCAGCGCAAGGCTGATCCGAGATCTACAATGGGGGTTTCCCGCCTGAAAAACAATGACCCGGGGCAATTTAACCACTGGCCAACCCTGGTCTCAAGAAATGGCCACAACTAAAGAGCTGAAAATATTAAGGTAGTTGTATGGATATTACTGAACTCTTGGCTTTTAGCGCTAAACAGGGAGCTTCGGATCTGCACCTGTCGGCGGGGCTGCCGCCAATGATTCGTGTCGACGGCGACGTGCGCCGCATCAATCTGCCGCCCATGGAGCATAAGCAGGTGCACAGCCTGATCTATGAGATCATGAACGACAAGCAGCGCAAGGATTATGAAGAGTTCCTGGAGACGGACTTCTCCTTCGAAGTGCCCGGTGTAGCGCGTTTCCGGGTCAATGCCTTTAACCATAACCGCGGGGCCGGCGCCGTTTTCCGGACAATTCCCTCCAAAGTGCTGACCATGGAGGAGTTGGGCATGGGGCAGGTGTTCCGCGATGTTTCCTCTGTGCCTCGCGGGCTGGTGTTGGTCACAGGGCCTACCGGCTCGGGCAAGTCCACTACCCTGGCTGCGATGATGGACTATATCAACGACAACAAATACGAACATATCCTCACCATCGAGGACCCGATCGAATTCGTCCACGAAAGCAAGAAGTGTCTTGTTAACCAGCGGGAAGTGCACCGCGACACCCACGGCTTTGCCGAAGCCCTGCGCTCGGCTTTGCGGGAGGACCCGGACATCATTCTGGTGGGTGAGATGCGGGACCTGGAAACCATCCGCCTGGCACTGACGGCGGCGGAAACCGGTCACTTGGTGTTCGGTACCCTCCACACCACCTCGGCGGCAAAGACCATCGACCGGGTGGTGGACGTGTTCCCCGCCAATGAAAAGGCCATGGTGCGCTCGATGCTGTCGGAATCGTTGCAGGCGGTGATTTCCCAAACCCTGCTGAAGAAGAATGGCGGCGGCCGGGTGGCTGCCCACGAAATCATGCGTGGGACATCGGCGATTCGTAACCTGATTCGGGAGGACAAGGTGGCGCAGATGTATTCGGCGATCCAAACAGGGGGGGCCGTCGGTATGCAGACCATGGACCAGTGCCTGGCAGACCTGGTGGAACGGCGGGTGATTTCCCGAGAGGTGGCAAAAGAAAAAGCCAAGATGCCGGATAATTTCTAGAACAAAAACTCGCATTGAGCGCGATCTATTCGCGAGAGAATTGGGGCGTTCGGAGCGAATAAGATCAGTAGGAGAAAGTTGTTATGGATTTTGATCGCCTGTTGACTTTGATGGTAGAAAAGGGGGCCTCGGATCTGTTTATCACAGCCGGCGTGCCTCCGTCGATCAAACTGCATGGCCGCGTGGTGCCGGTGACCACCACGCCCCTGTCGCCGGAGAAGGCACGGGAAATCGTCCTCAGCGTAATGAACGAAAAACAGCGCAATGAGTTTGTCGATCACAAAGAGTTGAATTTCGCTATCAGTGCCCGTGGTATCGGCCGCTTTCGTGCCAGCGCTTTTTACCAGCGCAACTTGGCGGGTATGGTTTTGCGGCGAATCGAGACCACTATTCCCAAGATCGACGAACTCGGGCTACCGGAAGTTATCAAAGAGCTGGCAATGACCAAGCGCGGACTGATTATATTTGTCGGTGCAACGGGTACCGGTAAGTCCACGTCATTGGCGGCCATGATTGGCCACCGAAACCGCAACAGCAAAGGGCATATCATTTCCATCGAGGACCCGATCGAATTTATCCATCAGCATCAAGGCTGTATCGTCACACAGCGTGAGGTGGGGATCGACACGGATTCCTTTGAGGTGGCCTTGAAGAACACGCTGCGTCAGGCACCGGATGTGATCCTGATCGGTGAGGTTCGCTCACGCGAAACTATGGAGCACGCCATCGCCTTCGCTGAAACCGGCCACCTGTGCCTGTGTACTTTGCATGCCAACAATGCCAACCAGGCCCTGGATCGCATCATTCACTTTTTTGAGGCTGATCGCCATGGCCAGCTGTGGATGGACCTGTCCCTGAACCTGAAGGCGGTTATTGCCCAGCAACTGATTCCCACCCCCGATGGCAACGGTCGTCGTGCCTGTCTGGAAGTGATGATCAATACGCCTTTGGCATCGGATTTGATTCGCAAGGGCGAAGTACACGAACTCAAGGAGCTGATGAAGAAGTCCACGGAAGTAGGTATGCAGACCTTTGACCAGGCCCTGTACGATCTTTACGACCGTGGTGAAATCACCTATGAGGATGCTCTCGCCTATGCCGATTCACCCAATGATTTGCGGTTGATGATTAAGCTGGCTTCGGAAACCGATGCCGAATATCTCTCTCATGCGGCGGATGAATTATCTATTCAGGACGATGTGGGTGACAAACCGCGTGGTTTGTTTTAGTCCGGTGCAGGTGCCAGGGTTAGGGCTCCTGGGGGCGGGCGTTAAGCCAGGACTCCAGAACCAGCCGGGCGGCAATGGAATCCACGGGATTGTTCTTGTAATCCCGTGAACCGCCCCGGGCCATAACTTCAGCCTTGGCCTCGAAACTTGAAAGGCGCTCGTCCACCAGTTCCACCTTAACGCCAAAGCGCCCGTGCAGGCGATTGGCAAACTTTTTTGCCCGTGTCGACATTTCGCTGGGGCTGCCGTCCATATTCAGCGGCAGGCCCACAAGTACCAGGTCCGGTTGCCACTCCTTCAATAGCAGACCCAACTGTTCCCAATTGGGCACCCCGTCTCGGGCGCGCAGGGGCGGTAGTTCGGTAGCGGAGGTGGTGATCGTTTGGCCGCCGGCAACACCTATATTCTTGGTGCCGTAGTCAAAGGCCAGCAGGGTTTTTGCCATAGGGGGGTTACCGGGACAATGATGGCTGCAGGGGCCGGCAAGGTGCCAGCCCAGTGCGAATGGCTAAGCGTGACCGGCGGTTGCCGATATCAGGTTCAAATCGATACCCAACTGCTTTGCGGCGCTGCTCCAGCGCTGTTCCACTGGTGTGTCAAACAGTATGTGACTGTCGGCGGGCACGGTAAGCCACGCATTGCTTGCGATCTCCGCTTCCAGTTGACCGGCCCCCCAACCGGCGTAACCGAGGGCAACAACGGCATTTTCCGGGCCACGGTTTTCAGCCATCGCCTGGATAATGTCCCGTGACGCGGTAAGACTGATATCAGGGGAAATTTGCAGCGTGGACTCCCAACGCTTGCCGGCGGAGTGTAGTACAAAACCGCGTTCCACCTGGACCGGACCACCTGAGAGTACCGCTTCGCGCCCAATGCGGCTATTGGCGGGCATTTCCATCTGCTCAAATATGTCACCCAGGGACAGGTTGAGCGGATGGTTGATCACGATGCCCATAGCCCCATCTGGACTGTGTTCGCAGATGTAGGTGATAGTGTGGGCGAAAATTGAATCCTGCAAGCCTGGCATGGCAATCAGAAAATGATCGCGCAGGCTGTTGTGACTCAAATCGCTTTTGTCGATTTCACTGAATACATGTCCCATATTCGTAGTATTGGGGGCTCCGCAGTGTAAAACAAGGCCTTTTTAGGAATTTACAGCCGCCTTTTTACCGCTAAATAGTTCTAGAGCGGAGAGGCGGCAGGATTTAGTCCGAGGCGGCAGCTAGCGAGTGGTGCTGAGGCCGGTAATTTCGAAATGCCAGGTCCGAATAATTTCCAGCTGGTCATATTCGCTGCGAATTTCAGGCGGAAAGGGGCTGAAGGGCGAAGCCATGCGAACTATCTGCAGTGCAGCGTTGTCCAGCAGCGGGTAGCCTGATGATTGTAATATTTCAACACTCTCAACAGTGCCATTGGCTCTGACTATGGTAGCCAGGCGCAGGTCGCCAAACACCTTGTCCGCCAGTGCCTGCTTGGGGTAATTGCGATTGCCGACAAATTCCACCTTGCTGGTCCACCGGTGAAGGTATTCGGCATCAAATGAGGCCTTTGTAGCCATTGAGGTCAGGCGGCGAATGCGCGGACGCTTGGCGTAGGCCTGGCGCTGCTGGTCCAGTTTTGCCTGCAGACTGGCGATTTCTGCATTCATCGCCGGCAAGTCCTGCAGCTCGCCCTCCCGGGGCTGTTGTTCCGAGGTGGGGTTCGGTTTCAGTTTGATCTGAGCCTGGCGGGAAGACTTTGCGGTAGTTGTGACCTGTTGCTGTTGTTGGGTCTCGCTGGGTGTGTGCGCCTGCTGCTGTGGGGTCGGGTTGACGTCGCGAATCTCGGTATCGGCAAAGGGCGTTGGGGTATCTGTGGCCAGTTCCTTGGCCGCGGCAGCGGTGCCGCTGGCTTCCTGGTTGAACTGGGCCAGGTAATCAGCCTTGTCGGGCGCCTTCTCTGCCTTGTGGGTGGCGAGGGTAATCTGCAGGGTAGGGGCGATATTGCCGTTGAGGCTGCTGGAAAAGCTGATGCCGAGGATCAGCAGGGCGTGTAAGGCAACGGCGAGAAACAGGGTGAAACTGAGTCGGTCGCCGGTGCCGACTTCCGCTTCTGGTGCCTGATTGAGTGTTTGTACAGTGCTACCCATGCTACCCATAGGGTATTTCTTCTCCTAGCCAATCGCTGGCTCGCGCCGGCTACCTGGATCTTTGTCAGCCCAGGCGCTTGGCGATTGCATCCATCAGTCTTGATCCAATGCCTGTGTTATAGGCCCGGTCGATCTCCCGGGCGCAGGTGGGACTGGTAACGTTTATCTCGGTCAAATAGTCTCCAATCACATCCAGCCCCACAAAGAGTAACCCTTTCTCCTTTAGCGAGGGCGCGACCTGGGACACAATCCAGCGATCTCGCTCACCCAGGGGTTGAGGCTGGCCACTGCCACCTGCGGCCAGGTTGCCCCGGGTTTCGCCTACGGCGGGGACCCGTGCCAGACAATAAGGGACTGCTTCTCCATCGACCACCAGTATGCGCTTGTCCCCCTTCTTGATCTCGGGGATGTAGCGTTGGGCCATAATCAGCTGCTTGCCATGGTGGGTCAGAGTCTCCAGGATGACCCCGACGTTGGGATCGTCGGCGCGACAGTGGAAGATGCCATCGCCGCCCATGCCGTCCAGGGGTTTGAAAATGACGTCTTCATGCTCACGGTGAAAGGCTCGCAGGCGCTCGGCGCTGCGACTGACGAGTACCGGCGGGCAGCACTGCGGGAACTGGGTGGCAAAAACCTTCTCGTTGCAATCACGCAGGCTCTGGGGGTTGTTGACCACCAGGGCTCCCTGGCGCTGGGCTGCCTCCAGGATGTAGGTGCTGTAAATATACTCACTGTCAAAGGGCGGGTCCTTGCGCATCAATATCGTGTCGAGTTCACCCAGTGCGATATCCCTTGGCTCCTGCAGCTGGTACCAGTCGTTCGGGTCATCGGCAACCGTGAGAACCCGCGCACGGGCCCTGGCGACTCCTTGATCCAGGTATAGGTCGCCCTGTTCCATATAGATCAGGGTCCAGCCACGTTCCTGGGCCGCCAGCAGCAGGGCAAGGCTGGTGTCTTTGGCGACTTTGATGGAGGCGATGGGATCCATCACGATCCCTAGTGTTACGCTCATTTCGGGTTCCGGTATCGTTTGGTCTGAGAGGGGGCTAACGTTAAGTCCTGGAGCCGGCTAAAGCAATAGCGAAATGTGCTATATCGAGGCTTGGTTAAAGTGGAACAATTTCACAGATCTCCCAATTATTCAGGTGTTTATGGATTAAACTTGAGAACTGTGTTAAAAAATTAGATCGGTGTCGTCGAGCCTGGGGGAAACTGCGATCTGCAGGGTTGATTGGCCGCCATGGTCAGGCCGCCCGATTTCGTGTACCACGTTCGGTATGGGGAAATTGTGGAATATCCAACGGTGTCCAGTGGCGATGAACCGGGTATTTGATCCTTTGAGGCAGTTAGCAGTAACAGTGAGCGAGGCGAAGGTCTTTAGAGTATGGACATGAATTTAGAAAGTCTGAAGGTGATGATCATCGATGACAGCAAGACGATTCGTCGCACGGCCGAAACACTCCTCAAAAAAGCCGGTTGTACGGTGGTGACCGCTACCGACGGTTTTGACGCTCTGGCTAAAATTGCAGACACCCGACCCGATATTATTTTTGTTGATATTATGATGCCTCGACTTGACGGCTACCAAACCTGCGCGCTGATCAAGAACAACAGCGAATTCAAATCTACTCCTGTCATCATGCTGTCCAGTAAAGACGGTCTGTTTGACAAGGCTAAAGGGCGAATAGTGGGTTCTGACCAATACCTGACCAAACCCTTCAGCAAAGGCGAGCTGTTGGGTGCAATTGAGGCTCATGTTCAGCAGGTACCGGCATCCTGAACGGAGACGGGCAGGCGAGACCTGCATTGGAAATCGACACATCAATAACAATAACCGCTAATTTTTCAAGCACAGTTGAGTTCTTGGGGGAACTATGGCCAAAGTACTAATCGTAGATGACTCTCCTACCGAAACCTACAAATTGACAGGCATGCTGGAAAAGCACGGGCATGCGGTGATTACGGCTGAGAATGGTGAAGATGGGGTAAGCGTCGCCAAAAAAGAGTGCCCTGACGTGGTGCTTATGGACATTGTCATGCCCGGTCTCAATGGGTTTCAGGCCACGCGCCAACTGACCAAGGCCCGGGAGACGGCGGGCATTCCCGTGATTATTGTGACCACCAAGGATCAGGAAACCGACCGGGTGTGGGGGATGCGCCAGGGAGCCAAAGCCTACCTTACCAAGCCCGTTGATGAGAAAATGTTGGTCAATGCCATCGCTGAAGTAATGGCCTGATATTGTCGCGGGAAGATTCCAGGCAAATCCCGGTCGCACGTAAATAACAAATCCGGAACCTTCATTTCATGCCAGAACAGGCAGCTTATCAGGCCCTAGTCGATCTCGCCCGGCGCAGCATGCGCTCGGCCAAGGGGCTGCCAGCACAGATCGACATCACTCCACACTGGAGCGGTGTCGGCTTTTCGCTGCTCGGTACCCACTTTGTGGTGCCAATGGGCACCATCTCCGAAATGCTCGAAGTGCCTGCCTATACCCGACTGCCCAGTGTGCAACCCTGGGTATTGGGGGTGGCTAATGTGCGTGGACGGCTACTGCCTTTATTCGATATGGCGGCCTTTTTTGGCGGGCGACTGCAGGGACCGCGCAAGTTGCGGCGGATACTGGTGCTGGACCGGGATGACTTTTATAGCGGCCTGGTGGTGGATCAGGTCTTTGGTATGCAGCACTTTCCGGTGGACAGTTACCGTGAGGAATCGGATGGTGTGGCCTCAGAGATTGTGCCTTTCATCGGTGGCAGTTACCGGACAGACGACCAGGCTTGGGTCGTGTTTAACCCCACAGAGTTAATCGATAATGCCCATTTTTCCAACGCGGCCAAGTCCTGAAGGAGATGCCTGGGGCAAGGTTCGCGGTAAAAACCCGAGACAAGCGCTAGGCTATGTCAGTGTAGGTCCCGGACAGGATAAAAAGGAACATGTAATCAGCTTTTCAAATATGGACAACACGCAACGTCGGTCAGGAGCGTAGCATGAAAATTGAATCCAGAAACCTGTTGGCGACCCTACGGGGCAATCCCACCATGGCGGTCCTGGTGGTCGCCCTGTTCGGGTTCCTTGTGGCCATCGCGGTCAGCCTTTATTTAATTCAGCGGGACACCGGTCGCGACCAGCAGTATCTGCAGTTAACCGCTGAACTGAGGGCTCTCTCCTACCGGGTGACATCGTTGTCGCGAGAATCGACTTCTGGTGACGAAGCGGCGTTTGCAGAATTGCAAACTGTGGTGAAATCCATGGAAGCCCTGTGGAATAAATTGCGGGCCAGCGACGCTGCCACGCGCCAGGCCCTTGCCGACGAAATCGCCGGTTACGATGGTATCTGGCAACGGGTGAAATCCAATGCCGAGACAATTATCACCAACAAAGACACGATTATTTTCCTAAATGATGTCGCCAACACCCTGAACGAATCGCTGCCGGAACTCCAGGCCGAGCACAACTACATTGTCGAGATTTTGTTGGAAAACAAGGCCCCGGCTGATCAGGTGTCAGTCGCGCAGATGCAATCCTGGCGCGCTGAGCGCATCGGCCGGAATGTGGACAAGATGCTTCGCGGTGGCGCCGACGCCGATAAGGCCGCCGACCAGTTCAATCTCGATGCCAGCCTATTCGGGAAGGTGCTCAAGGGTATGAGCGAGGGCGATACGGCCATGAGTATCTCGCGTATCTCCAACCGTGACGCGCGGGAGAGTCTGAACGAAATTAGTGAATTGTTTGGGTTTGTGAGCAGCTCGGTTCGGGAAATATTTGAGGCCTCGCCCGCCCTGTTTAAAGCGCGTCAGTCCGCCAATGCCCTGCTAGACGATTCTCCCTTGTTGCTGGAAGCCCTGGGAGAACTGGCGGACAGAATTTCCGCCCAGGCCGGTTCTCGCCAGCCCAACAACCTCACCCTGGCAATCCTGGGGATCTGCTTGGCAGCCAGTATCATCCTGATCGGCTTACAAATGTACACAGGCACCCGCCGCCGTCTGACAGAAACGGCGGAAACCAACGAGCGCAACCAGTCCGCGATTTTGCGATTGCTCGATGAACTGGCGGATCTTGCTGACGGTGACCTGACCTCCACCGCTACTGTAACCGAGGACTTTACCGGTGCTATCGCCGACTCCATTAACTTTACAATCGACCAATTGCGGGTTCTGGTGTCGCGAATTAACGAGACAGCGGTAGACGTTTCGGGGGCAGCCCAGGAAACCCAACAGACGGCCCTGCACCTGGCCGAGGCCTCGGAGCACCAGGCCCAGGAAATTGCCGGCGTCTCGGCGGCGATCAATGAAATGGCTGTGACCATTGACCAGGTGTCGGCCAATGCGGCCGAGTCCACCTCGGTGGCGGAGCGTTCGGTATCCATCGCCAGCAATGGCGCCAAAGTGGTACAGAACACCATCCGCGGCATGGATACTATTCGCGAGCAGATTCAGGACACCTCCAAGCGGATCAAACGCCTGGGTGAGTCCTCTCAGGAGATCGGTGACATCGTATCCTTGATTAACGACATTGCCGACCAGACCAACATCCTCGCCTTGAACGCCGCTATCCAGGCCTCTATGGCCGGTGATGCGGGACGCGGCTTCGCGGTGGTTGCGGATGAGGTACAGCGCCTGGCGGAACGTTCAGCCGCTGCTACCAAGCAGATCGAAGCGCTGGTAAAAACCATTCAAAATGACACCAACGAGGCGGTGATCTCGATGGAGCAAACCACCTCGGAAGTGGTGCGCGGTGCCAGACTGGCCCAAGATGCAGGTGTGGCGCTGGAAGAAATTGAAAGCGTATCCACCAGCCTCGCCGACCTTATTCAGAACATTTCCGACGCCGCCCGCCAGCAGGCCTCTTCGGCGGGCCATATTTCTAATACCATGAACGTGATCCAGGAGATTACCTCCCAGACCTCCGCCGGTACAGGTGCCACTGCCCAGTCGATTGGTAATCTGGCTGAAATGGCACTCGATCTGCGTGAATCTGTGGCGGGCTTCAAACTGCCGGAAGACGCCGCAGAGCTGGATGCCATACCTGTGATGCAACCGCAAACGGAAGAGGAAGAACTGGCCAACGCCTTGGAGGAGCCTCTGGATGAGTTGCAGGATTCTGATCTGGGCCTAGAATTGGACCCGGATATAGATGCTGAACTGGAGGAACTCGAGAACCTGGAAGCGTCCGAGCAGGAAGAGGCCGATATCGAGGTCGCTTTTGGCGAAGGGGTTGATAAAAACCAGGACCCTAGCCGCTCAGAAACCCTGATCTGAACGGGGACCGCGAAGGCCCTGGCTGGCTCCCTGAAAATAGGGCGGCCTCAAATTTTATGGCTAGAGCCCTGATATACCACTGATTGCAGGACAGAAAAATAACGAGGAATGCTCCGGTATGGGAGACAGCCGTAATTTTGCAGCGCTGGACTGGGTTATTGGTGAAATTGGCGAGACCCTGAAGCAGGCGCGTCAAGCCCTGGAAGCCCACGTGGAGGATCCACAGGATTCATCCAATATCCGCTTTTGCGTGACTTATCTGCACCAGGTGCATGGCAGTTTGCAAATGGTGGAATTTCACGGTGCCGCGCTGTTGGCCGAAGAAATGGAGCACCTCTCCCAGGCGATGCTCAACCACAGTGTCAGCAGTGACACTGAGGCCCAGGAAGTGTTGATGCGTGGGATACTTCAATTACCGGTGTATCTCGAACAGGTCAAGGCTGCGCGTAAAGATCACCCGGCCATGGTGCTTCCGCTACTCAATGACTTGCGCGTTGTGCGCGGCGAGAGTCTCCTGACCGAAACCCATTTGTTTTCCCCCGATCTGGGGCCGGCGCGCAGTGTGGCCGGTGAGCGAATACCGGCCACAAAGAATGATAAACAGTTCAAGGCTCTGATTGCCAAGTTGCGCCAGATGTATCAGTACGCAGCGGGTGGCATAATTCGCGGCACCAATATCCATGAAAATCTGGCCTACCTCGACAAAGTATTCTCCCGGCTTCATCACCTCACTCAAGGCAGTGCACGCCAACCCCTGTGGGATATCGCCCTGGCATTGCTGGAAGGTCTTGCAAATGAAGCCATCGAGTCCAGTGCAACGGTCAAGAACCTGTTGCGGGACCTTAACAACGAAATCAAATTGCTGGCGGTGCATGGCACAAAAGCGTTAAACAGCTTCACTAACGAAGAGTTGATTAAAAACCTGCTCTACTATGTTGCGCATGCTGAAGGTGAAGGCCAGCACCTGACACGGATTCAGGAGACCTACAGCCTCGCCGGTGCCCTGCCGAACCAGGAAAGTGTGCAGGCCGATGCCTTGATGGCGGCTCCGGACCCGGATGCCATACGCTCGGTGGTGACGGCTCTGAAGGATGAGATGGAGGCAGTCAAGCGCGCGCTGGATGTTTGCCTCACGGGTCGCGATAGCGAGGCGGGCCTTCATGAGGCCCTGCCGATCCTGAAACGTGTTGCAGACACCATGGCGGTATTGGGAATGGCTCACCTGCGCAAGCAGGTCGTCGAGCAGACGGCGGCGCTTGAGCAGGCCGCGGCCAGTAAGGATGGACTGAGTGACGATCTGTTGCTAAGTGTCGCCAGCCATATTATCGACATAGAAGCCAGCCTCGATGTCCTTGCCAGCGGCGTCAATCAGTCGTCAACCGCATCTCCCCGCAATCCTCATATCGATCGCGCACAGGCAACGGTATTGCGGGAGTCCCGTCACGGGCTGGAGAAAGCAAAGGACGCCATTGTTGAGTATATCGCCTCTCAGTGGGATCGCAGCCATCTGGTCGCAGTTCCCCAACTGCTCAGCGAGATTCGCGGTGGCCTGGAGATGCTGCCATTGCAGCGTCCGGCGCGTATTATTGCCGCCTGCTCAGACTACGTTGAGGAACAACTGCTTAACAGCGAACTCACGCCTGACTGGTCCGCTCTGGACACCCTGGCAGACGCAATCACCAGTGTCGAATATTACCTTGAACGCTTGAGTGGCGACCGGGAAGAGGAAGACGAACTGGTGCTCGGCGTCGCCGAAGACAGTGTCGAGGCTCTGGGCTACAGTGTCTTGGGAGAGGTGAAAACGCCCGTCGAGAAATCACTCGAAATTAGTACCACTCCCGAGACGGCAGCTACTGAGAGTGAGGGAACCTCGCAGGACACAAGTGAACCGGGGGTTGAGTCGACAGCCGGTGAGCAGAAGGTGCCAGTAGAAGGCCCTGACCTGGATTCCGACGGCAATCAGGTGGAAACCCCGCCCCCTGTCTTGACAGAAATGTCGACAGAGCCGGAACCAGTAGTACAAGAGACCGTAGCGACCGGTGACGACCAGCCACAATCGCCGATCCATGCCGACACAGTGACAGCCGCGGAACCGACCTCGGTTGATGATGCCGATGACACTGAAAGCGATGAGATCGATGAAGAGATCCTGGATATCTTTATCGAAGAGGCTGAGGAAGTTACAGAAACCATAAACGAGTTCTTTCCCAAATGGGTCCAGGATCTCACTCTGGAAGACGATCTGGTTGAGATCCGTCGCGCTTTCCATACCCTCAAGGGAAGTGGCCGTATGGTGCAGGCGCTGGATATCGGCGAGCTGGCCTGGTCGGTAGAAAACATGCTCAACCGGGTAATCGATGGCACTGTGTCGCCCGGTCCAGCTCACGTCAATCTGATTGAACGGGTGCGGGTGTTGTTACCGGATTTGATCGAGGCCTTCAAAAACAAGGCTCCCAATCCGGAACCAGGCATGACCCAACAGTATCAAGCCTGGGCCGAAGAACTGGCCAAGGGCAATATTCCTGAGCCTCTGTTGGACCTGGCAGAGGTCGAGGCCCCCGCGGAAGAGACCGGTACGGGGACAGCAGCTCAACACGAATCGGAGGCTGCAACTGCGGCGCACGAAGCCAGCCTGGCAGCTTTGGAAGATGAGGAACAGGATCGGATTCTGTGGGAAATTTTTGGGTCTGAGGCCATTTCCCACCTCAGTGTGATCGAAAGCTTTATTGCCGAGATGGAGGAGGCCAAACCCCTGTTCACGCCTCCGAGCGATCCAATGCAGCGCGCCCTGCACACGCTCAAGGGCAGTGCGCATATGGCTGATGTCAGGCCCATTGCCGAGTTGGCCACTCCGTTGGAGCGATTCGTTAAGGAGCTGCGCACCTACCAGGTCAATATCGACGAGGATATTCTGCAGCTGATAAAAGATGGTGCTGCCTATACCCGATTGGCCCTGGAGCAGATTGAATCCGGTGCTGAGGTGGAACTGCCCCGCCTGGGACAATTTATCGCGCGCGTCGACGAGCTGAAAGAACTTTCCATAGGAACCCTGATTCGGCAACAGCAAGCTCAGGACCCTGCCCAGAAAAAGGTCGATCCAGAGCTTCTGTCCATTTTTATGGCCGAGGAAATGGATTTGCTGCTGGAAGCGGAAAACATTCTCCAGCGCTGGAGAGCACAACCCGGGGATATCGCGGCACTGTCACCGCTTCGGGATGAGCTGTCGACCCTGGAGCGAGGGGCGGAACACGCCAACCTGCCGGTCATGGCTGATTTGAGTGGCCAGCTGCGCAACCTGTACGAAGGCATTGAAGCGGGCGAGCGCGGCTATTCCGACAGTCTATGCGAGTTGTTGACGAATGCGCATAACGCCCTGCTGGATATGGTCGATGCAATCGCTGCGGGACAGAATCTCTCTGAATTGTCCGCCCATATTGCAGATCCCTTGACAGCCCTGCTTGCACCGGGCGTTACACTGGAAGCCGAAGCCGAAGCCGAAGCCGAAGCCGAAGCCGAAGCCGAAGCCGAAGCCGAAGCCGAAGCCGGAGTTGCTGGCGAAAGTGAAGGGTTTGAAGGCTTCGCGGATGTCGATGGCCTGGAGGGCGCGGAATTTGTTGAGGACCTACTAGAGTTCGACGAAGCGGAGTTGGAGCAAGCTCTTGGCGATCTCGCCGCGGAAGAGGAGTTGGTCCTGCCCGATCTGGAAGCGAAAATCGGTGATAGCGAGCATACGGTCGAAGCTGTAAACGAGCAGGAAACCGAACCAGCACCGGAGGCCGATCAGTCCCCCGGAACTGCAGAGAGTGAAGTGGAAGAGGCGATCGAGCCGGCCGAAGAGGAACCGGAGGCAGCTTCTGTGGCGGAGACTTTGACAGAGTCGAGCGCAGCGGATGAACTGGATACGGAGATTGTCGAGATTTTTATCGAGGAGGCCGATGAACTCCTGGAAGAAATCGATAGCGCCATTGATGGATGGTCTACAGCCGATAAGGGTCGCGAGAGCATCGAAGCGCTTAAGCGCGCCCTGCATACTCTGAAAGGGGGCGCTCGCCTGGCCGGTCTGATGGGACTGGGACAGTTGGCCCACGAGTGCGAAACCTACGTGATCAATCACGAAGACGACCATGCGCTGGATTCAACTTTCTTTGCGGCTCTGCATCAGTATCAGGACCGTTTGCTTAACAGCGTCGACAAGGTCAAGGCCAAAGTGGCGGGCGAGAATCCCGAGGGCATGGGCGAGATAATTGACGTGCCTGACGAGTCCAAGTTGCAAGTGGCGGCGGATGACACCGAGACGGAACCCCGGGAGGCCAGTGAATCGAATGCGGCTCCCGCCGGCCAGTCAACCTCTGCTGATATCCTGCCTTTTTCTCCCAAACCCCAGGCGCCCAAATCCAAGGCGCCTGATGCCGCCTTTAATGGCAAACCGCAGCTACCGGCAGGTCCCGAAGTCACCACTACCCTGGCGGGTGCCCAAAATGCCGCTGCCCTGGCCGCCAAGCGCAGCGGACCTCAGGAAGTGGTTAAGGTATCGGCGGAATTGTTGGAGGAGTTGGTCAATCTCGCCGGTGAGACCTCAATCAGTCGCGGTCGCATGGAGGAACAGATAAGCGAACTGGGTTTTGCCATCGATGAAATGGATGCCACCATCAAACGCTTGCAGGAGCAGTTGCGACGTCTGGATATCGAGACCGAAGCCCAGGTGTTGTTCCGTCAGGAGCAGATGGCGGAACACGACGAATTCGATCCGCTGGAAATGGACCGCTACTCCCAGTTGCAGCAGCTATCCCGCTCCCTGACTGAATCCGCTTCTGACTTGCTGGATTTGAAGTCAACCCTGATTGATAAAACCCGTGACGCTGAAACCCTGTTGCTGCAGCAATCGCGCATTAACACCGACTTGCAGGAAGGGCTGATGCGCTCGCGCATGGTGCCCTTTTCGCGTCTGGTGCCTCGCTTGCGTCGCATCGTACGCCAGGTTTCGGGTGAGCTGGGTAAACAGGTCAGTTTTGAACTGGACAATGTAGAGGGGGAACTCGACCGCTCAGTGTTGGAGCGTATGGTCGCCCCCCTTGAGCATATGTTGCGTAACGCGGTGGATCACGGTATCGAAAATGGCGAAGAGCGGGCCGCGGCTGGCAAACCCGCCGTGGGGCGTATATCGCTCAGCCTCGGACGCGAAGGTGGCGACGTGCTTTTGCGCCTGGTGGATGACGGTCGTGGCATCAACCTGGAGCGGGTGCGGGATAAAGCTATCGAGCGCGGCCTGATGGCGCCAGATGCCAAGCTGTCCGACCACGATATTATGCAGTTTATTCTTCACGCCGGCTTTTCTACCGCCGCACAGGTGACGCAGATTTCCGGTCGCGGGGTGGGACTGGACGTGGTGCACTCGGAGATCAAACAGCTCGGCGGTGCCATGTTTATCAACTCCCGCCTGGGAGAGGGTACGGAATTTGTGGTGCGGCTGCCGTTTACCGTGTCGGTTAACCGCGCCCTGATGGTGAGAATTGGCGAAGACCGCTACGCCATTCCTCTCAATAGCATCGAAGGTATCGTACGCGTCAGCCCCTTCGAGTTGGAGCACTATTACAGCGACCCCCAGGCCAGTTTCGAGTACGCGGGGGAAAACTACCTGGTTCGTTATCTCGGCAACATGCTCTACAGCGACGCCCGTCCGAAGCTTGAGGGGCAGGTGTTGCCGATGCCTGTGGTCCTGGTGCGCAGTGCCGAACACACCGTTGCACTGCAGGTGGATGCGCTTATGGGCAGCCGGGAGATTGTGGTGAAAACCCTGGGGCCGCAGTTTAGTACTGTACAGGGGTTGTCGGGTGCCACGGTTATGGGTGACGGTAGTGTGGTGGTGATTCTCGACCCCCATGCCATGATCCGCAAAGACGTCGCCATGGTCAGTCATCAGCCGCACGTTGTGCCACTGTCGCGTCCGGAAACCGAAACTGTAGACGAAAAAACCGTAATGGTGGTGGATGATTCTGTAACCGTGCGCAAGGTCACCAGCCGTTTTCTTGAGCGCGAGGGTTACAATGTGGTGACCGCCAAAGATGGTGCCGATGCGCTGTTGCAACTGCAGGAAAAGTTACCGGATATCATGTTGCTTGATATCGAAATGCCGCGCATGGATGGTTTCGAGGTGGCAAAAAATATGCGAAGCAGCAGTCGCTTGAAGGGCATTCCCATTATCATGATTACATCGCGCACGGGTGATAAACACCGTGATCGCGCCCTGAGTCTGGGAGTCAACAAGTATATGGGTAAGCCCTACCAGGAAGACGCTCTGTTGGCGAATATTCGCGAATTGCTGGGCGAAGAGGACGGCTGACCGCGCGGTATTTTGGTCCAGGTGTAATGCAAACGCGGTTCGGTAGCTGTCCGAGACTGCAAGCGTTAATGAAGAAGAGGGTAAGCTGGTGTCCGGCAATCTGCCACAGGCAATTGAAACTACAAACGTTGAAGAAGTGCCGAGTTTATTGATTCCACTGGGAGGGCGTACGCTGATAGTGCCCACGGTGTCGGTCGCGGAAATGGCCTCCTATACCCGGGTGGAACCCGAAGCAGATGCGCCCAGCTGGTTTCTAGGCCACTTTTTGTGGCGTGATCAGAAGGTGCCCTTACTCTCTTTTGAGGATATTAACGGAGAAATCAAACCCGAGGTGCAGGGGCATTCCCGGGTGGCAGTGTTTAACAATACCGGCGTGAGCGATGATTTGCCCTTTATCGGTGTATTGACCCAGGGGATACCGCGTATGGCTCGTGTGGTGGAAGAGGAAATTTCCACGATTGAGGATGCCCGGAAAAAACCGTTTGAGCTGATGCATGTGTCCCTGGCGGGGGAAGTTGCCGTGATTCCGGATGTGGCGGCGCTGGAACATGCCTATTTGGATTATCGCCGGAGTTGTATAAATTAAGAGTTGTATAAATTAAGAGTTGTATTAGCTAAACATCGTTGAAACAGTCAAACACCTAGATATCCCCCCATAGATATTGCAACACGCTTAGTGCCACCACGGGTGCGGTTTCAGTTCTCAATACTCGTGGTCCCAGGGTAAGGGCTGAAAAACCTTGCTGCTCCGCTGTCTGAATTTCAGCTTCGCTGAGCCCGCCCTCGGGTCCAATCAGGAGCGTTACTTGTTCAGGACTTTGGTGTTCCGCCAGCGACTGCTCGCTACGGTGGTGCAAGACCAGTTTTAGTCCGGTGTTTTGTGCGGCTTCGCTTAACCAAATGTCGAGTCTTTGTGGTGGGGTGATCCCCGGCAGTCGATTGCGCTGGCATTGTTCGCAGGCGCTGATGGCAATTTGCCGCCAATGCTGGATCTTTTTCTGCAACCTGTCGCCGTTGAGTTTGACTTCGGTGCGTTCGGTCAGCAGTGGTGTGATGCAAGTGACGCCCAGCTCGGTGGCCTTTTGCAAAACCCAGTCGAAACGTTCTCCACGGGAGATGCCGATGCCCAAGTTGATCTCCAGCGGCGATTGGCGGTCGACGTCACTGAAATCTTGCACGTGGACTTCGACATATTTCTTGTTGACCGCTGTGATCGTTGCTCTGTATTCCCCGCCCCGGCCATTGAACAATATCAGTTCGCGACCTGTGTCCATACGTAAGACCCTGCTCAGGTGGCGGGAAGGACTTTCTTCCAGTTGCAGGGCTTGCTGGGGTGACAGGATTTGTTCGGTGTGGATTCTGGGAATGCGCATATGGGGTGGGGTTGATTGGATTGATTGGGTGTTTTTACTATATCCCATCACACGATTTCAAGATCGGCCTATCGAGCCAAAAGAATTCAGGGCGGACCACAATACGGTCTTGGATACGCAGGGTGGCGCGTGCCCACAGTAGAGTGAGCACACGCGACGGCAACACCATGAATTCTCGATACAGTTTCACGGTCTAATACGACAGATAATTTAACGGGCTAAACGGCTTGTTCTTCTACTGGAACCAACCCCAAGTTGCGACAAATAGTTGCACAGGGTTCTGCCTGGTTCATGGTGTAGAAGTGCAATCCCGGCACACCGTTTTCCAACAGCGTTTCACAAAGCTCGGTGATCAAATCAATACCGAAGGCCTGCAGACTTTCCAGATCATCTCCAAACCCTTCCAGTTTCTTTGCCAGCCAGCGGGGAATTTCCGCACCGCAATTGGCGGAGAAGCGGGCCAGGTTCTTGTAGTTGATGATCGGCATAATGCCCGGATAAATGGGCTTGTCGATACCGGCGCTATGGCACTGGTCCATAAAAAAGAAAAAGGCGTCCGGGTTGTAAAAGTACTGGGTAAGCGCTTCATTCGCACCAGCGTCGAATTTACCCTTCAAGTAGCGAATGTCGTCGTCATAGCTTTTGGCTTCCGGGTGTATTTCCGGGTAAGCCGCCACTTTAATATTAAAGTGATCGCCAAAATGTTTACGCACGAATTTTACCAGTTCATTGGCGTAAACGGGCTTTTGTGCGCCCATGCCAGACGGCATGTCGCCACGTAATGCAACCAGGCGATTAATGCCGGCATTCTTATAGTCCTGCAGGAGCGCAAGAATGGTTTCTTCGGAATCGCCACCAAACGACAGGTGGGGGGCGACATTGATATTGTCCTTTCGGAACTGCGCGACAATACCTTTGGTGTTGTCGCGCGTGGAGCCACCGGCGCCGTAAGTTACCGAGAAATAACCGGGAGCGAATTCCCGGAGTATGTCTCGCACCTGAATCAGTTTGTTTCGGCCCGCTTCGGTCTTGGGCGGAAAAAACTCAAAACTGATCTGAATATCTTGATCGTTCATTGGAAAACCTGTGATTTGGCGGTAAGCTTGAAGCTTCAAGCTTCAAGCTTCAAGCATCAAGCTACAAGCGAAAAGTTAGGGGCTTAACACTTGCAGCCTGCAGCTTACAGCTTACAGCTTGCAGCTTACAGCTTACAGCTTACAGCTTGCAGCTAATTAATACTTATAGCTATCGACTTTAAACGGACCTTCCACCGGCACGTTGATATAGTCAGCCTGCTCTTGGGTCAGCTTTGTGATCACGCCGCCAAAGCCGTCAACCATATCCTGGGCCACTTCCTCATCCAGCTTTTTAGGCAGCACCTTGACGTAGAGGCCGTTAGCCTTCTCCGCTGTCGGCAGCTCGGCAAATTTGGCTTCGTACAGATAGATCTGCGCCAGCACCTGGTTGGCGAAGGAACCGTCCATAATCCGTGAGGGGTGACCGGTGGCATTGCCCAGGTTCACCAGGCGTCCCTCGGACAGAAGAATCAGGTGGTCATTGGTTGCTTTATCGCGGTACACCTTGTGCACCTGCGGCTTGACCTCATCCCACTCGTAGTTATCGCGCATAAACTGAGTGTCGATCTCGCTGTCAAAGTGGCCGATATTGCAGACCACAGCACCGTTCTTCAGCGTTTGTAGCATGGGGGCGTCGCAGACATTGACGTTACCGGTGGTGGTGACCACCAGATCGGTGGTGCCGAGTAATTCGGCATTGATATCTTCCACCTTACCGGTGTTGATGCCGTTGTTATAAGGCGACACCACTTCAAAACCGTCCATGCAGGCCTGCATGGCGCAGATGGGGTCGATTTCGCTGACCTTCACAATCATACCTTCCTGGCGCAGGGAGGCGGCGGAGCCTTTGCCCACATCTCCGTAACCCACAACCAGGGCTTTCTTACCTGCCATCAGATGGTCTGTGCCGCGTTTGATGGCGTCGTTGAGACTGTGGCGACAGCCATACTTGTTGTCGTTCTTGGATTTGGTCACGGAGTCGTTGACGTTAATGGCGGGCACTTTCAGTTCGCCTTTTTCCATCATCTCCAGCAAGCGGTGTACACCGGTGGTTGTCTCCTCGCTGATGCCGTGAATTCGGTCGAGCATGGCGGGAAACTTGCTGTGCACCATCTCGGTGAGGTCGCCACCGTCGTCGAGAATCATATTGGCATCCCAGACTTCGCCCTTGTTGAGGATCGTCTGCTCGATACACCAGAAAAACTCCTCCTCGGTCTCACCCTTCCATGCGAACACGGGAATGCCCGCCGCGGCTATGGCGGCAGCGGCGTGATCCTGGGTGGAGAAGATGTTACAGGAGGACCAGCGCACCTCGGCACCCAGCTCGATCAGGGTTTCGATCAGTACTGCGGTCTGGATGGTCATATGGATGCAACCCATAATTTTGGCGCCGGCCAGGGGTTGGGAATCCTTGTATTTGCGACGCAGCGCCATCAGCGCGGGCATTTCCCCCTCGGCGATCTCAATCTCTTTACGGCCCCACTCGGCCAGGGCGATATCCGCCACTTTGTAGTCGGTAAAGTTTTCTACTGCAGTCATGGTATGTTCCTAAATCTTGTGTGAGCATCGCTCGCTTTGAGCGTGCTCTTAAACGTTAAACGTCTATTGGGGCGAAGTGCCCCAAGACGGGAGCCGCGGATTGTCGTTTACATCGCGGCTTTAAGGATCTCGGCCTTGTCGGTCTTCTCCCAGGTAAAGTCCGGCTCTTCCCGACCAAAGTGGCCATAGGCGGCAGTAGAGCGGTAGATGGGCCGCTTCAGATCCAGCATCTCGATCAGGCCGCGTGGGCGCAGGTCGAAGTTTTCACGTACCAGCTCCACAATTTTATCGTCACTGAGCTTGCCGCTGCCGAAGGTGTTAACGGAGATGGAGGTTGGCTCGGCAACACCGATGGCGTAGGAAACCTGGATCTCGCAGCGATCGGCAAGGCCCGCGGCGACAATATTCTTCGCCACATAGCGACCGGCGTAGGCTGCTGAGCGGTCAACCTTGGAGGGATCCTTGCCGGAGAATGCACCACCGCCGTGGCGGGCCATACCGCCGTAGGTGTCGACAATAATCTTGCGTCCGGTAAGACCGCAGTCACCCACGGGGCCACCGATCACAAAATTGCCGGTGGGATTGATATGGTAAAGGGTGTCGTCGTGAAGCCACTCCGCCGGCAGAACCGGCTTGATGATTTCCTCCAGTACCGCCTCGCGAAGGTCGCTGAGAGAGATATCGGGATCGTGCTGGGTGGAAAGTACCACTGCATCCACGGCCACGGGCTTGCCGTTTTCATAGCGCAGGCTCACCTGGCTTTTGGCATCAGGGCGCAGCCAGGGCAATACGTTATGCTTGCGCAGATAGGCCTGGCGCTCCACCAGCCGGTGGGAGTAATAAATGGGGGCGGGCATCAATACTTCGGTCTCGTTGGTGGCGTAGCCGAACATCAGGCCCTGGTCGCCAGCGCCCAAGTCCTTGTCATCGTTCTCGTCGACGCCCATGGCGATATCGGAGGACTGCTTGCCAATGGCGTTGAGTACCGCACAGGAGGCGCCGTCAAAACCCACATCGCTGGAGTTGTAACCGATGTCCAGGATGACCTCGCGGATCAGGTCCTCAAGGTCGATATAGGTGGAGGTGCGAACCTCGCCGGCCACCACGGCCATGCCGGTCTTGACCATTGTCTCCACCGCCACGCGGGCATTGACATCGTCGGCCAGGATGGCATCGAGAATGGCATCGGAAATTTGATCGGCCATTTTATCGGGATGGCCTTCGGAGACGGACTCCGAGGTAAAGATGGAATAGTCGGCCATGGTTAGAGGTCTCCTCTCTTGGCTACGTGTAAAGGGTTAAACCCCTGATCTTCAGGGTTGGGGTTTAAAAAATTGTCGTATCTGTATCTGGAAGCCGTTGCGCAACGCGAAATAGGTGCTCTGGCCTTCTTCAAGGCCAGCGGCTTCAGCCCAGCGGCTGAAATCCTCAGGATCGAAGCCCTGCCAGAGATCGCCACAGGCATCCTTGGCCCAACCCTGGTCGTGGCGACAAAGGTCGGTGACCAGCAGGGCTCCGCCGGGCTTCAATACCGCGCCCAGATCCTGAAATATTTCCGAAGGCGAAGGCGTGTGGTGCAGTACCATATTTACCACGATGCAGTCGCTCAGTATCTGCTCCTGCCTGGCCACGATGGTATCCCCCGGGAGCAGGCGGACATTGTCGAGGTCAAGGTTAGCGACATAGGCCTCAGCCTTGCGCAGCATTTCCGGTGCATTGTCGAGTGCGACCACTTCCTCGAAGCGGGAAGCCAGTTCCTGCAAAAACTCGCCTTCCCCGGGGCCAATTTCCAGTGCGCGCTGGTGGTTGGCCAGAGGGGTCTCCTCCAGAATCTGCCGTACCTGCTCGCCGTAAATCGGGTAACTGGCGATCAGGTCCTGCTGCTCGCGAAACTTGTCGGCGTTATCGGCAAAAAATGCCTGTGACGCCAGCGCACGCTCGGCCTGTACTTTTTCCTCCCGCGCCTCCACCTCTGCTGGCAGGCGCTGACGATCCAGGGTGGCAAACAGTTGTTGCCGCAGTTCCGCCAGATCCTCTCCCGGCTGCAGGTGAGCCCGGCGATAAAAGATGGAATTTCCCTCCCTGCGCGAGGCCACCAGTCCGGCATTGGCCAGAACCTTCAGGTGGTGGCTCATTCCGGACTGCTTGATCTCGAAGATGCTGCACAGCTCCAGCACGCCATAAGAGTTCTTGGCCAGCACCCGCAGTACTTCCAGTCGCAGGGGGTCACCTGCCGCTTTGAGCTGGGCGGCCAGTGTCTGTAACTGGGAGGTTTCTTCAATCGTCGTTTCGGCGACAGCTGGGGTCGATAACATGGGGGTGAGTCTAGCAGCGGCGGAAGGTGATGGCAAACCCATATCAAAATTTTTTGATATGGGTTTTGGGGCGCTTTTACCGGTGGGAGGAGATTTTTACCCGTTTTTGGACTTTTCTGGCGCAATCTGGCGGATGTTCGCTTTACGCCGGCGGCCAAGGTGCGAGAAAATAGCGCCCTTTTTGGCGCAAGACCCGGCCAGCCACAGTGGCTGGTTTTGAATATCCAGTTTTTAAAAAGGAGCCTCGAGCCCATGCCTTCCCGCACCGAACTTGCCAATGCCGTCCGTGCCCTGAGTATGGACGCTGTCCAGAAAGCCAAAAGTGGTCACCCGGGTGCCCCAATGGGAATGGCGGACATCGCCGAGGTACTTTGGAACGATTACCTCAAACACAATCCCAAGAACCCCAACTGGGCGGACCGCGACCGATTTGTGCTCTCCAACGGCCACGGTTCCATGTTGCTGTACTCGCTGCTGCACCTGAGCGGGTACGACCTGCCCATGGGCGAGTTGCAGAACTTCCGGCAGTTGCATGCCAAGACGCCGGGCCACCCGGAGTACGGTTATGCCCCGGGTGTGGAAACCACTACCGGTCCACTGGGTCAGGGCCTCACCAATGCCGTGGGTATGGCCATGGCGGAGAAAATCCTGGCGGCCCAGTTCAACCGCGACGGCCACGCTGTCGTCGACCACTATACCTACTGTTTCCTTGGTGATGGCTGCCTGATGGAGGGTATCTCCCACGAGGCAGCTTCGCTGGCCGGCACACAGGGCCTGGGCAAGCTGATTGCTTTCTATGACGACAACGGCATATCCATTGATGGAGAGGTGGAGGGCTGGTTTACCGATAATACGCCAAAACGCTTTGAAGCCTACGGCTGGCAGGTGATTGCCAGCGTTGACGGACATGATAGCAACGCCATTCGCGCTGCCATCGAAAACGCCCGCGAGGACAATGAGCGGCCGACCCTGATTTGCTGCAAGACCGTCATCGGTTTTGGCTCCCCCAACAAGCAGGGTAAGGAAGACTGCCATGGTGCCCCCCTGGGTGAGGCAGAGATTGCCCTGGTGCGCAAGACACTGGGCTGGGAGCACGAGCCTTTTGTGATACCCGAAGAGATCTACGCCGGCTGGAACGCCGAGCAGGCGGGCGCGGATGCGGAGAGTGACTGGAACGAACGCCTGGCGGCCTACAAGGTTGCTTATCCGGAGTTGGCTGCCGAATTTGAGCGTCGGGTGCTCAGGGGAGAGTTGCCGGCCGATTTCAGTGAGAAGGCTGAAGCCTATGTCCGGGAATGCCAGGAGAACATGGAAAAAGTGGCCTCGCGCAAGGCTTCCCAGAATTGCCTCAATGCTTTTGGACCGCTGTTGCCGGAGTTGTTGGGCGGGTCAGCCGACTTGGCCGGCTCCAACCTCACACTCTGGTCGGGATCCAAGGGTGTCAGCAAGGACGACGCCAGCGGTAACTACCTGTTTTACGGGGTGCGCGAATTCGGCATGAGTGCCATTATGAACGGTATCGCCTTGCACGGCGGTTTCGTCAATTACGGCGCTACATTCCTGATGTTTATGGAATACGCCCGCAACGCTGTCCGCATGGCTGCGTTGATGAAGCAGCAAAGCATTTTTGTATATACTCACGACTCCATAGGCCTGGGGGAAGACGGACCCACCCACCAGCCGGTTGAACAACTGATCGCCCTGCGCGCAACCCCCAACCTCAACACCTGGCGTCCCTGTGACACCGTCGAATCGGCGGTGTGCTGGAAACACGCCATCGAGCGTCGTGAAGGTCCCAGTGCCCTGGTGTTTTCCCGCCAGGGATTAACCCCGCAGCCGCGCTCGGAAGAGCAGGTGGCCGCTATCGCCCGTGGTGCCTATGTCCTTAAAGACAGCGACGGCGAACCGGAGCTGATTCTGATTGCAACCGGCTCTGAGGTGGAGTTGGCCATGTCCGCCGCCGAACAGCTCAGCGACAAAGGCAAACGGGTGCGGGTGGTGTCCATGCCCTGCGCCGAGGTTTTCGAGCAACAGGAAGCGGACTATAAAGAGAGTGTGCTGCCCCTGGCGGTGACTGCACGGGTGGCAATTGAAGCCTTGCACCAGGACTTCTGGTACAAGTATGTTGGCCTCGACGGCCGCATTGTCGGTATGTCCACGTTTGGCGAATCTGCTCCCGGCGGCGAATTGATGCAACATTTCGGTTTTACCGTCGACAATGTTGTGGAAACAGCCGAAGAGCTGCTTGATTAATCTGATTTTTCAGAGGTCCGGCTCATGGCCACCCGCATAGCCATCAATGGTTACGGTCGTATCGGCCGTTGCGTGTTGCGCGCGCTCTATGAATCGGGCGCGCGGGATCAATTGCAGGTGGTGGCTATTAACGAATTGGCCGATTGCAGGACCATCGCCCATCTGACGAAGTACGATTCCACCCACGGGCGTTTCCCGGGGGAGGTGTCGGTGGAGCACGATTGTCTCACCGTCAATGGCGATGCCATCCGGATTCTGCACCGCGAGCATATAGCGGATCTGCCCTGGTCCGATCTGCAGGTGGATATGGTGGTGGAGTGCACCGGCACGTTCAGCGACCGCGCCACCGCCCAACAGCACATATACGGTGGCGGTAAGCGGGTGCTTTTTTCCCAACCGGCCCAGTCGGATGTGGATGCCACTATCGTCTATGGTGTTAACCACCGTGAGCTCACCGGGCGCGAGACCATCGTGTCCAACGCCTCCTGCACAACCAATTGCAGCGTGCCCATTATCCAGGCACTGCACGACGCTTTCGGCGTCGAGAGTGGGGTGATTACCACCATTCATTCGGCCATGAACGACCAGCCGGTGATCGACGCTTACCACCATACCGACTTGCGCAAGACCCGTTCGGTATTCCAGTCCATTATCCCGGTGGACACCGGGTTGGCCCGGGGAATCGATCGCCTGCTGCCGGAACTGGCAGGACGTTTCGAGGCCCAGGCCATGCGTGTGCCCACAGTCAATGTATCGGCCATTGATCTGTCAGTGGTGGTGGCCAGGGATACCAGCGTCGATCGGGTTAACCAGACGCTTAGGCAGGCGGCCGGTAACCGCTTTGACGGCGTGATCGGCTATACCGAAGAGCTGCTGGCCTCCTGTGACTTTAACCACGATGCCCGCTCGGGTATTGTCGATGCAGGCCAAACACGGGTTGCAGGCCAGCGCCTGGTGAAGGTGCTGATCTGGTTTGACAATGAGTGGGGTTATGCCAACCGAATGGTGGATGTGGCCACTGCCTGGGCGCAAAAGTTTTAATCTATTTTAATTTGAGTGTTGTAAGAGGAAACCTCCATGGCTGTTAAGTTGATGACTGAACTGGATCTCGCGGGAAAGCGGGTGCTGATTCGCGAAGATCTCAACGTCCCCGTCAAAGACGGTGTGGTCACATCCGACGCCCGTATCCGCGCTGCGCTGCCCACCATCGAGCGGGCGCTCAAGGCCGGGGCCAGGGTGATGGTAATGTCCCACCTGGGTCGTCCCACCGAAGGCGAGTATGCCGAGGAGTTTTCACTGAAGCCAGTGGCCGACCATTTGGGGCAGTTGCTGGGTCGCCAAGTCCCGGTGATTAAGGACTGGCAAGGGGGAATCGATCTGCAGGAGGGTGAATTGGCACTGCTGGAGAATGTGCGATTCAACCCAGGAGAGAAAAAGGATGAAGAAAGCCTGGCCAAGGCTTACGCTGCTCTCTGCGATGTATTCGTAATGGATGCCTTTGGCACCGCCCACCGAGCCCAGGCTTCCACCCACGGTGTGGCCCGGTTCGCTCCCGTTGCCTGTGCTGGCCCCCTGTTGGCCAACGAATTGGATGCGCTGGAAAAAGCCCTCGCCAATCCCGCTCGGCCCATGGTGGCCATTGTCGGCGGCTCCAAGGTGTCCACTAAATTAACGGTGCTGGAAACCCTGTCCGACAAGGTGGATCAGCTGATAGTCGGGGGAGGTATCGCCAATACTTTCCTGGCGGCTGCCGGTAAGCCGGTTGGCAAGTCCCTCTACGAGAAGGACCTGATCCCCAATGCCAAGGCATTGATGGCAAGATGTGATATCCCCGTGCCCAGTGATGTGGTGACCGGTAAGGAATTCTCGGAAACGGCGGCTGCCGAACTTAAGTCTGCGGATGCGGTGGTGGACGACGATATGATTTTTGATATCGGTCCCGAGTCGGCCCGGGAGCTGGCCGGAATTTTGGCCAAAGCCAAGACCATTATCTGGAACGGTCCAGTGGGCGTGTTTGAATTCGACCAGTTTGGCGCCGGTACCCAGGCTGTGTCCAAGGCCATTGCCGACAGCGACGGCTTCTCCATTGCCGGAGGTGGCGACACCCTGGCCGCGGTGGACAAATACGACATCGCTGATAAGGTGTCTTATATCTCTACGGGTGGTGGCGCCTTCCTCGAATATGTCGAGGGTAAAGTCCTGCCGGCAGTTGCCGTGCTGGAAGCGCGTGCCGACGATTAATCGTTAAATTTTACAGATCTGCGGCCTGCGCGAAATCGCGGTTTGGCGCGGGCCGCTATAAGAAGACAAGACAGGATTAGGATTATGGCTCTGATTAGCATGCGTCAACTGTTGGACCACGCCGCTGAAAACGGCTATGGGGTGCCAGCCTTTAATGTAAACAACCTGGAGCAAATGCGCGCCATTATGGAGGCGGCGGACCAGACCAATTCACCGGTGATCGTGCAGGCCTCCGCCGGCGCACGCAAGTATGCGGGTGCGCCCTTTCTGCGCCACCTGATTCTGGCCGCTATCGAGGAGTTTCCCCATATTCCGGTGTGTATGCACCAGGACCACGGTACCTCCCCATCCGTGTGCCAGCGCTCCATCCAGTTGGGTTTCAGTTCTGTGATGATGGACGGCTCCCTGGGGGAAGACGGTAAAACGCCTGCCAGCTACGAGTACAATGTCGATGTTACCCGTCGCACGGTGGAGATGGCCCACGCCTGCGGTGTTTCCGTAGAGGGAGAGCTGGGTTGCCTGGGTTCCCTGGAAACCGGCGAGGCCGGTGAGGAAGACGGTGTTGGCGCCGAAGGTAAGTTGACTCATGAGCAGATGTTGACCGACCCGGAGGAGGCGGCCGATTTCGTCAACAAAACCAATGTTGATGCGCTGGCCATCGCTTGCGGTACTTCCCACGGTGCATACAAATTCACACGCCCACCCACCGGTGACATTCTCGCCATCGACCGGATCAAGGAAATTCACGCCCGTATCCCCAACACCCACTTGGTGATGCACGGTTCTTCGTCGGTGCCCCAGGAGTGGTTGGCGGTGATCAATGAGTACGGTGGTGAGATTCCGGAGACCTACGGTGTACCGGTAGAGCAGATTTGCGAAGGTATCAAGCACGGTGTGCGCAAGGTCAATATCGATACCGATCTGCGTCTGGCCTCGACCGGAGCTGTACGCCGCTTTCTATCCCAAAACAAATCGGAGTTCGATCCACGCAAATACCTGAAGGAAACCGTCGCCGCAATGAGAGATATCTGTGTGGCGCGCTATGAAGCCTTTGGTACCGCCGGCAACGCTGATAAAATTACGCCCTTCGGCCTGGAAGCCATGTTCAGCCGCTATTCCAGCGGTGAACTGGATGCGAGGGTCAACTGAGCCGGCGCTAAAAAAAGGCGGATTTGATTCCGCCTTTTTTATGCCCGGCTTCTTCATACGATGAAAAGGGAACATCTCAGTCAACTGCGTGAACAACTGCCGGCACTTGCCTTTGTGCCCGAATTGGATGGCGACTTCCAGGCAAACCCCTTGGCGCAGCAATATCTGGATTTCTACGGTATTAATTTTGCCGCTGAAATGACGGGCCTGTGCCATGGTTTTGGTGTGCTCGACGTGGAAGATTACCGCCTTGCCACTCACTACTGGCTGCCGCAGGAGGCCAGGGGTGCCCTGTTTTTAGTGCATGGTTACTACGACCATGTTGGGCTTTATGGCCATGTCATTCGCTTTGCCCTGCAGTCGGGGCTCGCGGTGGTGGCCTTTGACCTCCCCGGCCACGGGCTCAGTACCGGCGCCCTCGCAGTCATCGACTCGTTTGACGCTTACGCCAATGCCCTGGAGCGATTGGTTCAATCGATGGGTAAGTTGTTACCCCGGCCCTGGCACCTGATCGGCCAGAGCACCGGTGGAGCGGTGATCCTGAATCATTTATGGCGCTTCGAATCGCAAGATTTCGAAAAAGTGATGCTGTTGGCGCCCCTGATCCGAGCCCACCGCTGGGCCTGGGTGAATCTGGCGCATATGTTACTAAGTGCTTTTGTCTCCCAGATCGACCGCGCATTCGCTGCCAGTAGTCACGATGAAAACTTCAATCGCTTTCTGGCGGAGAGGGATCCTCTACAAGCCAGGATTGTGTCGGTGCCCTGGGTAGGGGCAATGAAGCGGTGGGTCAAAGACTTTGTCTCTTTTGCACCCAAGTCTACGCCGGTGTTGTTAGTGCAGGGCGATGCCGACACTACGGTCGATTGGCGTTTCAATATACCCCTGATTCAGGCCAAGCTGCCGGTGCATCGATTACAAATTATCGCTGGAGCCCGTCATCAATTGGTCAATGAAAGCGAACGCTATCGGCAGGAGTTGTTTGGCATCCTCAGCGACTATTTACAACAACCGCACCAACGCTAACCCTGGAGGTGAAATCATGTCTGGCAGTCAGGATTCTTTGAGCGGGAAGCAACCACTGGCGCAGGTGATAGATCATTTGCGCTGCCTGGCGACTGAGACCACCCAAGTGCGAGCCGATGTCGGCCGGCGACGGGAATTGATTGATGGCTACTTTGCAGCCGCGCCGGAAATCATGGCGGGGGCGCTCGAACCTCAGGTTGTATCGATTGAAGACCGCCAGGCCTATTGGTTTGTCCCCGAAGGTGCCGACACCCGACGACGCCTGCTCTATATCCACGGCGGATCATGGATGTCCGGATCAGTTGTCGGCTATGCGGCACTGTGCAGTCGCCTGGCCCGGGCCAGTGGTTGTGCGTTGTTGTTTATCGACTATGCCCTGATGCCTGAGCATCCGTTTCCCGAAGGGCTTAATAACTGTGTTGCTGCCTACCATTGGATGAGCGACAACGGCCCGGATGGCGACTCTCCGGCTGTGCGCACTTATATCGTCGGGGATTCCGCCGGAGGCAATCTGACCCTGGCTTCACTGTTGAGTCTCAAACAGAAGGGGGCGCCGCTACCGGACGCTGTCATAGCCATGTCGCCCTGCACGGATTTCACCGGTAGCGGTGAATCTATGCAAACCCGGCGTGAGGCCGATCCGATTATTCTGCCGGAAGCCATTCCGCTTCTGGCCCAGATGTACTTGCAAAACGGTGACTGCCCGACTCAGCCGCTGGTATCGCCGCTGTTTGGCGAACTGTCGGGACTGCCACCGTTGCTACTACAGACGGGAGACGCGGAAGTCCTGCTCGACGATACCCTTCGCTTTGCCGAAAAGGCGGAAGCTGCCGGTGTCGATGTTACGCTGGATGTCTGGCCTGAGATGATCCATGTATTTCAGGGTTTTGCACCATTGTTACCCCAGGCCGTTGAAGCGATAGGGCGGATGGCGGATTTTATTAGAAGCCATTGAAAATATTACAGAAAGGAACATAGAGGCCGAGCGCAAATCTTAAGGCACAAAAAAACCGCCCGAGGGCGGCTTTTTTGTGCCTATGGCGATGATCAGTACAGCACCCGGCAGCGAATAGTGCCCTCGATACTGCGTAACTTCTGAAGCGCTACGTCACTGTAGTCGGCATCGATATCCACCACTACATAGCCCACATTTTCGTTGGTTTCCAAATGCTGGGCGGAAATATTGATATTGTTTTCCGAAAACACCTGGTTGATGGCGGTGAGCATACCGGGCACGTTCTTGTGTATATGCAACAAGCGATGTACATCGGCGTGCAGGGGCAGTGCCACTTCCGGGAAGTTGACGGAGCTGGTGGTAGTGCCGTTGTCAGAGTATTTGGCCAGTTTCTCTGCCACTTCCACGCCGATATTTTCCTGGGCCTCCATGGTGGAACCGCCGATATGGGGTGTCAATATGGCATTGTCGAACTCGCGCAGCGGAGAGATAAACTCCTCATCGTTGCCCCGGGGTTCCACCGGGAAGACATCGATAGCCGTGCCAGCCAGGTGGCCGGATCTCAGGCCTCCGGCCAGTGCGTCGATATCCACCACAGTGCCGCGAGAGGCATTGAGCAGGATCGCGCCTTTTTTCATCTGTGCGATTTCGGTGGCGCCGATCAAATTCTTGGTGGATCCGGTCTCGGGGACGTGCAGGCTAACGATATCGGATTCAGCCAGGAGTTCGTTCAGGGACCGCACCTGCGAGGCGTTGCCCAGAGGTAGTTTGGTGATCACATCATAGAAACGCACTTTCATGCCCAGGGATTCGGCCAGGACACTGACCTGACTTCCGATGGAACCATAGCCGACCACACCCAGGACCTTGCCCCGGATCTCATAAGACTTGGCTGCGGACTTCTGCCAGCCGCCACGGTGGCAGACCGCGTTCTTTTCAGGGATGCCACGCAACAACAGAATCGCTTCGGCTATAACCAGTTCGGCCACAGAGCGGGTGTTGGAGTAGGGGGCGTTAAAGACGGCCACGCCATATTCCTGGGCTGCTGTAAGATCCACCTGGTTGGTGCCGATGCAGAAACAGCCCACAGCGATCAGCTTCGGGGCATTCTCGAAAATCCGGCGAGTTAGCTGGGTGCGGGAGCGGATGCCGATAAAGTGGGCATCTTTAACGCGCTCGATCAACTCTTCTTCCGGAAGCGAGGCCTTCAAGTGCACCACGTTGGTATAGCCTTCGGCGTTCAGGGTATCCACAGCAGACTGGTGCACCCCTTCCAGCAGCAGGAACTTGATCTTGCTTTTGTCGAGTGATGTGGTCTTGACCATAAGGATATTTCTACCTCGAAAATGCGGGTGGGGCTGCCAGCGCCACGTGGGAATACAGTTACATGGCCGCTGTTGCGGAGCAGTGCAACGGGCGCCCTGCTAAAAAGCGCGCATTCTAGCACAGTTCATCGGCGATTGTGGCGGGGAGAATAATGGCTATAAACGCAGGAAATAGTAACCATTGGCCACTAAGCGGAGGCTTTAGCAGCGGAATGCTTTGAAGTTGGAGCTCTCTATTCTGACCGCGGCCAAAATAGAGAGCGGTTGGCCATTACTCGGGAGTAACGTTCTCGGCCTGGGGACCTTTTTGGCCCTGAACCACTTCGAAGGTCACCTTCTGGCCTTCATGCAGGGTGCGGCGGCCAGTGCCGTTGATGGCGCGGAAATGTACAAACACATCGGAGTCGCCTTCACGTTCAATAAACCCGAAACCCTTCTCGTCATTAAACCATTTGACGACACCGGAAACTAAATCTGACATAACGTCCTCATCCACTTATTTATGCCCCGGGGAGGCAGACTCCACCAGGTGATATTGCGACTGCGGTGGTAACACCCCAGTCAGTTCTAACGCCAGCGGTTTAAGGCTTGGCGCTTCCAACAGCCAAAACGCCGATCTCAACAGAGAGGACAGTTACATTTAACAGGCGAATATAAACTACAGCCTCCGCAACCCGTGCGGTGGCCGGACAAGGCGGGACCTCGACGATACACTGCGGAATGGGTGACTTGGGCCTTAGGGATATACATGGAGCGGTGTTAGATGTAGCAACTAGCAGTCTTGTTATGTTGGAACCCCCATGCTACCTCAAAACTCTCTCTAATAACCACTATCTCGCGACAATTAATTTCGACTTTTCTCGGCAGCTGGTGGATCTCGAAATCCGGGGCGTGTGAGGCTGTGTTAGTCCAGCCACTTGCGGACCATACAGGCTATTCGCCGGAGCTGGGTTTTTCCAGCGGGTTGGCGATATAGTCATCCAGTTGTTCGATCAGCAAATCTCGGTAGTGTTTGGTCAGGTATTTGACCGCAGCGTCCTTTTCGTCGGCCAGATCGTCAGTGTTGGCAGCCACCACAAAGGCGTTATAACGGGCGGCGGCGTACTGCAGGGCGGAGTTGACGATGTCGGGTGACAGCATTTCCGCCTTTTCATTGGCTTCGGTAAGCAGGGCGTCCACCAGGGTCCAGAAGTCTTGATCCTTGCTCATGGAGAGTATGTCTCTAATTCAGGTTTTGTGTTGCAGAAATTGCGGCTCACGGACTAGTGTAGTGTCTCATATAAGATGACGCACGAGCCCCCATATAGGGGTTTACGGCGTGTTTCTGCGCTCAGGCCGGATCGAAGCCTACTTACCTATATCCGTCAATATCACCTTGAAGGAGTACTAGAGTCCCATCGCCTGTTTGATAATAAAATTCTTAAGTAGCGGTAGCTGGTCCAACTGCGCCATACCGGCGTTGCGAACCCAGCGCAGGGGCAGATGCCTGCTGCCAAACAATCGCTTGAAACCCTCCATGGCGCTCATCATGCCCAGGTTGCTACCCAGGCGCTGGCGCTGGTAGCGGCGCAGGATAGAGTAGTCGCCGAGGGGCAGGCCCCGGGCCTGGCCTCGCCGGATTTCCGCCACCAGGGCAGTGGCGTCCAACAGCCCAAGGTTGACTCCCTGGCCCGCCAGAGGGTGAATGGTGTGGGCGGCATCGCCGACCAGGGCGATGCCCGGTTGGATATACTCCACCGCGTGACGTTGTCGCAGGGGCAGGCAAAAGCGCGGATCGCTGTGTTCAACCGGCCCCAGTCTCAATTCCAGTGCCTGGCCCAGGGCATTACAAAACGCGGCATCATCCAGTGCCATCAGCTCGTCAGCCAGGGTCGACTCCGCGGACCAGACAATGGACGAGAAGTGGCTGTCGGAGGAGCCTGTGTTGGTCAGCTGCAATGGCAGAAAAGCGAGGGGCCCGGTGCTCATAAAACGCTGCCATGCGGTGAACTGGTGAGGCAGTTCGGTACGCACCGTGGTGACTATAGCCTTGTGGCCATAGTCCCATTCGCGGGTTCTTACCCGGGCCATCCTGCGGACAAAGGAATTTGCGCCGTCGGCGGCAACCAGCAGGGGCGTCTTGAACTGGCTGCCGTCGGCCAGGGTGATCTGCACCGGCTGCCCTGGAGTGGGCGGCGCCTGCAGGTCGGCAACCCTGGCTGGGCGTAGCAGCTCCACCCCGGGGCTGTCGGCCAGACATTGGAGCACGGCCCGGGTGACCACCGAGTTTTCGATAATATGGCCCAGATTGGGTTGCTGTACATCCCGGCAGTCAAAGTGGATGCTGGCCGTACCCTCGCTGTCCCAGACATGCATATCGGTATAGGGGCATAGCCGGGCCTCGGTAATAAACGACCAGGCGCCGAAACTCGCCAGAAATTGCTCGGAAGACCGGGTTAACGCTACCACCCGCGGATCGAAATTGTTGCCACTGAAGGTATGGGGCTCAGGGCCGGCTTCGATCAGGGCGATACGCAGTGGTCGCTCGGTCCGGGCCAACGCACAGGCAATCGATGCGCCAACCATGCCGGCGCCGACAATCACGATATCGTAGGTTGTGGATCCGTGGTTGGTCGAGGACTCTGTGCTCACACTGGCTTACTCGGTTGGTGACTGGTAAACATGGTTTCTGTTTTTCTCTCCCGGTTTCAGATGCGGGCCTGGCGCAGCGCCTTGCCCATGGAGTGTTGTGCCAACAACTCTTTTGCCGGAGGTAACAATTCCAGGCCCAGCAGGCCCAGGTTACGCAGTGTCCGGGCTCCCGGAGCGCGAGTGGAGAACAACTGGGTAATCCTATCACTGAATTGGATGGTCGCGGCTTGATCCAGCGCCTGCAAGCGCTGGTATTGTTGCAACAGACTGATTTTGCCCGGGGACAACCCCTGTAGGTGGCCCCCGTTGAGCACTTCGGAGAGCGTGGCGCAGTCGCGCAGGGCCAGGTTGAATCCCTGTCCGGCCACCGGGTGCAGGAAATGGGCGGCATTGCCCATTATCGCAATATTGGAGCGCACTTGTTCACGGGCGATTTTCAGCTGTAGGGGGTAAGCGTGGCGGGCGCCTACCCGGGTAAAGTGTCCCAGGCGATGACCGAACTGATCCTGCAACGCAGCCAGGAAGTGTGTGTCGCTGAGGGCTAAAGTATCATTCACGTTTTCGCTGGGGCGGGTCCACACCAGAGCGCTACGATGTTCGGCATCGGCGCTCTCCAGAGGCAGCAGGGCCATTGGACCCTGTTCGGTAAAACGCTCGAAAGCAATGTTTCGGTGGGGGTGGCTGAAAGCGACATTCGCGATAATGGCGGTCTGGCGGTAGTCGACGATATCCACGTCAATCCCCAGGGCCTGGCGCAAGGGAGAGTCTCCACCATCGGCGACAGCCGCCAGCCGGGTAAAGACCTGGCGCTCGACACCCTCCTGTTCCAATTGCAGGCTGACGCCTTCTCGACGCGGTTGCAGCTGGGTGGTCCGTGCCGGAGCCAGGCAGGTGAGATTGGATAGGTCCCTTACCCGTGCCAGCAGTACCGCACCCAGCCAGGCGTTTTCGATGACATAACCCACAGCGTCCAGGCCGTGTTCAGCGGCGTCGATCAAACTGCCACCAGGGTGCCCACGGTCAGACACATGTACCTGGCGAATTGGGGTGGCGTGCCGCTCAAGCTGAGACCACAGCTCCAGCCGTTGGAAAATTTCGACACTGCCTCGGGCGATCGCCGAGGAACGGGCATCGAAACTGGGTTGGTAGTGAGTCGGTTTTCCGGTGGTGGCCGCGGCCAGTGGAAAGGCTTCGATCAGGGCGATGCGCCATTCGCGGTTGGCCTGGGCCAGCAGGCAGGCGAGACTGGCCCCGACCATGCCGCCGCCAATAATGGCGATATCGAAGTTGTCGCTGGTTTGCATGCTGGACCGCTCTTTTCCTTGTTGGGGATGCATCGCCGGAAGGGCTAGGCTGCCTCCGGCTAGGCCATCAGGGCTTCTATCTCATCAACGCGCTTGACCACGCCGTCGGTCAGAATCTCGCACCCGTCTTTGGTAATCAGCACATTGTCCTCAATGCGGATGCCAATGCCACGCCATTTCTTTTCCACCTGCTCGTTATCCGGAGCGATATAGATGCCGGGTTCCACTGTCATCACCATGCCCGGTTCCAGCACGCGCCATTCGCCCCCGACTTTGTAGTCTCCCACGTCGTGAACATCCAGCCCCAGCCAGTGACCGATGCGGTGCATATAAAAGGTTTTATAGGCCTCTGCCTCGATCAGGGCGTCAAGATGGCCTTCCAGAAGCCCCAATTCCAGCAGGCCTTCGGTAATCACGCGAACCGAAGCTTCGTGGGGTTCATTCCAATGGTTTCCCGGGCGGATAGCGGCGATGGCGGCGTCCTGGGCTTTTAAGGTCAACTCGTAAAGGGTTTTTTGAGCGGGCGAGAATCTGCCATTGACGGGGAAGGTGCGGGTGATATCGGCGGCATAACCTTCCAGCTCGCAGCCGGCGTCGATTAACACCAAGTCACCGTCACGCAGGACATCGGCATTTTCCACATAGTGCAGGATGCAACCATTCTTACCACCGCCGACAATGGTGTTATAGGCGGGAAAACGGGCTCCGCTGAAGGCAAATTCGTGGTGAATATGGGCCTCCAGCTGGTACTCCATGACACCGGGTTTGCAGGCCTGCATGGCGCGAGTGTGGGCGCGGGCGGATATTTCGCCGGCCTCGCGCATCACTCGCTGTTCGGCGGCGCTTTTGAACAGTCGCAAATCGTGGAGGAAATGATCCAGATCCAGGAATTCCCCTGGCGGGGTGGCGCCTGTTCGCTCTTTGGCGCGAATGGTATTGACCCAGTCCATTACCCTGGCGTCGAATTTGGTATTGCGCCCCATGGAATAGTAAACCCGCTCTCGCCCTTCGATGAGGCCCGGCAGGATATCGTCTATATCGTCAATGGGAAATGCATCATCCGCGGCGTAGTTGTCACAGGCTCCCTCAGGTCCAGCGCGGTAGCCGTCCCAGATCTCTTTTTCGCGATCCCGTTCGCGGCAGAAAAGTACAAATTCACCGTGCTCGCGCTCGGGAATTAGCACCAGCACCGCTTCCGGTTCCGGAAACCCGGCCAGGTAAAAGAAGTCGCTATCCTGGCGAAAATGGTATTCGGTATCGCGCGACCGGGTGCGAGCGGGTGCGGCCGGCACTATGGCAATACTGTTGGGTTCCATCAGCTTTGCCAGAGCCTTGCGGCGACGGGCGAATTCTTGCTTGGTGATTCTCATGAAGACTGGATCCGAATTTCTCAGTGCAGGGTGTTATTGTCAGGTTGAGAGGGGACGCTGGGTTTGACACCGTACTCAAGGAATATATTCAGGACGGCCATGCGCACATACTCCGCAACCTGTTCGAAATTGGCTTCACTTTCGTCGCCATTATCATTGTCTTCCACATCGATCTGGCTAATGGCCGCCAGGTCGCGCAGGGCATCAGCGACTTCAGCCGGGAGATTACTGTCGCCCTCGATGCCCGAGCTTCCGAAACCGTTGAGAAATCCCTGACACCATTGTCCCAGGGCATCCGCGCGCAGGGGGAGCTCAGTGTCGTCATCGGGCAGCAGCAGCTGCAGACCGAAGCTGTGGTCGTTTAATTGAGCCAGGGTGGTGTGGTACATCCGCACGACTGTGTCGCCGGTATCAGTGGGTATCTCTGTGGCCAGATCCATATATTTCGCCACCAGGGTCAGCCACTGGCGGTCGTCCAGACGCGCACCGCCGCTGAGCCGGCCGCAGAGCAGCCCGTGCAATTCCGCGGGACTGTTGAGGGCTCCCAGGGGAACCAGCAGACTGCAGAGATCGTCGAAATCGGGCAGGGCGTGTGAATGAGGTGTATCAGAGTCGTTCATGGGGGCCTCGTGTTTGTCGGAGGTAAATGCTACCACGAATCGAACGCCCTCTCTGCCGGGATCCGCTAAGCCAGGCATACCAGCCAAAAATTTATCGATTTTTTCAGCACCTAGGCCATGGTTTCTAGAAACGATCTCAAGAGTGATTGACCCCTCGCAATGCGCGCAATATAGTAGGCGAAGATTAAACTTTGGCCTACACCTCTATGCCCCACATGGAATTACAGACATTGGAAGCCAAATTGGACCAGTTGATTCAGGTCTGCGCTCGTCTACAGCGGGAAAACCAAGGGCTCAGGGAACGCGAATCAGACTGGCAACGGGAGCGAACGCGCTTGATTGAAAAGAACGAATTGGCGCGCACTCGGGTCGAGGCCATGATCGGTCGGTTAAAGAGCTTGGAATCTGAAGCCTAGGGTAGGGAATACCCGGGTAGGAGCAATGCGTGAACAACGACACAGTATTCGTCAAGATTCTCGATAAAGAGTACCAGGTGGCTTGCAAGCCAGACGAGCGAGGAGCTCTGTTACAGGCGGCCCAGTATCTGGATGAGCGAATGCGTGAGATTCGCCAGAGTGGTTCGGTGATAGGTCTGGAGCGTATTGCCGTGATGGCCGGCCTCAACCTGAGCCACGAACTATTGCAAAGCCGCAACAAACTGGCGGAACAGGGCGTGGACGACGATCTGATGCAACGCTTGTCAGACAAGCTAGACCAGGCGCTGGACCGTCTGTCATCCTAACATTCTGCTACCTCTGGTTGCCCCCTCTTAGCCTCGACTGGCAAAAGCACCCCCTACGCCGCTATAATGGCTTCCTGCCCTGAAGTGTTGGCCAGTTGATAAGTCCTCGAGCCGATAATTTGCATCTGGGGGTCTCTTGATGATGTTGGTGTGCATGTCCGCATGACGGAAAGCCTAATGCATTACTGGGGCCACCACCTTGAACCATCGGGTTCAAGGCCAAGTTGACAGCCGCATATTCGGGGCCCTCCTCTTTTCTCTTACTGACGTGATTAATCCTCTATGGACCAGCGACAAGCGCTTCGCAAGGAGATGCGCGATAAGCGCCGGGCTCTGTCTCCCCAGCAGCAAGAGCGCGCCGCCCGCCGATTGAGTCGACTGCTGCTGCGTCAGCCGATATTTATACGCAGTCGACACATAGCCTTCTACCTGGCCAACGATGGTGAAATCTGTCCCCGCTATCTGCTGGAGCGGGCTCTGTCCATGGGAAAGCGTTGCTATCTTCCGGTACTTCACCCTGGAGCGGAGAATCGACTCTGGTTTGCCCGCTATGACCGGAACACGCGCATGTGTGCCAACCGCTTCGGTATACTTGAGCCGATCTCGAAAGAGGCCAGACGGCTACGGGCGCCGCAGCTGGATTTAACGCTGTTGCCGTTAGTGGCTTTCGATCGTCGCGGCGGCCGCTTGGGGATGGGGGGCGGTTATTACGACCGCACTTTTGCCTTCAAGAAGAAAGTGAGTGTTCACAAGCCATACCTGTTAGGTCTGGCACATACTTGCCAGGAGGCTGAGGCTCTGGAGTTGTCCTATTGGGATATTCCACTGCACGCCATTGCCACTGATAAGGGGTTGGTGGTTAGCAGTACCGTGGGCAAGGGGCGCGATTTTCATCAGCGCGATATGCTGTCGACAACGGGTGGGAATTAAGCCGGCGATTGCGGGGAGAGCAAAAGGGGCGGACCCTACGGCCCGCCCCCTTGTGTGCTGAGATAGCGATCTACTTGATCGCAATGCCCTGCTGAAGGGCGGCAACCGGTTCAGGCTCGGACTGGAATACGTCCATAGCGCTGACGCTGGTCGCCAATACGCCCACACAGAAAACCAGAGCTGCAATCGTCATTACGTCTGTTTTCATAAGAAGACCATCCTTAAATACTCTTTCTGGCTGTCGTTATTGTTAGGAAAGAGAGCAAGCTTTATACAGCAAGTTGCGGCATGCGCCAAGTTTTTGTCGTAAATTTGCCGCAATTTTCTGAAAAAGCTAAAAGTGCCAGAAATTCTAAAGGACGCTAAATGGCTGGGCAACGACCTGTGGGTTGAAACGCGGCGGGGATCACAGGCTGTGTGAGCACTTGCCAGTGGCTGTGATTCAGTGCGCAATAATGGGTTGAATTTGGCGCCAGCAGGGCCTGTTGCTCAGTTGCAACAGGTCACTGGCTCGCCGGATTCGCGCTAACGCTGTCGGTTTGGGCTCAACCCAGAAACAGTTTATAGGCGCCGTTATCGGTTTCGTCCCAGTAGTGGTAATTGATCTCGTCGAGGAACGCATCGACATCTTTGTGCTCGGATTTTGGCACCTGCATACCCACCAGCACCCGACCATAGGCGGAGCCGTGATTGCGGTAGTGGAACATGGATATATTCCAGCGCCCTGCCAGATGGGTCAGAAAGTTAAACAGGGCGCCGGGACGTTCGGGGAATTCGAAACGGTACACCAATTCGTCCTCCACAGGGGCGTGACCACCGACCATATAGCGGATATGCAGCTTTGCCATCTCGTTGTCGGTCATGTCCACCACCGGGTAGCCCTTGTCTTCCAGTTCCTGAACCAGGGTTTCACGATCGCCGTTCTCCGGTCTCACCTGGACTCCGACAAAAACATGGGCGGCCCGGTCGTCAGCGTAGCGGTAGTTGAACTCGGTGATATTGCGTTTTTTGCCCAGAGCCTGGCAAAAGGCCTTGTAGGCGCCGGGCTTCTCGGGCAGCGTTACTGCGAGTACCGCCTCGCGTTTTTCACCGATCTCAGTGCGCTCGGAAATATAGCGCAGGCGATCAAAGTTGGTATTGGCGCCGCTGGCGATGGCCACCAGGGTCTGGCCGCGGATGCCGTTTGCTTCAGCATATTTTTTCAGGCCGGCCAGGCTGAGAGCACCGGCGGGTTCCGTAATGGAACGCGTATCCTCGAATACATCCTTGATGGCGGCGCAGATCTCGTCGGTGCTGGCAGTGATGACGCCGTCCACCGTGTCCTTCAGCACACGGAAGGTTTCCCTGCCGATTTGTGCCACGGCGACGCCATCAGCAAAGATGCCCACGTGGGGTAGCATAACCCGGCGTTTCTTGGCCATCGCTGCCTGCAGGCAGGCAGCATCCTCAGGTTCAACGGCGAACACCTTGGTCTCCGGACGTACGTATTTGATATAGGCCGCCACCCCTGCGCATAGGCCACCCCCCCCCACGGGCACAAAGATGGCGTCGATATGGCCCGGGTGCTGGCGCAGAATTTCCATGGCCACTGTGCCCTGACCGGCAATCACATCCGGATCGTCAAAGGGGTGGATATAGGTAAGTCCTTTTGCTTCCACCAGAGCCTGAGCATGTGCCGATGCCTCATCATAGGAGTCACCGTGCAGCACCACCTTGGCACCGCGGGCCTTGACCGCATCCACTTTAATGGCGGGAGTGGTGCGAGGCATTACAATGGTGGCCTTGGCGCCGAGGTGCTGAGCACTGAGTGCCAGGCCCTGGGCATGGTTGCCGGCCGAGGCAGCGATCACCCCCTGTTTGCGTTCGTCTTCGCTCAGCTGTAGCAGCTTGTTATAGGCGCCGCGAATCTTGAATGAAAATACCGGTTGCAGGTCTTCTCGTTTGAGCATTACCCGGTTGCCCGTGCGTTCAGACATCAGGCGGGCGTTATCAAGAGGCGTTTCCTGCGCCAGGTCGTAGATACGGGCGTTGAGGATGCGTTTTATATAGGACTGGGGCATGGGTCTATCTTATTGAGTGCGTGAGCTTGTCAGGTGTATGGGCCGGCCTGGAATCAAACCGCGAATAGTAAACAGGATAGGCGGGGGAGTCCATGGCGCTTTGGGGCGGACAGCGCCAAAGGAAACTGTATAATGGCGCCCTTGTCACCCCCTGTATATAGGCGAGCTTCCGCTCAGCGACTTAAAGACGAGACATTATCATGAATCAGGACGCGCTCAAGCAGGCCGTTGCCCGTGCTGCCATCGACTATATCGAGCCCAAGCTCGACAGTGATTCCATAGTTGGTGTCGGCACCGGCTCCACCGCCAATTACTTTATCGACTACCTGGCCGAGATCAAAGGCAAATTCGACGGCACCGTGGCGAGCTCTGAGGGGTCTGCCGAGCGCCTGCGCGCCCACGGAATACCGGTTTACGATCTCAATGTAGTGGATCGTGTCGCGGTTTATGTGGACGGGGCCGATGAAACCAATCCGTCCCTTGCCCTGATCAAGGGGGGTGGTGCCGCCCTGACACGGGAAAAAATTGTCGCCGCAGTGGCGGAGGAATTTGTCTGCATCGCCGATGGCAGCAAGTGGGTGGACTGCCTGGGCGCCTTTCCTCTGCCGGTAGAGGTCATCCCCATGGCCCGCTCCCATGTCGCTCGCGAACTGGTGAAACTGGGCGGCGATCCGGTCTATCGCGAAGGCGTGGTGACCGATAACGGCAATGTGATTCTGGATGTACACAACTTGCGTATTGAAGACCCAAAGGGACTGGAAACGGCCATCAACCAGATCACCGGAGTGGTCACCAATGGGCTATTCGCACTGCGCCCCGCTGATCTGTTGCTGCTGGGTACCAGCGAAGGCGTCCAAACCATCCGCGCATAGGCGCTTTTGAGAAGTCCGAAAATCAGGGGCAGCGGTAGACGCCAAACTGCTGCTGCCCATTTTCAATCGGCGATTCCGCCACCACTGCGTTGCCTCCCATGTCTGCCGCTTGATTGCGCGCCAGGGTATTGAGCTCCTGTTGCAGCTTATCCCGATTGCGTTTTATAAAGCCCAGTTTGGCCAGGCTTTTGGCGCTGGCTGAGCCCAACCGCTGGCAATTCTTGACGGCCTTGGCGTTGAGCACTTTGACTGTGGTGGCGGAAGGCGTCGGCGATACCCAGCTGCAGCCGCTCAGCAGCAAGTGGATAGCCAGCCCCATGGCAAATAGTGCGCGCATCGTATTCTCTCCCGATGGTGTTGGTCATGCATGACCGGATTCGGCGGCTGTGAAAGCCGGGTAAGGGCGCTATAATATAGATTGATGCTGACAGCATAAACCCTGGGGGTGGCCATTTTTCCGGCCTGAGATGCTCACGGAGTGAGTGAACCCCTTGAACCTGATCCGGTTAATGCCGGCGTAGGGATGGGAAAAACGCGCTTTCTCACACGCGCCTTTTGTACGCCCCTTTGCTAGTCCGTGGCCGGGTCTCTTGATGTATGAAAGAGGCCGAGCATGCATATTTACCCCCGTTCTTATGGACAACCTTACCCGTTTACTCGAAAAGCGTTGGCGTTGGTGCTGAGTGTGCCTTTGTTGGCCACCCAGGGCAATACTGCGCAGGCGGCCGCACAACAGTCGGCGCAAGACCACGAAACCATCGAAGAAATCATTGTCAGAGCCACTTTCCGTGAGACTTCATTGATGCAGGCGCCAGCCAGCATATCGGTATTCAATGCCGCTCAACTGCGGGCGCGCAACGCCCGACATCTGGAGGAGATGTTGAGCGCAGCGCCGAATGTCAATTTCGCCTCTGGCGCAGCTCGCAGTCGTTTTTTACAGATTCGCGGGGTAGGGGATCTGGAGCAATTTGCTGATCCCAAGCAGTTTGCCTCAGTGGGTATCACCATTGATGGCATTGATTTGGGAGATACCGCGCAGGCCAGTACATTGTTTGATATCGAGCAGGTGGAAATTCTGCGCGGCCCGCAAGGAACCCGCTTCGGAACCAATGCCTCTGCGGGGATGATCAATATTACATCCAATGCACCTACCGAAGAGACTGAAGGCTCGGTGGAAGCGGGTGTGGGCAATTACGGGCGCTGGCATCTGGGCGCCGTGCTGAGCGGCGCTTTGAACGATAACCTGCTGGGGCGGGTTGCGATTCAGCAGAGCAAGAGCGACGGCTTTATCGAAAACGATTTTCTGGGCCGGGATGATACCGGTGAAATCGATGAACTGACCCTTAGGGCCAAACTGCGCTGGCACCTCAATGACCGCCAGACACTGGACTCAACGGTTTTCCATGTGGATGCAGACAATGGCTACGACCTCTGGTCGTTGGACAATAATCGCCACACCTTGTCCGATGAGCCGGGTCGGGATCAACAGGAGATTCTCGCGCTTGCAATTGAGCACCGCTGGTTGTTGAGGGAGGCAGCCCAGCTGCAGTCGAGGTTGACTTGGATGGATTCTGACCTCAGTTATGATTTCGATGCTGACTGGACTAATCCCGTATGCTGTGCCGGCGCCTGGCCGGGACGTGATATTTATGAGCGCGAGCGGCAAAGTTACTCTGTCGATTTGCGTTTACTGTTGGGCGCTGAAACACTCAATAGCGGTGATATGCGCACGGTGCTGGGAGTTTACGCCCAGACTCGTGACGAAGATCTGGAGCGCGACTACTTTGGTTTTCCGTTTGGCAGTCATTATGAAACCAGCCGAACTGCCTTATACGGGGAGCTGGAGTGGGCGCTGAGTGAGACCCTCAGTCTTACCACCGGAATGCGTTTCGATCACACTGAAGGCGACTTTGAGGACAGTAACTCCAGCCCCATCGATATCGATGACGATATCTGGATGGGGGAGATGACTCTGGAAAAACTGTGGGGAACCTCCAGTTTGGTATACGCGACGATTTCGCGTGGCAATAAGCCCAATGGTATCAATGCGGACGCCCGCACCCAGGGGCCAGGCCTCGTCAATGCCAGTTACCGGAACCTGCTGGCTGCCCAAGTGACTTTCGATACCGAAACACTGACCAATTATGAATTGGGCCTCAAGGGGCGTTATCTCGATGATCGCCTCAGCCTGAGGGCTGCACTCTTCCATATGGATCGACAACAGGCGCAATTGGAAAATTGGGTGGTCGAAGGATTCACCTGGGTTGGCTATCTGGACAGTAATGGAGACGCCGATATCGTCGGTGCGGAAATTGAAACCAGTTACCAGTGGGGCATTGCCACCTGGTTTGCCAGCCTGGGGTATCTGGACGCTGAACTCAAAGATCTGGAAATATATGATTTGGATGCTGACGCGGTGATCGACAAGTCCGATCGCGAGTTGGCCAAAGCGCCCAGTTATCAATACACCTTGGGTGTGGACCTGACCGTCACCGAGCAGATCTCAACGCATCTTGAAGTGGAAGGTAAAGGAGAGAATTATTTCGGCTACTACCATGACCAGAAACTCGACGGGTACAATCTGATACACGCCAGCGTCAGTTACCGCTTAGGCCCGCTGTCCTTGCAGTTCTGGGGAAACAACCTGGGGAATAAAGATTACGCTGTACACGGTCTGTACTTCGGTGTCGATCCGCGTCCTGGCGTGGGCAATTGGGCAAACCTTCCCTACTATCAGTTCGGAAACCCCCGTACTTATGGCGTCAGTGCCAAATACGATTTTTAGTCGATAGAGACCCGGACGATGGCGTCTGGGCAGAATGGCACCATAAGCATTTGAATCCGGAGATCCATTATGCAGTTAACCGCTGAAATCAGCCTCTACCCTAACAACGAAGATTTTGTTCCACCCATTAAAAGTTTTATCGAGTGCCTAAACCGCTATGACGATATCCAGGTGCAAACGTTTCCCACCGCCACTGTGGTGATGGGTGAGCACGATCGGGTGATGGATATTCTTAAACAGGAAATGAAAGCCCACCGCAAGGTCCACGGCATGGGCATCTTTGTCACCAAGTTTATTCCCGGCTACGAGGCGCTATAAGTGGAAACGCTGGTGTCTCAACTGCTGGAGGCGGTCGGACAAATGTCCCTGTGGGAACTGATGGCGGTGGTGCTGGGGATCGCCTACCTGTTGTTGGCTGTGCGTGAGAACATACTTTGCTGGTACGCCGCTTTCGCCCAGACTTTGATCCTGACAGTGCTGTTTTGGGATGCGAGCCTGCTGATGGAATCGGGGCTGCAAGTATACTACCTGGCGATGGCCGTTTATGGTTGGTACCAGTGGCGTTTCCATCCGGGCAGCAAAAGGGATTGCCTGCCGGTCACTACCTGGACCATGGTCCGACACGGTCAGGTTTTAGTTGTGGTGCTTCTGCTGTCGTCCATGTCTGGCTTTTTCCTGTCCCGGGGCACCGAGGCCGCCTGGCCCTATCTCGATTCCTTCACCACCTGGGCCAGTGTCGCCACCACCTATATGGTGGCAAAAAAAATTCTGGAGAACTGGTTGTATTGGGTGGTTATCGATACATTGTCGGTGTTTCTCTATGCGGATCGCGGTCTCTACTTGATGGCGTTGCTGTTCGTGGCCTATGTGTTGATTGCCCTGATCGGCTTCTGGCAGTGGCGCAACCACTACCGTCGTGACCGCCAGGCACAGCAACTGGCATGTCCGGCATAAACGCAGGCACTACGCCTCAGCTGGCGTTGAGGGAGTGGTCGCAGTGGTCTGAGGCGGAACTCAGTGAAGCGCCGCAACTGGTAAAGTGTCTGGCCGGCGGGTTGACCAATCGCACGTATCTATTGCACAGCAGTGGCAGGCAGTTGGTGTTGAGGTTGAATGCTCAAAACAGTCAGCAGTTGGCACTGGATCGCAATATGGAAGCCCTGATATGGCGCAGTGCCGCGGCGGCGGGGCTGGCGCCGGCGTTGCTGTACGCCGATCCCCAACAGCGTTATATGGTCTCGGAATACCTGGCGGGTACCGAGATTCATGCGGACAACAATCACGCCTGGCTGTCTGAACTTGCGACCCTGTTACGTCGGGTGCATCAACTCCGCGTCCGGGGGCGGGTGCTCAATATTCATGAACGCGCCGAGCATTACTGGCGAGGTATTGTGGCTGTTGAAAAAACGGGCGGGGAATCAGAGGCCCGGGAATTCCATGAACGGCTGCGATCGAGTCGGGATCAATTCCACAAATTTTTCAGTGAATCCATCCACTCGGTGACAAGCGGCGACAGTTTGTGTCTTTGCCATAACGACCCGGTGCTGTCGAACATTATCCGCAGCGACAGCGGATTGCGTCTGATTGATTGGGAATACGCCGCGATGGGTGATCCCTTTTTTGATTTGGCGGCTTACGGTTGCCACCAATCCCTGACGACAGAGGCTTCAGTCGTACTGCTGGACACCTATTGTGATGGCGCTAGTGCCAATGATCGCGACCGTTTCAACCAAGCTCTAATCCACTACCAATACCTGGATCTGCTCTGGTCGGTATTACAGCAATTCGATCTGTCGCGTCTTCGGCAAAAATTGATGGCGTTGCTGGAACAGATGTCTTAGCGTTCACTTATTCAGGTTTCAGTCCGCTACCAGCACTCGTGTTGAAACGCTTAGCTTATCAACCAACTCCGCTTCCAGTTTGTCTCCGGGCGCCAGTGGGCCGACCCCGGCGGGGGTGCCGGTCAATACCACGTCGCCCGCTTCGAGGGTGAAATACTCGCTGATATAACTCACCAGCTCAAGCACCGGGGTCAGCATATCGCGACTGTTGCCGTCCTGTTGCAGTTGGCCGTTGCGACGCAGGCGCAATTGCAGGTTTTGCCAGTCGATCTCTCCCGGCGAAACAAACGTTGACAGTGGACAACTGCCGTCGAAAGCTTTGGCTTTTTCCCAAGGGTGACCTTTTTGTTTGAGTGAGGATTGCAGGTCGCGCAGGGTCAGATCAAAGCCGAGGCCGACGCCGGCAATGGCGCGCCCGGCTTTCGCCTCACTGGCTCTGGTGAGTGTGCTGCCTATCAGTAGCGCCATTTCGGTTTCGACATGGCAACTGCCCCTGTTGGTGGGGATGGGGAACGGTTGGGTCATGTCCGCGGCTGCCGTTGCCGGTTTGATAAACAGTATGGGCTCGGTAGGTACCGGATTGTTGAGCTCTTTGGCGTGGTCGGCGTAATTGCGACCCACGCAAACGATTTTTCCGAGCCCCTGTGGGTAGGTTTGTTGGTCGAGGGTAAGTGAGTAGCTCATATTCTTCTCTCGGTCAGAGGTCGAGCGTTATTGTCCTCGCATTTGGGGTGGATTGCCACCTGCAGTAAAGGTGAGAGGGGAACAAGCTCCCAGCCGGCCGTCGACTGGGCAATAACATTTTGCATTAATCTGTGTTAAAACAGCGCAAAACATTGAAAGCGAAGCTAATCCATGGATGCGTTAAGGACATTTGCCGCCGAGTTGGATCTGGATGTGATAGGCCACATGCTGGTGTTTGTGGTCAATCTGTTGGCGTTGTTTCTCGCCGAACCCTTTATTCGCGGTTTCAACAAGGGCAAGGACATTGGTGCCCAGGCGCGAATTCTGCGTGCGGTGGCGATTATTTTCCTGATTCTGCATATTGTTGATCTGCTGTTGATTCGCGTCCTGCCAGCTTACCAGCACTATTTTATTCGTATCGGCTCCACCCTGGCCGCCGCCTATGCCTGCCTGATCGGCTTTAATATCGTGTCTTACCTCAGTCGGCAGAAATTTGGCGATGAGAAGATCATCGATGAGGAGGTGATCTATCTCGATTCCTATAATTCGCGGCTGGTGGATTTGATCGGCGGCGTCTTTATTATTTTGCTGGCCGTCTACTGGATTGTTAATATCTGGGAGCTGGAAGGCCTGCTTCAAACTACGGGTTTTCTGGGCATAATTTTCGCCTTCCTGGCACTGACCAATAATATATGGGCGCCTGATATTTACTACGGCCTTGTGATTCTCAATTCAAAAATGCTGGAAGACGGGGACGTGATAAAAATTGGTGGGTCCAGCGATGAATACATCATTAACAAGGTCAGTTTTATCTACACCATTTTGCTGGACGTGCGCAATAACCACCGGGTGATTTTTCGCAACAGCCAACTGGTCAATAACCGGGTGGACAATCTCAGCAAGCGGGCATCAGTGCAGGGGCTCAGGCACTCGCTGACATTCAATATCGGGTACCCGCCGGTGGCGTCTTCCGACAGTGTTGAGGACAGGAAAAAACATTTCAGCAGTTTTCGCAAGAAAGTGGAGGTAATGTTCCACGAGGCATTCGAGTTGGTGTCGGCCAACAGCGGTGCAAAAATCAACCGCAATATGCCGTTTGAAACCGCAATGATTGATTCGGGCGACTACGCCCTCCGTTTTGGGCTCTATTACTATATTGATGCCATCCCTAACACCCGGGTTACCAAAACAGTGCGTCAGTATTTGATTCGCACACCGCAGTTGATTCAGGAGGCGGTCAACGAGTCGGCGGCGGCGCACAATATCCAGCTGGCAACACCTGTGTTGATCAAACAGGAATAGGTCCGGGCGGAGTCTATTACTGGCGGCCCCCAGTCAATCTCGGCTCCAGTTAGTCTTGGCCCCAGTTAGTCTTGGCCATAGTTATCATCAAAGCGCACAATATCCTCTTCGCCCAAGTAGTTTTCCGATTGTACCTCAATCAGCTTTAGTGGAATGGTGGCGCAATTTTCCAACCGGTGTTTGGCGCCGAGTGGAATATGGGTGGATTGATTTTAAGTCACAAATAAGTTTGGTCGTCGCGGGTGACCCGGGCGGTACCGCTGGCCACGGTCCTGTGCTCGGCATCGATGGTGATGCATTTGCAGTGACAGGCTGGCACCGGATAGCAGTGCTGGAATCATAGTGCGACTACTGGCCTGCATTTGGCCGCTGCGCGTGTCGGGTCTGATGCCAGGGTTGTTATTTTGTTGCTGATAAGTATCGACGTTGGTCTGGTACTTAACACATTATGCTTTTTAATCCTGGCGGTTGGGGAGCAACAGACTACGTAGCCAGTTCCACAGGCTGTTGCCGGCCAGGGTGTATTTGTCCAGTTCATCCAGGTTGCGCAAGTAGTGTTCGCCGTTGCGAAAAAGCGCGGCCCGGGTCAGCATACGACGCTTTGGATTGAGATTCTTGATGACCCGGGCCGGATTGCCGACAGCGACCACATTGGGTGGAATATCCCGGGTGACCACAGCGCCGGCGCCGATCACGGAATTCTCGCCGATGGTGACGCCCTTGCAAACGATCACGCGTTCTCCCAGCCAGACGTTATCCTCCAGGGTAACGGGGCGCGTGCAGCGAAACGGACGCGTTCGATTGTAGAGACCGTGCCAGTCGCTGTCGGAGATATAGCAATTGGCGGCGAACATACAACTGTTGCCGATGCTGATTTGCTCTGCCGCCGAGATACGGGTGCCCGGCGAAATCAGGCAGTAGTCACCAATGCTGATGCTGGCTTGGCGGCCCTTTGTGGGCCAGGTGGTGAGGCGGACCTTATTGTCGGCGGCGCAGATAATATGAGCGTGGTCGCCCACGGAAATCCTGTCGCCAAACAATACCAGGTGACGGGGGTTGAGAATTTGCGACGCATGTCCCAGCGACGAAAACTGGGGGCGTACAAAATGATTGATATAACAGCGGTTGGCGAGCGTGACCAGCTTTTTGATGTAATAGGGTTGGTGATTGTATCGCAAACTTGGTCGCCTTTTATTACTGCCTGAATGTATTTACATACAATGAACTATCGCCTCGGCCGGCAGTTGTTTTCATCGCCACCTACTCACTGAATGGTCATTCAGTGAGTAGGGATGTTATCTCTTTGCGCTTGTCGCTTTAAGCTTGTCGCTTTAAGCTAGTATGCCATTATCGTTGATACGCCCCGTTTTTCCTGCAGGTTTTCTATGTCCATTTCCCTGTCATTCGAGATCGATTTGATTAAAGGTTTTCTCACCGCCGACGAAGGGGAGGCGCTTTATCAACTCGCCTTGCAAACGGCGGCCATTGGCCCCTGTTTGGAAGTCGGCAGTTATTGCGGAAAATCCACTGCCTATCTGGGCACCGCCTGCCGTGAAAAAAATAACACCCTTTTTGCCGTGGATCACCATCGCGGTTCCGAAGAGCACCAATTGGGTGAGGCGTACCACGACCCCGATCTCTATGATGCGACCCTTGCAAAGATGGACAGTTTCCCCACTTTTCGTCGCACCCTCTCCCTGGCTGGGCTGGAGCAGACTGTTGTGCCGGTTGTTACCACTTCGGCGGTGGCGGCTCGTCACTGGGCCACGCCCTTGGGAATGGTGTTTATTGACGGTGGTCACAGCCTTGACGCCGCGCTCTGCGATTATCGCTCTTGGGCCAGCCATGTCGCGATCGGTGGAATACTCGCTATTCACGATATTTTTCCCAATCCCGAGGAGGGTGGCCAAGCACCCTATGAGATCTGGAAGCTGGCAAAAGCCTCGGGTTTGTTTGAATCCTTGCCCACCATCAACACTCTGGGTTTACTGCGTCGAATCCAGTAGTTGTTGTCCATCAAGCGCTGCTTTAAGGAGCGCTTCCTCGTTTAGTACGTGGTTGTTGATAAACAGCCGCGCCGCGCCTGTGTGGTCCGTCAAGGCGTCGGCCGCCAGCAGGATGGCAGCTGCTGTCCAGGTGGTTTTCTCCTCCGGCCAGATGGTTTTATCGGGGAACACATAGCCGGTCCAGTAACCGCCGTCACGTTTGTCCACAAACTGATGCATCCAACTGTAGACATTGGTGGCGCGACTGCGGTCGCCGGCTGCCAGGAGTGCCATGGTTAATTCACAGGACTCGGCCACAGTCACCCAGGGTTCGTCGCAGACACAGCGACACCCCAGCTCGTGTTCGACAAAGGTGGACCAGCGCCTGTCGATACGCTCTATCGCTTCCGCACCGGTAATGACACCGGTCAATATCGGGTAAAACCAGTCCATGGAGTAACGCGCCTTGCTATCCCAGGTGCGATCGAAACACTCAGGGTGATAGTGGAGCGTATTCTGTAAACGCTGTCGGGCACGTACCCAATCCAGTCGCTGCTGGCCCAGACTGGAGGCGATATTGATGGCGCATTCGAGGCTTTTGAAAATTGATGAGCAGGCGGTAACCAGGGCATCTTTTTGTGGTGCACCATTGTCATCGACGGCCCAGTAAATTTCACCGGTGTCAGCCTGGTAGCGCAGCACGAACTCTATCGCCTTCTCCACCATGGGGAAAAAGTACCGCAAAAAAGCCTGGTCTTCAGTGACAAGATAATGGTGCCAAATGCCGGTAGCCACGTAGGCGACAAAATTGGTCTCCCGGTGGTCGGCGTTTACCGGATCATTGCCTTCGTAGTGCGCCCACCAGCTGCCGTCTCCCAACTGTTGGTCGGCGAGCCATTGGTAAGCTCGTCGTGCCGCCTCGAACTCTCCGCCGATAGACAATCCCATGGATGCTTCGGTGTGGTCCCAGGGGTCGGTTTTTCCTCCGCTAAACCAGGGGATACTACCATCATGGTTTTGGGTGTTGAGGATATACTCAACGGTGGGACGCAGCAGCTGTTCCGGAAACAGGCCCTTGGTAAAAATCAATCCACTCATACCGAGAGGTCCCTTTTAAAATACATGACCACACTTTTACCCATGATCGGGTTCAGCAGTTTTTCCAGTGCGCGCGTCAGCCAGGGCTTTTTCATCAGATCCCAGACTAGCAGTTTGTGGTAGGCCTTTACCAAAAAGTGTTCCTCCTGGCGTTCCCAAAACAGGCATTTCAGCCACCAGTAGGGCGCGTGCAAGGCATGGGCCCAGTGGTTGGCGTAGCGATGGAGGCCAAAGGTGCTCACATCCTGGTGCAGAGACTCGGCGTCAAAAATGCGGATATGTCCGCCCTTTACCCGGTGATAGGCGGTACTGAGGTGCCAGCAGATCCGCTCTGGCCAGGCCCGGGGCACACTGATGGCTAACAGGCCGTCGGCTTTGAGGATGCGATCTATTTCCGCCAGCATGGCCCTGTAGTCAGGGATATGTTCCAGTACTTCGGAACAGATCACTTTGTCAAAACTGTTGTCTGCAAAAGGCAGCGAGAGGCCGTCAGCACAGTAGAGAGAGAAACTTTTGTCAGCCGTGACTGCTCCCGCTTCGCCCAGAAAAGCCTGCAAGCGGTTGTGAGCAGTGGCGAGATCCTGGCGAGACAGATCAACGCCCACCACATGAATATGATCGTGCAGCAGGTAGGCATTGATGCAGTGTCGGCCTTCGCCGCAGCCCAGGTCGAGCACGCGGTCACCGGGTTGCAGATCCAGGCGTTTGAAATCGATGGTCAGCATGGCGTGGCGGTAACCTCTGCAGCGCCGGCTTGTCCGGTATTCAAAACACTATTATTTAAAACACTATGGTGGTAATAGTGGGTCAGGCGCCGGGCTTTGACTTGCCAACTGAAGTTGGTGAGGATGCGCGCGCGCGCTGCCTTGCCCAATCGCAGGCGCCGGGCGGGATCCCGCAGGAGCGTTTTTATGGCATTGCGCAGCGCGGCGCTGTCTCCTGCCTTGACTACCAGGCCGGCTTCCCCCACCACTTCCGGCAGGGCGCCTCCATCGCTGGATATCACGGGTGTTTCGCAGGCCATGGCTTCGCCTGCGGGCAGGCCGAACCCCTCATACAGGGACGGGGATACCGCCAGAGTCGCACGGTTGTAGTGTCTGACCAACTCTTCAGTGGAAATGCCAGACACAAACTCCACCGACTCAGCCAGTTCCAGTTGTTGCAGTTGTTTCTCGGTGGCGCCACCGTGTTTCAGTTTGCCGATCACCAGCAGCTTCAAGTCCGGGTACTCTACTCGCAGTTGGGCAACGGCTTCAAGCAGGTAACGTAATCCCTTCAGAGGTTGGTCGGCGGAGGCGGTCGTTATAATCAGCCGCATTTCGCGTTCGACATTGGGCAGGGGGCGGAACACCTGTGTGTCTATTCCGTTATACATAATCGGGATTTTCTCCACAGGGCGACTAAACGCCTCGGCAATATCCTGTCGCGACTGTTCGGACACCGTCACGACATGTTTGAGTCGGCGCACCACCTTTCCCTGCATACGCAAAAAGCTGTGCCAGCGGCGCACCAGCAGGCGGTATTTCCAATTGGGAGCGGCATCCAGGGCCAATTGGTAGTCTCGGGTAATAGGGTGGTGCACAGTGGCAACCACCGGCAGGCCGTTTTTTTCGATGGCCAGAAGACCGTAGGCCAGGCACTGGTTGTCGTGCACCAGGTCGTAACGATGGTTGTGCTGTTTTAAATATTTCGCCACCCGTCGGCCAAACGTATAGGGTTCGGCGAAGCCACCAGTGAGCATGCTAAACCACTCAAAGGTGTCGCTAAAGGATTTTAAATGGTGCCAGCGCAGGGCGGTAACGTGATCGGCAGCAGCGAATAAATCCAGGCTCGGCATCCGGATCAGTTTGACCCGTGGGTCGAGTTCGGGATAGGGCGGGCCGGAAATGACATCGACCTCGTGCCCCAGTTCCACCAGTGCCTTGCTCAGGTAGTTGATATAGATACCCTGGCCGCCCACATGGGGATGGCTGCGATAGCCCAACAGGCAAATGCGCAGGGGCTTTAAGTTCTGGAATTCATAGGCATTGGCGGCAATGGCGTTAGTTGCCTGGAGGTGGGGTTCCTGCGCTGTCATCAAACGGTCCGCTAGTTCTTGTGGAGACATCCATTGAGGAACGGTTGCGATGATTATAAAGGTGGGGGGCAATAGGGCCAATAGGACAATAAATGATTTGCTAAAGTCCCCGATCCAGGCGTCCTGCGCCATTTCTTATGAGGGGATTACAGAGAGGCCTCTGTTCACGACGCCCGTAGCGTTAAGAGAGTACTGGTGGCAGTGTGTTTGGGTGTGTGCTACGCGCTCCAGGCGCGGCTTGTGCCAAGCGATCCTCCAGGGGTTGGAGGCTATTCAGGGTGTTAAGTCTGTATCCGGGTGTGTGGAAAGACTGGTGCCAAGCGTTAAACGGGGGCAGCCCGAGCCCTGCTATAAATTCGGCTGGCGTTGGGGAAACCACTATTCCCGCCGTGGCAAGTGCCCTGGAAGTGCGACACGATAGGCCGCAGCATCTGAATGTGCACAGCCCCGCCCTTGCCAATAAGAAAATCCCCCCATTCAGTAGCAAGGTCTTCCCCGGGACGAGTTCCTGTGGTCGCTCGCTGCTGACTTACCAGTCATGAATGGAGTGCGCTGCGTTATTTAACGCAATGGAAAACGTTTCCCGGCAAGTCTGTAATGTCTCAGTGCTCGTGCTCTGTACGGCCATCGATCCACCACAGCAAGAGTCCGCCCGCGGCGCTGGCGATGAGAATGGTGGCCAGGGTAATAGTGCTGATCAGCATTGGAACAGTGACGGCTTCAGTCACGACAAACTCCTTTACCTCTTCAATAAAAAAGGTGCTTATGAAAATAACCTCCAGCCAACAAATGGATTGTTGACTTAACTTGAAGCTATCTTATCCAACACCTCTAACGCCGTATTGATATGTGTCAATCAAAGCTGCGACCGGGGAGTGTTTTATAAAAAGTGGGCAAAGGGCGGGTCTGTCCATGACCCATCCCTTTGGTTTGAGAGCAGAGAGATAATGGGAGAGTGACCTAAAAACTCTGGTCTAAAAGCTCAGCCGCAGACCGACGCTAAAACCGCGACCGGCTTCCGGCGCAATCGTGCGCAAAAACGAACTGGCGTTGCGAATCTCTTCATTCAATAGATTCTGGCCTTTGATAAACACCAGCATATCGATATCCGACCACATAAAGCGGCGGTTGAGTTGAAACTCCAGCCGGGTATAACCATCGGTTTCATCCTCGAAGTTGCCCGGATGCACCTGATCATCCACTTCGGTTAGGCGTAGCCGCGCATGCCAGTCATCCCGTTCAAACTGCACTTCAGCCCCCAGTCTCGGCGGGCTTACCCGTGGTACATCCCCTTGTTGATCCAGTTCCGCGCGAACGTAATCGCCGAACAGGCGCAGGGCGAAATACTCGTTCAGCGGCAGATGCAGCTGGGCTTCGACGCCGCGGAAACGGGCATCTTCCTGGTCGTATCGGTAAATGGTGAGTTCCTCGACCGGATCCACCGTATTGGTGTTGCGACGATAGATAAAATCACTGATATCGTTGTAAAACAGGTTGATCTCAATTTCGAGGTTGTCCTCTCCATCGGCGTTTTGTTCGCGGTAGTTGTAGCCCAGTTCCAGGTTGCGGCTTGTCTCGGCGTTCAGGTTGCTGTTGCCTTTTATCATCGCCTGTTCGGCCAGGTGGGCGCCGTCGGAGAAGAGTTCTTCCACTGAGGGCGCGCGTTGGGAGCGGCTCAATACCAGATTAAAGCGTTGTTTCGGCGACAAACGATATTGGCTCGCCAGGGAGAAGCTGGTGGTATGGTGGTCTTCGGATTGGCCGCTTAGGGGATCTAAGGCCTGGTGTTCCAGGCGCGCACCCAGCTCCACCAGCCACTGGTCCCACTCGCGTTCCTCTACAGCGAAGACGCCGAAGGTGCGGGTGTCGGTCTGGGGGATAAAGGCCTCATCGCCAATGGCGGCAAAGTCCCGGTCCAGAGCCTGAAGGCCGAAGGCGCCGCGCCATGCGCCGCCAAAAGCGGTCACTGGGATGTGGACCAGCTCCAGCCGGGCTTCAACCGCATCACTGTCGAATACGGTACCCGCGACGCCGCCTTCCAGTTCTGTGTGCTCATAATCCACGTACCCCAGGCGCAGGCGCAGGGTGTCGATACCGACAATGGGTTGGTCCAGCCCTGCTTTCAAGTCGTAGCGGGTCTGTTGCATGTCGATGCGCACCCGCTCTTCCCCGGTATGGGCGTCTCCTTGATTTTCGATCTCTTCGTGATGCTCATGGGCGCCGGGGGGAATGCCGTACTGGTTCTCCAATGTCTGGACACTGAGGCCAAGGTAACCTCGATTGCCTATCAAGCTGACGCCGGCCGTACCACTGCTGGCCTGGCCATCGCTGTTATCGATAACGTCGACGGAGGTTTCATCGCCACCGCGAACATCCGCGGGACCATCAATGCGGACGTTACCGCTGTCGCGATAAAGACCGTCCAGGTGCCAGGCAAAATTGCCTTTGCCGCCGTCCAATCGGAACAGGGAAGCCGTTTCGTCATTGGCATTGTTGTGGCGGCTTTCCAGAGCGCCCTTGACTCCGTTTTGCCGCTGGTTGGGAATCCGGTTGTCGATAACGTTGACGATGCCACCGATGGCCCCGTTACCGTAGCGCAGCGTCTGCGGGCCGCGCAAAATTTCGATGCGATCGGCCAGCAGCGCTTCGGTGGCATTGGCGTGGTCCGAAGAACTGTTGGCCGCGTCCAGGGTATCCAGGTTGTCCTGCATCACTTTGACCCGATGACCCTGTTGGCCGCGAATCACCGGGCTGCCCACGCCGGGACCGAAAGAGGCGCTGCTGACGCCCAGCTGGCCGCTAAGGGTTTCACCCAGGGTGGCGGCGGCCTGAGTTGCCAGTTGGTCACCGGACAGCACCGCTGCCGGGCGAGTATTGACACTGTCGGTCTTGTCCAGCGGTGAGGCGCTGACAATAACTTCTTCCTGGTAGTCGTTTTTCTGGTAGTCGTCAGTGGCCAGGGATATCTGGGCGATAACGGCGGAAATCGCCGCAGCGAGGGCGGCGGATAGCTTGTGAAAAGTCACGGTTTACTCCTGTAAAAACCATAAGGCAGTCCGGGCTGGGTGGACTGCGAAAAAGGCAAAGCGGTTTGATTGGGGTCAGGCGTAAACGGGTGGGGCGCGAGTCGAGTAGCTGCGAACAGGCTTGGTGAGTGTTACAAGCAGTCGCTGTGGCGCTTGCTCGATGGCAATGTGCGGGAATCGCAGTATCGGAGCCAGGTCCACGGCTGCCTTAACGGTATCCTGGAACAGGCAGGTGACACACTTGTGGTCAGTCAGGTTTTCCAGGCCCGGGTGCAGATGACTGATGCTCAACGTCTGGCAAATCACCAGCAGTATCGCTGCCAGGAGCAGCAATGGGCGGGATTTACTTTGGTTGGCGACACTGAACAAGGGAGTGAACCTGTTTGAACACGGCTTATTGCCTGGCTGATTCGCCAAGCGTGGTGCAAAGTAGGCGTTATAGTATAACAATACTTGAATATTGTAAGCGGTTTTTTTGCAGCCCGGGTGACCTTGTTTTATGCCCGAGGCTTAAAATTATCCCTCGTTGCCGATCCAGTATGGAACCCGGGCTCGGAGGATGGCATGCTATGGATCGTCCAAGCTGAAGGTAGATAACCATGGCGCCTAAAGAGCAACCCGGTCCCGGCCAGGTGGTTGCCAGGCAGACCCGTGACGGTCACAGCCTGGTGATCGACGTTGTTGGACGTTTCGGCTTTGATCTGCATAGGCAATTTCGCCAGTCCTATGAAGAACAACCCAAGCGGTACAAGCGCTACGCGGTCAATCTCAAGCAGTGTGACAGTATCGACAGTACGGGTCTGGGCATGCTGTTGATGCTGAGGGACTTTGCCGGGCTGGGAAAAGAGGGGTTGTTACTGGTGCACTGCTGCGAAGAGGTGTCCCAGGTATTGAAATACGCCGGCTTTGACGAGTTGTTTACCATCCAGAGAAGCTCACCTCCCCGCAGAGCAACCCCACCCTGATATTCCCTTTTGGTCTATCGATAACACCTGCTGGCAACAACACTTGCCAGGCGCTAATTGTTGCAAAAGTGGCACCGGGAGCATTCATGCCAGTATAATTCGCCTTTTTTGTGGGCTTGAGGCCCGGTTAATGGAGAACCCTATGGCGGAACGCAAAGCCCAGGTCAGCCGCGACACGCTTGAGACCAAGATACAGGTCAGTGTGAACCTCGATGGCACCGGTAAGGCCAGGTTCGATACGGGTGTACCCTTTCTCGAGCATATGATGGACCAAATTGCCCGCCACGGCCTAATCGATATGGATATCACCTGCAAAGGCGATACCCATATCGACGATCACCACACCGTTGAGGATATTGGTATTACCCTGGGCCAGGCAGTAGCCAAAGCCGTGGGGGATAAAAAGGGTATTCGCCGTTACGGCCACGCCTATGTGCCCCTGGACGAGGCTCTCTCACGGGTGGTGATCGATTTTTCCGGTCGCCCGGGCCTGCAGCTGCATATCCCTTTCACCCAGAAGCGGGTGGGAGAGTTCGATACCGAGCTGTTTTGGGAGTTTTTCCAGGGCTTCGTCAATCACGCGCAGGTAACCCTGCACCTGGACTGCCTGCGGGGGCACAATGTCCATCACCAGATTGAGACGATATTCAAGGCCTTCGGCCGTGCCCTGCGCATGGCGTTGGAGCTGGATCCTCGCATGAGTGGGATGATGCCTTCAACAAAAGGCACACTTTAACCCGGCTTTTAACAATGCAACACCCGGCAGTATGCCGGGTGCTCACAGGTAAGACGTTTTATGAGCAGTAACCGCATTGCCGTTATCGACTATGGCATGGGCAATCTCCACTCGGTGGCCAGTGCCCTGGAGCACGCCGCCCCTGAAGCCGATGTGGTCGTCACCGCGGATCCCGAGCGGGTGTTGGCAGCGGATCGGGTGGTATTTCCGGGGGTTGGCGCCATCCGCGACTGCATGGCGGAAATCCGTCGCCTGGGCTTCGACCGGGTGATTGCGGAAGTGATCGCGTCAGGTAAACCGGTGCTGGCCATCTGTGTAGGCATGCAGGCCTTGTTGGAACGCAGTGAGGAAAACGAGGGCGTCGACTGCCTGGGGCTCCTGCCCGGCCAGGTGCGCTTTTTTGGCAAGGGGCTGCGGGATATCGACGGCACCCACCTGAAGGTTCCCCACATGGGCTGGAATCAGGTGCGGCAGTCCAGGGGGCACCCCCTTTGGAGCGACATCCCCGATAACAGCCGCTTCTATTTTGTTCACAGCTACTATGCGGAAGCGGGGGTGCAGGAGCAGGTTGCCGGCATCTGTGACTACGGCCGTTCGTTTGCTGTGGCCCTGGCAAAGGACAACCTGTTCGCGGTGCAATTCCACCCGGAAAAGAGTCACACCGCCGGCCTTCAGCTCTTGCAGAATTTTGCTCACTGGGACGGCAGGGGCGCCTAGCTGGGGGCGCCTAGCTGGGGGCGCCGAGCTGGGCGCAACTCTTCGAGCGCAGGTCCCTGTAATATTTGTTAAAATGCGGTTTTACGCCTGTCTGGTCAGGCGCCAATAGCCCCATTGGTAGAATTTTCCCCTATGCCACTAGCTAAACGTATTATTCCCTGCCTGGACGTGGACAATGGTCGCGTGGTCAAGGGCGTCCAGTTTGTCGATATCCGCGATGCCGGTGATCCGGTGGAGGTGGCCAAGCGCTACAATGAACAGGGTGCTGACGAGATTACTTTCCTCGACATCACCGCCACTCACGAAGGGCGTGATACCACCGTACACACGGTGGAGAAGATGGCCAGCGAGGTGTTCATACCATTGACTGTGGGGGGCGGTATCCGCACCGTGGAGGATATCCGTACCATGCTGAACGCCGGGGCGGACAAGGTCAGTATTAATTCCGCTGCGGTTAAGAATCCCGAATTTGTCAAGGTGGCCTCCGGGCGTTTCGGGGCTCAGTGCATTGTCGTCGCAATCGATGCCAAGAAGGTCAGCAGCGAGGGAGAAGCCGACCGGTGGGAAATCTTTACCCATGGCGGTCGCAAACCCACCGGTATCGATGCCGTGGAGTGGGCGGTGCGAATGGCGGACTACGGCGCCGGCGAGATCCTGCTTACCAGTATGGATAGGGACGGCACCAAAAACGGTTTCGACCTGGGGGTAACAAGCGCCATTAGCGACGCCGTGGACGTGCCGGTGATTGCCTCTGGCGGTGTCGGTAACCTGCAGCATTTGGTGGACGGGGTGGTCCAAGGCAAGGCCGACGCGGTATTGGCCGCCAGTATCTTTCACTTCGGCGAATATTCCATCCCGGAAGCCAAACGCTATATGCGCGAGCACGGGGTGGAGGTGCGACTCTAGTACTCTTTCAAGGTGATATTGACGGATAAAGGTAAGTAGGCTTCGATCCGGCCTGAATGGCTGGCCTTGTCGCAGGTTTCGGGCTTAAAGCGATGATTCCAGTAGCTGGGAGATGGGTACCAGCTCAATAGCCTCGTTGTCGTTATTTCTCAATGCCACTTCCAGAAAATCGAGCGTCTCCGGGTAGGGGTGCCCAATGGCAATGGCTGACCCCCGCTTGCGGGCAATACGCAGCAGGCGCTGGTATTGGCGGGCAATGGCTTCCGGATTGCGATCGTGATCCAGAAAAACATCCCGTGTATCACTCGGCACCTGGAACGCCTGGGCCACTTCCCAGGCTCGGCTCCGGGCACTGGTGCGACTGTCGATAAAGTACAGCTTTCGCTGCTTTAATTCCGCCATCAGCCAGGCCATGGGTTGAGGAACCTGGGTCAGCTGGCTGCCCATATGGTTATTCACGCCGCGAATATGGGGCAGGGCCTCGATGTCACGCACCAGTGTGGCGATAAACTGCTGTTCATCCATCTCTTCGGTAAGTGCACCGGCGTCCAGGGGCCGGCCGTGGATGTTGCTCATGGGGGCGTGGAGCATTACCTCTTTACCCTGACGGTAGGCGGCCTCTGCCAGTGTACGGCTGTTGGGGGCCAGGGGTAGTACAGAAATGGTCAGCGCCCCGGGCAAATTGATAGCTCGCCTGCCGAGACCATCCCGATAGCCGATATCGTCAATAATGATGGCAACCTTTGGCTTGAGCTGTGCTTGCTGATCGGGCAATGACGGCGCTGCGATACGGGGACGCTTGTCCATCGCCTGATGGGGCCCATGGGGCAAAAGGGAAGATGTAATTGGCAGGGGGGTAAAAACAGGTGCGGCCAGCACCCCTGGCACGCTCAGGCAAAATGTCAGTGCCAGGTTGAGAATCCGCCCGCCGATAATGCGCAGCATAGCTTTCCTTAATTGTCCGGGCCAGGCTTCGCTGCCGCGAGTGGTCTCTGCGGTCAGCCCCCTTTCAGTCTCTGGACTACAGCGGGGCGCCCCTTGTTGTCGGTGTTAAGGGGCGAACTATACCAGCTTCCCGCTACTGCGGTGTTGGTTCTTTCTCCTTTTCCCCTTCCGAATGTTACGGCGGGGGGCGCTGATGCAATCTGAGCACCCAAGCTCCGGCAGTTACTCGCTGCGCGGCGGCAAACTGGGCGGAAGGGCCGCTTGGGCTCCCGCCAGTTGAGGTTTTATCTGGGGTTTCTGGCCGAAGATATTCAAACCCTTAAGCAGGTTCAGCGCTTCGTAAACCTGGTTGTCGCGATTGAACAGCTCGTCGCTAATCCCCTCCTGGTTTTCCTTGCGGTCCTTGGCGTGGCTCTCCTCCCCGCCATTGGCGTTGTCCAGGTGACCGGAGAGGTCGGCCTCTGTAACCCGGTTGCGGGGTTTGACTGCTGTTACCCGGACCCTCTCCACGACAATATCGGGCTTTATCCCCTGGGCCTGGATAGAGCGGCCCTTGGGAGTGAAGTAGAGGGCGGTTGTCAGTTTGATGGCGCGCTCTTCGCTGATCGGGATGACTGTCTGCACTGAACCCTTACCAAAGCTCTCGGTGCCCATGACGATGGCGCGGCGGTGATCCTGCAGGGCGCCGGCGACAATCTCCGAAGCCGAGGCGGAGCCGTCGTTGATCAGGACGACTATCGGCAAGCCGTTGGTCTCATCGCCAGGTTTGGCGCTGTAACTGAGGTCGGCGTTGTCGATGCGGCCTTCGGTGTAGACGATCAGGCCCTCTTCCAAAAAGGCATCAGCAACCTCTACCGAGGCTTGCAGCACGCCGCCGGGATTGTTGCGCAGGTCTACAATCAGGCCGCGCAGGTTCGGGTCTTCCTCACGCAGGCTTTTCAGGGCGTTGATCACGTCGTTGCCAGTATTGACTTGGAACTGGGCAATGCGCAGATAGCCGTAACCCTCCTCGATAATGCGTGAGCGCACACTCTTGACCTGGATAATGTCGCGGGTAATAACCAATTCAAAGGGCTGGTCCACTCCCTCCCGGACGATAGTGACCGTAATCTCGCTGCCCTTGGGGCCACGCATTTCCTTGACGGCGTCCCCCAGGCTCATGCCTTTCACCGATTTCTCGTCCAGCTTGATAATCAAGTCGCCGGCTTCGACACCGGCCTTTTTCGCGGGGGTGTCGTCAATGGGTGAAATGACCTTCACAAAGCCGTTTTCCATGCCGACTTCGATGCCCAAACCGCCAAATTCGCCAGTGGTGTTGACTTGGAGGTCATCAAAAGAGCTGGCGTCCAGGTAGGAGGAGTGGGGGTCCAGCTCCGAGAGCATGCCCTTAATGGCATATTCCAGCAATTCGGCGTCGCTGACATCCTCCACATAGCCCTTGCGAATATGATCGTAGACCTTGGTAAAGGTGCGCAGGTCTTCCAGGGGGAGTCGGCCCTGGGTGTCCTCGACTTCTTCGGCTTGTCGGCTGGCGTCGGTCTCCGCCCAGGCGGAGGCGGTTAACAGGGCAGTGGCCGACAAAAGAGCAAGGGCAGTATGGCGTGCCCGGCGGGTGGAATTGGCGACCCATTTGTTGAGAGCGAGGGCGCTCAAGCCCGGGGCGCTTGGGGAAAGACGCTGCATCTGTATACTCCTGGCGGGAGTCGAGGGCTGCTCAGACTCGCGCCGAAATTTATTAAACCAACCGTTATTATAAGTGTAGACCGAACGGGGCGGTAAAAATTCGTCCTCACCTTGTACGGATGGGGCCTATTCCCTACGGGGAGGCTACTATCCGGACAGACGTGGTGGCCCGCAGACGTGGTGGCCCGACTAGGAACGGCGTTTTAACCAGCGGCTGGGGTCGGTGGGCTTGCCCTGGTGGCGAATCTCGAAATAGAGTCCCGCCTGCTGGCGGCCCCCGCTGTTACCCACAGCGGCAATGGTCTCGCCCGTTTCCACCCAGTCGCCGGCCTCTCGCAGCAGGCTCTGATTGTGGGCGTAGAGGCTCATATAACCATTCCCGTGGTCGATGATCAAGAGCAGTCCCTGTCCGCGCAGGTAGTCAGCAAACACCACCCGGCCGTGGTGTACCGCCTTGACCGAGCGTCCGGCGGGGGCCTGAATTAACACTCCGTCCCATTTAAGCTTGCCGGAAACCCGGGAACTGCCGAAGCGGTGCTGTATTCGACCCTTGGTGGGCCAGGGCAGGCGCCCCTTGGTGCGGACGAAGGGCTGGCTATCCCGTGGCAGGGGCAGATTGGCTATGGCCTCCGCCACTTGGCTCAGCAGGTGTTGCAGTCGTTCGCGGTCTTCGGCCAGCTTGCGTAGCTGGGCATCCTTGCTGGTGATCGTTTGGTTGAGTTTGGCGAGGGTTCGCTTGCGAGACTGTTGCTGACCGCTGAGTTGGCGGTGACGCCGCTGCAGATTCTGCTTGTTTTTAGCCAGGGCATCGGTTTTTTGCTGAATGCGGGGTTGAATCTGGTCCAGCTCATTGATGGTGTCCAGGTAGGCGTTGATCTTCTCTGCTCGGGCGTTAATAAAGTAGTCGTAATAGCGCAGCATGCGCGAAACCCGTTCCGGGGATTCCTGGTTCAGCATCAGCTTGATGTTGCTTTGTTGCCCCAACCGGTAGGCGGCGTTGACCTGCTGGGCAATATGCTTTTGCTGGTCGCGGCGTGAGCCATCCAGTTGTTGGCGTTGCTGTTGCAGGTCCTTGAGCTGGGTCTGGTGTTGCTTGAGATCGGTCTTGATACGGTCGATATCCTTCAGTAATTCGCCGATTTCAGTTTCGGATTTTTGCAATTGATCGCGCAGGTCGTTGCGCTCGCCTTTGACCGATTTCAGCTCTTTGTTGAGCTTCTCGATCATGCCTTTGAGCTTCTGTAGTCGATCCTGGTAATCGGCCTCCGAGGTTTGCTGGGCGAGGGCGCCGCTGGCCAGGGCCAGCAGGGTGGTAATTGTCGCGAAAAATCTGAGCATGGTGTATTACAGAAGCTGAGTGCCGGTCTCCAGTGGTTGGCAGTATCGCACAGGAGACCGGCAATGGGGATTAGAGACTGAGCAGGTTGTTTCCGGTCATTTCCTTCGGTTGCTCGAGGTCCATCAGGGCCAGCATGGTGGGTGCCACATCAGCCAGGGAGCCGTTGTCGCTCATCCGTACATTGCGCGGGCCCACATAGACAAAGGGCACCGGCAAAGTCGAGTGCTGGGTACTGACTTGACCCGAAACCGGATCGAACATCTCCTCGACATTACCGTGGTCGGCGGTAATCAGCGCCTCGCCGCCGGCATGCTCCACCGCCTCCAGCACCTGCCCCAGGCAGTGGTCCACGGCTTCCACGGCCACCACCGCGGCGTCGAAGACCCCGGAGTGACCCACCTGATCGCAGTTGGCGTAGTTGCAGATAATCACATCGTATTTGCCGGATTCAATGGCGGCTACCAGCTTGTCGGTCACCTCCGGAGCGCTCATCTCCGGCTGCAGGTCGTAGGTGGCCACTTTGGGAGAGGGTACCAGGATACGGTCCTCACCCTCGTAAAGATCTTCCTGACCACCACTGAAGAAGAACGTCACGTGGGCGTACTTCTCTGTCTCGGCGATCCGCAATTGGGTCTTGCCCTGCTTGGCTACGTAGTCGCCGAAGGAGTTGACCAGGTTTTCCGGCGGGAAGGCACAGGGGGTATCAATACTGGCGTCATATTCGGTGGTCATGACAAAATCGGACAGCTGCGGGCGGATTTCGCGCTCGAAACCGTCGAAATCGGCGTCGACGAAGGCTCGGGTCAGTTGGCGGGCGCGGTCGGGGCGGAAGTTCATAAACAGTACCGCATCACCGTCATTGAGGGTGGCAACGGTCTCGCCTTCTGCGGCGATTACCGTCGCTTTTACAAATTCATCGTTTTCATCCCGCTCATAGGCCGCGTGCAACCCTTCAATGGCGGTGTTGGCGTCATATTCCGCCTTGCCCAGGGACAGTAAATCGTAGGCTTCCTGTACCCGGTCCCAGCGGGCGTCGCGGTCCATGGCATAGAAGCGACCGCAAATGGTGGCAATACGGCCCACGCCGAGTTCTTTAAGCTTGGCATCGGTGCGCAGGATCGGTTGTTCGGCGCTGCGCGGCGGCGTGTCGCGGCCATCGAGGAATGCGTGCACATAGACTTCTTTGGCACCGCGTTGGGCTGCCATCTCCACCGCCGCGACGATATGGTCGTCATGGCTATGCACACCGCCGGGGGAGAGCAGGCCAAGGATATGCACGGCCTTACCCTGGTTTACTGCCTTGTCGATGGCAGTGGCGTAAACCGGATTCTTAAAAAAGTCGCCGTCGGCGATAGCCTTGTTGATGCGAGTGAAATTCTGGTAAACCACACGGCCGGCGCCAAGAGTCATATGACCGACTTCGCTGTTACCCATTTGCCCTTCCGGCAGGCCCACCGCCATGCCGGAGGTGTGAATCAGCGTTCTTGGGCGTTCGACCCAGAGCCGGTCCCAGACTGGAGTATTGGCGCTTTTAATGGCGTTGTGCTCAGGATTATCGGAGTGGCCGAAGCCGTCAAGAATGAGAAGAACCAAGGGCTTCTTTACATCGGTCATAACATCGGTCATAGGTAAATGGCTACCGTTGATTGGCGATTACAATAAAGGAATTGGCGATTTTACCTGAAGTTGTTGCATTTTTGTGAATGCCTGTGCCCCTTTGTCGAGAAAAAGCCGCTAAATAGCCCAATCCTGAGAAATGGGTCCGGTAGCCGAATGGCGCTTAAGGCTTTGGGGCCAGATAGTGTATACTGCGCCGCTTTTAGTGCCTGAGGCTGGATCTGTTACCGTAACGGGGCCAGCGGGCTGGGTGCCTATCGCCTGTACGCCACGGGCAAGGCCATGCAGAAGGAACGAATAAACGTGGATTTTCTGGTTTTTGTCAGTGAAGAATGGCTGCTGGTCAGCATGCTGTTGGTGCTGGGTTATCTCTATGTCTGGCGTGAACGGCAGAAGGGCGGCGCACCCCTTTCTTCCAGCGTCGTGACCCAGTTGCTCAACCGCGAACGGGCGGTGCTGCTGGACGTGCGGGATGTCGCTGAATACAAGACAGGACATATAGTTGGCGCTGTCAATATTCCCCACTCCAAGCTTGGCGAGCGCCTGGTGGAGCTGGAGGCCCACAAAGCCAAGACGATTATCGTGGCCGACAAAATGGGTCAGCACGCCGGCCAGGCTGGTCGTCTTCTGCGCGAAAAGGGTTACGAGGTGTGCCGTCTTCAAGGGGGTATGGCCGAGTGGACTAACCAGAATCTGCCTGTGGTCAAAGGCAAGGAGACCAAAGGTAAAAGTGGCAAGGGCAAGCCCGCCAAAGAAAATAAGGCGGTCAAGGAAAAGAACTGATTTCCGAGCCCTCACCAGAAGGAATTGCTGGCCCGCAATCAACTGAAGGTAATGACTTTATGCCCGCTGTGACCATCTACACCACCCGTATCTGCCCCTACTGCATCCGCGCCAAGCAGTTACTCGAATCCAAGGGTATCGATTTTACGGAAATCGGAGTGGATACCCAGCCCCAGTTGCGACTGGAGATGATGCAGAAAAGTGGTCGCCGTACTGTGCCCCAAATCTGGGTGGGCGATACCCACGTGGGCGGTTTCGATGACCTCTGGATGATGGATCGCAGTGGCAAACTGGATCGTTTGCTGGAGGCCGAACCGGCCTGAGCCTTCAGTGGGGCTGAAATATGAACACCGGGCTTGAATTCAGTTCCGCTGGCCCCATAACTGAAGCGATTGTAAAATAACGCCCGGAGCATCCCCTATCCGGGATCCGAAATAAAGACGTACTGAAATAGGCATTAACATGGCTGAAGAAAACAACACCGAGGCAACGGAAAACGGCGCCCAACAAGCACCGGAACAGCAATTCGCGATGCAGCGCATCTACCTGAAGGACCTATCGTTCGAATCCCCCATGGGTGTCGATTCCTTCAAGCAGCAGTGGCAGCCGAAGGTAAACCAGGAACTGAACACCAAGACCAACAAAGTCGATGATAACCACTTTGAGGTGGTGCTGACCCTGACCGTTACCGTCAAGCTTGGTGAAGAGACCGCTTTCCTGGTGGAAGTACAGCAGGCCGGACTGTTTCTGGTCAAGGGTCTGGAAGGACAGCAGCTGGCTGGCGTGCTCAACACTACCTGCCCGAATATTCTTTTCCCCTATGCCCGTGAAGCCATCGACAATGTGGTCACCAAGGGATCGTTCCCCGCGCTGATGTTGCCTCCTATCAACTTCGATGCCCTCTTTGCCCAGGCGCTGGCCCAGGCCAAGCAGCAGGCGGAATCCAACGACGAAACCCAGACCGTGAATTGAGTGGGGCGGCTTTCGAGTCATCTGAAAAAGGCCGCGATCGCGGCCTTTTTTTATGCCCGCCGGGGAAACAGTGCCAGTAGCTGGGTTTTTTTCTCGTGAGTCCTCTTCTGTGGGCATTTAGTTGTGGATCTCAAATGTTCAAAAAGTTGTCACAGAATATGCCCTTTTAATTGCGGTATTGATCTTTTTCGGTGTCGTCGTCGACACGGTGCATTCGGCAAGTCATCTGGACTGGAAGGCCAAATTTATTTTGGGTCTCATGGAAGATGGCGGCGAGATGTTATCGGTGAGTCTAATTCTTTGGTATACCTTTCTGCTGAAGGTGCGCGGAGAAAGAAGTGACTGCTATCTTTGTGAGTTTGTGTGCGTGCTCGTGAAAAAGCGATTGTTGCGTTAACCACTGGATATCCCGTTCGACATTAATAATACACCAATTTAGTACTAAGTCAGAGGGTATTTCTTCTAGCGCTTGTTTCTCATGCTTTGGCTGAAGTGATGGCAAGTGTGATAACTTATGCGATTGGAGGCACTCTCCATTGGGGATTTTTTGCAAAGTGTTAACGATTTTTTTTGCAAAGTGTTAATGATTTTTTTTGCAAAGCTTGGGGGTGACTCTTCCCGTTTGCATTATCAATTGACGTCAATCTTTCTGCACGCACAGCTCTTTTCACTACCGTCGCATGGAATCGAAGCCGATTAAATTGTATAACCATTTCCGATGATTGGCATATAATGGAAACACAAAACAAAGCCTAGCGCGCAATAAAAATTACACGGTCGTCGACGATATTGGAGGAGCTTGGATGAATGATTTTTTCATGGAGGTAGATGGTTGTAAAATTCGTTATTACGATACCGGTGGGGACGGCCCTGTAATTTTATTGACCCATGGCGTTGGCGCCTCTTTGGAAACCTGGGAAGGTCAATTGAACGCGGCTAAAGACCACCCGTTGCGACTTATCGCTTGGGATGTTCCCGGGCACGGCCTGTCCGATTTGGGTGACCAGCCCTATAACCCGCCGAAGTATGCAAAAGTTGGTTGGCGACTCCTTGATGCTCTTGGCGTGGATAAGGCGATCCTGGCCGGTAACTCCATGGGCGGGGCTATATCCGTGCATATGGCAGGCTTACAACCGCAACGCGCCTTGAAATTGGTGCTGCTAAACGCCGCTTCTCTGGGCAGGGAATCCCCGCTTCCCTTTCGATTGATGACCCTGCCTTTGCTGGGTCGCTTGATGAACAGGCCTAACAAGATGGCAGTTGATCAGCAAATTTCAGCTATTTTCTACGAGAAATTTGAAGTGCCCGAGTCGGTGCGCAAGACAATCACCCGAAATGTCATGCGTCCCGGTGCTCAGGAGGCCTTTCTTGCCGCGGTAAGGGAAATGAGCAATTTCTCCGGGCAGAGGCCTGAATTGGTAAATGCCACACTGTCGGCGTTGAAGTCCCTAACGGTGCCGGTGCTTTTTATTCACGGCCGCGAGGATCTTGTAATACCTGTGCAGCATTCGGCCGATGCAGATAAACTGACGCCGAATTCCAGACTGATAATTCTTGAAGAGTGCGGGCATACCCCGCAAATCGAGATGCCCGAGGCTGTGTTTGAAATTGTTCTGGACTTTGCGCTCGAGCCCCAGGCACTTGTATAGGCGGTATAGGCTTGAACCCGGGACCCACGGTTACCCCGTGGATCCCTTTCATTGCGGTCAGGCAATCTCGCGGACAAGGTGCTGGTCAAGTTCCCGCTCCAGTGCGATAGCCGTTTGATTCGGGCTAACCACGCTCATCAAGGTCAAACCGGTCCAGGGTCATTACCTTGGTCCATGCGTCCACAAAGTCCTGCACAAACTTCTCCTGTGCGTCATCAGCGGCATAAACTTCTGCAACAGCCCGCAGTTCGGCATGCGAACCGAAAATAAGGTCGACGGGAGTGGCCAGCCATTTAATCTCGCCGGTCTTGCGATCGCGACCTTCATAAATACCTTCGGATTTGGTTGATTTTCGCCATTGAGTAGACATGTCGAGCAGGTTTACAAAAAAGTCATTACTCAACGTTCCTGGCTGGTCGGTGAAGACCCCGTAGGTGGATCCTCCAACATTGGCATTCAGCGCTCTCATGCCACCGACCAGTACAGTCATTTCAGGTACGGTCAGGGTCAACAGATTTGCCCGTTCGACTAGCATTTCTGTTGGCGATCGACGATTAGCCTCGCTGAAGTAATTGCGGAATCCATCTGCAGAGGGTTCCAGCACGGCAAAGGAGTTCACATCAGTTTGTGCTTGTGATGCATCAGTTCGTCCTGGTGTAAAGGGAACACTTATGTCGTGTCCGGCTGCTTTGGCGGACTGCTCAATGGCTGCGGCTCCGGACAGAACGATAAGGTCGGCGAGAGATACCTTCCTTTTTTTCGATTTGGCATTGAATGCTTTCTGGATTTGCTCCAGGCGATTCAGCACCTTCGCCATTTCAACTGGGTTATTGACTGCCCAATCTTTCTGAGGTGCCAGGCGTACGCGTGCGCCGTTTGCGCCACCACGCATATCCGTACCGCGGAAACTGGCCGCTGATGCCCATGCGGTTCTCACCAGTTCGGGTACTGTCAGCCCTGAATCCAGTACTTTGGCTTTGAGTTTTTTGATGTCCCTGGCGTTTATCAAGGCATGATCGACCGCGGGAACCGGATCTTGCCAAAGCAACCCCTCTTCGGGAACCTCTGCACCGATGTAGCGTGTGCGCGGGCCCATATCGCGGTGAGTCAACTTGAACCAGGCCTTGGCGAAGGCGAGTTGATACTCCTCGGGGTTTTCATGGAAACGCTTGGCGATCTCGCGATAGCTGGGGTCGAACTTTAGCGCGAGGTCCGTAGTGAACATGATGGGCGCATGCCGCTTTGACGGATCGTGCGCATCCGGCACAAACTTGACGTTATCCGCATTCTTCGGCGTCCATTGTATTGCGCCGGCTGGACTTTTCGTTTTTACCCATTCATAGGCAAACAGGTTTTCCAGGTATTGCGAGGTCCAGGCAATCGGGCTGGCTGACCATGCTCCCTCCAGGCCGCTGGTGATCGTGTCTGCCCCTTTGCCTTTACCACATTTATTTGTCCAGCCTAAGCCTTGTTCCTCGATACCTGCGGCTGCGGGCTCGGCGCCTACGCATCCTTCCGGTTTGTTCGCTCCGTGCGCTTTGCCGAAGGTGTGTCCGCCGGCGATAAGAGCGACCGTTTCTTCATCGTTCATCGCCATGCGACCGAAGGTTTCGCGAATATCCCTGGCGGCCAGTAGCGGGTCCGGATTGCCGTTGGGTCCCTCCGGATTTACATAGATCAGGCCCATTTGAACGGCGGCCAGCGGTTTTTCCAACTGCCGGTCACCACTGTAGCGCTCATCGGCAAGAAACTTGTTCTCCGGTCCCCAGTAGATCATGTCCGCTTCCCAATCGTCCTCACGTCCGCCGGCAAAACCGAAGGTTTTGAAGCCCATGGATTCCAATGCAACATTACCCGTTAGAACCATCAGGTCAGCCCATGAAATATTGCGGCCATATTTCTGCTTGATTGGCCAGAGCAACCGGCGCGCTTTATCGAGATTGGCATTGTCGGGCCAGCTGTTGAGTGGTTCGAATCGCTGTTGACCGCCGGCGGCGCCGCCACGACCGTCAGCCACCCGGTAGACGCCGGCACTGTGCCAGGCCATGCGAATAAAAAACGGCCCGTAGTGACCATAGTCCGCTGGCCACCAGTCTTGTGATGTCGTCATCAACGCTTCGATATCTTTCTTAACCGCATTGAGGTCGAGGCTTTTAAAGGCCTCTGCATAGTTGAAATCTTCACCCAGCGGGTTCGACTCAGCCGCATGCTGGCGTAACGGACTGAGATTCAAGCGTTCAGGCCACCAGAATTGATTGGACTTGGGTTCCTGCGCAACAGTGGCACTGGAAAACAGTATGGGCGATATGGCAATGGCAATAGCGATGACCAAAGATTTCTTTTGTCTGAGCATAGTAATTCCTCAGCTAGATTTGAATGTAGTACAAATTGACTGACTTAAAGGAACACTCTCGTTCGCAAGTCGATATTGATCAGGGGCGCGGAAAACATTGAGATGTTCCTTCCTGTAACCAGCAGTATAGGCCGCCTCCTTGAATAGCAATAATCAATAATGGCTATTGCCGTAATAGCCTTAGCGGATTGAAGTTGAACCAAAAAAATGTTGAACCGGCTCCAGTCGTGGACCAAGTTGAATGAAAGCTACCCTGTAGTCCGCGTTGAAAATGGCGTAACAACATTATGGGTTGGCACCACTTTGGTGCGCAAAGTCCCGCTTATAGGCACGATAATTTTGTACAGAGGCGGTTAATTGTGGGTTTTCCTTCTCCGTGGCAAGTTGGCGCGAAACTTGAAATACTATTATTTGATAGCTTTAAAAGGATAGCCAACAACGCCTTGCCTCGGGAATGGCCAATACTCAATGAAACTCAAACTGCCAAAAGAGATCGCTACCCTTATCAGCGAACGGCAGCTCCCCGGTGACTACCGCGAACTGGTGGAAGGTCCGCTGTTGGTCCTGGCTCAACAGGTGATCGAGCGGCAGGCTGCCAAACAGGCCCCTCTGGTACTGGGTGTTAACGGCGCCCAGGGCACCGGGAAATCCACCCTATGCGTTTTTCTCAAATTATTGCTGGAAGATGTCTTTGGCCACGGCTGTGCCATCCTTTCCATTGATGATTTCTACTTGAGTCGTGAACAGCGGAAGGAATTGGCAGAGCATAAACACCCACTGTTGGTTACCCGCGGAGTCCCGGGGACCCACGACCTGGCCCTGGCAAACGCCACTTTTAAAGCGCTGCTCGCCAGTGAGCCGGTGGCGTTGCCACGCTTTAACAAGGCCGCAGACAACCCTTACCCACCCGAGCAGTGGCCGCTGCAGGAAGAGCCAGTGGATTTTGTTCTCTTTGAAGGTTGGTGTGTGGCTGCCCGTGCCCAGCCCGATGCGGCACTGGCAATGCCTGTCAATTCACTGGAAGCGGACGCCGATCCCGAGGGACACTGGCGGCAGTATGTAAACGAGCAGCTTAAAACCGGCTACCGGCAACTCTTTAACCTTCTCGATTATCTGGTGATGCTGAAAGCCCCCAGTTTTGACTGCGTGTATGAATGGCGCAGCTTGCAGGAGCAGCAACTGGCAGCGCGCAATCAGGGCGACGGTATTATGGATAAGTCTCAGTTGGAACGGTTTATCCAGCACTACGAGCGGATCACCCGACATACGCTGGCGGAGATGCCTGCCAGGGCTGACGGCCTGCTGGAGCTGGCGCAGGATCATCGCATCATTCGCACCCGCGGTGCGTTGTTCGAACCCTGTGAGGGAACGCTCGATGCCCTATAGACCGCCTGGAGGCAGCCAACCGATTATCTTCACCGACCTCGACGGTACCCTCCTCGACCACGATACCTATAGCTATGCTGCCGCCAAGCCGGCCCTGGCGGAGATCAGCGCCAGGGGTTTCCCCCTGGTGCTGGTGTCCAGCAAAACCCGGGCTGAGCTACTGGCATTGCAGCGGACGCTTGATTTGGATACTCCCTTTATCAGCGAAAATGGCGCTGCCGTATACTGGCGTGAAGCAGGCCAGCTACAGCAAAAGGCCTTTGCTCGGCCTCTGGCAGAATGGTTGCCCGCGTTGCATCAGTTGCGGGAGCAGGAGGGTTATGCTTTTACCGGCTTTTCCGATGGCGATGCTGAGGCTATCGCACGTATGACGGGCCTCGGGCTCGACGCGGCCCGGCTTGCCGGCCAAAGGGAGTTTACCGAGCCACTGTTATGGCAGGGCGATAACAGCCACCTGACAAGTTTTCACTCCGCACTGTATCGCCTGGGGTTGCGGGCGGTACAGGGTGGCCGTTTTCTGAGTGTCATGGGTGATTTCGACAAAGGAATAACCATGGCCTGGCTGAGGGACAGGCTACAACAGCAACTGGCAACCTCGCTGGTAACCATTGCCTTGGGCGATAGCCCTAACGATGCCGGGATGCTGGCGGCTGCGGATGTCGCTGTGGTTATTCGCTCGGCCCGCTCCGACTGTCTCCAGCCCGAGGGCCCCGAATGGATTATCCGTACCGACCAGGCTGGCTCGGTCGGATGGCAATCGGCGATGGAAAAGATTCTGGCGCTATTTTAAGGGCGGGCTTCCACCAGTCGGCTAGGGTAAATAAGGCAAGCAACAATAAATTTAGAGCAGCTAGAGGATGTTATGAGTGACTTTCACCAAAATGGCATGATCACCACCCTGCACAATATATCCAAGCGCCCACTGCCGGATCTTGAAGCGGAGCTTTTATCCTTTAGCGCGCAACGGCCCATGGGCCTGGTATTGCCTTCGCTGTACACAGAGCTGCAGGGTCCGGCCTTGGGGAATATTGTCACGGAACTGACCCAGGTCCCCTATCTATCCCAGGTTGTTATTGGCCTGGACCGGGCCAATCAGGCGGAGTATGAGCACGCCCTGGAATATTTTTCGCGTTTGCCGCAGCACCACCGCATTCTCTGGAACGATGGTCCCCGCCTCCTGGCCATCGATGCCAAGCTGAAAGAACTGGGGCTGGCCCCGACCGAACTCGGCAAGGGGCGTAATGTGTGGTACTGCTATGGGTATATGCTGGCCACACGCAAGGCCGAGGCAATCGCACTGCATGACTGTGATATTGTGACCTACACTCGCGAGTTGCTGGCGCGCCTTATTTATCCGGTGGCCAACCCGGTATTCAACTATGAATTTTGCAAGGGTTATTACACCCGTGTGGCCACCAACAAGATGGGTGGCCGGGTCAGTCGTCTGTTTGTCACGCCCATGCTGAGAACCCTGAAAAAGGTCTATGGGTATAGTGACTTTCTGGAATTCCTTGACAGCTTCCGCTATCCGTTGGCGGGTGAGTTTTCGATGCGTATCGATGTGATAAACGACCTGCTGATTCCCAGTGACTGGGGGCTGGAGATTGGCGTGCTTTCGGAGATGAAGCGCAACTACGCCACCAACAGGCTCTGTCAGGTGGATATTGCCGACGTGTACGATCACAAGCACCAGGATCTTTCCCTGACGGAAGTGGACCAGGGGCTGTCGAAAATGAGTACTGATATTGCTAAAGCCATTTTCCGCAAACTGGCTACTCAAGGCGAAGTGTTTTCCACTGAAGTATTCCGCAGCATCAAGGCCACCTACTTTCGGGTGGCGCTGGACTTTGTGGAAACCTATCACAACGACTCCCTGATCAACGGACTTACTTACGACCGTCACAAGGAAGAGCAGGCGGTGGAACTCTTTGCCCAAAACATTATGCGAGCTGGCGAATACTTTTTGGAAAATCCGATGGACAAGCCGTTTATTCCCAGTTGGAACCGGGTGATCAGTGCTATCCCCGATATCCTCCAGCAACTGAAATCCGCTGTTGAAGAAGACTACCAGGAGTATGGATCTTAGAATTATGGCCACAGTGACTGAACTTCAACACCGCCTGCGCCAGCACCTGGAAATTATCTACCCCGGGGAAGATTTGTTGAGCCTGGCCGACCAACTGATTGACACAATGAATATTCCCGCAGATTCCGCGGCTCCACCGCGTCACAAAAACCTGTGGGATCAATCGGATAGTTTGCTGATTACTTATGGCAACAGTATTACCCGGCCAGATGAAAAACCGTTACAAACCGTTAAACAGTTTATCGACGAACATCTAAAGGACAGTATCAGCGCAGTGCATATTCTGCCCTTCTTTCCCTATAGCTCCGATGATGGCTTTTCGGTAATGGACTATCTCGCGGTGAATCCCTCTTTTGGGGACTGGGAAGATATCAGCGCTATCGCCGCGGACTATGACCTGATGGCGGACCTGGTGATTAACCATATGTCCGCTCGCAGCCGCTGGTTTGAAAATTTTAAAAAGCGCGTCGACCCGGGCAAAGACTATTTTTTTGAAGCCAGCCCCGCCGACGATGTGAGCGAAGTGGTGCGACCGCGCAATTCTCCACTGTTGACGCCGGTGGAAACCGCCGACGGCACTCGCTATGTCTGGTGTACCTTTAGCGCCGACCAGGTTGACCTGGACTTCAGCAATCCGCAGGTGTTGGTGGAGTTTGCCAATATTATCCGCCACTATCTGGAGCGGGGCGTGCGCATCTTCAGGATGGATGCGGTGGCCTTTTTATGGAAAGTGGTGGGCACACCCTGTATTCACCTCCAGGAAACCCACGAAATCATCAAGTTGTTACGTACGCTGATTGAGCATCACAGCCCCGAGGCGATCATTATCAGCGAAACCAATGTGCCCAACCGTGAAAACCTGACCTATTTTGGCAACGCCAACGAGGCACACATTATCTATAACTTCTCGTTACCGCCATTATTGCTCTACACCCTTCTCAGTGGCGATTGCAGGCACTTGAAAACCTGGATGATGAGCATGCCTCCGCCACAGGCCGGGACTGCCTACCTCAATTTTATTGCTTCCCACGACGGTATAGGCTTGCGTCCGATGGATGGGCTGGTAAGCGATGAAGACCGTGAACGCATGGTTGATACCGTGCAAAGTTTTGGAGCCAAAGTCACCATGCGCAGGGCCCGCAAGGGACACGACAAAGCCTACGAACTCAATGTCTCTTTGTTCGATGCACTAAAGGGCACCATGGCAAAGGGCGAAGATGGCATGCAGTTGGAGCGTTTTATCTGTGCCCATGCCATTATGCTTGCCCTGGAAGGTATTCCCGCGCTGTATATCCACAGCCTGTTCGGCACCGAGAACGACTACGAGCGAGTGGAACATACCGGTCGCTACCGCTCCATCAATCGGCATATTTGGGAATTGGATGCGCTGGAAAACGCTTTGGCGGACGGCACCCGTCATCACAAGCATGTGTTCAACAAAATGCGGGAGCTGCTGGCAATCCGTCGTCAGCATCCGGCATTTCACCCCAACGCCACGCAGTTTACCCTGCACCTGGGCACTGCCGTGTTTACCTTCTGGCGCCAGAGTATCGACCGCAGCCAGAGTATTTTTTGCCTTAACAATGTCACTGACGAAGAGCAGGTGATCAACCTGTCCGATATCAATTTAATCAGCACCGATAACTGGGTGGACCTGCTGAGCAGCACACAGTATGCCGACCTGGAATCGCAGCTGATATTGTCGCCTTACCAGAGCGTATGGCTTACCAATCGTGTGTAATTTGACTACGAATAGTGCGATTAGCGGGTTGGCTTCTCGTCGAGTAAGGTAAATACGATGAAGCAGATACCCATAGGTGTGACTTTCTAATAGCGTGAAGCTATTTAATACGATCCTGTTGGATACAAAATCAAGTTCTATCCGACGGGCGAGGTGTGTTGGGTTTTGCTCCGGCGGGTTCGGATCACTGACCGCACAGGGTTTTATCGCAGCCGCGTGCATTCAACCCATTTTGCGCAAGTAGAGTTTATGAAACCGGCTGACAGTCCACTCGCAGGCATCGAGAATATCTACCAGTTCGACATAGTCAAGCCTGCGTTCGCCGGTTTCGTACTTGGATATATAGCTCTGGGGTTTGTCGACTGCCCTGGCGAGCTCCTCCTGTCGTAAACCGGTTTGTTCACGAACTTCTCTAATCGCTTTCCGAAAGGCTTCGTTCCTTGGGTCCCAGGGGTTGTTTGCCATCATGTATTTCCCGGCTTGATAAATATCCCAATCTAGAATAATCTTCTTTGAATCCCATATTGGGATATGAGGAAAATGCGATTCCGTGCGTAATACAGGTAGTGGATAGGTCAAAAGTGTGGGCCGCTGTGGATTTGGAACAGCTATTAGTCCGAAAACAGTCCAAGGAAGGCAACGCACTGACTTCATGCCGTTTTCCAGAGGGTGCTGGCGTGTTCGCAATTTGATCGGAAAGCATTTAGCAGCTGATTAATCAACGCCGAGGGAATAACAATGTCGAGGAGTATCGATGAAGAGCAGACAAAGCAAAAAATGGTAACGGCCAAGGAGTTCTCCACTCCCGCGGGAAAACATTTCCTGGGAGCATCTACAGAGGATCCTGCCAACTTATCGGACACTGGTGTGTCCTCCGGCCGAGAGGACCTCGTCGTGAACGAACCCGGACCAGGACAGTACGTTCGGCAAACATCATCAGTTGACCCCGCAGAGTCTCCCGTTTTTATCTATAAGCGCCATGCATCTCTGGCATTGGTCAAGGATATCGCCCAGTTGCATCGAAATATTCTCAATGAACTCAGGCGGATAGGTCTGACGGATTACAGTTTCATCGTCCTCTCCGATGAACGGGGAATCGATACGCCGCTGTCCACTGCGCCCAAGGCCTTGATTGAGGCCTATCGGGAGGAGGCGTTTTATCGGGACGATGAGGTGATGGGTTATTTATTGTCCAATACCAGACCCACTTTCAGGACGACGATAGAGAGATATATCGATGAAGCACCCATCGAAACCCTGGTTATCCGCCGCAACCGTGAATTGATCCGCCTGTGGCGACGATTTGGCTTTCTGGAGAGCTACCTGATTCCGGTTGATGAAGATGGATCCACATTTACCGTGGGTGCCAGGAACGAAGATCCTGCAGAAGTTCAAAGCAGGGTGGAAGCCTATGCGGAGGAGCTGTTGGCGCTGGGTAAAGTGATCAGGCATGTGTGCAAACGCAAGTTTCCGGATTTTATGTCTCCAGAGGCTGCCCCGATATTGATTAACAAGCGGCCACTCGAAGTGTTGACTGCGCTGGCAAACGGATGCCCGACGGTCTATGCGGTAGCGGCTGAACTCGGCATCAGCCTAAATACCGCCAATCACCATATTGCGACGGCCAAGACGGCTTTGGGAGCTTCATCGCTCCCGCACGCTGTGGCGATCGCTATTAGGAGGGGGCTGGTATAGCGCACTGCCTTTCGCAGCACCTTTCAAAGGGACAGACGCGCCAAAGGGACAGACGCGCTAAAGGGATGGCAGCGCGGTTCAAACTGCTTTTTTGTACAGAGGCGGTTCGCCCGTTGGCCGGGTTTTGAACCGGCGGTGAGCCCACAGGTACTGGGCCGGTTGTTCCATAATCCGGGCCTCGATAAAGCGGTTGACGGTTGTGGTGTCCTCTCGGTCATCACCCCGGGGAAAATCTTCCAGGGCCGGATAGATAGTCACTTTGTAGCCGCGGTTACCGGGAAGCCGTGTCTGTACAAATGGCACCACCCGGGCCTTTCCAAGGCGGGCGAATTTGGCCGTGGCGGTCACCGACGCGGCCTCAATACCGAAGAATGGGGCAAAGACACTTTGTTTCGGTCCGTAGTCCTGGTCGGGGGCATACCAGATGGCGCGACCTTTTTTCAGGTTGCGAATCATGCCACGCACGTCGTCGCGGGTCAGTACCTGGGAGCTGTCGTTGTGGCGCTCACGGCCTTTGCGTTGCACATAATCGTACACCGGGTTTTTGTGGGGGCGGTACATGCCATCGATTTTTGAACTCAGATTTATAAACGCAGCGCCAATATCGAGGGTGGTGAAGTGCATCGCCATTAATAGGGTGCCTTGACCATCGCCACGTTCCAGGTGTTCCAGCCCCTCGATGGTAAACAGGCGACGCAAGCGCCACCGGGGCCAGAACCAGGCCATGCCGGTTTCCAGCAGGGCCATGGCGGTTGAAAAGAAATTTTCTGACAGTAATTGCTCGAGTTCGACGGCAGATTTGTCAGGAAAACAGAGCTCCAGGTTGCGCGAAACGATACGGCGGCGACTTTTACCAAACCTTTGCAGTAGCGGGGCCAGCACCCGGGCGATCCCCCTAAGGCAGGGGTAGGGCAGTTGCGAAATTAGCCACCACAGCAGGATAAAGCTCCAGGTCAGCCAGTAACGGGGGTGAAGTAAAGCCAGGCGAAAATGGGGTTTTTCCATGGAGCTGGTGTTTGTCTCTGCTTCTCGGGTGTGTCGAGTGGTTATGAGATCAGTTTGCCGGGCCAGTCAATACGCTTTGCGCCGGGCGGCGCGCATTATAACCCCTGCTGGGGCAAAGCCAAAAAAGGGGAGCGTTTTTGCTCCCGGATTGCGGAAAAGATAAACGGACGCCGGTGCGCTAGGCGCAGGCACTCTCAGCGTCTTTGAGGATATAGGCACCGTAGCCTGCCTGACGGAGCATATAGGCAGCCAGTTCACCGCGCCGGTCACCGGTATCGTCAACTACGTAAAGCTTCTTATGATCCAACTTGGGTAGCTGATTGCGCAGGTGGCTAATGGGGATATTGGTGGCACCGGGGTGGTGGCCGTGGCGGAACTCCACCTTGAGGCGAACGTCCAGCACCTGGTAGTCGGATTCGGTTTTATCTCCCTGTGTGGCTTCGAGGCTGGCCAGGTCGGTATATTGAATCAGGGCTTTCATCAGGATGTTGTTGAAATGCGACTTGTGTAGCCGACCCAGGACTCCATCGCTGGTCATGATCACAGAGGCGGAGCGCACGGCATCGGCTACCAGGGCCTGCTCGCCAAAGAAGTTGCCGGGCCCAAGCGAGAAGGTTTTGCCGCTATGGGTGACCACGTCGGCGCTTCCGCTCTTGAGAATGTAGAAGTATTCCCCATGTTCGCCGGACTTGATTACGGTCTCACCGCTGACGACTACCTGTTCTTCCAGCAGCGCAAACAGATTGCGTATGTCGGCGGCGGAGAGGTTTTTGGTAAAGGGCATCTCCAGGAGCCGGTCCATCCAGCCGCCTTCGCCGTCTGAGGGTATGTCGGCGGCAGTGAGGGTGGGAACAAACTCGACTACATTGTATTCGGCGCCCTGGCTCCGGGTCAGCAGCTCTTCAACCAGTTCACGGTTGAGCTGGAGCAGGCGGCACTCGGTGAGTGCACGCACCTTGCCCCCGGAGGGTAGCTTCTCATCCAGGGCTTTGTACGCGTGCATATCACCAGCCTCTACCTCACGCACATCGTACTTGGCCAGGATTACCTCGGCTTTGCCGGACATCAGGTAATAGCTGAATGCGGGATTACGTGGAGGCAGAATCAGGAAGTCGCCGGCTTTTACACGGGTGACCAGCGTTTTACCTTGTAGTGTTGCCAGGTGTTCGTCGGAAATCAGGTCCAGCGGGTGAAACCTTTTCAGCTGTTCGATGCTGGCTGCGTGTGTGCTTGATGTCGCCATATAGACTGCCTTTGCCACATCCTTGCCTGGGTTGGAAGCATCCCTAGGGTTGATTAAATTGTGGTCATTCCTGAAGCTTTATGAGTATAGGGAGGAAAGGTTGACAGGTCTGGGATATCTCTCACAAAAGTACGGTAGTTTGGGCGCCAAGGGGCTGATTGACAGCCCCTGGATCGGTTCCTTGGAGGTAGGCGCTAATCCACCGATTCCTCGTTGTTTTCATCCGCCATATCCAGTTCCTTGAGCTTGCGGGTAAGGGTATTGCGGCCCCAGCCGAGAAGGTTTGCGGCGTCGCGTTTGCGACCGGCGGTATGCTTGAGGGCGGTCTCGATCAGTGCCCGCTCGAAGGTGGGGACGGCTTCCGAGAGAATATCGTGTTGACCGCGGGCCAGGGCTTGGTCCGCCCAGTGGCGCAGGGCCTTTTCCCAGTCGCCGGAGGGGGCGTCACCCGTTTTGCGCTCCATCAGTTCCGGCGGCAGGTCGTCGACATGGACTTCGCGGCCTGAAGCCATGACCGTGATCCAGCGGCAGGTGTTTTCCAGTTGGCGTACATTGCCGGGCCACTCCAGGGCGCAAAGGTAGTCTTGGGTATCCTGGGGCAGAACTTTTGGTTCCACACCCAGCTCCGCGGCAGCCTTTTGGAAAAAGAACTGGGTCAATTTCGGAATGTCCTCGCGGCGGTCGGACAATTTGGGTATATGAATACGGATCACGTTGAGGCGGTGGAAAAGGTCCTCTCGGAAGCGGTTTTCCTCCACCAGGTTTTCCAGATTTTGATGAGTGGCGGCAATAATGCGCACATCCACCTTTACCGGGGTATGGCCGCCCACCCGGTAGAATTCGCCGTCAGCCAGTACCCGTAATAGGCGAGTTTGAGTGTCGGCGGGCATGTCGCCGATCTCATCCAGGAAAAGGGTGCCGCCGTTGGCCTGCTCAAAGCGACCCTGGCGCTGGGTGGCCGCACCGGTAAATGCGCCTTTTTCGTGGCCGAAGAGTTCCGATTCGATCAGGTCTTTGGGGATGGCGGCCATATTCAGCGCGATAAAAGGCGCAGCCCGGCGCGGACTGTGGCGGTGCAGGGCCTGTGCCACCAGCTCCTTGCCGGTACCGGATTCACCGTTGATCAATACAGTGATATTGGATTGGGAGAGGCGGCCAATAGCGCGAAACACTTCCTGCATGGCGGGAGCTTCACCAATTATTTCGGTGCCAAGGTCGCCGCCCTCTGGCTGGGTGTCTACCTGTTTCTCCGCGGCATGGGTAAGGGCTCGTTGGGTCATGGCCACTGCTTCGTCGACATCGAAGGGCTTGGGCAAATACTCAAAGGCACCGCCCTGGTAGGCTGCCACGGCGGAGTCCAGGTCAGAGTGGGCGGTCATGATGATGACCGGCATATCCGGGTGTTCTGCGTGCAGGTTTTGGAGCAGGGTCAAGCCGTCTATACCGGGCATGCGGATATCGCTGAGAATCGCATCCGGTGTGTCGCGCTGCAGTTGAGCGAGGGCGGCGTCACCGTTTTCAAAGGTAGAGGTTTCGATACCCGCCTGCTGCAGGGCCTTTTCCAGCACCCAGCGAATTGAGCGGTCATCGTCGATAATCCAGACGCGATTAGGCTTCATGGCGGTTTTCCTGTGGTAAGGGTTGCTGCTTTCGTAAGTTCTGTTGCATAGGTATATAAATCGAGAACTGGGTTTTTCCGGGCCGACTGTCGCACTCGATCAAACCTTCGTGCTGGGCCACAAGCTGCTGGGATATCGCCAGTCCAAGCCCTGTCCCTTCGGCACGGCCGGAAATCATTGGATAGAAGATTTCCTCCAGCATACCGTTGGGGATGCCGGGCCCGTTGTCGATAATGTCGATACGGCAAACCAGCGGGTGGTTATGGCGGCGAATCGTAAACTGGCGCTGGATACGGGTACAAAGGGTGATTTTGCCGTCGTCGGCTTGGCCTGCTTCCAATAGCGCCTGCATGGCGTTTCGCACTACATTTAGGAGTGCCTGAATCATCTGTTCCTTGTCGCAGGGAATGTCGGGAATACTCGGGTCATAATCCCGCACCAGGCGTAATACACCATTGCACTCAGCTTTGATCAGGGCGGCGACCCGTTCCAGCACCTCATGGATATTGACTGGTTCCAGCCGCAGTGGCTGGCGCGGCCCCAACATGCGGTCCACCAGATTGCGCAGGCGGTCGGCTTCGTCGATGATGATGCGGGTGTATTCTTCCAGGGTATGGTCCGGTAGCTCCCTTGCCAGTAATTGGGCGGCGCCGCGAATACCCCCCAGTGGGTTCTTGATTTCGTGTGCCATGCCGCGCACCAGGTTGCGGGTGGTTTCCTGGGCGGACATAAGCGCCTCTTCACGACTGATGCGCAGCAGCCGGTCCAGCGGCTGAACCTCGATCACCAACCCACCCGGATCGCCAAGTGGTGTCACCGTGTAGTCGACAGTAATCTTGTCGCCATTGGCGAGCTGCCAATGGGCGCGGCGCTTGGTGTAGGTGTGAGCGCGTTTGGCGGCATCCTGCAGGGCTTGGACCGCAGCTTCGGATTCGTGGAAAAACGCGGTCAGTGGCTGATATTGCACCCGTTCCAAGCTGACAGCCAACAGCATTTCTGCTGCCGGGTTCAGGTGTTGCAGGCGCAGTTTACTGTCGACCACCACTACGGCCATATTGAGACTGTCGAGCAACTGGCGGTAATAAGCGTCTTTGGTCATCCGCGGTAATTCAGGCGTGTTGTCTCTGTTGCCGGGGGATCCCGGTTGGGTGCCGCCCAGGGGTAAAGACCCGTAAAGTCGGCCGTGATAAAAATAGCAAATGCAAAAAGCAAACCACTTTATACCCGCCCGTTTTTCGCGGGCCCGCGGATACCAGTGTAGCTTAGATGCGGAATGAGTGCTCTATTTTGGTGCGCCGCCTTGGAATGGGGCCTCCGGATGCACCGAAACGGTTATCCTTTTGAGGCGGATCGCCAAGGTCAACAGGAGCGCCTGTCTGGGCTATTGATAGGATGAGGTTTCCGGCGCGCTGCTCTTCTTCCCACTTACTGCCCCTTGCGGGCAGGGGAATTGATGGAAATACGCTGTATGTGAATGGTAACCGGTTGAGCTCGGGCCAATACCTCCCCTTTGCGGTTTAACACGCGTACTCCCAATTGGTAGGTGCCGCGATAGAGTTCCTCGAGCACCAGATCGGTGCTTTGGTAGATGGGGCCGTGGGGTTCGCCGTTCAATGTGGCCTGTAGCCCGTGTTTGCTGGACAGTTCGGGGGAAATGCTGACGCTGACGTGGAGAACCTGGTCGCCGTGGCTCAACAGGGTGCCTTCAATCGGAGACTGGATGGCCAGGCTGTAGCTGCTGGCTTCTTCCTCGGATTCGGCCGCTTTCACAACGGGGAGCTTGGGTTTGATCGCTGGTTGAATATTCGTCCGCTTGAGGGTGACATCTTCTGCCGGTTTGTCCTTGGGGTTGTCGGTGTAGGTTACATTGCCGTGTTCGTCGACGGTTTTGAAGATCTCCGCAGCTGTGGGCCAGCTTATGCAAGCCAGGCACAATAGTACCGGAATGATGTAGGGACGCAGATCCATAGCTCTCTCCTTCATAAAGCCCCTCTAAGGGTAACCTATTTTGACGGTTGCTGCCCGGGGTCCCCGCCTGCCCGTCGCCGAAGGTATAACCTTGGACAAGAAAAAAGCCCGGCACGTTTCCGTGCCGGGCTTTATTTGGGGCTCGCATGGCAGGGCCATGCGAGATTCTGCGGTTTACACAGAGTAGTACATGTCGAACTCAACCGGGTGAGTGGTGTGCTCCACGCGGTAAACTTCTTCCATTTTCAGCTCAATGTAAGCGTCGATCATGTCGTCTGTGAAGACGCCGCCCGCAGTCAGGAACTCACGGTCTGCAGACAACTCGGACAGCGCTTCGCGCAGGCTGCCAGCCACCTGAGGGATCTCGGCAGCTTCTTCGGCAGGCAGGTCGTACAGGTCCTTATCAGCCGCATCACCCGGGTGGATCTTGTTCTGCACACCGTCGATACCGGCCATCAGCATGGCGGCAAACATCAGGTAGGGGTTGGCAGTGGGATCACCAAAACGGACTTCGATACGCTTGCCTTTCGGGGAAGCAACGTAAGGAATGCGGATGGAAGCAGAACGGTTGCGGGCTGAGTAGGCCAGCATTACCGGGGCTTCGAACCCGGGGATCAGTCGCTTGTAGGAGTTGGTTGAAGCATTGGCGAAAGCGTTGATCGCTTTGGCGTGCTTGATGATGCCGCCGATGTAGTAAAGGGCGGTCTCGGACAGGCCGGCATAGCTGTCACCGGCAAACTGGTTGTCACCGTCTTTCCAGAACGACTGGTGGCAGTGCATACCTGAACCGTTATCTCCAACCAGGGGCTTGGGCATAAAGGTGGCGGTTTTGCCGTATGCGTGGGCTACATTGTGAACGCAGTACTTGAGGATCTGTACTTCGTCAGCCTTCTTAACCAGGGTGTTGAACTTAACGCCGATTTCACACTGACCGGCGGTGCCGACTTCATGGTGGTGTACTTCAACGTCCAGGCCCATCTGTTCCATAGCGCCACACATGGCGGCACGCAGATCGTGCAGACTGTCGACCGGTGGTACCGGGAAGTAACCGCCTTTGATGCCGGGACGGTGGCCCATGTTGCCATCGTCGTAGTCGTGGCCGGCAGCCCAGGCTGCTTCTTCAGAGTTGATCTTGTAGAAGGCGCCTGACATGTCGGAGCCCCACTTGATGTCGTCAAAAACGAAGAACTCTGGCTCGGGACCGAAGAAAGCGGTGTCGCCCAATCCGGTAGACTTCAGGTACTCTTCAGCACGCTTGGCAACGGAGCGGGGATCGCGCTCGTAACCCTGCATAGTGGAGGGCTCGATAATGTCGCAGCGAATGATCACAGTGGGCTCGTCGGTGAACGGATCCAGAACGGCGGTTTCGTCGTCCGGCATCAGGATCATGTCGGATTCATTGATGCCTTTCCAGCCGGCAATGGAAGAGCCGTCGAACATCTTGCCTTCTTCGAAGAAGTCTTCGTCAACTTCGGATACAGGGATGGAAACGTGCTGCTCTTTACCTTTGGTGTCGGTGAAGCGCAGATCAACCCAACGGGCTTCACTTTCTTTAATCAGGTTCAGAGTTTTCTCTGACATTTGCTGTCCTCCAATATGGTCAGACCATTGTTTGTAAAATCTACTGCTTTGCAACAGTGAGAAAGCTTTCTCTATGCCCTGCCTGAATCAGCTGTGCACCAGGCTGATTCCCTTGCGGTGCAGGGTGACAAAGAGGGTGTTCCAAGAAGGGCAAATTGTATGCCAGTTTGTACGTTTAGACTATGACTACTTACGTGGTAGTAAAAGTAGCGGAAACGTGGCAGTAAAAGTAGCGGAAATTCAGGAAAAAACAAGGATGAAGTATATTAATGTGGGAAAACTGACCCGTAATGCAGCATTGGGGTGCGCCATATTTGTGCATAGGGGGCATTTTGTGTTCCAGCATGGTGCAATTGACGCTTGCTGTGAGCCTGATTGATGGGAGGTATTTACCTGTCCCTGAAGCGGTATCTTTCGGGACTGGGGTGTCGACGGAGAGTAGCATATAATCCCGCCCCCAAGTGTGCCCTGCCATTAACCGGCAGTCGGCTTTGAATGACACGCTCTTTTTGTTGTAGGTGGCCATGCATTTTATCGTCAAGCTCTTTCCCGAGATCACCATCAAGAGTGCTCCCGTGCGCAAGCGTTTTATCAAGCAATTGCGTGATAACCTGCGTGAGCTGTTGAAGGGCATCAGTGAGGATCCGGCCCAGCGCATCCAGGTGCGGCGGGAGTGGGACCGCATCGAGGTCACTGGACCGAGTGACGATCCGGTAATGGCGGCGCGGGTAGCGGAGGTGTTGTCCCACACCCCGGGTATTGCCCATTTCTCCCAGGTTCGCTCTTATCCACTGGGCGACTTCGAGGATATATTCCAAAAGACCAGGGAAACCTATGCCGAAGTCGTTGCCGGCAAGACCTTTTGTGTGCGGGTCAAGCGCTCGGGCAAGCACGAATTCACGTCCACTGATGTAGAGCGCTATGTGGGCGGAGGCCTCAACCAGCATACGGATGCCGCCAGAGTGCGACTGAAAGACCCGGAAGTGACGGTCAGGCTGGAAATCAAGGATGAGATGCTGCATGTGGTGGAAAATCAGGTAAAGGGCCTGGGCGGCTTCCCCCTGGGAACCCAGGACCCGGTGCTGTCACTGATTTCCGGGGGTTTTGACTCCACCGTCTCCAGCTACCTGATGACCAAGCGCGGGATACGCACCCACTTCTGCTTCTTTAATTTGGGTGGCCGTGCCCATGAGATCGCGGTCAAGGAAGTGGCCTTTTTCCTGTGGCATAAATTTGGAGCCTCCCACAAGGTAAAGTTTGTCACTGTACCCTTCGAGGATGTCGTGGCCGAGATCCTGCAAAAGGTGGACAACTCCCAGATGGGGGTGGTGCTAAAGCGTATGATGCTGCGCGCTGCCAGTCAGGTGGCCGAGGCCATGGACATCCACGCCCTGGTGACCGGGGAGGCAGTGGCTCAAGTTTCAAGCCAGACTCTGCCCAACCTGTGTGTGATCGACAGTGTGACAGATACCCTGGTGTTACGGCCGCTGATCGCCATGGACAAAGGGGATATCATCGACCTGTCGCGTAAAATAGGAACCGAGGAGTTCGCCGCCAATATTCCCGAGTACTGTGGGGTGATCTCAAGGAAGCCCACCACCCGAGCCCGGCGCGAGCGGGTGGCTGAAGAGGAATCCAAATTCGATTTTTCCAAACTTGAGGCTGCAGTTGCCAGCCGTAGTATGGTCGGCATCGACGAGGTGATGGAAAACCTTGAAGAGGACGTACAGGTGTCGGTAGTGGCAGAACTCGACGGTGCTGCCACTCAGGTCATCGTCGATATTCGCCACCCCGACGATGAGGAGCTCAAACCTTTGGTTTTGGATGGCCATAAAGTTAAAAAAATTCCCTTCTACAGTCTCAATACCGTATTTCCAGTCCTCGATAAGTCGGTGGAGTACCTGCTTTATTGCGAAAAAGGGGTGATGAGTCAGTTGCACGCGACACACCTGGCCGAGGCCGGTTATACCAATGTGGGTGTCTATCGACCTGTGTAACCAGGCACCCGGATTGTCTTGCCTCCAATGATAGGAAAAGCTGCCAGGGCCGGCGGCAAATGACATGTAGGGTGCGTATCCATGGCGGAAAAGAACAAAAAAAGAGCGAACACCAGCTCTGTTCGACAGGCCTTCCTGATGGGGGGGATTGTCCTGTTTCTGGTAGGGCTATCCAGTATTGGCACCCTGTACGTCAGCGGAGCCCTCACGGGAGAACGTTTTGCCAAAACGGTGGCGCGAAAGCGTATGACCTTGGTGGATGCCCAGCTCCTGTGTGACAGCGAGACCCGCCGGCAACTGGGGCGGCGCATTCACAGTATCGCCGTGGACAATCACTCCAGCCGGTACGATGACTACAGCGACCGCTTTATGATTTTCTATAATGCCGAGCTTTACGAGGACGAGTCGCGCCAGGGCTTTAGTAAGCCCTACTTTATCAATTGCTACAGTTACAGCGATCGAGAGAAGATTTCCCACTATGAAGTCATGGAAGATGCCGAAATGAAAACCCGACCCATTCGTGAGCACAAGGGGGGTGCCTTTGGTTATTAATCGCGCGAGGGTATAATGCGCGCCTTTTTCGCCGGCATTGCCTGAAACCAAGACCCAACGGCTGATTTTGGCAGCGTCTACCCACTTTATTTTTATTGCCGCAGAGGCTTTCGTTGTGATCGAGAATTTACGAAATATTGCCATTATCGCCCACGTTGACCATGGGAAAACCACCCTGGTGGACAAACTCCTGAGCCAGTCCGGCACCCTCGATCGTAAAGACGAAGGTGCCGAGCGTATTATGGACTCAAACGACCAGGAGAAAGAGCGCGGCATTACTATCCTGGCGAAAAATACCGCCATCAACTGGAATAACTACCGTATCAATATTGTGGATACCCCGGGGCACGCTGACTTCGGTGGTGAGGTGGAGCGGGTATTGTCCATGGTGGACTGTGTGCTCTTGCTGGTGGATGCTGTCGACGGCCCCATGCCCCAGACCCGTTTCGTCACCTCGAAAGCCTTTGAGCGCGGTTTGAAGCCGATTGTAGTCGTCAACAAGGTGGATCGCCCCGGTGCCCGTCCCGACTGGGTCATCGACCAGGTGTTTGACCTCTTTGATCGACTGGGGGCCACCGAAGAGCAACTCGACTTTCCCGTGATTTACGCCTCGGCCCTCAATGGCGTCGCTGGCCCGGAGCCGGATGAGCTGGCCGAAGATATGACGCCCCTGTTCGAAATGATTGCCGAACGGGTGCCGGCACCCGAGGTTGACCTGGAAGGGTCTTTCCAGATGCAGATCTCAGCCCTGGACTATGACAGTTATGTGGGCGTGATCGGTGTTGGCCGAATTACCAGGGGCAGCCTAAAACCTGGCCAGCAGGTGGTGGTGAAGTCCTCCGACGGCAATGAGCGCAAGGGCAAGGTGCTGAATGTCAAAGGCTACCTGGGCCTGGAGCGGGTGGACACTGAAGAGGCCAATGCCGGCGATATCGTCTGTATCACGGGTATCGATGGCCTCAGTATCTCCGATACTCTCTGCGATCCAGACAATGTGGAGGCCCTGCCGCCCTTGTCGGTGGACGAGCCCACGGTGAGTATGACATTCCAGGTGAATGATTCGCCGTTTGCCGGTCTGGAGGGCAAATTCGTAACTTCGCGCAATATCAAGGAGCGTTTGGATCAGGAGTTGATTCACAATGTGGCGCTGCGGGTGGAGCAGGGCGATTCGCCGGATAAGTTTATTGTCTCTGGACGCGGTGAGCTGCACCTGTCGGTGTTGATCGAAACCATGCGTCGCGAGGGTTACGAGTTGGGTGTATCGCGCCCGGAGGTGATCCAGCGCGAGGTGGACGGTGAGATCCAGGAGCCTTACGAGGCTGTGGTGATCGATGTCGAGGATGAGCACCAGGGCGCCGTGATGGAGGAGCTGGGACAGCGCAAGGCGGAATTGACGAATATGGAGCCTGACGGCAAGGGCCGGGTCAAGCTGGAGTTTGTGGTGCCCTCGCGTGGGTTAATCGGTTTCCGAGGCCTGTTCCTGACGCTGACATCCGGTTCGGGCATTATGACCAGTATTTTTGATCATTATGGTCCGGTGAAGGAGGGTGAGGTAGTCAGTCGCCAAAACGGTGTGCTGGTGTCGATGGTGAAGGGAAAGACCCTGGCTTACGCGCTTTACAATTTGCAGGATCGTGGTCGACTGTTCCTCGGACATGGTGTTGATGTGTATGAAGGCCAGATAATCGGCATTCATTCGCGGGCCAATGACCTCACAGTGAACCCGACCAAAGCCAAGCAACTTACCAATATTCGGGCCGCGGGTACGGATGAGGCATTGACGCTGACCCCGCCGATTCGCCATACCCTGGAGCAAGCGCTGGAATTTATTGAGGACGATGAATTGGTGGAAGTGACACCTGCGTCTATTCGTCTGCGCAAGAAACTGTTGACGGAGAATGAGCGCAAGCGGGCCAAGAAATAGTTTTGGGATGCCTGTTATCATTGGGGAGAAGCCTGATTCTCCCCAAGGCCCATGATTCTCTAGTCAAATAAGTCTGCTATCGGGGTTCCAAATACCTTGACCCTGGCCAAGTACCTTGACCCTGGATAGCCTCAATATAAATCAAAATTAGCGCTTTAAACCGTACATTCCCAGGAGCAAGGAGCTGGCGAATCCCTCTGGTAGCTGTACAATAGCCGCTCTTTCTATCCTCGAATCTCAGACCCATGACCGATAAGAACCCATCCGATACCGGCGCCGACAGTAAAAAAACCCACTTTGGCTTTGAGCAGGTGGATATGGAGGCGAAGGCTGGTCGGGTGGCGGACGTGTTTCACTCGGTGGCCGCCAAATATGATGTCATGAACGATCTGATGTCAGGCGGCGTTCATCGGTTGTGGAAGCGTTTTACGATCGAGCTTTCGGGAGTGCGTCCCGGCCACAAGGTGCTGGATATCGCCGGCGGTACCGGCGATCTCAGTTTTAAATTCGCCCGCCTGGTGGGAGAAGCGGGCCAGGTGGTACTGGCTGATATCAACGAGTCCATGCTGAAGGTGGGACGCGATCGCCTGCTGGATCGAGGAATTGCCGGTAATCTCCAGGTGGCCCAGGCCGATGCCCAGTATCTGCCCTTTGCAGACAATACTTTCGACTGTATTACCATTGCCTTCGGTTTGCGAAATGTCACCGACAAGGACATGGCGTTGCGTTCGATGTTGCGGGTGTTGAAACCTGGCGGTCGTTTGCTGGTGCTGGAGTTTTCCAAACCGCGCAATGCTTTGCTGGAAAAGGTTTACGATACTTATTCGTTCAGGGTGCTGCCGTTTATGGGCAAACTGGTTGCGAACGATGCCGATAGTTACCGCTATCTGGCTGAGTCCATTCGCATGCACCCAGATCAAGAAACTCTTAAGGGCATGATGACTGAAGCAGGCTTTGCCGAAACCCGTTATTACAATATGACCGGCGGCATTGTGGCACTGCACAAGGGGATCAAACCTTGATTGACCCTACCCTGCTAACCGGCTTCACCGCTGCTATCGAACAGGCCTGCAACAGCACACTGGCATACGACCCAGGCACCCAACGTAAGCTCGCCCGAATGGCCGGGCAAATACTGGCAGTGGAATCGACCGCACCTGCCCTGAGTTTCTACATTGCCCCCCAGGCCGATGGCACCTTGATG
>JBNKHG010000077.1:0-27576 GCA_050290225.1 Cellvibrionaceae bacterium
TACTGACTATCACTTCGTGCCTAAACCTTCTAATAAATGATATCCGAATAATATTTACCGACCTACCACAAAAAGATCTTGAATTTCAACAGGTTAATAGACTCTCGAACCACATCATACCCACGGATTATTCAGAGGAACCAAAACTTTTTACCAGTCGCTGGTGGTGAAAGGGGAGGGTATCCCTGAAGACTAACGATCCGGACGCTTGATATTCAAAGCTCTCAGCCGTGAGTTGAGGGTTGACGGATTAATACCCAAAAGTTTTGCGGCACCCTCATCCCCCGAAATTTGCCACCCTGTTTGCTCGAGAGCCTTTTGCAGGTTGGTGCGCTCCAACTGTTCCAGCTCGGATACGGTCCTCACGCGATCGGTGTTTGAGATTGAACGTGCGGCAGTTTCAGGCAGGGCGCGATCGAGATTGAGCCTTCCGTCGGTGGACGTGATGATCGCCCGCTCGATAACGTTCTGTAACTCCCGGATATTGCCGGGCCAGCTATAAGAGAGCAAACGTTCCAGATCAGCTTCCGATGGCGGCTGGACCTTTCGCGCAAGGCGGTGGGCAAAGCCTTGCGAATAGGCATGGATCAGTTCGGGAATATCCTCCAGCCGCTCGCGTAGCGGTGGAAGTTTCACCGGGAATACTGCCAGGCGGTAGTACAAATCTTCCCGAAACTCGCCGTCCTGGACCGCTTGGTAGAGATCCCGGTTGGTCGCCGCAATAATCCTTACATCAATTTCGTGGGTTGTTGAGCTGCCCAGCGGTTCGAACTCCCCCTCCTGCAAAACACGCAACAATTTCACCTGCAAGAGGAGGGGAAGATCGCCGATTTCATCAAGAAAGATGGTGCCGCCGTCGGCAAGCTTGAAGCGGCCGTCACGTTTCGTCGTCGCGCCGGTGAAGGCGCCTTTTTCGTGTCCGAACAGTTCACTCTCAATCAGTGATTCCGGCAGCGCGCCACAATTTACTTTGATAAGGGGTTTATCGGCCCTCAGGCTGCTCTTGTGCACGGCACGGGCGATCACTTCCTTTCCGGTGCCGGTCTCGCCCAAGATCAAAACGCTGGAATCGGTTGCAGCCACCTGTTTCACGTCCTCGAACACCCGGCACATGGCGCGGCTCCTGCCAACAATGTCGCTGAAGCCGGTGTGGTCGATCTCTTCCTTTAAATACTTGTTCTCAGCCTGCAGTGCATCCTTTTCCCGCGCCATCAAGACGACATCGGTAATGTCAATGAACATGGTGCGGGTGAAGGTTCCGCTGGGATCGGGTTTTGACCACCAGCGAATCCAAACGGGTTCGCCATTATCATACCGTTTTAGTTCCAATATGATACCTTTGGCACCGAGCCCGCGAGTTAACGATTCCAGTGCTGCCTCCACGCGCTCCTGTGCGTCTGCGGTTTGGGGCGCGAGAGAGCGCCCCATAAAACCGACGGCTTTCTCGGGAGGAATCCCCAGAATATTCAGCGCAGTCTTATTGGCCCGAATAAAGCGGGAGTCCAGGCTCTCGTTTACATACGCGATTGGGGCTTCATCGAACAAGTCGCGGTAGCGGCTCTCACTTTCGCTCAATGTGTCCAGGGCGACCTGCAGCTTGTGGCTCAGGAGCGCTTGTTCCTGCTCCTGTGCCTTTATGATGGTTTCCGCTCTTAGGCGCTGTAATTCCGCCGTTGCGCGCGCGGCAAATATGCGTAATACATCCAGCCCCTTCGCCCGTTTCGGCATCGGGTTTCTGTCCATGATCGCCATATGACCCAGTATGCTTCCATTGGTGGCTAAAAGGGGAATTCCCAGGTAACTTTCCATACCCAGTGTCTTCAAATCTTCATCTTTGGGGTAACAGTCCTGAACGCTGTTAGGGTGGTGAATCAGGCAGGCACCTCGTATCACGGGTTCACAGGGAGTGTCCGAAATCGCATATTCAAATCCGTGTATCAGCTTACCGTCTTGAATAAAGGCCAGCGCGCGTAACCGCTCGCTGTCTGCCAGGTACTCTGTAACCCAGGCAAAATCGATACCAAATACAGTAGCGAGGTTGCTGACCAGCGCATCAAAAAAGCGACTGCCGGTTTCTGTAGCGGTGCCATTCAGTATGTGGCGAAGGGCTGTATTTTCATCAAATGTTGGCATCGCTTCATCAGCCATCTTGTAGGCCGGAGGTGGGCCCGGCCATATGAATTCTCTTTTCAGAATAACAAAAGCTGAGAATGCAGCTTTCTATTATAGACATTAGAGGAGTTTTAAGCACTAGAGTAGCCGATGAAGAAAAGAGGGCGTGGGTGAAGTCTGGAGAATGCGTGAACTTTCTCCAGATTTCATATCGAGAATTCATCCTTTTGGGAAATTCAGCCCTCCAGATGGAGTCGTCTATTTGTAAAATCCTTTGCCGCTCAGTGGGTTAGACCCAACTCTCAAATTTGGCCCGATAGATGCCTGGACACAGTCAAGTTCCTGCTGACAGAAGGAGTCATTCAAATGAACACGTCATATTCAGTAGATACCCTAGCCAGGGAAAACCGCAAATTCCACAATACCGGAGGTGTTAGCGCAGGCTGCCGCTCGCAACGTTTCATGCCGGCATTTTTTGACGTTGCCACCGGGCTGTCTTATCCATCAGTGTTTACCGATGGCAGTCAAGCACCCTTGCACCTGCTCGATGGTTTGCCGGAAAACCTCATACTCGAACGTAATTCTGCCGGCAGGGTCACCGCTGTGCGGAATACGGTCATATCAGGTTTCCTGCGCGATGGCCGTTTCTATACGCGCGATCAGGCGGCAGCTGTTGCCTGATCGCGCCGCTTGTGCGCTTTGATCGCTTCGAGAAGCGGCTTGAAATTCCCGTCAGACTCCCTCTCCGCAATCCGTGAAAGCAATGAAATCTCGTCGCGATAATTCGCGAATAATGATATTTCAACCACCCGAAGAATATTGACAGCACATCTTATCTTATTGATTTTACGGTAAAAATTATAATCCTACGAGCTGGCACAGGATCTGCAATCCAGATAGCGGTGGCGAGCACAACAGGTTCTTAGGTATACAGCGTTCGCATCAGCAAGAAGTACTTAACCATTCATCTACAAGAGTGAGAAATGATCATGTCTAACCGCAATTTCAGTAAATCAAAAACCTTATCAGCCTGCATCGGCGCCGCCATTATGGCATCCAACCTGGTTCCCGCTGCGTTGGCCCAGGACAACCCGTTTGCAGCCGTTCCGCTGAATGCGGGTTATCAACTGGCTGCCGCCGATAAGGCAGAAGAAGGCAAATGCGGGGAAGCCAAGTGCGGGGCTAAAAAAGCGTCCGAAGAAGGCAAGTGTGGTGAAGGTAAATGTGGCGGCGAGAAGGCTTCTCACGAAGGCAAGTGCGGTGAAGGCAAATGTGGCGCCGAGAAAGCATCCCACGAAGGAAAAGGCGGAAGCGAGAAAACAACTCAGGAAGGCAAGTGCGGCGAGGGTAAATGCGGTGGGGACGCCTGAGTGGAAGTTCTGCCTTGAACCACGCAGCCCATTGATCGACCCCCTTGGATTGGCAGCGTACCCGAAAGACTCCGCTGCCAAATCAACAGACCATTCCATCTCCATAAGGAGTATTTACAATGAATATTTCAGCTATTAGTGAGGCCGTTACTGCTGCGTTGGAGCAGTCGGGGTCGTATTTGGCCGCGCTGGGATTGCGAATCATTTTAGCCTGGGAGTTTTTCGAAGCCGGACTGATGAAATTCCAGGGAAGCAATTGGTTTTCGCAGATTCAAGACAATTTTCCATTTCCGTTTAATGTAATTCCGCCCGAAATCAGCTGGTCGCTCGCGACCTACACCGAGTTGATCGGCGCAATCGCCATTCTTATCGGCTTTGGCACACGCTTTTTCAGTCTTTCCCTGATCGTTCTGACGATTGTCGCTACCGCCGCCGTTCACTGGCCAAGCGAGTGGAGCACCCTCTCAGAGCTTCTGCAGGGTTACTCGATTTCCAACCAGGGCTTTGGTAACTACAAACTGCCGGTACTTTACCTGACGATGCTCTTGCCCTTGCTGTTTCACGGCGCAGGCAGACTGAGCCTGGATTATTTTTTCACTCGAACGCTGAAACGGCATGCCAGAAGCGGTTCGGGGACCTTTGACGCGGCAAAGCAGGTTTGAAACACAACCGGCAGGGGGCAACCCCGGCATTCAGCAAGTGCGATGTAAAACCAATCGACTGGCACACAGTGGCAGGGCAGGTAATAGGAGAAGAATATGAAAGCTTCAGATTTGTTTGTGAAGTGCCTCGAGGAAGAAGGCATTGAGTATGTCTTTGGCGTACCCGGCGAAGAGAACGCTGATTTTATGATGTCACTCGAACAATCCAAGTCCATAAAATTTGTCCTTACCAGGCACGAACAGGGCGCTGCGTTTATGGCCGAAGTCTATGGCCGACTCACCGGTAATCCCGCCTGCTGCTTGGGTACATTGGGGCCAGGAGCCACCAATCTGATCACCGGGGTGGCAAACTCCAACATGGACCGGGCTCCCATGCTGGTGCTGACGGGCCAGGGTTCAACGAACCGGCTGCACAAGGAATCCCATCAGATTATGGATGCAGTGGATATGTTTACACCGGTTACCAAATGGGCCACCAGTGTACTGCATGTCGAAACCATTCCAGAGATAGTTCGTAAAGCAGTGCGCCTGGCGCGTACCGAGAAACCGGGAGCGGTTCATATCGAGTTGCCCGAGAATCTGGCCAAAATGAACACCGATGCGGCGCCGTTACTTCCCAAGCGATTTCGTCGTCCGGTAACGGATGACAAGGCCATCGATCTGGCTCTCAAATTAATCGGCTCAGCGAAGCGGCCGATTGTTGTGGCCGGCAACGGCTGTATTCGCCGACGCGCCAGCAAGCAACTCCGGCAGTTCTGTGAACGTACCGGTATTGGCGTTATCAGTACGTTCATGGCCAAGGGCGCCGTGGACATGGATGCTGACTACTGCCTTTATACCGTAGGTCTGGGTAAGAAAGACCGCGTTAACCTGGCAATAGATGATGCGGATCTGGTGATAACCCTGGGTCTGGATATGGTCGAGTATCACCCTCGCCTCTGGAATCCACAGGGCGACAAAACCATCGTGCATGCCGATTTTCTCCCGGCGGAGATTGATGCCCACTATGATCCAACGGTGGAGTTGATAGGCGACCTTGCCCATTCCCTGCGGATGATCAATGAACGGCTCGGGGCCATGACAAGCCCGCCTAAGTATGAACTGCAGCGGCAGCGGGAAATTCGCGCCGAGATGTCCGCTGATCTCGAAGAGTACCGCAATGACGACACAACAGGCGTAATCAGGCCGCAGAAAGTGCTGTGGGACCTACGTCAATTACTTGATGCCGACGATATCCTGCTCTCCGATGTCGGTGCGCACAAAATGTGGATCGCCCGGCACTACCACTGCCATGAACCCAATACCTGTCTCATTCCCAACGGCTTTTGTTCCATGGGTTTTGCATTGCCCGGTGCCATCGCAGGCAGTCTGGTATTTCCCCGGAAACATGTCGTGGCGATCGCCGGGGATGGCGGCTTCCTGATGAACGTGCAGGAAATGGAAACCGCCAGACGCCTCAACAGCAACATCACTGTGATGGTGTGGGAAGACCAGGCCTACGGCCTGATTGCCTGGAAGCAGGACGACCAATTCAGCCGACATACCGACCTTTCGTTCGGCAATCCCGACTGGCTGCAGTTGGCCATGGCGTTTGGGTGGAACGGCCATCGGGTCGAAGAGAGTGCCAAATTGGCGCAGGTACTCAAATCCGCCATTCGGGAACCCGGTCCCAGCCTGGTTATTGTTCCGATTGACTATCGGGAGAATTCGCTGCTGTCCAGAAAACTTGGAGAGCTGACATGTACGATATGATGCCGGATCCGGAGCGGACCGACACTCGTTGGAGAATGTTGTTGGCGAGAGATTCGGCTGCAGAGGGTTTGCTGCAGGTTACCGCGCCCTATGATGACAGCCTGATCGCCGAGGTCGAAACCTGCGGGGCAGGCCATGTTGACGTAGCGCTTCAGGTTGCCTATCACCAATTTCGTCATCGAGATCGATGGCTGCCGCTGCACGAGCGTATAGGTATTCTGGAGCGAGTGGCCCGACTCATGACCAAAGAGCATTCACATCTCACTATGCTCGCTTCCAGGGAGGGGGGGAAGCCGCTCACCGACTCGCAGGTGGAAGTGACGCGGGCGATAGATACCGTGCGACTGGCGGTGAGCGAATTGCAATCCAATGCCGGTGACGTGATTCCTGTGGGATCGGTCGCAAGTGCTGCTGGCCGTATTGCATTCACCACGCATGAACCCATTGGGGTGGTGGTCGCCGTCAGTGCCTTCAACCACCCACTCAATCTGGTGGTACACCAGGTGGTGGCCGCCGTCGCGGCCGGGTGCCCGGTTATCGTAAAGCCCTCCGAACATACGCCGCTGTCCTGTTTGTATTTCATTCAGATTCTGCATCGGGCCGGACTCGCCCGGGAATGGGCCCAGGTCATCGTGACAGAAGCTGTTCCAGTTGCCGAGCGGCTCGTGACCGACCCTCGGGTGGGTCTGTTCAGTTTTGTTGGCAGTTCGAGGGTTGGCTGGATGCTGCGTTCAAAGCTCGCTCCCGGCACCCGCTGCCTACTCGAGCACGGTGGCGTGGCACCCGTGATCCTGGCGCAGGACGCCAATCGCGATCGGGCGCTCAGGTCGATACTCAAGGGCGGGTTTTACCACGCCGGACAAGTCTGCGTTTCGGTTCAGCGGGTTTATGTACCGAGAGACTGGGCACGGGATTTTGCCGAGGAACTGGCGCAAATGTCCCGCGGGCTGAGCCTGGGAGATCCTACCGATAGTCGTACCCAGGTCGGACCACTGATACGGCGCCAGGAGGTTAACCGCGTCCATGACTGGGTCGGCGAAGCTATCTCAATGGGCGCTGTGTGTCTTTGCGGCGGAGCGCCTCGCGACGAAACATTTTATGAGTGCACCGTGCTGCTTGATCCCCCAGCGGAGGCAAACGTGAGTCGTATGGAAATTTTTGGCCCGGTGGTCTGCGTCTACGGTTATCACGATCTGGACGATGCCATCGACTCGGCGAACAGCTTGCCGGTCGCATTTCAGGGCGCTGTGTTTACCCGCGATATCGATCTCGCCATGGGTGTCTACCGCCGGCTGGATGCCTCCGCAGTCATGGTCAACGATCACACAGCCTTCAGGACCGACGACATGCCCTTTGCCGGACTGCGCGAATCGGGGCTCGGTGTGGGCGGAATTCCCTACTCAATAAGGGAAATGCAGATCGAAAAGATGCTGGTACTCAACCTGGGAGGGCGATGATTGTGGTGAAGCAGTATTGTAAACCTAAACAGATCGCCATCATTTGTGCAAATTTGAGCCGATGCTTTGGCGACAGCACAACCCCAATGTGAAGCACTCTTACAATCGGAGTAACTATCATGGAAAACGTAGACCAAATTCAGGAATTTGCCTTCAAGGTTCTGGAATTCAGCGCGCTGCTGTTCGTTTTTATGGTGGGCATTGGTTTGCTCACGCTTGTTTATCTGTATCTCGCCGATGTTAATCAGACGACACAGGCCATTCGGCGCAATTATCCGATTGTCGGTCGCTTTCGATATTTTTTTGAGCACTTGGGAGAGTTTTTCCGGCAATATTTTTTCGCTCTGGATCGGGAAGAATTGCCGTTTAATCGGGCACAGAGAAGCTGGGTATATCGCGCCGCAAAAAATGTCGATTCGACGATTGCATTTGGTTCCACCCGTCCACTGAATCAACCCGGCGATGTCGTCTTCCTCAACTGCCTCTTTCCCACATTGTCCGAAGACGCCACACCAATAAGCAAAGTGACGATCGGTGAGGGATTCGCAGACAAGCCTTATACTACCGACAGCCTGTTTAATATTTCCGGGATGAGTTTTGGTGCAATCTCGGCCCCGGCCGTGCGCGCCCTGTCCAACGGTGCTGCCAGGGCGGGAATCTGGATGAACACCGGGGAAGGGGGGCTGTCACCCTATCACTTGGAGGGAGGCTGTGACCTGGTCTATCAGATCGGTACTGCCAAATACGGAGTACGCACACCGGATGGTGAATTATCCGAACAACGGCTTCACGAACTGGCCGAGATCGAGCAAGTTCGCATGTTCGAGATCAAGATGAGCCAGGGCGCGAAGCCGGGCAAGGGCGGCATTCTCCCGGGAGGCAAAGTCACCGCAGAGATCGCCGCGATTCGCGGCATACCCGAAGGCCAGGACTCAATCAGTCCCAATGGTCATCCGGATATACGCTGCGTCGATGATCTGCTCGATCGCATTACCTACATTCGCGAAGTGACCGGCAAACCCGTGGGATTTAAAACCGTCGTTGGCAACACGGGTTGGCTGGCTGGGATGTGCGAGGCGATTCATCGGCGGGGTATGCAGGACGCTCCGGACTTTATTACCATCGACAGTGCAGATGGCGGTACCGGTGCCGCTCCGCAAAGTCTGATGGATTACGTGGGTCAACCCATTCGCCGAAGCCTGCCATTGGTGGTTGACGCGCTGACCACGTACGGATTGCGCCAGCGTATCAAAATCATTGCCTCGGGCAAGCTGATCAATCCCTCAGAAGTGGCCTGGGCACTGTGCATGGGAGCGGATTTTGTCGTTTCTGCCCGAGCCTTTATGTTTGCTCTCGGCTGCATCCAGGCGTTGCAATGCAACAAAAATACCTGCCCTACCGGCATTACCACTCACAATCCCGATTTGCAGCGCGGACTCGATCCCATGAACAAGGCGCAGCGGGTCTATAATCTTGCCAAGAATATAACCTACGAGGTGGGTGTCCTGGCGCACGCCTGTGGCGTAAGGCACCCCAGGGAATTGCAACGCAAGCATGCTTTGTTGATCAACGAAATAGGCATACCCGAACCCGTCGATAAGGTATTCCCCATACCCCAGGTAAAATCCGAATACCTCATTGCCACTGACAAGTCGGAGGTAATGGTATGAATCTCCCGATATTGATGGGCCAGATTCTGGGCCTGTGTGGTATTGCCCTTGGGGGGCTGGTCATCCACCGGTTGACTCGGCTGGATGTCACCCTCGCCAGTCTGCTCTCCGGTGTACTCGCTGGTATTGCCATTCCCGTACTGGATTTGGATATCGGGTTGCGGGCGCATCACGTCAAGGATCTGGTGTTCTTCGTGATGTTGCCGCTATTGATATTCGAAGCAGCCTGGCACATCAAGCCACGGTTGCTGCGACGCTGGCTTGTCCCCGCACTGCTGCTGGCGACCGTCGGTGTCCTTATCTGCGCTGGCCTGACGGGGGCCGGACTTTACCTCGGCGTCGGTCATGCACAGGGATTTCCCTGGCCTGCGGCGTTCCTGGCAGGCGCCATACTGGCCGCTACAGATCCGGTGGCGGTCATTTCCAAGCTGCGTGTTTTAAAAGCACCTGAGGAGCTAACCACACTGTTTGAAGGGGAGAGTCTATTCAATGATGCCACAGCAGTGGTCTTGTTCAGCATGCTATTACTTTGGGCTCAGCACGAAACCACGCCTGACTCTGTTGCAGGTTATTTCACCACGGTATTTTTCGGTGGCATAGCCGTTGGCCTGATAGCCGGGCTGCTGGCCGCTATCGGCGTTTTGTTTATGGGTCATTCTTCTGCCTCGGTAATGATCCTGGCTTTTACAGCTTTCGGCAGTTTTTACCTGGCGGAACACGGGTTTCATGTATCAGGCATCATGGCGGTCATGACAGCGGCGATCATAGCCAGGGTCTGTCTGAAAGAACGGGAGCACACCTTCCTAGACGGGATCGGTATTACCTGGGAGTGGCTCGGCCTGCTGATGAACACGTTGTTGTTCGCCTTGATGGGTCTGGTCATCACAGTGGATATGTTCAGAGAGCAGTGGTTGGCCATGCTTATTGCAATCGGCGCAGCGCTTTTGGCGCGATTTGCCGTTGTTTATGTGTGTGCTGCGTTGACCCGGTTAACCCAACGACCGATTCCCATGGATTGGTCGCTGGTGCTCGCCTGGGGAGGACTGAGGGGGGCTATAGCCATAGCGCTGGTACTGTCGCTTCCGGTAGAACTGCCTTACTGGTGGACAGTGCAATCCATGGTGTTTGCTGTGGTGTTGTTTACTCTGTTGGTACAGGGGCCGACTAGCGGTAGGTTGATCAAGCGTCTGGATAGGCCTGCTGATTGATTTAATGACTTGTTCTTTCTGGCCAGATGATCTGAGAAAAACTTTTCGACCACCGCTCATCCGGCTTGGTGGGAACGGCCATAGGTACCCTGGGAATAGCAGTGGATGATGCGTGGGGTATCGCGGAAATAGAGATTTAACCACCTCATCCTCACTGCGCATAGCGCTCCTGCAGTGCTATGCGCAAGTTCTAAGGATTATTGCGGTAACCTTTCTTACAGCTATGTCAGCAGACACAAGATAACGGAGACGCAATCTAGGAAAAAGTTATAAAAATGTATTTCCGGAGTCTACCCAAGCCCCGAATGAACCTTATCCGTTACCACGGGGTATTGGCGTCAAACGCCAATTATTTGAGCAGTTCGGTATACATCTTGGTGGTGACATTCATACCATGCAGCATGTAGTCTGTGGTGCCCGTTACCACATAGATCAAGCGCTCCTCAGACAGATCCATAACCCCATCAAAACCTTTCGAGGCAAAGGTAAAGTAGCCTTTGACCTTGTTCAACTGAGTGGCAATCTCGGTGGTGTTTACGTCACTCTCCATCAGATAATTCAATACATTTTCGTATTCGGCCAGATCGGCATAGAGCTCTTCTGTTGCATGATCACTAACGCCCCAGTATTTCGCCAGAAAGTTTTTGGCAATGCGCTGGGATAACATGCGCTGACGGCCGGAGATGTTAATCAATTCGGCCTTGGTCGTGCCGGAAACCTTCTCAAGCTTGTTGACATAACTGTGGGCCGCTGCCAACAGCTTATTGCTCTGTTCAACCAGTTCGGCGGCGCGTTCTTTGTTGACGGGTAGCTCTGCCAGACGTTTGTAGTCCTTCCAGAGATCATCGACAATCGCAATATCCGGGCGCAAGGCTTTCGCTGGCTTGAAATTGGTGAGATCAATCAAATTGTTTTGGAACTCGGTGATACTGCGATTTAGTTGGGTGCTGCCGCGTTTTGATTGAGGCTGAATCCCCATCAACAGGTAAGATTGTGCAATCCTTTGCGAGAGCATCCGTTGTCGCCCGGCAATATTAATGGCTTCCCCCATGGAGGTGATATTGGCACAGGCCTGGTGATTCACACCGAAAGTCAACCCGAAAGTCACCAGTAGTATCTGTATGCCGGTGTGAACGACGTTGAAGCGAGATGAAAAGAATGCAGTAACCGTCCGTTTACGTATCATAAAAATAAACCTACCTGTTAAATGGTTAAGCGAAATAAGCGTGCGTGCGCCAGCAATAAACAGGCCATGTGTGTTTATACGAAAAACTACGAGATTCTGCCTGATTTTGAGACTTAGGATTTATCTCGCGCACCTTATTGGTGCTGTTTAATTATTGATTGCACCATATTGACGCCGCGAATGATTTGCGAAACAGGAATGGGTTATTTTTGGTGCGACTCTTTTGTGTAAACTACTATGGATGGCTTGTGTGACGATTTCTCACGTGTTCCTAGTGGATAACGGCTGTAGTGCGTTTCTGAGCGGGCGGGCTCGATTTTGATTATTTGAAGCATGTATGCATCATCTGATACCGTTGGCAATTATATTTTTTGTTATTGGCATACCGTTATATAAAGAGTCTCCGTCAAATGATAATGCTTAAGGAAGATCGGGAGCAGGTTGTCTATATCGACACTGCCGCAAAAACCCCTTAACCACGCGCCACAATACGCACCCCATTCACCACTCGATCACTCGGATACATCACCACTGAATCCCCCGGTTGCAACCCGCCGGTGATTTCCGCTTCCAGTCCGTTTTTTTGCCCAAGGGTGACCGGTCGTTTCTCCGCCAGGCCATTGGACTCGACAAAAACCGCCCAGCTATCACCGTCGCGAAAGAGCGCGGTCAGCGGCAGGGTCAACACCTTGTCGTGTTTCCAGAGTACGATTCGCACATCCAATTGATAACCGTGGCCCAATCGCTGCCACAACGGGTAGGGGCTGCTGAAGTCGACAATGACATTGACCCGCTGCTCCTCGATACCGAGTGCCGACACTTTGGTGAACCCGACCGGTTCCACTCGCCGGACCTGTCCCTCCAGCGGTTGTTCACCGCCCCAGTGTTCAATCAGGACCCGTTGGCCGGGTTCCACTTTGACGGCTTCGGAGGAGTGCAGCTCGACAATAATCTCCAAATCCTTGGGATCGCCAATCGTCACCAGGGGTTCGCCCGCCGCCACCACACCTTCGCTTTCGTGATACATGTGCAGGATGCGGCCGTCCACCGGCGCTTTAAGGCGAATACATTCGCAGCGGCCGTGGGTGCGCTGGGTATCCTTGGGCGACAGCAGCAGGGCGCGTGCCCGTTTGAGTTCGTAATTGCGCACCTGCAACGCGGCCTGGGACTTTGACAGGGCGGCGCGCTTGGTTTTGAACAGTTTTTCCGCTTCATCCAGATCGCGTTGCGAAATGGTTTTGTTTTGCACCAGTTCCTGTGCCCGTTTCAGCTCCGAACCGGCGAACTCCAGTTCCGCCTCCGCTTCGCTAACTTCTGCATTGGCGAGCTCTTTGGCCGACTGCGCGGCCTGTATCTGGGCCTGTGCCTGCGCTTCGCTGCGAGGGTCGAGAAAGTCAGGGTCGATCGGTTCGATTTCGGCAATGACGGTTTCGTTAAAGGTGGTGGCATCGCCGATTTCCACCTGGATACGCCGCAGACGACCGGTGATGGGAGCAGAGAGCACGTACACGTCACGGACGCGGGTTTTTCCCTCTTCGTCCACGGTCACGACCAGTTCGCCGTGGGTCACCGGCTTCAGGTCCACCGGTATCGCTCGAGGCCACAAACTGTAAACAATACCCGCCAGCAGGATAACGCTCAGTACACTCCACAATAGTATTCGCTTCGTATTGGCACTTGTCATGGTGATAACCCGGTCTCTCCAATTTGAGTTTTCGGCATCTGCTTTTATTCCCTGGTTTTCAGCACGCGAATCAGGTCGAGTTTATCGACCCGCCGTCGCACCAGGGCGGCGGAAATGATCACCGACACCAGTGCCACGCCCATTGACACGCCATAGGTCGACGCCTCTATCGCCAAAGGCACGCGATACAACTCCGTATCAAAGGTCGCGGCGATAAACCAACTGAGCAACCAGCCCAGGACACACCCGGCGGGCAGGCTCAGAAAAGCCACCAGGGACACCTCGCCCAGCAGAATGTAGGATATTTCTCCGCGGGTAAACCCCAGCACACGCAATGTCGCGAGTTCCCGGCCGCGTTCCGACAGCGCGATGCGTGTGCTGTTATAGGCCACGCCGAATGCCAACACGGCCGCAAGGCTGGTAAATATGGTGGTAAAAAACAGTATATTCTGGGCCAGGGTTTCGTAGAACTTCTCATAGGCCGTTTGCCGCAACATGACCGAACTGACCGTCGGCAGTGCCTTGAGATGGGAAAACAGGCGATTTTTCTGGCTGTCGTCTATCAGCAGGTTGGCATACTCCAACCGTGGGGTTTCCTTGAGCAATCGGTTGAGGGCGTTCAGTTCCATCACCGCAGGCATGCCGATAAAGGTATTGAACAAACCTACCACCGGTACCTGCACTTTGGGTCTCCGACCCTCCAGCACCTCTACCCAAATGGCGTCTCCCGGTTTGACGCCGAGTTTTTTCGCCAGCCGCGTTGCGATCACCAGACCCTCCTCGGGAACCGGAAGTGTTTGCTCCGAACTATCGTCGTAAATCGGTTGCAGGCGACTGCCGGCCTGAATTGCCGTTATCCCGCCACGGTGAACGATATTGCCGACGCGCAGGTCGGCACTGACAATGCGTGTAGGCTCAGCGTCCAGTACCGCCGGCATGCGCTTGAAATCGTGAATGACCCGCAGGGCCTCTTTTTCCGTCAGGCCCACGGTAATATCCTGCTTCTGGGCATTGACGAAATAGGATTGCGCCATGTGATCGACGGCGTCTTCCCACTGGAAAGACATGACCAGCAAACTCACCGCAAACGCAATACCGACGCCTGTAAACATGGAACGTATCGGCCAGCGTCCGATCTGGCGCAGTGCAATGCGTGTGGGTTGGTCGAACCAGCGACTCAGCGCTGTGTTGGCCAAAAATCCGCGGTGGTATACCGGTGGGGCCGGGGGCGTCATGGCTTCAGCGGGCGGCAGGCGTACGGCTTTACCCACGGCACCCAGGGCGCCTATGAGGGAGGCGATAACACTGACCGCGGAGCCGATGATAAAGGCGAAAGCGCTGGGGCGATAAATCAGCAGGGGAAAGCGAAACAGATAGTCGGCGTACATTTGGGTGTTATAACGGCCGAGAATACCACCGAGAACCCAGCCCAGGACGATCCCCACCACGCACAATACCAGCACGAACTTTGCGTAGTGCCAGCCGATATCGACGCTGCTGTATCCGAAGGCTTTCAGCAGGCCGATCTCCTCGCGCTCGGTGGCAATCAGCCGCGCCAGTACCATGTTGGTAAGAAACGCCGCGATAGAAAGAAAAATAGTCGGCAATATGGTCGACATGGTTTTCAGTTGTTCGATTTCGTTCATGACGAACCAGTTGGAAATCTGGTTGTCGCGGGTGATGGCGCTGATGCCGCCAAAGCGTTCGAGCAGGGTATCCAGCCGTTGCATAACCGGTTCGGTTTGCGTCCCCCGCAACAGGGAAAGCGTAATATTGTTGAAGGCGCCGTCCAGGTCGTAGGCGGCGGCCAGCGCCTCACGTCCCATCCAGAAAATACCAAAGCGCCGGTCATCGGGAAGCAGGGCGGCCGGCGCGATGGTGTAGATAAATTCCGGGCTCAAGGCCACCCCGACGATTTTGAGCCGGCGCTTTTTGCCGTTCATGATGGCGCTGATGTGGTCACCGGGGCTGAGTTCGTGTTCTTCGGCAAAGGGTTCATTGATGATCACTTCGTCGGGGTCATTGGACGATACCCAGCGACCACTGCGCAGCACCAGCCGATTCAGGTTCGGCTGCCTGTTTTCGGGAATCGACGTGAGTTGGCCGATAACCGGTTCCGCGAAATCCTTGACGTCGATAACGGCGTAGCGCGTTACCCGCGTTTGTACGGCCTGAACCCCCGGGATTTCCGCAATGCGCGATACCAGTGTTTCCGGGGCACGGGTGACACCCGCAAAAACATGAGCAAAGCGGTAGCGATCATAGTAGGCCCGGGTGGTTTCCGTGAGTGCTTCCTGGGTCGAAATCGACATCACAAGGGTCGCCACACCGGAAGCGATAACCATGGCCACGGCCAGCACCTGGCCCCGCAATCGCCACAGGTCACGCAACAGCTTGTGGTTAAGCGCTTTCATCGATCACCAATTCAGTTCCCGCGCGGCACAGCGTTGCGGGTTCACCTCGATACTGGAGATAGTACCGTCGGCGATACGCAAAACCCGATCCGCCATATCCGCCACAACGGTATTGTGGGTAATGACGGCGGTGGTGGTTCCCAGCTCACGGTTGACCTGCTCGATGGCTTCCAGTACCAGTACGCCGGTTTCGTGGTCCAGGGCGCCGGTGGGCTCGTCACACAGCAGGATTTCCGGCTGCTTGGCAATCGCGCGGGCGATCGCCACTCGTTGCTGCTCGCCACCGGACAGCTGTGCCGGGAAATGGTCGATGCGCTGCTCAAGGCCCACCAGGGCCAACGCATCGGCGGGATCAAGCGGGTGCGGTGCAATCTCCGTCACCAGGGCGACGTTTTCCCGTGCCGTCAAACTCGGTATGAGGTTATAGAACTGGAAAACGAAACCGACGTGCTGGCGGCGAAAGCGGGTCAGGGCGGCGTCATCGGAACGGCTGATATCCCTTCCGTTAAACATGACGTGGCCGGAAGAGGGCATATCCAGGCCACCGAGGATATTGAGCAGCGTGGATTTACCACTGCCGGAGGGACCGAGAAGCACCACCATCTCACCGGCTAAAAGGTCGAAATCCACGCCCCGCAAAGCTCTGACTTCAACCAGGCCGGTTTTATAGGTCTTGGTAAGGCCTCGCGCCGACAGCAGGGGCCGGTCTTCGGCTAAAGCGGTTTCCGCCACGATAATGGATATCCCTATTGAGCAGTGAATTATCATTTTAGTCGCAGACCGGGAAAACTGCTTGATGCGGATCAAGGTCGATAGCGGCCATAACCCCGGAGGAAGGCGGGAGGTTTGCCTTAATGCCTGGATATAAGAAGGCGGGTTAATAAAACCGTTGATGCTAGCCGCCAGTGTTTGAGCGCCTCGTCCCTATCCGCCGAAACCGGGCATGGCATTGGCGCGTGTCAATTGAAACTACAATAAAGGAGTAATGGAAGAGATGGCGTGGGTTCACGCAAAGCGGTTGATGCGGTGGTTTCCTTAACAGTCAGGGAGTCGACAAATTGATGGTGCGAGATACCACGTTGAACTGATTACCGCGGTAAAGGAGGCTGGAGGGTGGGTGAATCCTGGCGTCATTTCAGCCATGGCGCCGATATCGGTGTTCGCGGAGAGGGAGATACTGTGGCGCAGGCGTTTCAGCAGGCGGGCGTGGCGCTGACCGCTGTGATAACGGATCCCGCCAGCGTATCGCCAGCCAAAAGCGTCGAGATTGCCTGCGAAGCACCGGATATTGAGCTGCTTTTCGTCGACTGGCTCAATGCACTGGTCTATCACATGGCGACCCGAAAAATGTTGTTCTCCCGATACGAATTGACCATTGAGGGTCAAAGGCTGCACGGTCAGGCCTGGGGCGAGCCCCTGGATCGCGACCGGCACAGTCCCGCCGTCGAAGTCAAGGGCGCCACCTATACGGCCCTGACGGTGTCAAAAAAGGTGGACAATGGTTGGATAGCGCAGTGTGTTGTCGATGTGTAAATAGTCAATATTGTGAGTGGTAGCGCGATGTCGAAGCATACCCGTTTTTCCGTTAAACGTGAGAGCGAATTTGTATGGTGCATCCAACCCGCTGGCCGGATGCGCGTGCCCGCCGTTATTTATGCCAGTGAGGAACTGATGAATGCGATGGATGACAAGGTGTTTGAGCAGCTCTCTAATGTGGCCATGTTGCCCGGCATCGTCGAGGCTGCCTACGCCATGCCGGACGCGCATTGGGGATACGGTTTTCCCATTGGCGGGGTAGCGGCGTTTGATGCCGATGAGGGCGGCGTCGTTTCCGCCGGCGGGGTGGGCTTTGACATCTCCTGCGGCGTCAGGACGTTGCACACCGGATTGACGATCGACGAGATTGTCCCCGCCAAACAGCGGCTGGCCGACACACTCTATCAGCATATCCCCGTGGGCCTCGGCGCTACCGGTAAAATTCACCTGACAGCGGGGGGCATGCGGGCGATGCTGAAGGGCGGGGCCCGCTGGGCCGTCGAGCAGGGATTTGGTACGGAAGAGGATCTGGAGCGGGTCGAAGAGCGGGGCTGTATCCAGGGCGCCCTGCCTGCGGATGTATCGGACAGGGCCAAAAAGCGGCAAAAAAATGAGATGGGAACGCTCGGTTCCGGCAACCATTACCTGGAAATTCAGCATGTGGTTGCGACCTATGACGACGACATCGCCTCAGCCTACGGGCTAGAAAAGGGGGCAATTGTTGTCAGCATCCACTGTGGCTCCCGGGGGCTGGGGCACCAGATCGGCACCGAATTTCTGAAGAGCATGGTGGTGAGTGCCGGGCGCCATAACATTGCCTTGCCGGATCGAGAGCTTGCCTGCGCGCCGATCCATTCCGACATTGGTCGTTCCTACCTGGGAGCCATGCGGGCCGCGATAAACTGTGCGCTGGCGAATCGGCAGATTATTACCCATTTGACCCGGCAGGTCTTTGCCGAGGTCTTGCCCCGGGCCGAATTGACGTTGCTGTATGATGTTTCGCACAACACCTGCAAGGTTGAAACCCATACGGTCTCCGGCAGGCAACGCCAACTGTTTGTCCATCGCAAGGGAGCAACCCGCGCATTCGGACCGGGCCATCCCGATATTCCCGAGGCACTCAGACCCTTTGGGCAACCGGTGTTGATCGGCGGATCGATGGGAACCGCCTCCTACATCCTCGCCGGAAGCGAAGAAAGCCAGGGCCTGTCATTCAGTTCGGCCTGTCACGGCGCGGGCCGGGCTATGAGCCGCCGGCGGGCCAGCAAAACCTGGCACGGCCGAACGCTGATCGACGAACTCGCCGGGCGCGGGATCGAGATACGCAGCCCGTCCATGCGCGGGGTGGCGGAAGAAGCGCCCGGTGCTTATAAGGATGTCAGCGGCGTGGTTGACGCCGCTGACAAGGCGGGTCTGGCCCGTAAAGTGGCTCGCCTGGAGCCCATTGTCTGTATCAAGGGCTGACTCCCGCTCGCGAAAGTGTGGGATCAGCCGTGGTATACACGGCTGGGGGCTGACCTAATCATTTTTTCGAGAGGGCTTTGCCTATCTTGCCGAAATAGGTATTTAATTCCTTGACAGCTGCCAATGTAGTTTTTTCGACTTTATCCCTTGAATGTTCGAAATTGCGGGCGATCGCGTTTCCGCGGGCTTCCATAAAATCCTCCGCGTCCATTTTGGCAAGGTGAGCCTGCAGTGCCGCTTGATCTATTTCGGAACGGGTTTGTCGCGCGCTTTTATCGATAAAGTCTTCCAGCGCACTTCGGGTTCGGTCCCAAATTCTGTGAGCTTCCATCGTAGCCAGATGGGCCTGAAGATGCGCTTCGTCCGTTTTGGTCTCTATCCGGTTCAACGCCTCATTCAGCTTGTCGTTTATCGCGGAGAGTTGTTCCTTGGCATTTTCCCACAATGCCTGGGTTTCTTCGGGGATTTCCCGGGTTTTATCGGCGATGACATCTTTTGCCTCTTTGAGGTGCTGGAGCGTTTTATCCAATTCAACTTTAAGTTGTTCTTTCATAATTCAATCCCGTAATAACGCATTGTAGGGTACTGTCTTTCAGCGACATCACTAATTACTGCCACCACGAAAAGTCTGTCACGAGTCGTATGATGGGGTTCAACAATATAATTATATTAACACTCAGCCATATGTCAGAATTTGGAAAACTTCATAAATACTGACGTGAGTCAACCTATCGTCAAAAAGTCATCCTGTTCGCTGGCGCTCTTCTACACTAAGGAGGAAAACCGGCGGAAATTTTGCTTATGACAGTATCAAGTTTGCCAATCGACAAACTTTACAATCGTTGTCCGCCCGAGTGGCTGGAAGCTTCCCCCACGGAGACCCCGGCGCTTGAAACGGAGCCTTTTGGGCAAGAGCGTGCGCTGCAGGCCCTCGAGTTTGCCGTGGGGATGCACTATGACGGTTACAACCTCTATGTCGCGGGGTCGGTGGGCCTGGGCAAGTATTCGCTGGTCCGCGATCGCCTCCGGGAGTGGGCACGGGATCAGGAACAGGCGGCCGACCTCTGTTATATCAATAACTTTGATATTATCCACAAACCCAAAGCCCTGAGGCTGCCCGCCGGCACCGCCCGGCGGTTGCAACGGGATATGGAAGCATTGCTGGAGTATCTGCTCACGGCAATTCCCGAGATATTTAAGAGCGATGAATACCGGGCTCGACGGGAAGAGCTGAAGTTGAAGCTTGAGGAACGCGAAGACAAGGCTTTCGCCAAGTTGAGTGAGCATGCCCGGGAGCTGAGTGTCGGCCTTGTCCGCACGCCATCCGGCTATACCCTTGGACCGCTGATTGACAACCAGCTTCTCGGTAGCAAGGAGTTTGAAGCCCTGCCCAAGGGAAAGCAGGAAGAGATAAAAACCAATATCGAGACCATAAACGCCGAGTTAAAGGAAACGATTCGCCAGGCGCCAAAATGGCATGAGGAGTTGAGCAACGAGATCAAGACCCTGAACCGGGAATTTCTTCACCTGACGGTGGATGAGCGCATCGCCGCTTTAAAGGAATCCTATAAAGCGCTGCCCGAAATTGTGGCCTTTATCGAAGACGTCAATAGAGACATTATTGAAAATGCCGACGACTTTCGGGATCTCAAAAACCGAGAGGAGATCCCGCTGTCGAAATTGATTCACACCGGCGATTTCAAGCGCTTTCATATCAATATCCTGGTGGACCACAGCAGTACGGAAGGCGCGCCGGTCGTCTATGAGGACAACCCCACCTATCACAATCTGTTGGGAAGGGTGGAGCATGAATCCTATATGGGCGCACTGACGACCAACTTCACCCTGATCAAAAGCGGCGCTCTGCACCGCGCCAACGGCGGCTACCTGATTCTCGATGCGCGAAAGGTGTTGATGACGCCCTTTGTCTGGGAAACCCTCAAGCGCATTCTGCGCTCCCGGGAGATCCGGATTCAACCGTTGGAGCTACAACTGGGACTGATGTCCACCACAACACTGGAGCCTCAACCGTTTCCCCTGGACCTCAAAGTGGTGTTGATTGGCGATCGCTGGCTCTACTACCTGTTAAAGACCTACGATCCGGAAGTGAGCCAGTTGTTCAAGGTCTATTCGGACTTTTCAGAAGAGATCAACCGGGACAAGGCGAGTGTGGGCGTTTACGCCCGGCTGGTCTCAAAACTGGGCAAACAGGAAAATCTCAAACCTCTGGATCGCGACGCCGTGGCGCGGGTAATCGAGCAGGCGGCACGCAACGCCGCCGATGGTGAAAAACTCTCCCTGCACAAAGGCAAACTGCTCGACCTGATGCGGGAGGCGGATTACTGGTGCCGCCGGGAGGATTTACCCCGGATCAATGCCGGGCATGTGCAAAAGGCGGTCGATCAACGGGAGTTTCGCGAGCAACAGTACCAGGAGAAGATGCTCGAGGCGATCGATCGGGAAATACTGCTGATCGATGTGTCGGGAGAGAAGGTGGGTCAACTTAACGGGCTGTCAGTGATCCAGCTGGGGGATTCCTCTTTTGGCCGGCCGTCACGGATTACCGCCACGGCGCGGCTGGGCAGCGGCAAGGTAGTGGATATCGAGCGGGAGACAGAACTCGGTGGACCCATCCATTCAAAAGGCGTGCTGATTCTGGGCGCTTTTCTGGCCAACCGTTACGCCGCCGAATACCCTCTGTCACTGTCCGCCAGTCTGGTTTTTGAGCAATCCTACGGCCCCATCGAAGGTGACAGCGCCTCCCTGGCGGAACTCTGCGCCCTGCTCTCGGCGATCGCTGAAGTGCCCCTGCAGCAGCGCTTCGCGGTAACGGGCTCGGTCAATCAATTGGGGAAGGTACAAGCCATCGGCGGCGTTAACGAGAAGGTTGAGGGTTTTTACAATGTCTGCAACAAACGGGGATTGAGCGGAGAGCAGGGCGTGCTTATTCCATCGACCAATATCCCCCATTTGATGCTGCGACACGATGTGGTGGCGGCGTCGGAAAAGAAACAGTTTCACATCTATGCGGTGGACAATGTCGATGAGGCCATAACCCTGCTTACCGGTATGGAGGCGGGAGAACCCGATCAGAAGGGCGAATTTCCGCCCGGCTCATTTAATGAAAAAGTGCAACGGCGCCTGCGGGTGTTTGAGGAGATTCGAAGCCGCAGCCTGAAAAATGAATCGGAGACACCCCCGCAGTCCCCCTCATCAGGAAAGCAAGAAGATGCGCCCGGGCAAGATCGGTACTAGGGTTCAACGGGTTCTACTCGCCGTTGACTGTGAGCGCTATAGTCGGGAATCGCTGGAGACCGCAATCCATTTTGCCTCTACCCTGAACGCGGAATTGCAATGTGTCTTCCTCGAGGATGAACGGCTATTGCAGATAGCCGATCTGCCGTTTACCCGGGAAGTGCTGACACTCAATGCGTCCGAGCGAACCCTCAGCAGCCAGAGTTTACTGCATTCGCTGAGAAATTACTCACAGCAGGTAAAAGAGGAACTCGAGCAGCAGGCCTCGATTCACCAGCTTCACTGTTCGTTTCATACGGTGCGCGCCAACTCCTATGAAAATCTGCTGAGACACTCATCGGCCGCCGATCTGCTGCTGTTTGGCGACAAACCCTTTGGTTTGATTCGTCGTTCCGGCACATCGAACAGACCCGTTATCGGCGATGTCGGTGTGTTTTTGAAGGGCATGGATAGTGACCAGCGACTGCTTGGCACGGCGACCTCCCTGGCGGGGCGGGAGCACCGCAACCTGAAGATTTATGTCACTCGTGGTCGAGCGTTAACGGATAAGCAACTGACGGCGCTTCTGGGGGATTACCGCGCTCCCGCCAAAATAGAAACCTTCGACTCGATAACCGAAACCCTGCAATCCCTGGCGCAGGCGAATCACTGGCAAACCCTGGTGTTGCCGTTCGATACCTTTGCGAGCGGGGAGACCGTAATCGACCGCCTGTTGGAGCAGCCCGGTCGTCGAATTATTCTGGTGCGTTAGGCCGAAGTCGCTGTGCGGAAACCGGAAAAGTCTGGAGAGATCAAATGGCAAACTGTTTCGAACATGCCGACGACCTGGGTCCCCATAAGATTATTCACCTGCGCGAACCTGCATCGGGAATGACGGCGATACTGGTATTGGACAACCTGGCAGCCGGGCCGGCCATTGGCGGTATGCGCATGGCTACCGAAGCGACACCCCAGGAATGCGCTCGCCTGGCAAGAGCGATGACATTAAAAAATGCCATGGCGGAATTGCCACACGGTGGTGGCAAGTCAATTCTCTTCGGCGACCCGAGGATGGCTGCTGACAGGAAAGAACAATGGGTTCGCGCCCTGGCCGCTGGCCTGCGTGAAATCGAGGGTTATATCTTCGGCCCGGATATGGGCACCGATGAAGGGTGCATGGCCTGGGTCAGGGATGAAATCGGCGGACGCGCGGTGGGCTTGCCACGGGAAATCGGCGGTATTCCCCTGGATGAGATTGGGGCGACAGGGTGGGGGTTATTCCATGCCACGCAAGTGGCGTTACCGTACCTCAACATGAAACTGGATGGCGCACGCGTTGCGGTGCAGGGATTTGGCGCTGTGGGACAGCATGCGGCACGCTTTCTGACAGCGCACGGCGCCCGCCTTGTGGCGGTGGCGGATTCCCGGGGTGCGGTATACGCGCCCGCCGGTCTCGACCTGGAAGCGCTGATGGCCATGAAGCGGGAAGGGCATACGGTGAAGGACTACCCGGACGGGCAGGCGTTGGAAAGCGAAGCTGTGATCGATGTGGAGTGCGATATCTGGATACCGGCAGCGCGTCCCGATGTGTTACACGAAGGCAATGTGCAGCGGCTCAATACGCGGCTGGTCGTCGAGGGAGCCAATATTCCCATCACACTGGGTGCGGAGAAACAACTGCACGACCGCGGCATTCTCTGTATCCCGGACTTTATTGCCAACGCCGGCGGTGTGATCTGTGCCGCCATGGAGTATGCCGGCAGTACCGAAGCGCAAGCCCTGCAAGCCATCGAGGAGAAATTGCGTCGCAATACCGAATTGGTGTTGAGCGGCGCCCGTCAGCGACAGGTGACCGTTCGCGACGAAGCGCACAGGATCGCTGTCGAGAGAGTCAAACGGGCGATGGCGTTTAAACGTTGGTCGCTTTACTAATCCGGTCTGGCTGCGGGTTGCCGCAATTCGTCAAGCGTAATACGACTCCGGTGCGATGCACAATCCAGGCAGGTTGCACGTGCCGTAAAGCGTCGAAGTTCCGCTACACTTTGAGTATGCCTGCCCTAACATTCGAAGCACAGAGAGGATGCTTGTGATGGGTACTGATAAATTGGATACTGCAAAAGGGTTGCGTGAATTGTACAACCAGGATCCGGAACAGGCGGACCTGAAAGTTTTTGGCCGTAAATCCTGCGCTGATCGCCGGGGTTTTCTCCGTGGCGCGGGTTTGACCACGATGGCGGCATTGCTCGGGGTTTCAGCGATTCCTTATCACCGCAATTTTCCCCGGGGAATGATTCCCGCGGCATTGGCGGATACCGCCGATGCGTTTTCGATCAACGGCAAAGACGGCCTTATTGTTCTCAATGACCGCCCTGTGAATGCCGAGACGCCGCCCCACCTGCTCGACAGTGAGGTAACGCCGACCCGCCGCCATTTTGTGCGCAACAACGGTATTCCTCCCGTCAACATCGATCCCGCCAGCTGGCAATTGACCATCGATGGTCTGGTGGACAATCCCATGAAACTCTCTATCGATGATCTGAAATCAACGTTCAAGGTCGTCACGCGTAATCTGGTGATTGAATGTGGTGGCAACGGGCGTGCATTCTTCGACCCGCCGGCGAAAGGCAACCAGTGGACCTACGGTGCCGTGGCCTGCGCATCCTGGACCGGTGTGCAACTGGCGGATGTACTAAAAGCCGCCGGCGTTAAATCCAGTGTTGTCTATACCGCCCATTACGGCGCTGACGCCCACCTCTCCGGCAAGCCGGGCAAACTGCCGATATCCCGAGGCGTTCCCATCGAAAAGGCGATGCGCAAGGATAACCTGATCGCCTTTGCCATGAATGGTGAACCCATTCACCCCATGAATGGCGCGCCACTGCGTTTGGTGGTACCCGGTTGGCCGGGCTCCTGTTCGCAGAAATGGTTGACCCGCATTCAGCTGCGGGACCAGGTTCACGATGGCCCCAAAATGACAGGCAAGGCCTATCGAGTGCCCAACCGTCCCATTGCTGCCGGCGAAAAAGTGGCGGAGACGGATTTCGTTATTATTGAGCGGATGCCGGTGAAATCGCTGATTACCTACCCCCGGAGCGGTATCACAATCCGGGAGAAGCAGCTCGCAGTCAGGGGCAGTGCATGGTCCGGTGATCGCAAAGTACGGAAAGTGGAGTTGTCGATCGACTTTGGCGCCAACTGGTTAAAGGCGGACTTGTCAAAACCCGCAAACCCGTCAGCCTGGCAACGTTTCAGTGCCAAAGTAAATTTCCCCCAGGCCGGTTATTATGAAGTTTGGGCAAGGGCTACCGATGATCACGGTGAAAGCCAACCTTTTGCAATAGCCTGGAATCCCAAAGGGTATCTCAACAACAGCATGCACCGGGTGGCTGTGAAGGTTGGATAGGACTGTCGTGTTCTATGGACTGTGTGTGTAAACGCGGGAGACTCGCACTGGTTTTATGGCTGGGGCTTTGGGTCGTCCCGGCCGCAAGAGCCGTCGATGTCACTGCCGGTACTCAATGGGCGCTCGTTTGTGGTGCCTGCCATAGTATGGCTGAAGGTGAGGCGCATAAAACAGGTCCTAACCTGTGGGGTATTGTCGGTCGAGCCATTGGCGGCGCAGAGGGCTACACCTATTCGCCGGCACTGGCCAATCGGGGTGGAGCCTGGACGCCCGCCGCGCTGGATCAATACCTCGCATCACCGGCTGACTATATTCCCGGCAATAAAATGTACTTTCAGGGTATTGCCGACAGGGAAGCGCGTGCGGCGCTAGTGGCCTACCTGAGCACCCTAAAACCCGGGAACGCCGGCCCGATGGTCTCCGAGAGCGGTTTTGACTATGGTGGCCTGCCGCAGGGAGAGGGTCGACGAGAGGTCTACAGCCGCTGCTCCGTCTGTCACTCGCTGATGATTGTCAAACAGCAGGGCATGAGCCAGGAACGCTGGGATGAAACCCTGGACTGGATGATCGACGAGCAGGGTATGGATGCGCTCAGTGCGGAAGAGAGAGCGCGAATTCTTCGCTATTTGGCAGAACATTACGGCGAATAATCCGGAAACACGAATAACCGGGAAACACGAATAACCGGGAAACACAGAGCAACGCTTACTCCCACCATTTTATATTGCAGCCCAGACTGGGTTGCTGATCTTCGGGAACAGGCTGTCCGAGTATCAGTAAATCCAACGCTTGCCGCAGGTCACGACCGGTGACGGGTAAACCGGATTTGGGTCTGGAATCATCAAACCGGCCCCGATAAACCAGTCTCAATTCACTGTCATAGAGAAAGAAATCCGGCGTGCAAGCTGCACCATAGTCCTTTGCCACAGCTTGGGTTTCATCGAACAGATAGGGAAAGCCATAGTCCTTCTCCGCCAACCGCTCCGGCGCGTCCTCGGGATAACCGGCGGGATCATTGGCACTGATTCCAACCATACCAATGCCACTGTCCTTGTAATCGCGCCCCAATGCCAACAGTCCCTGTTCAATATGGCGCACGAACGGACAGTGGTTACACATAAAAATCACCAGCAGACCCTTGCTGCCGGCGATATCGTCCCGGCTCAGCCACTGTCCGGTCTTGGGGTTTAACAGTTCGAAGGCGGGGGCTTTGATTCCCAGTTCGGGCATGGAGGAGGGGGTGAGTGCCATGGTGATTGTCCTTCTTTGAAATTGCGGTTCTATTGATAGGCGTCGAAACGTGCGAGACGTGTTGAAGCGTCAATGTTGACACGCCGTCCACCTGCTCGAATAGCCTAAACCGCATCCGGTATGCGGTAAAGGGCCATCGAAACGCTATAGTTTATAGGATATCCACGCGCTTGCTATCCGGCTCAGTGGCGAATGAGAGAACGGGGACTTCATGGAGGGGTTATGAATTTTAAACGTTGCACTTACGTGATCGCGGCACTGTGGAGCTTTGGCTTGTGCCAAACCGTCCAGTCCGACGAGCGGTCCCCCGAGGAAGTCTTTACCGGGGAGCGCCCTGTCAGGTGCCTGCACCTGAATCGCATCAAGCGAATCGAGATTCTCGACAAAGAGACGATTGTTTTCCATATGCTGGGGAAGAAGCGCTATGTCAACCGACTGAAGCATCCCTGTCCGGGATTGAGGCGCAACAAACCCATTATGTACCGTACCTCGCAAAACATGCTGTGCGACCTGGATATCATCACCGTGCTTGAGGACAGCGGTTTTGGATTCCTGCCCGGCGCCTCCTGCGGCCTGGGGTCCTTCGAGCGGGTGGAAGAGATTTCATCGCCCGAGGAGGATTGAGCAGACCGAATTTGGATGATCAAACGGCGCCGAACTTACACTTGATCCATCGGCGCCATATCCACATCGGCTCCTGAGTGTTCGTATACGTAACCGTGATCGGTTTCAACCAGGCGGTGCCGTTCACCGGGCAGGTCCGGCTCGCGTGTCATGTAACCCGCATCCCCGGGGTAAAGAGAGATGATCTTTTTATCGCGTAACAGCGTGTTGGGAATGACCTCATAGGGCGCCATCGCTCGCAACGACACCATAGCTTCGCTAACCGTTGAAAAGGGTTCCAACATCCGCAGGCTTATATAGGTGGGAGGCATGATGGGCAGCTCGCCTGCGCGGTGTTGTGTCAAGGCCTGGTTTGGGGACAGCCAGCGGAATTCGTGAATTTCACCGCCATCCACTTCCACGCGTCCCGAGGACTGATCGCCAGCGCGGTTGATGGGGGCGGCAAAAAACCAGGTGGCGAAGCGCTTGGGCACACCGAGAGGGGTCGTCCAATGGCCATAGTAAACCAGCTCGCCGGCCTCAACAACCAGGCCGGACTCCTCTTGTGCC
>JBNKHG010000078.1:0-37545 GCA_050290225.1 Cellvibrionaceae bacterium
ACGAGTGCTTTGGGTCCATGGACGGGTTTACGGCGTGTTTCTGAAGACTCCCCAGCCACTCTGGCCGGATCGAAGCCCACTTACCTATATCCGTCATTATCACCTTGAAGGAGTACTAGGAACCGGTTAAGGTCACTGGACGGGTAAAGGGTTTCAAGGCCCTGATCGAACCGCCTTCCGCCACCACCCGTGCGGCACCCTCGACATCTTCCACCACCTGGCCCGCCAACACCTCGATGCCATAAGCGTGTAAGCACGGCGCCAGGGGTGTGCCCGGACCGACCAGCGCCACTCGCGCCGAGGCGCAGGCAGGGAGCAAATCCTCCAGGCTGTGATTCACCAGCGCAGAGGCGGTGATCACCGCCGCCTCACTTTCCCGCAACAGTCGGCTTGCGGCCGCGGGTGGGTATTCGTCCGCTTGAGGATCCTGTTCGACAACGCGGGCTTCCGGTAAATACCGTGCCAGGTCGGGGAAGCGGCCTATCACGGTCACCGGTCCATCCAATTCACTGAATACCGCCAGACCATTCTGCGTACAGGTGTCACCGGCGGTCAGGTCGCGACGGTTATAGTGAGCATTGATGGCTGCCACCCCGATAGCCGCCTCAAAGGGATTGCAGGCGTTGGCCAGGCGCGCCAGCTCATCCAGCGGTTGACCGCTGAACTGCGCTGTCTGGGGCACTGCCTGACAACCGCTGGCTGTGCGCTGCGGAGTGTGTGCCAAACCGCAGCCATCGGGTCCCTCCACGAGGGTCCAGTTGAGGCCCACGATCACCCGCCGGGCGGGAGCTTTGTCGACAGCGCGTATCAATTCCCGGCGCAGGTTGCGCGCGCCCCACCAGCGCCAGAGCGCGGGGACACTGCACGGCAGCAGATCGGCACTGCCGCCGCTGAAAGTGTCCCAGGTGTCAATCACACCGGCGGGCACCGCCACCACCGTGGCTATACCTTCGGCCATGGCTGTTAGAATTTCTTCTGCCAGACCGCCGCCGTTTTGCTCCTGTTCACCAAATTTTTCCACCACCAGCAGGTCGACGCGATCGGCGATGGCCTGGCGCAACACGGCGGTGGACTGGGCCAGGGCGGAAACATCCAGGGAACAGCTTTTGTTGAGAATCTGTGCCTTGCTGGGGCGGTTAATGGGGATGCGATCACCGGTGGCGACATCGATGATATCCACCCGGGTCTTGTGGCCGGTTTCAGCGCGAAATACCTCCTGGACCAAACCGCCGACCCGCCAGCCCCGGGTGATCAGTTCGCGGGCGAACTCCGCGAGGGCATCGCGGTTGGAGGATTCCTTGGTATAGAGCAGGGCGGCGGCGCGGACGTTGGGGATCATGGTGAACGCACCGCGCTGATTATCGACTGTTGCTGTTTATAGTTGGGGAAAAACAGCTGCTGCCCGTCAACGGCAAAGGCACCGATAGCGGCCTGGCCCTTTTCGCCGGTCAGCCACTGGGCGAAGGTGTTGGCGTCTTGATGATTGAGGTGGGGGTACTTCGCCGGATTGAGCAATACCATGCTGTACTGGTTGAACAGACGGCGGTCGCCCTCCACCTGGATTACCAGCCTCTGCTTGTTTTTAAAACTCAGCCAGGTGCCGCGATCCGCCAGCGTGTAGGCGTCGATACTGGCGCTGATATTCAACGTGCGACCCATGCTGGCGCCCGCTTCGCGGTAACTCTGTGCAAGTCGTCCTTGGGGTTGAATGCCCGCCTCCCGCCACAGCCGCACTTCGGCCTTGTGGGTGCCGCTGTTGTCGCCCCGGGAGACAAAGGTGGCACCCCGTGCGGCCAGCGTCCGCAGGGCTTTGATAATGTCCTTCCCTCCGCGGACGCCGGCGGGATCATCGGCGGGGCCAACCAGGATAAAGTCGTTGTACATCAGCGGAATTCTTTCTCGGCCATAGCCCTGTTGTACAAAGGTTTCTTCACTGGGCTGGTCATGCACCAGCAGCAGATCGCCGTCGCCGTTTTGGGCCGCGCGCATGGCCTGACCGGTCCCCAGGGCCAGGACCTTGACTTCTATACCGGTGTCTTTGGTGAACTGTGGCAGCAACGCCGCCAGTAATCCTGAATTTTCGGTGGAGGTGGTGGACAGCAGGAGTATGGAACCGGCCAGGATTTTACCTGCGAATAGCCACAGGCCCAGAATCGTTAAAATCGCGTTCTTCACATTCATTTCAACCTATAGCCCTTGTTCCTTTTTCAGAGTAGATTTCAGAGTAGATTTCAGCGTAGATTTTAGCGCAGATTTTAGCGCAGACGGATATTTCGATGTGTTACCTGTTTCGTGAACGCACGTCCGCGAACGGAAACATTGACCGACCTCGTCATTGAATAAATATTCACAGTTGCCGGTGCCACACTAGTCCAGGTCTTCCTTCTTGATTCGCTTTTCAATTTCCGCCAAATCACCGGGACTGTTGATATTAAAAAACGGATCCAGTCCGTTGTCGGATCTGTTTCCGGGATAGTTGTCAAAGGTAACGCAGGTCCAGCGGTGGCGTTTGATCCACCGGAAAATTTTGCGGATCTCCTCATTGACCAGTGCCTGCCGCAAATCTTCCGCCAGGGATAAATGCCAGAGGCCGAACACCGGGTGAATCTGATCGTTGGATTCGGCGACGACGATCTGCGCGTTTTTTTCTTCGGCCCGGGCTAACAGTCGCGCCGCCAGATCCCGGGGAAAGAAGGTGGTATCGGAGGCGATACTCAACAGCCAGGTCGCCCGGGGGTGGTTTTCACGGGCCCAGCACATCCCCGTCAGGATTCCTGCCAGAGGACCGGCAAAACCCTCCACCACATCATTGGCCTTGGGCAGGCGCGCGGCCTGGGCGTAGTCGTCAAATCGGGAAGTGTCGCCATTGGCATTGAGCAACAGTTGCTTTACCTGTGGGCGCGCGCGCGCGATGGCGTAGTCCAACAGGGGTTTACCGTTCAAGGATTGCAAACATTTGTCGCCACCGCCCATGCGCTGTGCCAGGCCGCCGGCCAATATCACGCCCACAATGTCAGTCATGGTCGAAAGACTCCTTGATACTGCCTTTGCGTTGGTGTTTGGTGGATTCTTCCTCCATCTGGGCGGGATCGGCGTCGTACACAATCCGCTCGGCGCCGGACAGGGCAATAAAACGCCTGCCCTTGGCGCGCCCCAGCAGCGTCAGTCCCGCCTGCCGGGCCAGCTCCACGCCCCAGGCGGTAAAGCCGGAGCGGGACATCAAAATGGGAATGCCCATCTGCACGGTCTTGATCACCATTTCGCTGGTGAGGCGCCCGGTGGTAAAAAAGCTTTTGTTTTGCGGTGAAATGCTGTTGAGATACATATAGCCGGCGATTTTGTCCACAGCGTTGTGACGGCCCACGTCTTCCATATAAATCAGCGGCCGGTCCTCTTCACAGAGGACGCAACCGTGAATGGCGCCGGCCTTTAAATAGAGACTGGGCTGGTGGTTGATCTTCATGAACAGGCTGTAGAGCCAGGAGGTTTTCAGCACGGCGTCTCCGGGAAGTGTCACCGCTTCGAACTGTTCCATAATATCGCCGAACACGGTGCCCTGGGCGCAGCCGGAAGTGCGGATTTTTTTCTTCAGCTTTTGTTCGTAGTCGGATTCCGCCGCCGTGCGCACCACCACCACGTCCAGTTCGGCATCGTGCTCAATGGCCGTTACCCGGTCGCTGGGTTTGAGCATATTCTGGTTCAGCAAAAAACCGATCGCCAGTTCCCGCGGGTGGTCGCCCACGGTCATCAGGGTGACCACCTCGCGACTGTTTAAATAGAGTGTTAGCGGACGTTCCTCGATCACATCAATCGCCACCGGCAGCCCTTTGTGATCGACGCCTTCCAGGGCGCGTGTCAGGCGCGGGTCATTGGGATTGGGGGCTATTTTGAAATCGGGCATTTTTTTAAGCGGCAAGCTGCAAGCCGCAAGCTGCAAGAAAATTGGGGCGCGGTAACCGCTTGAAACTTGTTGCTTGCGGCTTGCCGCTTGAAGCTAGAACCTTGAATCTCCTCATCCTAAACCTTCTCTATCTTCGCCGCACAATACATGAGTTCCGGAAAATTGGGTACGGTAGCCGCTTGAAACTTGCCGCTTGCCGCTTGCCGCTTAAAGCTTGAAGCTTGCCCCCCCCCCTAAACCTTCTCTATCTTCGCCGCGCAATACTTGAACTCCGGAATCTTGCCAAAGGGGTCCAGCTTGGGATTGGTCAGCATATTGGCAGGGCCCTCGGCAAAACAGAAGGGCATGAACATCATGCCCTCGGAGACGGCGTTGTCCAGGCGTGTTTTGATTTCCACACTGCCGCGGCGAGTGCTGACCCGCACGGTTTCGCCGGGCGCTATACCCAGGCGCGCCAGTTCCTTACCGCAGAGAGTGACAATCGCTTCCGGTTCCAGGTCGTCGAGTGTGTTCGAGCGTCGGGTCATGGAACCGGTATGCCAGTGTTCGAGAAGGCGGCCGGTGGAGAGCACCATGGGGAATTCCGAATCCGGTTCCTCGTCCGGTGGCAGAATGGCTGCCGGCACCAACAGTGCCTTGCCGGTCCCGGTGGGAAAGTCGTTCTGGAACACCACATCTTCGCCGGGGTGCCCCGGTTGCGGGCAGGGATAGGTGACGGAGTTTTCCCGCTGCAACCGTTCCCAAGTGATATTGGCCAGCGAGGGCATGGCCAGGTGCATCTCTTCGAACACCTCTTTTGGATGAGTGTAGTGCCAGTTAAGGCCGATGCGCTGGGCAATCGCCTGGGTAATCCACCAGTCAGGCCTGGCCTCGCCCGGCAGGGGCAGGGCCTGGCGACCCAGCTGTACCTGGCGGTTGGTGTTGGAGACGGTACCCTCTTTTTCCGGCCAGGCGGATGACGGCAGAATCACGTCGGCATAGATGGCGGTCTCCGTCACGAACAGGTCCTGCACCACCAGGTGTTGCAGTTTCGCCAGGGACTCCCGCGCGTGCTGGACGTCGGGGTCCGACATGGCCGGGTTCTCGCCCATGATATACATGCCGGTGATCTCCTCCCGGGCGATAGCATCCATGATCTCCACCACTGTCAGGCCGGGCGCCGGGTCCAGCTCCACCCCCCAGAGCTTTTCGAACCGGGTGCGGGAGGTGTCCTCCGCCACGCGCTGGTAGTCCGGGTACATCATCGGAATCAGTCCGGCATCGCTGGCGCCTTGAACATTGTTCTGCCCACGCAAGGGGTGCAGGCCGGTTCCGGGGCGGCCGATATGGCCGGTGAGCATGGCCAGCGAAATCAGGCAGCGGCAGTTGTCGGTGCCGTGGGTGTGCTGGGACACACCCATGCCCCAGAAAATCATCGCTGACCTGGCGTTGGCATAGAGGCGCGCCACCTCGCGAATGGTATTGGCGTCGATACCGCACACAGGGGCCATTTTTTCCGGTGTGTATTCACGGATATGGGCTTCCAGCTGTTCGAAGCCGAGGGTGCGATTGTCGATAAAGTCCCGTTTATAGAGCTTTTCGGTGACTATCACATTGAGCATGCTGTTGAGCAGGGACACGTCGGCGCCGGGCTTGAACTGCAGCATATGGGCGGCATGATTTTTCATGGTGTGACCGCGGGGGTCCATCACCACCAGTTGGGTGCCCCTCTTCACTGCCCGTTTGAAATAACTGGCCGCCACCGGGTGGTTGGCTTCGGGGTTGCAGCCGATCAATATGGCCACCTCGGCATTGTCCACTTCCATAAAGGAGGCGGACACGGCGCCGCTGCCGATTCCTTCCAACAGGGCCGCCACACTGGAGGCGTGGCAGAGCCGGGTGCAGTGATCGACGTTGTTGGAGCCGAAACCTGTGCGCACCAGTTTCTGGAACAGATAGGCCTCTTCGTTGGAGCATTTGGCGGAACCGAAACCGGCGAGTGCCTTCTTGCCCTGGCTGTCGCGAATCGCTTTCAGCCCTTTGGCGGCCAAATCCAGGGCCTCGTCCCAGGTCGCTTTGCGGAAATGGGTAAAGGGGTTGGCGGGGTCGAATGCGTCATTCGCGACTTTGGGGGTGCCCGGCTTGCGGATCAAGGGGGTGGTGAGGCGGTCCGGGTGCTGGACATAGTCAAAACCGAAACGACCCTTGACGCACAGGCGGTTGCGGTTAGAAGGGCCGTCACGGCCCTCGACACTGAGAATCCTGTCGTCCTTGATATTGTAGGTGAGTTGGCAACCGACCCCGCAATAGGGGCAGACGCTATCCACCCGGCGATCCGGTTGTTGGCCCGGTTCAAAAATGCCGACGCCGTTGTCACTGACCTCGGTTCTCGGCATCAGGGCGCCGGTAGGGCAGGCCTGAACACATTCGCCACAGGATACGCAGCTGGAGTCACCCATGCCGTCGGCCATATCGAAGACAATGGCCGTGTCGACACCGCGGCGGGACAGGCCGATCACATCGTTAACCTGGATGTCGCGACACCCCTGCAAGCACAACTGGCAGGCAATGCAGGCATCCATATTGACGGCAATAGCGGTGTGGGAGTTGTCGGCGGTCGCGGCAGGCTTGGCCGGGTAGCGACTGTCGCTGATCCCCAGGCGCCCGGCCCAGTGCCAGAGGCGACTGTTTTTATCGTGGGCTTGCGTCCGTGGCGGCTGGTCGGCGACCAGCAACTCCATAACCGCCTTGCGGGCGGTTTGCGCCCGCGTTGAGGAGGCACTACTGACTTTCATGCCGTCGGTGGGCGTACGCACGCAACTGGCGGCCAGGTTTCTTTCGCCGTCGATCTCCACCATACAGGCGCGGCAATTACCCGAACCGCTATAGTCATGGCTGGTTGAGTAACACAGGTGTGGAATCTCTTCCTGGTATCGCTTGGCCACTTGCCAGATCGTTTCGCCGGGTTGTGCTTGCACCGGTTGGCCATCGAGAAAAAAATGAATGGTCTCGCTCATATTCCTCTTCCCTAGGGTTTTTCCGAGGTGATAAGGTCGGCGCCAAAGTGTTTGAGCACGGAAGCGACGGGATTGGGGGCCGCCTGGCCCAGACCGCAAATAGAGGCGTCGCGCATCACCTGCCCCAGCGCCTGCAGCAGCTCCCGATCCCATTCGGGTTGTTGCAACAGTTGCACGGCTTTTTCGGTACCCACTCGACAGGGCGTGCACTGGCCGCAGGACTCATCGGCAAAGAAGCGGGCCAGGTTCAGGGCCACTGCTTTCATGTCGTCCCGGTCCGAGAGCACCACCACCGCGGCGGAGCCGATAAAACAGCCGTGTTCCTCCAGGGTGCCGAAGTCCAGGGGAATATCCGCCATGGACGCCGGCAGTATGCCACCCGAGGCGCCGCCGGGGAGGTAGCCTTTCAGTGTATGACCGTCTTCCATACCGCCGCCATATTCGTCCACCAGCTCCCGCAACGTGATACCCGCCGGGGCCAGGTGCACACCGGGTTTTTTTACCCGCCCGGAGACGGAAAAACTGCGCAGACCCTGGCGACCGTGGCGCCCTTGCGTCCTGAACCAGTCGGGGCCTCTCTCGATAATGTCCCGTAGCCAGAACAGGGTTTCGATGTTATTGACCAGGGTGGGGCGGTTAAACAGACCTACCTGGGCCACATAGGGTGGACGTTGGCGGGGATAGCCGCGTTTGCCTTCCAGGGATTCGATCATGGCGGACTCTTCGCCGCAGACATAAGCGCCGGCGCCGCGGCGCAGGTGTACATAATCCTTTGCGATCAGCCCGGCCTGTTCCAGTTTGGCCAGCTCGTCGTGCAACAGCTGCCGCAGGGCCGGGTACTCGTCGCGCAGGTAGATGTAAACCGCTTCGGCTTCCACCGCCCAGGCACCGATCAGCATGCCCTCCAGAAAGCGGTGCGGGTCCCGCTCCAGGTAATAGCGATCCTTGAAGGTGCCGGGCTCACCCTCGTCACCGTTTACCGCCATAAACCGGGGGCCCGGTTCCTGGCGCACAAACTGCCATTTGGTGGCGGTGGGGAAGCCGGCACCGCCCAGGCCACGCAGACCGGAATCCCCCAATTGTTGGCTGATTTCGTCGTAACTGCGCTGGCCGCTGCGACAGGCTTCGAACAGCTGGTAGCCGCCCTGGGCGCGGTAGTCGTCGAAAGTGATAAACGCCGGCAGCGGCGGGTGGGTGTCCCCGGCTTCCACCACCTTGATGATACCGTCCTTGTCAGCGCTAGTGATGTGGTTATGGCCCACTTCCGCCACCGGTGCCGCATCGCAGCGGCCCATACAGGGGGCTCTCAGTACCCGCACCTGGGAGGGATCCAGCGCAGCGGCGAGGGCATCGTGCAACTGTTCGGCGCCCTTTAACTGGCAGCTGAGGCTGTCGCAGACGCGGATGGTCAGCGCCGGTGGAGGCGTTTCGTTTTCCCTGATCACATCGAAATGGGCGTAGAACGTGGCCACTTCATAGGCCTCTGCCTGGGAGATGTTCATCTCCATGGCCAGGGCCGCCAGATGCTGGACGGGAATATGGCCGAGATGGTCCTGAATCAGATGCAGGTGCTCAATCAGCAGGTCGCGCTGGCGCGAGCGATCCCCCAGCAACTGTCGTACGCTCTCCAGAGCGGCCTGTTCCACCTGGCGGCCGCGGTTAAATGCCCGGCCCTTGCGCTTGCCCTTGCCAGGGTGCTTGCGAATCTCCGCTCCCTGTTGCTGATTGCCATTGTCACCGTGATCGCTGGCGATAACGCTCCGGGGTTCATCACTCATTACTGTCGCGCCTGTCTGTTTAGAAAGTCTCGGATCAATCAATTGAGGCTTACTTCCCGTTATAGACCACCGTGGAAAAACGGTGCCTCTTTCTCTTTTTATCCGGTCTGTCCCTATTTCTATCCGGTCTGGCTGGTAATTTAAATAGGAAGTTGACTTCATATTGTGGTGTTGCGTTAATACACAAGGTATCACTGGTGTTAAATCGGATAAACATGAATTTTCGTGCCTATTAAGAAAATACATATCGCCCCCGCCTGGCATTTTCGCGACAACCAGGGCAATGAACTGGACGCCAAGCTGTTTGATTTGCTGGCGGGGATCCATGCCTCTGGAAAATTGACAGCGGCGGCCAAGTCTGTGGGCCTGTCCTATCGTCACAGCTGGAACCTGCTGAACAAGTGGGCCGGTTTCTTTGGCTGCGAACTGGTGTCGCTACAAAAGGGCAAGGGCGCCCAACTCACCCCCCTGGGGGACAAACTGTTATGGGCGCAACAGCGGGTCAGTGCCCGTTTCGAACCACAACTGGAGAGTCTGGCTTCTGAACTGAACCTGGAGATTCAGAAGGCCATGGCCGATGCCAGACCCCTACTGCGGCTGTATGCAGCACACGGCTTCGCCGTGGCCACCCTGCCTAAATACGCGGCCCAGCTACAGTTGGATATTCAGTACCGCAGTGGTGAGGAGGCCCTTGCGGCCCTGGCGCGTGGCGCCTGTGATATTGCCGGTTTCCACGTTCCCACTGAAGCGATCAGTGACGCCCAGATAGAACTCTACCGGCGTTTGTTAAAACCGCGCGCTTATAAGCTCATTCGGTTTATACGCCGGCTGCAGGGGCTGATCGTGCATCCCGATAAAGTGGATGAGGTGGATAATCTACAGGCCTTGGGTACAGGTGCACTGCGTTTTATCAATCGCCAGCAGGGCGGGGCCACACGCGCGTTGTTTGACGAACTGTTGCGTCGCGCCGACATAGCCAGCTCTGCAGTTAATGGTTACGAAAACGAGGAATTCACACACTCCGCAGTGGCGGCCTATGTGGCCAGTGGTATGGCGGACGTGGGCTTCGGAGTCCAGCATGCAGCCAACCAGTTTGGAATGGCTTTTGTGCCCCTGGCCAGCGAGGATTACTTTATGGTCTGCCACGCCAACAGTCTTGCATCCAGCGCCTGCGAGCGGTTTTTAACCATGCTGCGCAGCGATGACTACCGCGCCGAAGTGGAAAAGCTGGGGGGCTATACCGCCAACGGGTGCGGCGAATTGATTGCTGTCGAGGATGCCATACCCTGGATCGGTTGAACAACAACGCGCGTTAAAAACTGTCAACTGGACCGACAGTTTCCACGGATGGGAATCGGGCCTATACTGCGGCTTGTCGCTATTAAAGCTCTGGTAATCGCCGTGGATAGCATGGCCAAATGCCTTGCCAAAAATAGAATAGCAATAGGAAGAATAATAATTAAAAAATAAACCACATCGGAGTGTCTTCTGTGATTGACGTTTTCGCAGACTTGAATTGCCCGTTTTGTTTTTCACTGCACGAGCGGTTGATCTCGCTTGGTCTGATAGAGCAGGTGCATTGGCGGAGTATTGAGCACGCTCCGGGTATCGATTCCCGGAACAATGACCCCCGCCAGATCAATCAACTCAATACACACTGCAAACTGTTGCTTCAGCGGGCTCCCGATGTGGCCGTCTGCAATCCGGGTTTTATCCCGGGCACCGCGCTGGCCAATAACTTACTGCTGAGTGTTGAAGAGCGTTATCCGGAGAAGCTGGTGGAGGTTCGCACGGCCCTCTATCGCGCCTACTGGCAAAATCAACAGGATATTTCCGATCCGGTGGTACTCTACGGTCTGTTGCGGGAATACAATATCGGTATTGTGGAGCCGGGGGACGCGCAAACGGCGCAGCTCGAGCGCTGGCAGTACCAGTGGCAATTTGGTGACTATGATCAACGTATTCCGGTAATGCAAAGAGAAAGCGGTGAAGCGATGGTGGGTCTGCAGTGCTCGGCCACCCTTCAACGGTTTGTGGAGTTGGGCAACGCCGACAGTGACAAACGAGCCGACGCCAACCAGTACATCCACAAGGAAAAAGTCGCTGTTTTTTGCGATTCCGACCAGCAATCATTGTTGCTGCACCTGGCGGAGCGGGAGCCCAATATTGAACTGCTGTTTTACCCTTCGGCATGGGGTCTGCGTGAAAGTCTGCGATCGGAGTCGGTGGATCTGGTGTTGATCCAGCAGGATATTGAAGACGGTCTGGCGCTCTGCAAAGACATCAGGGAAGATAGCTATTATCTGGATGATCTGCCGATTGTGATGTTCTGTCACGAGGAAGATGTGTTGCTGGAATGCCAGGCGTTATATCACGGGGCGAGTGACTTTATCTATTTTCCCCGCCAGCAGCTGAGCCTGTTCGATCGCCTTAAGGCGCGCATGAGAAGTAAACAGCGGTTGGACATACTCAATAGTTTCGCTTCACACGACAGCCTCACCGGGTTACCCAATAGACGGGAATTTGATCTGCAGTTTGAACGTATGTGGCGTCACAGCTGCCGCAATCAGCAAGAGTTGGCATTGATTCTGGTGGACATCGATCACTTCCGGGGTTTCAACGATCACTATGGCCACCCGGTCGGTGATGATGCCCTGGTCAAGGTCGCCATTACCCTAAAACAGACGCTGTTTCGTGGCCGGGATTTTATCGCCCGTATCGGCGGTGAACGGTTTGCGATATTAGTTGACGAGATGGGGGAGGAGGGGACAACCGTGATTGCTGAGCGCATTCACCAGGCGATTGCGGCCCTGCAGATCAAGCACAAACCCAGCCCTGTGTCGTCGTCATTGACGGTCAGTCTGGGCATCGCCTGGACCCGGGTTCATGCTGACAACAGTCTCGACCTGCTCTACGAACTGGCGGAAGACTGCCTGCAGCAGACCAAGCAGAGAGGGCGCAACCAGACAGCGTCGACTATTCTGCTGGCGCCGGTATACGAGGTATAGCGGCGCAGAGAATCCTTTCACGTTGTTTCATCGCATTGTGTCTTTACGTTGAGTCTTTACGTTGAGTCATATTGGTGCATCGATGCACGAATTTCGGTGCATGGATTGCCATTGAGTGCACGCCTCCAGGGCTAAAGGCGCCCGTCGCCAAGCGTTTCCATTGCTGGCACATCTCTTGCTATCGCTGAATCACAGTACAGCACGTACGAGTCAATCAGCGAAGAAACATTGAAGAGGTGGGGCGGTGACGGATTCCGCAAAGACGGCCATGGGGGCAAGTGGGCGCAGACAGCGTCTGGTGGTGATCGGCAACGGCATGGCCGGCATGAAAACCGTTGAAGAGGTACTGGCCACATCACCCGAACAATTTGAGATCACCGTTTTCGGTGCCGAGCCCCACGGCAATTACAATCGCGTTATGCTCTCGCCGGTGCTCAGCGGCGAGAAAACCCTCGACGAGATTATGATCAACGACCGCCAGTGGTACCGGAATAACGGCATCACCCTGCACACTGGCGCCGACAAGACCGTGATCAGGATTGACCGCCACCAGCGCTGTGTTATCGCCCGTGACGGCACCTGTGCGCACTATGATCGACTGCTGATCGCCACCGGCTCCAAGCCCTTTATATTACCGGTGCCCGGCAGCGACCTGGCGGGGGTGATGGCTTTTCGCGATATCGCCGATGTGGAACGCATGCTCACATACGCCCGCGGTGGCGGCCGCGCGGTGGTACTGGGTGGCGGGCTGCTGGGCCTGGAGGCGGCCAATGGATTGCGCCAGCGGGGGATGGCGGTGACCGTGGTACACAACAATGAGATCCTGCTCAATCGTCAACTGGATGTGGAGGCCGCGCGTATGCTGCAGGCGGCGTTGGCGGCGCGTGGGATCGAGTTTCTGATGCCAGCCAAAACCGAAGCGCTGCTCGATAACGGCAGTGGACAGGTCGACGCGGTACGCTTTGCCGATGGCCGGGTATTACCCTGCGATCTGTTTGTGATGGCTATCGGTGTGCGCCCTGATACGGTGTTGGCCCGGGAGGCCGGTATCTACTGTGAACTCGGGATTGTGGTCAATGATACCCTGCAGACCTACGACCCCGGTATTTACGCGGTGGGCGAGTGTGTGCAGCACCGCCAGCAAACCTTCGGCCTGGTCGCCCCCACCTTCGAACAGGCTAAAGTCTGCGCCAATCATCTTTGTGGCCATGGTGCCGCCGGATACCAGACCCTGCCCACCGCCACAAAACTCAAAGTGACGGGCATCAATCTGTTTTCGGTGGGTGATTTTATCGGCGACAGCGAGTGTGAATTTTTGGTATTCCGTGACAGTGCCAAGGGCAATTACAAGAAGCTGGTATTAAAGGACGACCGCCTGGTGGGCGCGGTACTCTATGGCGACACCCGCGACGGCGCCTGGTATCAATCGCTGCTGGAGTCGCGAACGGATATCGCCAACATACGCAGTGCTTTGATTTTTGGCGAAACCTGTGCCGGGCCGCTGCTGCAACAGGTAAGCCCGGAGGTTGAGTCCCTAACCGCGATGGAGGTGGCCTAGTGAGTCATTCACACACGTCATCGACGACTGTAACGAGCGACAGCACCACGAAAACCTGTGTTCAGACCACTTGCGCCTACTGCGGTGTGGGATGCGGTATCTCCGCCACGGTGGATGCCGATGCCCGCGTCGTGCAGGTGAAGGGGGACGACCAGCACCCGGCCAATCGCGGACGTCTCTGTTCCAAGGGCAGCTCTCTGGGGGAAACCCTGGGACTCGACAGCCGCCTGTTGGCACCGGAAGTCAATGGTGAGACTGTGAGTTGGGATCGCGCCCTGGACGCCGTGGCCAACGGCTTCCAGTCCGTGATCGACAGGCACGGCCCGGACGCGGTGGCTATCTACGGCAGTGGCCAGCTCCTCACTGAAGATTACTATGTGGCCAACAAACTGATGAAGGGGTTTATCGGTTCGGCCAATATCGATACCAATTCGCGCCTGTGTATGTCCTCGGCGGTCGCCGGTCATAAACGCGCCTTCGGGACGGACACGGTAGCCGCCTGTTATGCGGATCTGGATCAGGCGCAGTTGATTGTACTGACCGGATCCAATACCGCCTGGTGTCACCCCATCGTTTTCCAGCGCATCCAGGCAGCCCGGGAGAAAAACCCGCTGCTCAAGGTGGTGGTGATCGACCCGCGTCGTACCGCCACCTGCGATATCGCCGACCTGCACCTGCCGTTGACCAGTGGCAGCGATGTGAAACTCTTCAACGGTTTGTTGTACTACCTGGCCAGCAGTGGCGCGGTGGACTGGAACTATATCGCTCGCGCCACCGAGGGTTTCGAAGCGGCTGTAAACGCGGCGGGGAAAGACGCGGGTGAGCTGTCCGCCGTGGCCCGCACCTGTGGATTGCCTGAGAAAGATGTGGAAACCTTTTACCGCTGGTTTGCCGAGACCGAAAAAACCATGGTGGTCTACAGTCAGGGTGTTAAGCAATCCTCCTCCGGTGCCGACAAGGTCAACGCCATTATTAACTGTCACCTGGCCACCGGTCGCATCGGCAAGCCCGGCGCCGGTCCACTGTCGTTGACCGGGCAGCCCAATGCCATGGGCGGGCGCGAAGTGGGGGGGCTGGCCAACCAACTGGCCGCGCACCTGGATTTCGAGCACCCCGGTGACGGCGAGCGACTGGCGCGGTTCTGGCAAACGGATAAGCTGGTCAGTAAGCCCGGTTTGCCGGCGGTGGAAATGTTCGACGCCGTAGCGGACGGCAAGATCAAAGCCATCTGGATTATGGCCACCAACCCGGTGGTCAGCCTGCCCAATGCCGACAAGGTGAAGGCGGCGCTGAAGGCGTGTGAACTGGTGGTGGTGTCCGACTGTGTCGCCGAGACCGATACCCTGGCGTTGGCCGATATCAAATTGCCGGCGCTCGGCTGGAGCGAAAAGGACGGCATGGTCACCAATTCCGAGCGTTGCATCTCCCGTCAGCGAGCGCTCCTGCCCCCGGCGGGCGCGGCGAAGCCGGACTGGTGGATTATTTCACAGCTGGCGCGGCGACTGGGTTATGGCCACGCCTTCGACTACCGGCATCCGGTGGAGATTTTTCGCGAGCACGCGGCCCTGTCCGGTTTTGAAAACAGCCATAGAGAGCGCCTGCGCGATTTCGATATATCCGCGCTGGCGGAGATAAGCCTGGATGCGTACGACAATTTTCAGAGTACCCAGTGGCCCATCAATAAACGTTTCCCGGATGGCCGCGCGCGCTTCTTTGACGACGAGAAGTTCTATACCCACAGCGGCCGCGCCCGCTTCGTACCCCTGACAGCCCGCGCACCCGGGCACGCCACTGACAAACGCTTTCCCCTGGTGCTCAATACCGGTCGCTTGCGCGATCAGTGGCACACCATGACCCGCAGTGCCCTGGCGCCTCGCCTCAATCAACACCGCCCGGAACCCTTTGTCGAGGTGCACCCGCAGGATGCCGCTTGTTATCAGCTGCGCGATGGTGGCATCGCCCACCTGCTCAGTCGCTGGGGGCAGATGTACGCGCGCGTGATGGTGACGGAGGACCAGCAACCCGGCAATCTGTTTGTACCTATGCACTGGAGTGAGCAGTACGCCACTAAGGGGCGCATGGGCGCACTGGTCAATCCTGTGGTAGACCCCCTTTCCGGGCAACCGGAAAGCAAACATACGCCGGTGGCGATTCGCCCTTTCAATGCCGGTTGGTACGGCTTTGTGTTATCCCGTACACCGTTAGAAGCGTTGAATGTGGAATATCAGGTGACCGTCAATGCCGAGGGGTACTACCGTTACGAACTGGCGGCCATGCAATCGCGCGCGGACTGGTGTGCCTGGAGCAAACGCCTGTTACTGTCCACCCGCGCGGCGCTGCAATGGCAGGAATACGAGGATGCCGCCAGCGGCGTGTTTCGCGCCGCCACCTTCAACGGCGATCGCCTGCAGGCCCTGATCTGTATCGCTCCCACGTTTGACACACCACTGTTGCCCGGTCGCGGCTGGCTGGGTTCGGTGTTTGGCAAGGAGCGGTTGCCGGATCACGAGCGTGTCGCCCTGTTGGCGGGTTTGCCCACCGCCGGCGCGGAAGACATGGGTGCCACTGTGTGCGCCTGCTTTAATGTGGGTGAGAAGACCCTCGTCAAGGCCATTCAGACGCGGGGACTGACCAGCTACCAGCAGGTGGGGGAGTGTTGCAAAGCGGGCACCAACTGTGGGTCTTGCGTACCGGAAATCAAAAAGCTACTGGTGGAGGCAGCAGTCACCTCGGCCGCTTGAAGGCCGAGGGGGTTTTAGCACGTAGCTTGATTTAAGTCAGTATCCCGCCCTCGGGATTAGCGGATACTTTTACCACCTGTTGGGGAGCGGCAAGTTTCCCACTGGCTAACTCTGCGATTGTCAATCAGCCCCCCGGTTCTTCTCTCCTGTGGCTGGGGTGCTGATTGACTTTTTAACGCCGTGTGTATGCTCAGTACACTGTTTGTCTTTCCCCCCAACTTTCCCCCCCCCCCCAACTTTCCCCTCAAAAAATGAAACCGCGGTCATAAAACGCTATTTTTGTTTCTTTAAAGCCAATTGACAGCGTTGTCAGTTCTATTTAGAGTAACCAGCTTCCGTTCATTGTTAGAGCCATTCCGGCGCCTGGAGCTTATGACTGTTTCCCGTATTCAAATCGCACCCGATGGCCCCGTCTTTTCCCGCTTTGTCGCCGGCCTCTGGCGTCTCGACGATTGGGGTCTCAACATTGAGCAGCGATTGGCACTGATTGAGCAGTACCTGGAACTGGGCATCACCACCATGGACCACGCCGACATCTACGGGGGCTATCGCTGCGAGGCCCTGTTTGGCGAAGCCCTGGCTCGTCAACCCGCCCTGCGCGACCGGATGCAGATCGTGTCCAAGTGCGGTATCAAATTGTTGCACTCGGCGCGCCCGGAAAATTACGTCAAACACTATGATACCGGGCGGGCGCACATCACCGCCTCGGTGGAAAATTCCCTGCGCAACCTCCGCTGTGATTATCTCGATCTGCTGTTGATTCATCGCCCCGACCCGTTGATGGACGCGGACGAAGTGGCGGAGGCGTTCGAGGCCCTGCGCAAGGAGGGCAAAGTCAAATGCTTCGGCGTCTCCAACTTTACCCCCGCACAGTTCTCCCTGTTGCAGTCGCGGCTGGATTTTCCGCTGGTCACTAACCAGGTGGAGATCTCCCCCGCCGCCATGCATACCCTGAGCGACGGCACGCTCGACCAGTGCCAGCAGCGGCGTATTTCCCCCATGGCCTGGTCGTGCCTTGGCGGCGGCCGGCTGGTACAACCCGACACCGAACCCCTGCAGAGTCTGCAACAGACACTGGCCGACATCGCCGGCCAGGTCGGAGCCGATACCCTGGAGCAGGTGATTTACGCCTGGGTGATGCAGTTGCCGTCCCGACCGCTACCGATTATTGGTTCCGGCAAGGCGGCTCGCATCCAATCGGCGGTGAAGGCGGAACAGATTAAGCTCGACCGCCAGCAATGGTTCAGCATCTGGCAGGCGGCAAACGGCCGTTCGGTTCCTTGAGGCATTTGACCCTGACGAGCCTGTCTCTGAAGGGGCCTGCAGCTGAACAGACCTTGCCCTGGGCGGCTGGCCCGGGACATGACCAACGGGCTGTTTAAAAAAATAAATGGACATTACCTGTCATTAATTTCGGATGAAAAAACATGTGTGGTGATTCAGTCAATCTGAGCGCGCTATTCAGTTATGTAAGTTTGGAATCCCGAATCCCAATGTCACATCCAATTCGCAAAGTACGAAAGATTTTAGATACAGCGTTGACCGAGATCGAACCTGCCTTTGACGAAAGGTCTTCCACACTTGCTCACCCATCAATAACCGGGACAGTAGGAGTGTGACAGTGTCGCTGCCCAAACAGGGCAAGGCCTGACTGACGAGGTTTGCCCGCAACATGTCGAACTGCTGTCACTCATGTCTGATATCGATAAAAGTCAACTGGCAGGATTACTCAATACCTGCCGGCATAATATGGCTTTGCCACCCGGGCCAAAAACATAAATCCTCCGATAGTTAATCTTCGCTACCTCATTCTTTTTCTGGCAGCGCTGACGGCCATGACACCGCTGGCCATCGATACCTGTCTGTCGGTGATGTCAGGTATGTCGACGTCTTTTTTACGTCAGTATTCGTGATGTCGGCATGTCGTTGAGTCTGATTCTGGCCGGTTTTTTCCGTCGGTCAGATCGTCGGGCGCCCGTTTTTCGTTTACTTCGGTCGCCGCGTCAGCCCGCGGCATTAACCTGATAGCAGTCACTCAGCATAAAATTCCGCTTCTTGGACAGGCACGAATATATACGATGAACTTTATGAAAATTTGATCTCTAGCAACCGACTGCTGTCTGTAATTCCACATATTTTATAGCGTTGAATTTCTTAATTTACGCTCGTATAGTCCGTTTTAACGTTGTTTTGAAGCGCGTCTCGCAGGGTTACCTGACGGGACATGGACGCGGTAGCAGGAGTGTCGCTACCGATTTTCATGTTTAGTTGAATGGATCGTTAGCACAGGAGTGCTGAACATGAAGCGATCTCCGCCAAAAGGACTAACACGTTTCCGGATCATGGCTTGTCGGCAAACTTTTGTCGGCAAAGGCATTGGCATGCTACTTGGAGTTTCGTGCCAGGTCGGTGCGGAGAGTCCTGAGCCCGCCATCGACGAACTGCTCAACCTGAGTCTGGCGCAGCTGAGTAACCTGAAAGTCACCAGCGCTTCTAAAAAGCCGGAAAAACTCTCGGAAACGGCTGCTTCCATTTACGTTATCAGTGCAGATGATATCCGCCGTAGCGGCGCAATTACCCTTCCCGAAATATTACGGTTGGCCCCCAATCTACAAGTGGCCCGTGTCGATGCTGATCGTTATGCGGTTTCCGCTCGCGGTTTCAATAGCACTACCGCTAATAAACTGCAGGTACTGATAGACGGGCGCGTCGCCTATACACCGCTTTATTCGGGCGTTTTCTGGGATGTTCAAAATGTGCTGCCGGAAGATATCGAACGTATCGAAATTATCAGCGGCGCCAATGCCACGGTTTGGGGCAGCAATGCCGTCAACGGCGTCATCAATATCATCACCCGTTCCAGTGCTGATACCCGGAACAAACTGCTGACCGCCGGGGCTGGTAATCTGGAACGGGATCTGTCTTTCCGGCACGGCGGCGAACTGGGCAACGGCCACTACCGGATCTACGGCAAAACCTTTCAAATTGATGAGTCAGAACTGGAAACCGGCGGCGATGCCGGTGATAAATGGCATAACAGCCAGGTCGGTTTTCGTATTGATACCGACTTGAGTGGTGACTTCACCCTGCAGGGGGATGCTTATTACGGCCGTCAACATCAAGCGTTGGCCGATACCGGTGAAATCAAAGGCCTTAACCTGATGGCCCGCTGGCAGCATGAACTCGGTGACAATCAGCAATTGGAACTGCAGGCCTACTACGATCGCACCGAGCGTGAATTGCCGGGCACATTTGCGGAAACCCTGGATATTGTCGATATCGAGCTGCAACACCGTCTGCAACTGGCCGCCAGCCATGACATTCTCTGGGGCGTAAATTACCGCTCGGCCTGGGATGATGTCGACAACAGCCGCCGCCTGGCTTTTTTTCCGGCTGACAAGCAGCTGAGATGGAGCAGCTTCTTTATTCAGGATGCTATCAGCCTGACGGAATCAGTGCAGTTGACCATCGGCGGCCGGCTGGAATACAACAGCTACACGAATATGGAGTTTATGCCCAATATACGTCTGGGCTGGAACATAACGCCCGAGCACCTGGTCTGGACATCCCTCGCTCGTTCAGTGCGTACGCCTTCACGATTGGACCGTGAGTTTTTTGTGCCGGGCACGCCACCGTTTCTGCTGCAGGGTGGACCGGACTTTAAATCTGAGATCGTCAATTCCATCGATGTCGGATACCGTGGCAGCCTGACATCGCAGTTCAGCTTTTCAGCCACTGCTTTTTATCACGACTACGATGATCTCCGTACTCTGGAGCCCGAAGGTGCCAGCTTTGTGATCGACAACGGACTGGAAGCAGAAAGCTACGGTCTGGAAACCTGGGCTGATTGGCAGGTCTCCAATAACTGGCTCCTCAAAGCCGGTGGTCTGTGGATGCATGAGGATATGGACCTCAAACCCGACAGCAACGATGTCAATAATGGTCAGGCGGAAGCCAATGATCCGTCCAGTCAGTGGCAGCTGCGTTCCAGTCACCAGCTCAGTCCACAACATGAGCTGGAATTTACTCTGCGCCATGTTGGTGAGCTGGATAACCTGGATGTGCCTGACTACACCACTCTGGATATCCGTTTCGGCTGGCACATCACGTCTGCTACTGAAGTTTCCGTGAAAGGCAGTAACCTGCTTGATCCCGAACATCCGGAGTTTGGCACCTTGCCTGGCCGCAGTGAAGTCAATCGCAGTGTATATCTCAAGCTGGTGCACTGGTTCTGACGATGAAACATAAGTGCCGCCTCGTTATCAGGAGCTTAACCCTCTGTCTGGGATTGATAATCTGCCAGGCAGGGCCGGCACAGGCAGCACGCCTGAGTCTGGAGGACAAGGTAAAAGCGGCGTTTTTATACAAGTTCTGCCATTACATAGAATGGCCCGAAACGGCCTTCTCCGGCACCAATTCCCCGATAGTCATTGCTGTGGTCGATGCCGAGGATATTGCCCGTGAACTGGAACAAGTCAGCGTCGGTCGTGAGATCGGGGGGCGCGCACTCAAAATAGAAAGCTATACGCCCAATCACCTACCGCAACGGGCCCATTTGTTGTTTGTCAGTCGCAAGGCTTCCCAACAGCAATCTGACTGGACGCAAGACTACAAAAACAAGCCGGTCATGCTGGTGAGCGATAGTCCCAACGGCCTCGTTATGGGTAGCGGCATCAATTTTCAGGTTGACGGCGGCCGGGTTCGGTTTGACATTTCGCTGAGCACTATCAGAGCGCAGCAACTACGGGTCGGTTCGCCATTACTTTCCGTCGCGCGACATGTGCGGGGAACAGTGAAATGAAACACAGGCTTTGTTTTCGTTCTATTCGCCAGAAGCTATCTGTCGGTGTATTGCTGAGCACGCTCCTGGCGCTGTTTATTGCCGGTACCATTATCATTTTTTACGACCTGCGAGATCACCGTGAGCGCTTGCTGGAAGATATGCGCACCCAGGCTGATCTGATAGGCCAGGCAAGTATCGCCGCCCTGCAGTTTGATGATCGGGAAGTCGCAACCCAGACCCTGGCATTGCTTCGTTTGCGGCCTCGAATAATTGCCGCCGCCATTTATACTCCGGATGGCGGCATTTTTGCCCGTTATCATGCCGAGACGCTGGAAGCCGATGCGCTGCCCGAACTGCCGTTGACCGAATCCCTGAGCCGTGGCCTTGGCGAGATCAGCCTGCCCCGGCGTATCACGTTTGATAGCCAGACGCTGGGACATATTCATTTACTGGCCCGCTATCCCTTCTACGAGCGCCTGTTGCGCGATGTCGGCATAATCCTGGCCGTAATGCTGCTGGCCCTGGCTGTCTCAACCCTGTTGTCATTCTGGATCCAGTCACGCATTACCCGCCCGATTCTGGATGTCTCCCGGCTGGCACATGACATCATCAAGCAACAGGATTACAGCCTGCGTGCAGAAAAGACAGCCGATGATGAAACCGGCAGGCTGGTGGATGCCTTCAATAACATGCTGGCCGAAATTGAACAGCGCACTGACGCTTTACAACAAAGTAACAGCCAATTGAGTCTGGAAATCACAGAACGAAATATGGCCGAGCAGGCGTTGCGCGTCAGTGAGCAGCGCCATAGGGCACTGGTGACGACTCTGACCTCCGTGGTGTGGCTGGCCGATGCCTATGGGCATTTTTTTAACAAACAACCGCAATGGCAGCAATACACCGGGCAAACGCCGGAGCAGTATGCCGGCCAGGGCTGGCTGGATGCGTTTCATAAAAAAGATCGCGCTGAGATCATTACGATGTGGCAGCAGGCCCGTGAGTTGACCTGCCCGTTCGAAATGCAGCTGCAGCTCTGGCATGTCGCTACCAAGGCATACCGTCATGTCCGTCTGCACGCCGTACCGCTGCTGGATGATGGAAGCATTTCCATCGAGTGGATAGGCGTTATTGATGACATCGATGAACAGGTGCGATCAAGCAACGAAATCAAACGCCTCAATGCCGAGTTGGAACAAAGAGTGGAGCAGCGCACTGCCGAGTTGCAGAATGCCAACAAAGAACTGGAAGCGTTCAGTTATTCAGTTTCGCACGACTTGCGGGCTCCACTGCGTTCGATAGATGGTTTCAGTCAGGCCTTGTTGGAAGACTATTACGAAACGCTGGATGAGAATGGTCGTGATTACCTGAACCGAGTCCGGGGCGCCGCCCAGCGTATGGGCCTGCTTATCGACGATCTGCTCAAACTGTCCCGTGTCAGTCGGGCTGAAATAGACTTCCGCGATCTGAATCTCAGCCAACTCGCGCAAACAATTGTGAACGAATTCAAGGAATCTGAACCGCAAAGACAGGTAAATATCAGCATAGAACCCGATCTTTATGCATATGGTGACGCCCAATTAATAGAGGTGGCACTGCAGAACCTGCTGCATAACGCCTGGAAATACAGCAGCAAACAAGATGAGGCCAGTATCGCATTCGGCATGAACCGTGATATTGACGGCAACCCGGTTTTTTACGTGAAGGACAATGGTTCCGGCTTTGATATGCATTTTGCCAACCGTTTGTTCGGTGCCTTCCAACGCCTGCACGATACCCGTGATTTCCCGGGCACCGGGATCGGTCTTGCCACGGTGCAGCGTATTCTGCACCGCCATGGCGGCCATATCTGGGCCGAGGCTGAAGTGAATCAAGGCGCCACCTTCTATTTCACCCTACCGGTCAGAAAGGAGCTAAGTAATGAACAACAAACCTATTCTGTTGGTTGAAGACAATCCTGATGATGAAGCACTGGCGCTGAGGGCATTCAAGAAAAGCAATGTGTCCAATGAAATCGTGATTGCCCGGGACGGGGAAGAAGCTTTGAATTATCTGTTTGACGGCGAACAAAACGCAACGCGGGAACTGCCCTCCGTGGTATTACTCGACCTCAAACTTCCCAAGATCGATGGCCTGGAAGTACTGCGCCGAATTCGGGAAAACCCTGAGACCAAGCGGCTGCCGGTTGTCATTCTCACCTCTTCCAAACATGAGGAAGACCTTATCGAAGGTTACGACCTGGGCGCCAACAGCTATGTGCGCAAGCCGGTGGATTTCAATGAGTTCGTCGCAGCAGTGGGCCAACTGGGCATGTACTGGCTGCTGCTAAACGAACTGCCCTACTAAGCCGCCAGAATCTCAAGGGAACATGATCAAGGAGGTAGTAAATGGAACGAATACCACTCAGATCATTGATAGTGGAAGATGTCGAAGATGATGTGCAGCTGCTGGTAAGAGCACTGCAACAAAGCGGCTACGAACCGCACTATACCTGCGTTGATACCAAGGAATCCCTGATTGATGCACTGCAAAGTCCGTGGGAAATCGTTTTTTCTGACTTTACCATGCCGACGTTTAACGGTATCGAAGCACTGGAAGTCGTCCGTGAAGCTGATCCGGATCTGCCGTTTATTTTCGTTTCCGGCACCCTGGGTGAGGAACGTGCAGTAGAAGCCGTGCGTTCCGGCGCACAGGACTATATTCTAAAAAACAACCTGAAAAGACTGTCGGCCGCAGTCCCGCGCGAACTGCGCGAATCGGTTGTACGCCGAGGCCAACGTCAGGCACAGGAACGCATCAATTTTCTGGCCAATTACGATGAGTTGACCGGGCTCTGCAACCGTAATCGTTTTCTCGATCAGCTGGCCATGGCCATTGATACCGCTGCGACCATGGGCGGACTGATTGCCGTGGTACACCTGAACCTCGATCGTTTCCGCAATATCAACAACAGTCTGGGACCTGCCGCCGGCGATCAGGTACTGAAGCAGGTCGCCTCAATTCTCAAAAACCTGATAAGCCCCGAGGACATTCTGGCCCGGCTGTCCGGCGACGAGTTTGCGCTGATTGTCCCCGGCCTTAAAACCAAGCAGGATGTTGTGACCCTGATTCAACGGATCAAGGCGGTGCTGGCGAAATCGGTCCACGTCTCGGGCTACCATCTGCACATTCATGTCAGCATCGGTGTCAGCACTTTCCCTTTCGACGGGGATATCGCCGAAGAGCTGCAGCGCAATGCCACCATCGCCATGCACAAAGCCAAACAGGAAGGCGGCAAGACCTATCAGTATTTTACCGACACACTGCGCAAAGAGTTGCACCAGCGTATTAACCTGGAGCGCGAACTGGAACACGCCGTTGATGCAGAAGACTTCTATCTGCACTATCAGCCGCAGATCGAACTCTCGACCGGGCGGATCACTGCGGTCGAGTCGCTTATCCGCTGGCATCACGAGGATTTCGGCGTTATCTCTCCGGCCACGTTTATCCCTATAGCGGAAGAAACCGGGCTGATCCTGCAAATGGGGGATTGGGTGATGGATCAGGTATGCAAACAGATCAAAAACTGGCAGACATCGTTGCAAACCATGGTTCCGAAAGTGGCTGTCAATTTTTCCGCGTTCCAGTTCCGTCAACCGAATGTTGTCAACACCGTGCTGTCGACACTGGATAAATACGAACTGACACCACAATGCCTTGAAATAGAAATTACCGAGACGGCGCTAATGCAGGATCCCGAAGCCACGCAACGCATCCTAGGGCAGTTCCGGGACGCCGGTGTAGGTATTTCGCTCGATGATTTTGGTACCGGTTACTCCAGTCTCAGCTATCTCAAGCGCTTCCCGGTCGATATGCTGAAAATAGACAAGAGTTTTATCAGTGATATTCCGGGCGATAAGGATGACATGGCCATCACCCGCGCCATTATCGCCATGGCCGACAGGCTCAATATCCTGGTCGTTGCCGAAGGGGTTGAAACCAAAGAACAACTGCAGTTTCTGTATCACGAGGGCTGTAATCTTGTACAGGGTTACTACCTGCAGTCGCCCGTTTCCGAGGACAATATCACCGGTTTATTAAAGGATGCCACACCTCTTACAAGCAAAATGCCCTGGCTGCCATAGGCACCGCAATTCGCTGTTCTGGGTGCTCGGCTTGCGCATGCCGGTTCCAGCTTCTGGTTCTGAGCCGCAACTACTCGTGCACGCCGTTTACACCCGGTATGCGGTCAAAAGTGGCGGTACCGTACCGGTTTCGGTCCGGGCCAACGGCGTCTCCAACTTTACCCCCGCACAGTTATTGGTTCCTGCAGGGCGGCACGCATCCAATCGGCGGTGAAGGCGGAACGGATCAAGCTCGACCGCCAGCAATGGTTCAGCATCTGGCAGGCCGCAATCGGCCGTTCCGTTCCTTGACGAATTCGTCCCCTAAGAGATCTGCTATTGAACGAAAACCCGGCTTTAGGTGGCTAGTCCTGAAAAACGCAAAACAATGGGACAATTCCACCATCGATTCAATCAGCCGACGCATTGGCGGTAGGCTGCATTGCTTTGATAGCCTGACGAATTTGAATGTTGTTTATTAGTGAAACCAAAACAAAGCTAAGTAACATAAGTAGATACCAAGAACTTAGTTTTGCAATAGGAACCATGCTCCATTCCGAGATTTGATTCGGGTAAATCCAAATGTTGGCGTAAGTGGCTATATTCTCAGCAAACCATATAAATAGAGCCACAAAAAACCAGCCTAACAGAAGTGGCATCTGGCGATGGGTTTTAATAATCCTGAAATAGACGTAGGTGCGATAAAATAGGAGGATAGTAACCCCGATTAACACCCATCTGAAATCCCAGAAAAAATGATGTGTAAAGAAGTTGCTGTAAATAAGCGATACAAGGACAATGGTTGCTGTTTTGGTAGGGTAGTTTGAATACTCGAAGTTAAAGATGCGCCAAATCCTGGCGATGTAACTACCTACCGCGCTATACATAAACCCCGCAAATAACGGAACATTACCAATACCAAAAATAAACTCTTCTGGGTACGACCAGGAACCAATTCCATCTGATGTTTTAAACAGCTCCATAATTGTTGCCACGGCATGAAAGACAATGATAACTACTGCTTCGCGGGGTGTTTCGAGCTTAGTAATCAAAAGTAGAATCTGAAACGCAACTGCGGCCAGAAAAATAAAGTCGTATCTGTGAAAACCTTCAATTGGATACCAGAAGCTGGTAAGGATCATTACACCCAACAAGAAACCACCGAATATACACGCATAGGCTTGTTTTAGGGCGAAGAGCCAAAGTTCATAAACCATTTTTCTGATGTTCATGCTTTTTCATGTTTTTTCAGGCTGATAGTGTGCTAATCTGACCCGTTGCTCCGTACCGCTTTTTGTAAAACTATGCAGGACCAGCTATTACCATTATTAAGAATACAATCACAGCACAGAGAATAAACCAAAAACCCAAGCTCCTCCTGCCTTGATATTCACTTTCCTTTTTATCGAGAAGCTCAGCTAGCCCTCGCTCATCTAGATGGCTACAGTGCGGGCAATTATCTTCATCTTCTGTATATTGCAAGCCGCACCGATTGCAAGGCCTGGTTTTCTTTTGGTGCTTTAATAATGCCGCTCTGCCAAGTAATCCGCCAAAATTCATAATCTATCCTTTGGTTCTCAACTCACCGAACGGCGTAGTCCGGTGCAACGTTTCATTAAGTGGTATAGCCATTTTCTGCAAGAAGCAGACGTTCCTGGTTTAGAAGTTTCTCTTGACTGGTATTGCTATGACCACTCACGAAAGCAGCAATAGTGGTAAAGTGAGGCACGCTGTCACAGGACAGGGCTTTAAAAATGTGTTGTACTGGCAGCACCATTCGATCTCACGGCTCGACGTAATACCCTTTGAATAGGCAAAGAGAATAATTTTTAGCAAAATGGCCGGATCATAAGCCGGACGACCGGTGTCATCATTTTTAAATTTGGGGAGAAAAGCCGAGATGTCAAGACGGTGAGTGATCAGGTGGTGGAGGGCAAACTCAAATGTTCCCCGCTGGAGTTGATCGGCGTAATTGATCACGACCATGGTGTTTTGGTTGTAGTCGTAGGGGATGAACTTTGGCATATCCTTGGCCGCTCGAATGGTTTGTCCCATTTTAATCGATTTGGGAGCATAAATCTGGGTTTTTCTACAGCCTCAATGGCCACATAAAGGGTCGACTGGAGCGTAGCGTAAGGAGGTCCAGCGGACGAAGTGGAGCGATTTTTGATGTGTTTGTTAAGCCTTGCACACGATGAAGAACCGTTTTTCATCTGTGTTTTCCCCAAAGCCAATTACTGGATTATCTATTCTTACCCATGAGTCTTCAAATTCCTGCTCTATTGCAGAGACAAGTGAAAATCCCGAATCAATCGTTGCTATTTCCGCATATGCCTCAGATATTTTTACTGCCTCTTCGCTAGGTGTTACATGAAAAAGGCACTCTTCACTCTCGATATCGACACCAATTTTACCGATTGACTCTATAGATTTTGTTGATGTTATTTCACCAGAATCGTCAACATTTAATAAAATCACGAACAAACTGAAATCGTCATCCACTACCTCTGATTCTTCAAGTTCATTGATGATACAGCCAACGTACTTGCTCAATGGTTGATGTTCCTTTGTAGGCTTAACGCCCGCAGCACAGGCCGGAAAACCGCGCTAGCGGTTTGGAGGTCCAGCCAAATACCGAAGGTATTTGGCGACTGTGCCTGCGTTTGTTATACGTTTTTTCTATCTCGCTAATATTGGCCAACGCGATAATACTCTTTGGTTTGAAGACTGCGCAATGTGCTCAACCAGCGATAGCGCTTCACCGGCCTCCTTCATTCCAGAAGGTGCTACATCACCTATACTTAGATTTTTATTTCCCGTGAGGCGCAAATACTCCTTATTAACTTTTGAGTCATTGTGTTCTATGACGTTTCTTGTGGCTACTAGCCAGTTCATCCGATTACTATCTTCTTGCTCGGAATAAAGTTCGAATCCAATTTGTTTATAGGCTTCTATAATGTGTTCTAATGTTAAAAATCTCTCTTCTAATCGAACAGATATTTTATCTTCGTATTGAGCGCCCGCTACGTCTCTTAACTCTATTAATTGATCAATCAGATAATCTGACAAGGCTCTGTAGCTTGAGCTTATAGTTTGCCTATTTAGCACATCTAAAAACCCAGAAAAATCATCCGCCATATTTCTCGCGTCATTAGCTGGCACAAATACACCTTGGAATTGCATATTGCTAATCGCGTTTGTGACAACTCCTATTAAAGAGTCAGGGGTTTGGCTAGCACTTTTTAGATTGTCAGCCAACACCTTTTTATTTGAAACCACTAGATAATAGAGAGCATTAAGATACCGATATTGCAGCGAAAACCTTGTATGGGAAAGGTTTGGTCCGGAATATGTGTTTCTTGGAATATCTACGTTCATAGTGTTTTACGTATAACGCCTAATTTAGGGGCCGAAGCTGCGTAGCAGCGAAGGTCCCAGCCCGCTTGCGTGCGACTACAATTATTTGTTATAAGGCATGCTTCCCGCATATCTTAATTTTTGGAAAATATTTTTCCAAACATGAGACTTTATCACCATAGTAAATCCAACAACCAACTCAACAATATAAGATAATACTTCGAGCCGCTTGCTCAATTGCGATAAGCCGTTTTGGTTATATATATTATCAAAAAAAGCCAGAATAATATTTGCTGGCAAGTAAGATAAAGCACTAATGATAAAATAAGACCCTAATAGCTGAAACAGTAAAGGCTCTATAGTTTCAACATTTGATTTTTCTACTTCTGAAGGCATTGAAGAAAGAACAGAAGTACCCAATTTATAAAGAACACTTACTATGGCCAGACCAAACAATAGAAATAGAGAAGATACCATGTAAGGAGCAAATGAAATAATTTCATCAGAACTCCCCCATTGGCCTAACTGTCTGTACATGGACCATATACCTGGAACATATAAAATTATTTGAACGCAAAGATAGATGGCGAAAACCTTGAAAGCTACTGCACTTAAAGTTCGTGCTGACATAATACATCCTTATAACGCCGCCAGCAGGGGCAAATTTGGAGCGCAGCGGAAAATTTGTCCCGCGCCACGCTTTTTGTGGCGCATACCTGGCTGGCTTTGTTATGTGCATTCACTTTAATGCTGCTCATTTAGTAGAGTGTAAGAATAAAAAGGGGATCCTTCACGGGTATAAATTCCCTTTTGTATCTCAAAGTTAACTGTATTTGCGCAATGAACGCGCGCATCGCCTTGAGATTCCGGCTCACCAAAATTAATGGTTCCTGCAACTATGGAGCAACTTTTTGTATTTGGATCCTTTTGTAGGATCGAATTTAGCTGCCTCTCGTAGTTTTCCATGCGCTCATCAAAATTCATTGAAGCGACCCTATCATAGTCGAGTAGTTTTCTTCCGAAAATGAATCTGTATTCTTGCGAATTCGGACTTGCTGTTTGCAACATGGCCACACTGCTGCTACAGCCTGAAATAAATGCTACCAAAATCAATGTCAGAATATTTCTCATGCGTTCGGAGTCGTAATCACATAACAGTTTTGTTCTCTCCAAAACTTACTATATTGCTGTGTGCGCTATTTCAATAAGCGAAGGGGAAAATAACTCGGAAATCAATCGATTAAGACCGGAGGCGGTCAAATAGAAGTCCTTGTTCATGCTATTTCCCTGGCGGCTATTTCGAGAACAGTGTCCAAACATATCCTCAACGCATTGATTTTTCAATTGCTTTTCAATATGCCGGCAGTCACCTACGGAAGTAGGACTAAGTGTTACTATTATTTTCTCATTTCTCCCGATCGGCAGGATCTCCGATTCGGCGGCTACATTCAGGATTCCCGGTCGGGCCGCCTGAACTTCCAGCCGGCGGGGCGCCGGTCCGGCGGCCGAGCTCGGATGGAAAGGCAAACCGCCACAAGAGGATCACCAAGTCTAAATCGCCCGCACGTCTCGGGCCCAGCCCATGCATACGGCGTCTCCCTGCCGTTTCTTTTGTGATTTGTTTGATCTGGATCAAGTAGTCCTTCCTGGGTAATGCAATAAAGTGCATCTAATGATGGTTGATATGAATTAAAAATCATCATCGGCCTGAGCCAACCGCAATAAAATCAATAGAGTAGGAGCATCACATGGGCGTTGCCGAAAATAGTAATGTCGTATTTGAGGTGAATTACGACGACAGTATCCCTAATAACGTGAATTTATCCGATGACAAGCAACTTCAGCGCGCGCTGGAGGCCTGGCACCCCAACTACCTGGATTGGTGGCAGGATATGGGACCGGACGGTTTTCAGGAATCCGACGTGTACCTGCGTACCGCCGTTGGTGTGGATCCGGAAGGCTGGGCGGTGTTCGACCATGTAAAAATGCCGGATTACCGCTGGGGCATCCTGTTGGCGCCGAAGGAGGAGGGCAGAACCATTCCCTGCGGTAAGCACAAAGGCGAGCCCGCCTGGCAGGAGGTGCCGGGAGAATATCGGGCCTTGCTGCGTCGCCTGATCGTTGTCCAGGCCGATACCGAACCGGCTTCTGTGGAACAACAGCGCTACCTGGGTAAAACAGCGCCCTCCCTGTATGACATGCGTAACCTGTTCCAGGTCAATGTTGAGGAAGGCCGCCACTTGTGGGCCATGGTGTATCTGCTGGTTAAGTATTTCGGCCGCGATGGTCGTGAAGAATCGCAGATGCTACTGGAACGCCGCTCCGCCGATGCCGATAAACCGCGTATTCTGGGCGCGTTCAATGAAGAGACACCGGATTGGTTGTCCTTCTTTATGTTCACCTATTTCACCGACCGCGATGGCAAAATGCAATTGGCCGCGTTGGCGCAATCCGGTTTCGACCCGCTGTCACGCAGCTGCCGGTTTATGCTGATGGAAGAAGCGCACCACCTGTTTGTCGGGGAAACCGGTGTGGGCCGTACCATTGAGGCGACCTGCGCGGCGATGAACAAGGCGGGGATTGCAGACCCCTTCGACATCGAGGCGATTCGAAAGCTGGGCGTTGTGGATCTGCCGACCCTGCAGAAAAAGGCCAACTTCCACATGTCCGTCACTCGGGATCTGTTTGGCTCGGAGATTTCCACCAACGGCGCCAACGCGTTCACCGCTGGTTTGAAAGGTCGCTTTGAGGAAACCAAAATTGACGACGATCACCAGTTGGAAAACGCTACCTATCCGGTAATGCAAGTGGAAGACGGTACTTTTGTTATTAATGAAGTCCCTGCACTCAGCGCCATAAACAGCCGCCTGCTCGATGACTACATCAATGATTGCCAGGGTGGTATCAATCGCTGGAACAAGATCATTGATAAAGCCGGTATCGATTTTAAACTGGTACAACCTCACAAAGGCTTTAATCGCAAAATCGGTGAGTTTAGCGAACACTTTATTACACCTGATGGCGATTTGGTCCCAGAGGCTGAGTGGAATGCCCAGAAAGATAATTGGCTCCCGAGTGCATCAGACTATGAGTTTATTCATCAACTGATGCAGCCCTGCACAGAACCGGGTCAATTCGCCAGCTGGATTGCCCCTCCGCGTGTGGGGATCAACAGTCAGCCGGGTGATTTTGAATACGTGAAATTATAATAAGATCGACGTGAAATCGGCATTAAACCAGAGCCCTGTTGGGCTCTGGTTTTTTGAAGTCAAAAGAGGGGCCAACGCCTATCCCTGTAGTAAGAAATCATTTCAGGGTTCAACTTTATCACGAAATTAACACACCCCATGACATTTCAGATCGGCATCAGGAAAGCAATGCACCAAAAGCTTCAGTGAACGCTTTTTTTGTTCGTTTAAATCACCGAACCCGGTGGCATACCTGCGCCTGTGGCGGGCATCACTTTCTGGCGCCGTTTGCCGGCGATTATCAGCAGGGGTATCACTGGCATATCTCGGCAAAATCCCCATTGACCAGCTTTTTTAAATCCTTCGGACTTAATTCTATCTCCAATCCTCTGCGGCCCGCACTGACAAATACGGTGGAATGCCGGGTCGCGGAGGCATCGATGACTGTGCCAAGCCGCTTCTTTTGACCAAGGGGGCTTATACCACCCAAGACATAGCCAGTGGCGCGCTCCACATCTGACTTATCGGCCATAACGGCTTTTTTGGCTCCGAAGGCCTTTGCGATGAGCTTCATACTCAACATCGATGAAACAGGCAGAACCCCCACGGCCAGTTGCTTGCCGTCGAGGGCAACAACCAGTGTCTTGAACACCCGGTCTTCAGGGATTTCCAGTTTTTCGGCCGCTTCGAGACCGTAGGATTCACTGGACGGGTCATGGGCGTACTCATGAACCCTGTGAGTGATTTTATGTTTTTTGGCAATGTTAATTCCGGGAGTCATTGTGACCTCTTGCTTCAAGCGCCTGAATCAGCGGCACCGCTTGGTTTATTGATTCCATGCCTCCGTCGCCAGGTTGCTAACCCATCCTTAGCAGGGCACTCAACCCCGGATAATATTCCTTGCAGTTCCGACACGCTATCACCCTTTGGCCAATTGGCTGATGCCAAGCCACTTCGACAGGTTTTGGGTGTAAAAGGGCGCGCCCACCACTTTCAGCAGCCCCCGTTCGCAGGCATCAATAACCCCCACTTTTCCAAACCAGATTTTGCCGAAGGTTTCCAGGTCCGCAGTCAGGTAGACATCCACCTCATTGCGCATGTTTTCGTCACAGACCTGCACATGATCATCGCGTATCAACAGGAATTTTTTGCCGGCGCCGTGTTCGCCCGTCACCGTGAATTGTATAACCGTTTCGCCCCGGGGCAGTGCATTGATTTTAAGGGCGACGCCAAAATCCCGCACAAGGGTGGATACATTGAGTTGTTTTGGGTCCATCTGTTCAAAGGCCCAGTCCATACCCCAGCGGCCGATGGTGGCCAATACCGGTTGCAGGGCCTGCCCCGACGGTGTGAGTTGATATTCGTAACCCTTTTTTTCCGGTACCTTGCGCTTGAGGATAATGCCTTGTTTTTCCAGCGTTTTTAACCGTGTATTCAGCAGTGTGGGCGACATTTTAGGCAGGTACCGTTCGAACTCGGAAAAGCGCGTAGCGCCAAATAACATCTCACGCAGAATCTGCAGCGTCCATCGTTCGCAGAGCACCGAAGCGGCTTTGGAGATAGGGCAGGCTTCTTCGTAATCGTACATGGTCATCTCACTCGGAGTCACTGGCTACAATTTTTGTAGTAGTTTACTACAGTTCCTGCACTGTAGCCGATCACCCGGCTCTCCTACTATAGGACTCAACGGTAAAACACCGTTTTGGCTTAAAAAATACAACTAGCGGGAGAAATCATCATGTCAACTCAATCACCCGATCTCATCATCGTCATGACCAAAGGCATTAACGACGAACTGTCTTCTGTAGGCCTGACCCTGGCAAATGGCGCGCTCACAGCCGAGTATACTGTCGGTCTGTTTTTGACCAGTAACGCGATTGACCTGGTGCGTAAAAATGGGGTGAACCACACCCATGTGCACCCCATGGAACCACTGCGCGATCTGCTCAGGGACTTCATGCAACGTGGCGGTAATGTGTGGGCGTGCCCGCCCTGCACCCAGGCGAGAGGTTACGATGAGAGCTCCCTCATCGACGGTGTGGAGATTTCCGGGGCCAGTGTCATTTTCGAGCGGATCAAGAATGGCGCTTCTACACTGACTTTCTAGCTTGCCTCCGCGGGCGTCAACAGCGAGTGAAGGCATGTCCCCTTGCCTCACTCGCGGCCTTGTCCCGCAGCCAGGTTTCCGGGATGAGTGACTCAAGGGGAGACACAGCCTTGCCGTGTTCCATTCTCTGCAATTGTTACTTCTTTTAACTGCTTGTCATGCAGTTTTGACAGCACAAGCAATGCACTGACAGCGCCCAATAGGGCAAGCCCCATATCGGACTGTGTATCCCACACATACCCCTGAGTGCCCAAAAAGGCGTCGGCGGCCTCGTCCGAGGCCAGTGCGACCCACCATTCAATCAGTTCATAAAAAGCACTGAATGCCAGGCAAACGGATACTACAAAGACATTACGCCAGGCTTTCCCATTGACAACCTGTTTGCGTATTAATATTTCCCGTGCCAGTAATGCGGGTACAAAACCCTGGAAAAAATGGCCGACCTTGTCGTAATTGTTTCTTTCCGCCCCCAGTAGACCGTCAAAAAAAGGCACTTCGGCGTAGGTGTAGTGACCACCAATCATCAGCACGATACAGTGTATCAAGATGAAAAAATAGAGAATGGGGGTTAGCCTGAAGGATTTATAGGTCGCCAACAGCAATACACCCCCGATGAGTGCCGGGGCCACTTCCAGGAACCAGGTAAGGTGATCTTTTGGCTCAACGCCGGACCAAACCAGAATAGCAGCATAAATTGTGATCCAAAGGTACTTGATGGCAGGTGACTCCTGAAATGATTTTTGATGAAAGGCCTTGTCAGCTTACCATGGCGGCAAACTGGTGGATAAACAGAATAAGTAGCAACAGTACCGTAGGGTAAAAAGTCAGCGCGAAGCCGAAAGCCCTCGGTGGTGCTCCCTTACGGTACCCTTTGAAAAAGCAGATCCGTCCAATCGCAAACAACAGTGAAGCCAATGGGATGGCGGACAGCCAGGACATGGGCATCAGTAGACACCAGGCGGCATAAGTACCAATGGCGATGATAAATTGCTCCAGGGTGTTTTGCAGCAGGCTTTGAAGAAGTTTTGCTTCGCGGGATCCTGCGGTTGATGCGCTTCCATCGATATCTTCAGGGCTGAAAAAACGAAAAATCGCCAGTCGAACTATCAAAGCGATGAAAAACAGTGCAGGAAGCGCCGAGGACAGTCCCAGGATATGCAGTCTTCCCCAAAAATCATTGATTGAACCCAGGTGAAAGGGATCAAAAACGATACCCCAGCCAAGGGTTGAAACGGAGATGAGCAGCGCCACCGCCATGCCCTTTAGTACGCTTCGCTGTTTTTCTGATAGGTTCATAGTCAATGCTTTTTAAAGTGCTTGTAGAGCTGACTCGGTGATCGGCCCCGTGTGGCGGATAATTTCAGGCTGTCGCGGGCTCATTTCTGTTCCGCCTGTTCGGGCATTCCCTGCTGTGCGCTCTGTTCGCTTTGTGTTTTCAAAAACCGATCAAGCTCATCAATCACACCCGGATGCTTAATGGTCGACAACAAATATTCACTTTGAACTTTCGGCAGGTGCGGCGCAAACACCAGGCGCCCGACGTCGTACCCCAATTTTTTCACTTCATACCGGTAGGCGGTTTTGTTGGTGTAAATGGCATCGATGCGGCCGCTGATGCACATCTTGATCAGGGCGGGCAGGTGGGTGCTTTCCACCAGTTGTACCTTGTCGGCGGCGATGGCGTCCAGATAACCGGTTGCGGTCCAACCCCTGACGATGCCCAGGCGCTTAATCTGATCGACGGTGATTTCCGCGCGCTCGGCCTTGACCAGCGAACCCTCTTCAAGGGCATGCAGTGGCAGGCTGTAATTGACGCGGCCATTTCTGTCGATGTCCGGCCGCCAGCTGGGGTGATCGGGAAACTTGAAGTCGATCTCGCCGGACATAAAGGCGTGCAGCAGTCTTTTGACGGGGTAGGCGCGGTAGTGGAAATGGTGGCCCCGGGAGGCGGCAAAGGCATCGAGCAGGTCGCGGGACACACCCTGGTAGGTTTCATTTTCCGTCCACCAAAACGGTTTGTTCTGGGTGTTTTCCACGCCGATGATGAAATCCCGGGCGTTGGCCTGGAGGCTGGTGAAGAGCAGGATCACGAGAACGCGGATGAGGCTGATCTTGTTCACTGCCACTCACCCTGATCGATTACGAGCTCTTCAGCTTGACCAGTTTGTCGGCCACATCCGCCAGTTCCGGTTTGTGCTGGCGGATTTCATCCGGGCTCAGGCCCTGCAATTCGTGGGGGAACACCAGCCAGCGGTCGGATTGGTGGATATAGTAATCCGGCACCATATCGGTTTTGTTGTTGACCGGTTTGAAGTAGGGCGTGGCGATGCGGATTTCCGGGGTATTCTTTTTACAGGCTTCTTTCAGGTCAACGATCGTTTGCTGGATGCTCAGCCCGGTATCGAAAACGTCGTCCACGATCAGCAGCGAATCTTCCGAATGCAGGCGTTTGATGATGTAGGTCAGTCCGTGCACTTTTACGTGGCGGCTGCGCTCGCCGATGCCGGTGTAGGAAGAGGTGCGGATGGCGATATGGTCGGATTCCACGCCGAGGACATCCAGTAGCTCCTGCACCGCGATACCCACCGGCGCACCGCCGCGCCAGACACCGACAATATAATTGGGCCGGTATCCGCTTTCGTAAACCTGCATGGCCAGCTTGAAGGAATCGTCGAGCAGTTGCTGTGCATTGATAAAGATCTTGTCCAAGGATATCTCCGATGCCGGTAGTCGCGTCGATAAGCCTGGCGGTGGGATTTTCGCTGGGCGCGCGCGAGGTGTCCGCGCTAAAAAGAGCCAGGCTGGATCAGGCGTTATGGTACTGGCAATGGCACTAAATAGAAAGGTGTGCCGACAGTGACCCGCGTCTTTGGGTAAAGGAAAAAGGATGCTGGAGGGCGTTAAAACCGCCACACCACCAGTGCCTGAATCGCGCTCTCGTCAGTGTCGCCATCGCCGAGTTTGTTCTTCCAGTACTGGTATTCAATGCCCACGAACAACTCGCTGGCGGTGCCGTAAAGTTGTTCGCCCAGGTCGAGGCGCAATTGGGGTTGGGCAAGTACCCAGGAGTCCAGCTGGGTGTCCACCAACACCGATCCGTCCTCGAAAATATCCAGGGTCTGGCCGTCGCGGTTGATATATTCGATATGGCCTTCGATGCTGAAACTCAGCCCGCCGATTTTGAACGGGTAGGCCCAGTTGAAATCCACCATATAGCCTTCGTCCTCATCGCGGATAAAACCGTCGCCCTCGTGGATGTAGGCGGTGGTGTCCAGGTTGGCAAAGGCGAAGCCGGGCAGCTCCAGGGCCAGGCGGATACCGGGCAGGTACCAGAGGCTATCCACTTCCGGTGCAAAGTTGAAGCCGGCGATCACGCCGATATCTTTCACCGGGCCAAATTTCAGTGACTTGCCGGTGATGGCGCCAAGGCTGAAGTTGGAGTACCACTCGCCGTAGAATTCATCGCCATCATCGCCGCCGGTATCGCTGGATTCACTGGAACTCAGGTGATCGATAAAGAAAAAGTTATCACCGTATTTCCAGCCGCTGGCGTGCTGGAAGGTAATGATAAAGGTGTCCCGTTCGGCACCGGCGGTAAAGGGCGCATCCAGTTCGCCATACTGCAAGTGTACTTCGTTGGTGGACCAGGTGGCGGCCTGGCTGATTCCCGTGACGCTCAACAGCAGGGCCGGGAGAATTGCGGTTTGGGTGGAAAAACGGCCTTTCATGCTCTGCTGTCCTCGACAGTTTCCGGTGAAGCGCTTGCGGACGCTATTTTGAATTTTTACGGAAAGGTGCGCCAGCCTCAAAAGTTGACATATGTGACAGTTTTTTGCCAAGATCTTTTTGCGATGAATTGACCGCAGTCTTATGAACAGACGATATTTGACACTGATATGTATTGACCTTGTCCAGTCGTTTCTCTCATTTTTCATAAAATGTATACTCATCAAGCACTTGGAAAAGGACAATAGTGGCTATCAACGACGGTAGATCACTCTGATATTCGCGGGTCAGAACCGCATGAC
>JBNKHG010000079.1:0-49097 GCA_050290225.1 Cellvibrionaceae bacterium
GCAAACCCGTTTTTACTCCATTTGATAAGGTATAATTCCGATGACAGATACAAATGAATACAAAGGCCCATTGACGGGACTGAATGTGATCGACTTCGGCTGGTATTACGCCGGCCCCATGGCCGGGATGCTCTTGGCCGACCAGGGGGCCAATGTGATCCGTATCGTCAAGCCCGGCGAGAAAGAACTTCCAGAACAACAGTATCGGTTGCTGAATCGCAACAAGAAACTGTTGACGCTGGATTTGAAATCCGAAGAGGGAAAAAACAACGCACTGTCCCTGATCGAGTGCGCCGATGTGGTGATCGAGAACTTCCGCCCGGGAGTGATGAAGCGCCTGGGGCTGGATTACGCCAGTATAAAACAGAAAAACCCCTCTCTGGTGTATCTCTCATTACCTGGTTTTGCCTCCACCGATAAAGAACGGGCTCATCTCCAGGCCTGGGAAGGCATAATGGGGGCAGCAGCCTGTGTGTATACCACCACCAGTGTATACCGGGACTTCTTGGGCTATCCACCGGTTTATACGGCGGTGCCTCATTGCTCTGTTTACGGTGCGGTTAATGGCGCCTTGGCCGTGATGGCCGCGTTGATTGCACGCGAACGACAGAGTGCAGGTACAGTGCTTGAAGTACCGCTAGTCAGTGCAGGAATAACGGCTTTTGAAGCTTTTGCTTTTCTTAAACCACCCAGTTGGCAATACCGCTTTGACCCCAAGGCCAAGTTTCAACTACCGTTGGCTTATGAAGGTAGCGAATACTCCCCCGCTGATGATCTAGACACACAAAAGAATAAAATTGCCAGAGCAAGATGTGCCTATTCAGAGGTCTATGGCTTGTCTCGTCCGTTTGTGTGTGCGGATGGACGTGAAATCTATCTTTACCCTTTGAGTTACAAAGCACCTCTGCAATGGCTCTTTTTTGAGAAGCTAGGTATTGCCAAGCAATTAAAAGAAGAGGGGTTTGTACAGGCGGGGCGCTATGAAACGCATCTCGATAACAACCTTAGCTTGTTCATGCTGCTGAGTGCAGACCGCAAGCAAAGAGTGTTGGAATTGGTTACGGGAGCTTTTCAAACCAGGACTGCAGAACAATGGGAAGACATTCTGTCACCTATTATGCCTGCCACTATGATTCGCACACGGGCTGAATGGCTAAGTTTAAAACCTTTACTGGAATCCGGGGTGTTGGTCTGTCAGAAAAACGATCATTCAGAATTGATTGTACCAGGGCGTCTGGCGGACGCCAGCAGCCCCTGTTATGAACCTTCTACGCCAAATACCTCCTCATTATTCCCGCTGAGCGGTGAAGAAGCCTTACTATCGGCATATAGAGAGGCGGTGGTGATCGATTATTCCAAGGCGCAGGAGCTATTCAGCCACAACGTCCATCAACAAATCCGGACAGGCAATAATTCCACGCCGTTGAAAAAAGGCGATTTACTAAAAGGTTTAAAAGTGCTGGATCTCGCCAACATGGTGGCGGGTCCCTCTGTCAGTATGAACCTGTCCCAATTCGGTGCTGACGTGATTACCCCTTTCCCTCTGGATGCCAAACATTACCATCCCACCTTTCCACTTACCAATACTGGCAAACGTACCCTGTTAGTAGATATAGCCACAGAACCAGGTCGACACATTCTCCATCAACTGGTGTCTAGCTCGGATCTCGTTGTGCATAACTGTCTGGACGGCACTGCTGAGCGAGTCGGTGCAGGACACCGACAACTACAGACAATCAATCCGAATATTGTGACCTGCCAGGTATCGGGATTTGGTGGCACTTGGCGCGGCAAAGGCGGCTGGGAAAACCGGCCAGCCATCGAGCACACAGCCCAGGCAGCTACCGGCATTATGACCCAGTACGGCACTCTGGAAGTGCCTCAGGTACATGGCCAAATTTCCTGTGCTGACACACTAGGCGGTCCCGGCGGCGCATTTGCTGCCCTACTGGGGATCTATCAAAAGCTGAAAACCGGCTATGCCGGGGAGACTCGTACCTCGTTAGCAAGACTGGCCAACTTTGTGCAATTGCCCTGGATGATTTCTGAAAATGGCAACAGCGACTGGGGAGAAGCTCGCGGTCAGTTCGCACTGGGAGAAACTTCACCTGTATCGGATCACACCTGTTGGTGGCAGCGGTTATACCAATGCCGGGATGGATGGATCTATGTGGGTACCCCCCCGGATCAATCCGACGCTTTGGCGGAAGCGATTACCGGTCACCAGAAGATTGATGACGAGATTATTAGCCTCGCAATGGAAGCCGGATTCGCAGAGAAAGACTGTGAGGCCTGGCTCAAGCAATTGGATCGGATTCAGATAGCGGCTCACCGCGTCTTAAATTTTGAAGATATCATGCAGGATTCACCGATGCGGCATATTGCCAATGAGGCGTCACACGAAACAGCGCAGGGCGGTACCGATATTCTATGCTGGGACGATCACCCCTGTGGTCACCCTTTCACCCTCTTGGCGCCGGATCATGTGCGTGTGGGACAAGATCAGACCTATTGGCGCATAACTCCAGCGCCTCGTTTCGGCGAACATACCCGGGAAGTGTTGCAAGAACTGGGCTACACCCAGGAAGAAATCGATAAATTAGTACATCTCAAGATAGCTCATGATTACTTTCCGATGTTTGGCAGAAAAGACATATATCTACCAGGGTTCAAAGTAAGACACTGAAGGTAAAAAGCAATGACAGGTAATACGTGTAATGAGGCTGTAAATGGCATAATGAATGAAGCCACTAAGCAGCGATTAACCGAGTTAACCAGACTTGGTCGTAAAACTCCTGTTTCCGGAAAACGGGGCTTGGCAGTGGCCACAAGCCCGTTATGCGTGAACGTGGCAATAGATGTCATGAAGGACGGTGGCAATGCTGTTGATGCCTTCGTGGCTGCCAGCGTCGCTCAAACAATAACCGAGCCGGTTCATACAAATATCAATGGGCTTTTTTCCATGCTCCACTATGAAGCAAAGTCTGGAAAAGTCAGTACATTGAATTGTTTCAATAACGCACCACTGCATTTGCCGGTGACGCAACAAGAATGGGATAAGAACAGCTCGAACTACGTAGCCAGTGGTAAAGGTGTCGGTGTTCCTGGTTTTTGGGCCGGCGTTGAGGAAGCTTTACGTGTTTTTGGTTCCTTGCCAAAAAAAAGACTGCTTGCACCCGCCATCGATCTAGCCAGAAACGGATTTGAAGTCGATTCCTATTTTTTTGGCTATGTTTTTCAGTTTCTGCCAGTGGCTTGCGAAAGTGAGCAAGGGCGGGAAGTTTTTATGCCCAATGGACATAGTCCTGTCGGGGTTGGAGAGAAAATTTATCAAAAACGCGCTGCTGATTTATTTGAGCGGTTGATTGAAGAGGGCAATGATTACTTCTACCGAGGAGCGTACGCTCAGGAATTTTCCCGGCAAGTACAGGAGAAAGGCGGCTGGATAACGCCGGAAGATTTCGCGGCCTATCAACCCCGCTGGGATACGCCAATACAAACCACCTATCGCGGTTATGATTTGTACAGTTTTTTGAACCAGGATTATGGTTGTCAGATTATTCCGGAGATCTACAACATGCTGGATCTACTGGATATCAGAAAAATGGGGCCCGCTTCTCAATCGGGAGAAGCTGCTTGGCGGATGAAGCAAATTATCCACTTGGTCAAACAGGATTCGGTTAAGCGCTATAAAATGAATCGTTGTCTATCTTTAGACCAAACATTATCCGAGAATCTGGCACTAGAACGTTTGGCCTCATTACCCGACCTGGGGGTGCCCAAACCCACTCTTCCGACAGGAGGAAGTGCGAGCCTTGCGGTGACGGACACCAACGGCAATGTTGCCATTGGCCTACATACACCATATACAACATTTGGATACCCCGGCGGCAATGGGCTTTTTATCGATGGTATTCAGATCCCCTCAACAGGCGCTTTATACAGCTTAGGGCTACCTAAACCAGGAGAGCGCGTGAAGCTAAGTAACCCTACGCATTTGTTTTTAAAAAATGGCAAACCTGTTCTCGCCTCCACCTCTCCAACGGTCTCAGCGATAGATGCCGTCGTGCAGGTGAGCACAAACGTTATCGACTTCGGGATGACAATCGAACAGGCAGTTCATCAGCCTCGTTTAGGTGCGGAAATGCATTTACCTGGAGCTTTTACCGTGGAGGCTGATTATCCTAAAAAGTCACTCAATTTTTTTCAGCACAAACAACTTTCTTTCAAGATAGTACCCCCATGGTTTCACAATATAGGCTCTTTTGAAGGAATATTTTTTGACAAAGAGGGCACCGCCCATGCGTGTGGTGATCCGCGGAAAACGGCGCAGGCTTTTGCTGTGTAATCAGGTAGCCAGGCCCCATATTCTAATCCCACTATTGTTAGCTGCCAAATTTCTGCCTACGGTGGGAACTTGGCACGGTGGTTAGGAAGATCGTCCTGGCTTCGACAACATTGTGCAGGCTGCCAGCGGGGTGATGGCCGGGAAGCAAGCCTACTTTTACTCCACTTGATAAAGTATAACTCCCATGACAGATACAAACGATTATAAAGGCCCGTTAGGTGGCCTCAATGTACTTGACTTCGGCTGGTACTACGCCGGTCCAATGGCCGGGATGCTCTTGGCGGATCAGGGAGCCAATGTCATTCGCATCGTCAAGCCCGGCGAAAAAGAACTTCCAGACCAACAATATCGCTTGCTCAACCGCAATAAAAAGTTGTTGGAACTTGACCTGAAGACCGAAGAGGGAAAACAGCAGGCGCTCTCTCTTATTGAAAAATCCGATGTGTTGATCGAAAACTTCCGTCCCGGCGTGATGAAACGCCTGGGGCTGGATTATGCTAGTGTGAAAGACAAAAGCCCTGGTATGGTTTATTTATCTTTGCCGGGTTTTGCATCCACGGACAAAGAGCGTGCGCATATACAAGCTTGGGAAGGTGTGCTGGCCGCGGCCGCCGGTTTATTTTCCAAGTCGATCACCGTGCGGGAAATGCTGGGCTTTCCACCACTTTACATGCCAATGCCACAATGCTCGGCTTATGGCGCGATTCATGGCGTGGTAGCGATAATGGCGGCATTGTTGGCCCGGGAAAACCAAGGAATGGGCACGGTGCTTGAAGTACCGCTGGTGGATGCCGGTCTTTCCGGCGCCACAGCCAACTTCCTGTTTGATCCCCTGGATAAACATCCGAGCGAACAGGCGCCACCCGCGCTAAAATCTCTTAGGTATCACCCCGAAGACTCTGCGGACGCGCAACTGGAAAAACTCAGAGACGCAAGAGATGTCATGTTTCCTTCACTTTACCCCTGTGGTGATGGCGGTTGGTTGTTTCACTGGGGCGGCCGTGATTTTTGGGGTTTTTGCAAAATTCTCGGTATCGACAAAACCCTGAGACGTGAAGGGTTTATGATGGATGCCTGGGAATCAGGCCTGGACAATAACATCGGATCGAGGGAGGAACTGAGCCCCGAACGAGCCAAGCGTTTTCGACAACTGATGGAAGACGCTTTGCGTCAACGCCCAGCGGAAGAGTGGGTCTCCCTTCTGGGCAATAAACATTTGATTGCCAAAGTGAGGAGTCGATCCGAATGGTTGTCCCTGGAACCAATGTTGACCTCCGGTGTATTAGCCACAATGGACGACGGCCATTCAGTCTTGACCGTGCCCGGCCGAGCTGTCGATGTAGCCGGGCCCGAACCCCGGCAAAATCCCGTTTTCCATGAGCCTGAGGCAATCGACTTTCAACAAGCGAACCGCCTGTTTCAGAAGGCGGCCTCCCAGGTATGGGAGGCCGGGGCCGATAAGCGGAAACCGCTTCGCAAGGGCGAATTGTTGCAGGGGCTGAAAGTCCTGGATCTGGCCAATATCATGGCGGGCCCCACGGCCGCCTACACGCTGGCTCAATACGGTGCCGACATCATTAAAATCGACGCTCCCGACTCCATTCGCCTGCCACACCTGTTGAGTGTGATTCTGGAGGGGAACCAGGGCAAACGCAGCCTGCTTGTCAACCTGCACACGGTGCCCGGTCAAGCGCTCTTTAACAAGCTGCTGAAACAATCTGACGTAGTCATGCATAACATCCTGGATGATACGGCACAACGCATAGGCGTGACCCATCACCAGTTGCAGGCTGTGAACGCCAAACTCGTCAGTTGCCAACTCTCCTGCTTTGGCGGTACCCACCGCGGGGGCTGGGAAACGCGTCTGGGAATCGACTATACCGCCCAGGCCGCGACCGGCCTGATGGCGCAACTCGGTTCCATCGAGAGTCCGCAATGGAATGCCAGGGCGGACTGCGCCGACATCATAACCGGTATCGCACTGGCCTTCAGCGCACTATTGGGCATCTATCAATACCGAAAAACCGGTTATGCGGGTGAGTGTCGTACTTCCCTGGTGAGAATGTGCAACTACTACCAACTGCCCTACATGATAGCGGAAGATGGATGTTCCGATTGGGGTGAAGCCCACGGCCCCCTGAGTCTGGGCAAAAGCTGGCACCAGAGGATTTATCGCTGCCGCGATGGCTGGATTTATGTCGAAGCCCACAACCAGCACACCGAAGCACTGGCGGAGTTGGTGGCAGGTGAGCAAGCTGACCAACAAGCTCTGGAAGATAGGTTCTCCGAAGGGGATTGTGATGCTTGGTTGCAAAAGCTTGCCTCAATCAACGTGCCCTGCCATAAAGTGCTTGATATGCGCGACCTCGCCAAAAACGCCCGACCGGTGGACAACCGGGCAGCTGATGAAACCGCTCGCGCTTGTGGTGAAGTGCTGACCCAGGCGGATCACCCTTGCGGCAAGCCCATTACTCTTAAGGCACCGGATTGGGTCCGGGTGGGTGAAAATCACAGTTATCATCGCCTGGGGGTAGCACCACGATACGGCCAACACACCCGGGAAATCCTGCAGGAACTCGGGTACACAGAGGATATGGTGGATGAACTGATACGTATTGGCGCTGTGTATGAATACCTGCCGGTGTTACAGAAAGACCGGTACTTTATTTGAGGAGTGTGCATTTGAGGAACGTGCACGTTCCCAAACATCGACGAAAACCTGTTACCTGATGTTGATTACTTTTCCCCCACCCTTCAACTGTCGACCTGTTTTCCGATTTCTGTGTAAAACTGACGCGCCGATGCGTCAGCTGGCCCCGGAACTGGTCGACGGAGGCGTTTTTCCCGGCGCCGGCCCGGTGCCGGATTACTGCACCAACCCCGACAACGTGATCAACCCGCAGCCTTGCCGCCCGCCAGGTCAACCATGATAAATAGTCAGGCCCATCACCGCATGGCCTCCCGGTGCGGAAAGAGAGACTATTAACTGCACAGAGAACATAGAGCAATAAGGTCGGTACCCGGCAGCACACAGCCGCGCCAAGCCAGAACGCGTGGAAGGCCGGTACGCGGCACATTACCGTGGCGTATAACTGGAATTCGCCTGCCTATCAGGTTGGATAGGAGGAGAGGATGCATATGTCTGAAAAAATAACGCAATCTCAAAATACTAAAGACTACCGAGGCCCCTTGGCCGGGCTTAATGTTATTGATTTTGGCCACTACTACGCCGGCCCCATGGCTGGAATGCTCTTGGCCGATCAGGGGGCCAATGTGATCCGTATCGTCAAACCCGGCGAGAAAGAATTACCTGATCAACAGTACCGCTTGCTCAACCGCAACAAAAAACTTCTCGAACTGGATCTGAAAACAGAGGCAGGCAAGGCGCAAGCCCTTTCCCTGATCAAACACGCCGATGTGGTGATCGAAAATTTCCGGCCCGGTGTGATGAAACGACTGGGTCTGGACTACTCCTCTGTGAAAGAAGCCAACCCCGGACTCGTCTATTTATCCCTGCCCGGCTTTGCCTCGACCGATAAAAAGCGCGCTACCATCCAGGCCTGGGAGGGCGTGGTCTCCGCCGCCACCGGGGTGTATTCGGAAATGCACCTCTTTCGCGAACGGTTGGGGTTTCCACCGCTGTACAGCTGGGTGCCGATACTGTCCTCCTACGCAGGCATTAATGGCGCCATTGCCGTCATGGCCGCGTTACTGGCCCGGGATGACCGGACCCGAGATAATTGGGGATGTGGCACCGTCATTGAAGTACCCTTGTCCGACGTCAGCAAGCTTTGTGTCTCTCACCGAGAAACCGACTATTCCGATGAGACCTTGCCGGAATTGGCGAAGCCGCTGGAGTTCTCGCCAGAGGACGATGAAGTGACACAACTGGACAAGCTCTCTAAAGCTTACCGGATACTGTGGGCCCAGTGTCCGGTGGAGGGAATGTATACCTGTGCCGATGGCCGTCGTTTGTACCTCTCCCTGTGGAACATCGAACACATGGCAAACCGCTTTCTGGATGTTCTAGGACTCCGTAAACGGTTTTATCAGGAAGGCTTTGCCAACTTCGGCCCTTGGGAAACCGGCCTGGATAACAATATTTGCGCACCCATGCCCCTTGAACGCCGGGAACAGTTGCAACGGTTAGTTGCCGACGCACTGAAAACCAGACCGGCGCTTGAATGGGAAACACGCCTGACAGAAGTCGGCGTTATGGCGACAGTGATTCGCACCCGCGCAGAATGGCTGGCTTTACAACCCATGCTCGAAACCGGGGTGCACACCCGGATGGATAACGGGCAATTCACCCTCACCGTACCGGGCCGGTTTGGCGATGTCACCGGACCGGGGGAAGCCCTGATGGCAGATTACTGGGAAGCCGAGCCAGTCACCTTTGCCGAAGCACAACAATCACTGCCACGACGCACGGACAAACAGAAGCTTCAAACCTCACGACACACATTGAACAGAGGTGAACTACTCAAAGGCCTGAAAATCCTGGATCTATCCAACGCCGCCGCCGGGCCGGTAGGTGGGCTAACGCTCGCGCACTATGGCGCCGACGTCATCAAGGCAGACCCGGCAAAACACACACTGCCTCCCTTCTGGACCAGTCCGACGATCGGGCTCAGTCAGGGTAAGCGTAGCATCGTCACCGAGTTGACCACCGCGCCGGGCCGTGAGGTGTTTGAGCGTCTGGTCTCCTGGGCAGATGTGGTCACCCACAATATTGTCGACGACACCGCAACCCGCCTTGGGGTATCTCATCCGCAAATGCAGGCTATCAACCCCCAGGTGGTAAGTTGTCAGGTCACTACGTTCGGCGGGACTCGTCGGGGCGGTTGGGAAAAACGGGCGGGATTCGACTTTTCGGCCCAGGCAGCCAGCGGGACGCTGGTACACTATGGTTCCCCGGAGCAGCCCCAGATCCATGGCGCGGCCAAAATGGCCGATATTGTCGCCGGCTTCGGTTTGGCCTTTACGGCATTATTGGGCGTTTGGCAGCAGCGCCATACCGGCTATGCCGGTGAGGGCCGCACCTCCCTGGTAATCGCCAATGATTATGCCCAACTTCCCACTATGATCGACGAAAATGGCAACAGCGACTGGGGCGAGCCCAGTGGCCAGTTCGCCGTCGGAGAGAGCTGGTGGCAACGGTTGTATGCCTGTAAAGACGGCTGGATCTATGTCGGTGCCCACCGAGACCGCGCCACGGAATTATACGAAACTATTCTCTCCAAACCGCTTGCCGATATCGATCACGCAGTCTCCTACGAGTTGGAGGCCCAATTTACCACGGCGAATTGCAACCATTGGTCTGCCTTGTTGAACAAGGCCAACATTGGCTGCCATAAAGTTCACAATGCTTACGAACTATTCCGGGATGCCCAAATGCGGCGGGTTGGCAACCATGAGGAGCAGGCAATCGCGACGGACGCCTGGGAGATTCTCTGCTGGGAAGACCATCCTTCCGGCCTCCTTATCAAAAAACATGCGCCCACCTGGGCGCGGATCGGCGAGGAACATAACTATACCCGCTTGCATACGGCGCCGAGGCTAGGTGAAGACACTGTCGATATTCTACGGGAGCTGGGCTATTCGCAGGATGAAATTAACGAGTTGATATACCTCAAAGTAGCTCACGAGTATTTACCTGCTTTGGGTAGCAAAGAATCGTGGGGATGGGGAACGCGCTGACAATGAACCATTGAGGAATGGAGAAAAAACCGATGACGACAAGCGATGATTATCAAGGCCCACTATCCAGGTTGAATGTGATCGACTTCGGCTGGTATTACGCCGGCCCAATGGCAGCGATGCTGCTGGCAGATCAGGGCGCGAATGTTATTCGCGTCGTCAAACCCGGCGAGAAAGAATTACCTGATCAACAGTACCGCTTGCTAAACCGGAATAAAAAACTGCTCGAACTCGATCTGAAAACAGAGGCAGGTAAGGCACAAGCCCTTTCCCTGATCGAGCGCGCCGATGTGGTAATCGAAAACTTCCGCCCCGGTGTGATGAAACGCCTGGATTTGGATTACGCCAGCGTAAAAGAGAAAAATCCCGGTTTGGTCTATTTATCTTTGCCTGGTTTTTCCTCGACAGACAAGGAGCGTTCTCATATCCAGGCCTGGGAAGGCATCCTGTCGGCAGCCTCAGGTATGTTCCGCCAACTCAGCCTGTTTCGCGAAATGTTGAAATATCCTCCGCTCTATACAGCGCTTCCGCTGTGTTCCGTTTATGGCAGCCTCAACGGCGTTATCAGTATCATGGCGGCACTGATCGCGCGGGAAACCCACGGCGTAGGTACCGTCATCGAAGTGCCTTTGGCGAGTGGCGGGCTATTACCCTTTGCGCCGTCCATGCTTTTCCCGCCGCCAAAATTCGACGATCTGCCTGAGTCCATTCGCGCTTTGGCTTATGAGCCGCATGAGGCTCCCGATGTCCAGGAACAACAATTGGAACAAGCGCGGCTGGCAACCTTGCCCTTCGGCTACAAGGACTATCCCTGTGGCGATGGCCGGCGCATTAACTTCACCCTGTTCAGCCGCTTTACCGATCGCCTGATCAAGGTATTAGGTATCGACAAACAACTCTACAAAGAGGGCTTTATCAACGCGGGAGACTGGGAAACGGATCTCGGCAATGACCTGGGGGCGCCCGCCGGAACCGGGCTCAGTCCCGAACGGAAGGAGCGCTTTGCGGAACTGGTGACCCAGTCCTTACAAGCGAAAGGCGCCGAGGAGTGGGAAACCCTTTTTCAATCCGCCGGTATTCCCGCCGCGGTCCTGCGATCCCGGGAGGAATGGCTCAAACTGCCCGCGTTGCGGGACAGTGGTGTATTTACTTGTCTGGAGGCAGACGGTTCCCGACTACAGATACCAGGGCGTCTGGTGGATGTCAGCGGTCGCGATAGTAAGCTGCCGCTGGAACCTGACTCCTGCGAGACGATCAGCTTAAGTCAGGCGGTGTCTTTGTTTCAGGACGACGCAAGTGCCCGACCTTCGCGCAATGACGGTGACGGCCGGAAGCCTCAAACACTTAAGAAGGGCGATTTGCTGAAAGGTCTGAAAGTCTTGGATATGGGCAATATCCTCGCCGGCCCAATTGCCGGCCATGTGTTGGCGGAATACGGTGCCGATGTCATCAAGGCCGATTCCTCGGGGCCAGGTGCATACTACCCCACGCTGTTGCCCATGATCCTGGAACTCAACCAGGGCAAACGCAGTGTTCTGACCGACGTGAACACCGCGCCCGGCCGGGAGGTATTGAACCGGTTGATTTCCTGGGCGGATGTAGTGACCCATAACATTCTCGACGACACCGCCAGGCGCCTGGGCGTCAGCCACGAGCAATTGCAAAAGATCAACCCCGACGTCGTCAGTATGCAGGTGTCTGCCTACGGGGGCAGCCAGCGAGGTGGCTGGGAGCAGCGAGCCGGATTTGACGACCTGCTGCAATCGGCCTGCGGCCTCAAGGCCCGTATGGGTTCATTGACGGCACCCCACTGGCACGGCCATATCGCCACCGGCGATGTCCCGGCCGGGTTGGCGTCCGCCTTTGCCGCTTTGTTGGGCGTCTGGCAGCAACGCAAAACCGGCTATGCCGGGGAGTGCCGCACCTCCCTCGCCCGGGCCATGAACTACAGCCAACTGCCCTGGATGATCATGGACGGCGACCGCTGGGACTGGGGCGAGCCCCATGGGCAGTTTGCACTGGGTCCGCACTGGTGGCAGCGCCTGTACGAATGCCGCGATCAGTGGATTTACGTGGGTGCCAGCGCTGAACGGGCCGAAACGCTTATCGAAGTGGTGGCGGGGCAAAAGATTGACACCCGGGAAAACGTTGACTCCCGAATACTGGAACGGGTATTTGCCGAACAAAATGCGGGAGAGTGGATAACAAAACTAACGGCGGCCGATATCGGCTGTCATCCGGTATGGGGCATGCGCGATATCCGTGCCCGTGCCAAAGTGCATTCCGTTGACAACGAGGCGGCGGACGAAACAGCGGGAGACTCACTCGAACTCCTTCGCTGGGAAGACCATCCCTGCGGTTCTCCCGTCACCTTGCTGGCGCCCGATCATGTGCTCCTGGGGGAAGACCGTAGCTATCGTCGTCCGACACCCGCATCCCGTTTGGGGAAACACACGCGGGAAATACTGCGGGAGCTGGGTTATGGGGAGGACGACATCGCCGAGTTGATCCGCCTTGGCGTCTCCCATGAATATTATCCACCTCTCGGCAGTAAGAATGCCTTTTTGAGCCCGGAGAAATAAGATGCAACAAACCTCCAAATACAAGGGACCATTAGCGGGGCTCAACGTGATTGACTTCGGCCATTATTATGCGGGCCCCATGGCAGCGATGCTGCTGGCAGATCAGGGCGCGAACGTTATTCGCGTCGTCAAGCCCGGAAAGCCCGAGCTTCCCGATCCGCAATATCGCGTCTTGAACCGCAATAAGATGCTTCTCGAACTGGATCTGAAGACGAATGAGGGAAAAGCTCAAGCACTTTCGCTAATTGAACGCGCAGACATTTTAATCGAGAATTTTCGACCTGGGGTAATGCAGCGCCTGGACCTCGACTATGCCAGCGTGAAATATAAAAATCCGGGTCTCATCTATCTTTCTCTGCCGGGTTTCGCTTCCACTGACAGTGAGCGGGCGCATATTCGGGCATGGGAGGGAGTGCTAAGCTCTGCCATGAGTATGTTTACTAACTACAGCCTGGTACGACAAGGGCTTGGTTACCCACCTCTTTATACGCCCTTGGCGCATTGCTCTGTATATGGAGCATGTCACGCCGTCGTGGCTGTTACGGCTGCATTACTCGCACGCCAACGACACGGTTACGGAACCAAAATAGAAGCGCCGTTAGTTGAAGCCGGTTTGGCCGGATGCACCACGTCCTTTACGTCAAGAACTTATAAAACAAGAAGCAATCATAAACCGAATATGGAGGGATTCAAATATGCTCCAGAAGACAACGAAAATACTCAAACGGAAAAGCTTGGTCGAGCTGCTAACGCTATCTGGCCTTCAGTGTACAAATTGTACACAACTGCAGACGGACGAAAATTTCAATGTTGGGGATTTTATAATCCGAATCCTGAATACGCTGTATCGATCCATAAGGCCTTGGGGATATATGATGTTCTCATTGAGGAAGGCTTTCAATATCTTGGTCCGTGGAAAACGGACGTGGATTTCAATATCAGTGCCCCACAAATGCTAAGCCCCAAAAGGGCGCAGCGCGTGGAGGAACTGATGGAGGCAGCTTTCGCGGGCAAGACTGCGGACGAATGGGAGAAGCTGCTCAATAATTTTGTCAGCAGTAAAATTCGTACGAGAGAAGAATTTTTCTCCCTGGAACCGATGCACAAATCTGAGGTTTTGACCCGTATGGGCCATGGAAGCTCGCAGGTTGTCATGCCCGGCCGGCTTTGTGATATCGATGGGCCCGGCGGCGCTCGCACAACCGAATTCAAAGAGCCAATGAAAGTCAATTATAAAAGCGCGTGCAGTGTGTTTGGCGAGAGAAAGGCTGATCCTTTGCAAGCCCCGCCTTCGTCTCAACATAAGGGCGATCTATTGCGAGGGCTTAGGATTCTTGACCTTGCCAATGTAATGGCAGTGCCGATGGCTAACTATATTCTGGCCCAATACGGGGCGGAAGTTATCTCCTCCGTCGATCCTAAAAAATCAATTTTCCCAGATAACATTCGAGATCTCCTTGAGGCGAGCATGGGAAAGCGCAGCATTATTATTGATGCGGCAACCGCGCCCGGCCGGGAAGTTCTGCAACGACTCATTATGCGTAGCGACGTTGTACTTCATAACATACTCGATCAAAACGCCTTTCGCCTTGGAGTGAGCCATGAACAAATTCACAAAGTGAACCCCAACGTTGTCACCTGTCAAGCCTCTGCGTGGGGTGGAACCGTTCGTGGCTGGTCTGAGCGGCGTCCTGGAGTCGACATGACCGTCCTTGCAGAAACGGGCATTCAGGCAAAATTTGGATCTTTAAGCTGGCCACAGTATTTCGGATTGGGTTCTGTTGTTGACTCAATTTCAGCGCTTGGAGCGGCATTCGCAGCGTTGCTGGGGGTCTGGCAACAACGCACCACTGGCTATGCAGGAGAAGCACGCACGTCGTTGGTACGTGGGAACTGCTTTCTCCAACTCCCTTGGATGATCGAAGAGAATGGGATTTGCGATTGGGAAGAATCCTGGGGGCAAAGCGCGATAGGAAATAGTTGGCGTCAACGTATTTATCAGTGTAGTGATGGCTGGATTTACATTGAAGCGCCTGAAGCGGATGCCAGTACACTGATCGGTGCGGTGCTTGAGGCGCGCCCTGAACAAACAGACGATGGTAGCCTGGTCGCAGCACTGGCTGCTCAGTTCATTGAGCACAAATGTGCCCATTGGCAAACCAGACTTACAGACGTCGATATCGGTTGCCATAAGATCACTAGCATCGAAGATCTATGTGAAAAACCCCGCTTCGTCGACAATGAAGAGGCAGATGAAATCGCTCAAGGCTCGCTCGACATGCTTTGCTGGAAAGATCATCCGAGTGGATTACCCGTGACATTGCCGGCACCAACCTGGGTTCGGATTGGCGAGCAACAATCTTACAAGCGATGCCGACCATCTCCACGTCGCGGTGAACACACCAGACAGGTTCTATTTGAGCTAGGGTACAGCGAGGAGGAAATTGCAGAAATGATTGCGACAAAAGTGGCTCACGAATTTCTCCCTTCATTAGGGCGGCCGGAGGCCTATTTCTTTAATTCATGAGTTCGAACTGGATTGGAATTAATTATCACCCATTCCCGGGTTACCAGAATTGAAAACATGAGACAGAACCGATGACGACAAGCAATGATTATCAAGGCCCATTGACGGGACTTAATGTGATTGACTTCGGCTGGTACTACGCCGGCTCAATGGCCGGAATGCTCTTGGCCGATCAAGGGGCCAATGTGATCCGTATCGTCAAACCCGGTGAAAAGGAACTACCCGAACAACAGTATCGGTTGCTGAATCGCAACAAGAAACTACTTGAGTTAGATCTGAAAACAGAGGCTGGCAAAACACAGGCGCTTTCGTTGATCGAACATGCCGACGTGGTGATCGAAAACTTCCGGCCCGGTGTGATGAAACGCCTGGATTTGGATTACGCCAGCGTAAAAGATAAAAATCCCGGTTTGGTTTACCTGTCGCTGCCCGGCTTTGCCTCAACCGATAAGAACCGAGCCTTTATTCAAGCCTGGGAGGGTATATTGGCCGCGGCTTCCGGGATGTACGTTGACGTCAGCTATGTGCGAAAGCTCCTCAATTTTCCGCCGCTTTATCATTCGCTGCCGGTGAATTCCATCTTCGGAGCAGTTCACGGTGTTGTTGCCGTGATGGCGGCTCTGCTGGCACGGGAAAAAGATGGCGTTGGAACCCTGATTGAAACCCCTTTGGTGGATGCGGGAATGTCCGGATTCGTACACCGGTTTTATATGTCCCGCATACTCGGAAACCATACCGAGCCTTTTATGAAACTGCGCGACCCGGACTCTCCCACAGACAAGGAACTCTGGCAGGAACAAGCAGAAAACTGGTACTTGGAAGAGGACTCGCCCCAGGAACAATCGAGCAAGTTGTTCAAGGCGATGCAGGCATTCTGGAATCCGCTGTACCGCTACTACCGTTGCGCGGACGGCCGACAGGTCAAGCTGGCTTGTATGGGCAGTGCCTTGCGCAATAAACGCCTGCTCATGGCTTTGGAGATATACGGGCAACTGTTGAATGAGGGCTTTGTTAATATCCCGCCGCAAGAGGCAGGTGGCAAAGTGCTCAATAACAACATTGCCGACTACCCATCAATGAGCGATGAGCGTAAGCAGCGGCTGGGTAAGCTTATCGCCGAGGCTTTTTTGACCCGAACATCGGACGAGTGGGATGCGTTGCTGGGCACCATTCTGCCCTTCTCCAAAGTGCGGACACGGGGGGAGTACCTGTCACTGAAGCCCATGTTGGACTCGGGCATTCTCACCGAGATGGATAACGGTAACTCCCGGCTCACTGTGCCAGGTCGTTTCGTGGACGTCAGTGATCTAGGGAATGCACTGTTGGAAGGTTTCCGGGAAATGGAAAGTATCTCGGCGAAGCATGCAACCCGGTTGTTCAAGAATAATCGATTGAAAAAAGGGGCTGAACCTCAGGCACGGCACTCAGCCGCTCCAAAAAAAAAGGGTGATTTATTACAAGGGCTTAAAGTGCTGGATTTGGGCACTTGGGTGGCGGGCCCCATGTCCTCTTACGTACTGGCGCAATATGGTGCGGAAGTGATCAAGGTTGATCTTCCTTCAACCGTCGGGTCTCCGGGGGCCGTCCATTACGGATTGGGCAAACGCAGTCTGTTGGCCGATTTGCGCACAGCGCCCGGACAGAAAATCCTGAGCCAGCTGGTCAATCGGGCTGACCTGGTGGTGCACAACAAGATCGATCCGGTGGCGGAGCGACTCGGTATTACCCGGGAGCAATTACAGGCCACCAATCCCCAGGTGATTGTGGCACAGGTATCGGCCTTCGGCGGTCCCCAACGGGGATTCTGGGAAGGTCGTTTTGGCCTGGATCCCATTCCACAAGCCGTCACGGGATTGATGGCCCACTATGGTACAGAGGATCAACCCCACGATTTTGAAGGAACTATGATAGCCGATGCCCTGGCTGGCTTTGGTCTGGCTTTTGGAAGTTTGTTGGGGATCTGGCAACAGCGACGAAGCGGTTATGCCGGTGAGGTGAGAACCTCTTTGATACGGGCTGGAAACTTTTTCCAGTTACCTTACATGATTGCCGAAAGCGGTCGCTGTAACTGGGGCGAGACCAGAGGGCAAAGCGCCCTTGGAGAGCACTGGTGGCAACGGCTGTATCAATGCAAGGACGGCTGGATATATGTGCACTCAACAGAGAATCAGGCCAATGTCCTGGCGAACACTGTTACGGAATCTGGATATAAAAATATCGCGGAAATGGAATCTGCTTTTATCGAGCAGGATTGCGATTACTGGTTGTCTCAGCTCGAATCAAAGCATATTGCCTGTCATCGGGTCCTGGGAATCGATGATATTTGCAATCGTAACATGCGCAGGGTGAATAACGAGTCAGCGGAGGAGATAGCTTTGGGAGCGGGGGAAGTGATTTACTGGGACAATCCGCCCAGTGGCCATCCTGTTGTTTTGCAAGCCATGGATTGGGTTCGCATCGGCGAAAATCACTCCTGGAAACGGGTGATACCAACACCGCTTAATGGTGAACACAGCCGGACAATTCTGTCGGAACTTGGCTACTGCGACGCAGACATCGAACATCTGGTTGAACTCGGCGTGGTTGCCTAATTATCGAATTCCATGCATGTAGTCAATAAAGGTTAACAGTGGAAAAGAAAACTAACTATCTTGGTCCTCTCGCTGGATTGAACGTACTCGATTTTGGCCACTACTATGCCGGCCCCATGGCCGGGATGCTCCTGGCTGATCAGGGCGCTAACGTCATCCGTATCGTCAAGCCCGGTGATCCGACATCTCGGGAGAAAGAACTTCCGGAACAACAGCACCGCTTACTCAATCGCAACAAGAAACTGCTGATTCTGGACTTGATGACACCCGAAGGAAAATCCCAGGCGCTTTCCTTGATTGAACGTGCCGATGTTTTGATCGAAAACTTCAGGCCCGGTGTAATGAAACGCCTGGGTCTGGATTACGCTAGCCTAAAAGACAAAAATTCCGGCTTGGTTTATCTGTCACTGCCCGGCTTTGCCTCCACCGACAAGGAGCGGGCCCCTATCCAGGCCTGGGAAGGCATCCTTGCCGCAGCGTCGGGCATGTATGTGGATGTGAGCTATGTTCGAAAGATATTGAACTTTCCTCCGCTCTATACCTCGATTCCCGTTAACTCGATTTTTGGTGCCGTTCATGGTGTTGTTGCGATCGTGGCAGTCCTGTTGGCAAGAGAAGAGTCCGGCTCGGGCACCGTGATAGAAGTGCCGTTGGTCGATGCCGGTATGACGGGCTTTGTCTGGCGCTTCATGATTTCATCGATAGCCGGAAACCATACATCGCCTTTCATGGAATATCGCAAACCCGGACTATCAGAAATAACCAGGAAGTGGGAAGAGAATGAAAAATGCTGGTATACCGCCGAGGACGATCCACTTGTGCAGTCCGGCAAACTCTTTGATGCACTACAGGAGTTTTGGGACCCTTTATATCGCTACTATCGCTGTGCGGACGGCCGTCTCATCAAACTGGCGTGTATGGCCAGCACTTTACGGACCGAGCGGCTGCTAAGAGCGCTTGGCATTTTCGAGCAGTTGTCGAGCGAAGGCTTCGTCAATATTGCCGCTTCCCTCAGCAGCCGGAACGAGGCAACGCTCGACAACAACATTGCGGACTACCCTCACATGAGCGTTACCCGCCAGCGGCGTTTGGGAGACCTGATCGCGCAAGCGTTTTTGACCAAAACAGCGGATGAATGGGAAGTACTACTGGGCAACATTCTGCCGTTCTCCAAAGTGCGCACGCGGCAGGAATACCTCACCTTGAAGCCGATGTTGGACGCCGGCATTCTTACCACCATGGATAATGGCCGCTCCGAACTGACGGTGCCCGGCCGTTTCGTCGATGTCGGCAACCCGCATGCCTCGATTGCGGACCACTACGATGAACCCAAGCGCGTAACCCTGGATGAAGCCACTGCCCTGTTCGGAAACAAAGCTGTCACTGACGGGCAACGGTCCGCACCCCGAGCCAACCTCGCTAAAGGCGATCTGCTCAAAGGGATGAAAGTGCTGGATCTGAGTACATTCGTGGCCGGCCCGATGGCGACATACCTGCTGGCACAATACGGTGCCGACGTCATCAAACTGAACGCACCCACTTATGCCGGCAAGCCCGCCCCGGCCAGTTTCGAATCGGGAAAGCGCAGTGTACTCGCCGACCTTAAAACGGCGCCGGGCAGCGACATCTTCCGGGGACTGGCGGTGTGGGCTGACGTCGTCGTGCATAACAAAATTGACCCCGTGGCCGAGCGCCTAGGAGTGACTTGCCCCCAGATACAAGCGCTCAATCCCGACGCCGTTGTCAGCCAGGTATCAGCTTTTGGCGGCACCCGGCCCGGTCCCTGGGATCGCCGGTTTGGCGTGGACCCCATACCACAAGCCGTAACGGGTCTGATGGCGCATTACGGCACACCGGACCACCCCCACGACTTCGAAGGCACCATGATTGCCGACGCCCTCACCGGTTTCGGCCTGGCGTATGGCAGTTTATTGGCGATATGGCAAAAACGGCGTGAAGGGACCGCCAGACCGGTTCGTACTTCAATCCTCCGGGGCGGCAACTACTTCCAATTTCCTTACATGATTGCCGAAAACGGCGCCAGCAACTGGGGTGAGGCTCATGGCCAGCAAGCCCTCGGGCAGTACTGGTGGCAACGCCTCTATGAATGCAGTGATGGCTGGATTTACGTCGGCACCCGAGAAGAGGATGCACCACTGCTTGCTCAAACCGTTCTCGGATCGATAGACATAGAACTGGCCGCCTTGGAAAAGACCTTCAAAGAACACAGTTGCACACATTGGAACACCGTCCTGGGCACCGCCAGCATCCCCTGCCACGACGTGCTGGGTCTGGACGCTATTTGTCAACGGAACCCGCGCCGTGTCGACAACGAGGAAGCGGACGAGACGGCAGAAGGAGCAGGCGAGGTGGTCTACTGGGAGGATTCGCCGGGTGGTGCGCCCATAGTTCTGCAGGCCACGGATTCCGTTCGCATAGGGGAAAACCACAATTGGAAGCGCCTGAAATTGGCGCCGCTCTATGGCGAGCACAGTTGGTCAATTCTGCGGGAACTTGGCTGCAAAGACGATGAAATCGAACATCTGTTCGAGTTAAAGGTCATTGCGTAATACGTATGAAGCGCCTTTTTGATCTGTCTGGCAAAACAGCCATAGTCACCGGGGGCTCCCGCGGCATTGGTGCCATGATAGCCCGTGGGTTCGTCGAAAATGGTGTTAAAACCTACATAACTTCCCGCTCATTGGAGGACTGCCAGACTACCGCAAAGGCATTATCGGAGTACGGCCAATGCATAGCCATGGCCAGTGACTTGTCGAATCTGGAAGGAATAGATACATTGGTTCGCGTGTTTAGCGCGAAGGAAGAGAAACTGGATATCCTGGTTAACAATGCCGGCATTGTCGACGGTCAGGCTATGGACACGCTGACAGAATGTGAATGGGATAGGACCATGGCGGTCAATGTAAAAGCTGTGTTCTTCCTTACCCAGAAATTGCTGAGTAAATTGAGGCGCGCCGCGAGTGTCCAGGCCCCTGCCCGTGTCATTAACATCGCCTCCGTTGTCGGCATGCAAGTGCCCGGAGCCGACAGTCTTTATCCCTATACCACCAGTAAGGCGGGTGTGATCCATCTGACCCGGCATTTGGCCGCTCGTCTTACCCGCGATCATATTACTGTCAATGCGATCTCTCCAGCGATGTTCCCCAATCGGCGCACTGAAGGTCGATTTGCAGCGGGTGACATCCCGCTGGGTCGCATCGGGACACCAGAAGATATTGCCGGCACGGCTATTTTCCTGTCATCCCGAGCCGGAGCCTGGCTTACAGGTACCAATATTCCGGTGGATGGAGGCTATTTGCTGAAGCCTTGATCGCAGGGTGACAGTTTTCCTGATTATTAAAATTGAGAACGTGAGAAAGAACCAATGACTACAAACACTGATCATCAAGGCCCACTGACGGGACTAAATGTAATTGATTTTGGCCACTACTACGCTGGTCCAATGGCTGGAATGCTGCTGGCGGATCAGGGCGCCAATGTAATCCGAATTGCTAAATCAGGGGAACCGGAACTCCTAAGCCAACAGTATCGCTTGCTCAACCGTAACAAGAAACTGCTGGAACTGGATCTGAAGACAGAGGCAGGCAAAGCACAGGCTCTTTCCTTGATCGAACATGCCGATGTAGTGATCGAAAACTTCCGCCCCGGTGTGATGAAACGCCTTGGATTGGACTACGCCAGTGTCAAGGACACGAACCCCGAACTGGTGTATCTGTCGCTGCCGGGCTTTGCCTCCACCGACAAAGAACGTGCGCATATTCAGGCTTGGGAGGGTGTAATGAACGCCGCATCGTGTGCCTATACTGAGACGCATTGGTGGCGCCAACAACTGGGTTTTCCACCCGTGTACACCTGGGTGCCTTTCTGTTCGGCACATGGCAGCATGCAGGGAACCATTGCTGTATTGGCAGCACTGATATCGCGAGAAACTCATGGGCATGGCACGATGATCGAGGTATCCCTGGTGGCAGCTGCGTTGTCCGGCCTGACGCCGATGTTATTTGGCCACACTTCCGGATTAGCGGCTTTTACTATTCCGGATAATGTAAAAGCTTCCTTGGCATTGTCTCCTGATGATGGCGAAACCATCCAACTGGACAAGCTCAATAAAGCGGCACGGATGATGGCATTCGACCCTTTCCATCGAGCCTATCCTTGTAAGGGTGGTCGGGAAATCATGTTATGGATTCAAAGTGCAAAAGCACGACGGTGCTTTTGTGAGCATTTGGGGCTTGATGCACAAGCGGAGCGCGAAGGGATCGATCTAAGCAATCCATTGAATCCCGAACAGAAACAACGGGTCGTGCAATGGGTTTCCGAGGCCTTATTGACCAAGGAAGCCGAAGAATGGGAAAGCTTCCTGGGCGATGCCAATGTGGCGGTAGCAATGATTCGTACCCGCGACGAATGGATGGCATTGGAGCCGATGCTGCAATCCGGTATTTTTGTCCGAATGGATAATGGAAAATCCCGATTAACCGTCCCCGGCAATTTTGTCGATGTCAGCACACCGGGTGAAACTGTATTCGTTAGTAGCTTTCGTGAAGCCGAGTCCATCGACACAAAGCAAGCTCAAGAACTGTTCAAGGCGCGCGCTGTGAAAACAGTGCCAATAAGCCATCCCGCCTTTTTAAAAAAAGGAGATCTGCTTAAAGGTCTGAAAGTATTGGATCTTACCAACCTTGTCGCGGGTCCAACATCGACTTATACGTTGGCCCAGTACGGTGCCGAAGTGATCAAGTCGGATCCACCGGATACCGTCAATATCGCCCTGGTCGGGTCATCAATGCTGGAAGTTAACCAGGGTAAACGCAGCATCCTGACAGACGTAAAGACGACCAAGGGCCGGGAGGTTTTTCGGCGCTTGGTTTCCTGGGCCGATGTTGTGGTACACAACTCGATTGATGGTGTTGCGGAGTGTTTGGAAGTAACCCAAGCCCAATTACAAAAGATCAACCCCAGTGTTGTCGTCTGCCAATTCTCTGCATACGGCGGCACCGATCGCAACCGGGGTGGCTGGGAAAAGCGCCCGGGCTTTGACAATCAAGTGCAGGCGGTGAGTGGCATGATGGTGCATTACGGCACGGTGGAAAAACCGCAGTTGCATGGGTTGATTACCTGTGGCGATATCATGGGCGGCATCGGTGGAACATTTGCCACTTTGCTGGCGGTCTATCAACAACGGAAGACTGGATATGCCGGTGAGGCACGTTGTTCACTTGCGAGGATGATCAACTTTATCCAACTACCCTGCATGATTTCAGAAAACGGAAGCAGCGATTGGGGCGAAGCCCAAGGTCAGTTCGCGTTGGGAGAGTCTTCAACGAGAACAATAAAGGAGTCTTCAACGTCACACAAAGCGGACTGGTGGCGGCGTCTGTATCAGTGTAGTGATAGATGGATTTATGTCGAAACCACGAAAGAGCGAGCAAGCGAATTAGCCGAAATCATGACCGGCCAATCCCGTACCGATACATCAGTAATGGAGTCAGCTTTTTTGCAACACGAGAGTGCTTATTGGCTATCCAAACTCAATAACATGGATATTTCCTGTCATCTTGCCCTGAATGGCATTGATATCAAAAAGCAAGCTACGCCAAGCGTCGATAATCAGTCGGTCAATGATACAGCCATAAAAACTTATGATCTGTTTGTCAGAAACGATCATCCCAGCGGCTCGCCGATCGTCACTATCGGGCCGTCATGGGCCCTCGTGGGTGAAGATCGCAGCTACCTGCGCCTGACGCCGGCACCCCGGTACGGTGAACACACGCGGGAGATACTCGCTGAACTCGGGTATTCGCGGGAGGAAATCGATCAGTTGATTGATCATAAAGTTTCTCATGAATACTTACCGGCGCTGGGCAGCAAAGAGGTGTATTTCCTGTGAGTCGAGAAGAAAAAGACATAAATCTCTCCCAGATACATCCGGATCTCGTGGACCATTTCATTTGCCTTGCGCCCAGGCCTGTTGATGGTTCACTAGGTGCTATCCCCGATATTCGCGCCGAACTGGCAGAACGGAGATGTCGAGATAAATTCAATGTGCCTCTTCCGGGAAGCGACCGCATTGTCTATACCAAACAAAAAATACCGGGACCAACCAGTAGCCCCGACGTATTGGTAGGCATTCATAAGCCGGTCACTACGAATAAGCCGTTACCAGTGCTGCTATGGCTTCATGGCGGCGGCTACGTGATTGGGGATATCGATATGGATGTCGATTTTATACAGCAAATCGCCATTCAAGCCGAGTGTGTGATCGTCTCCGTGGAATACCGGTTGGCGCCGGAGAATCCTTTCCCTGCGGGCCTGGAAGACAGTTACGCTGCCTTGAAATGGATTGCCAGGCATGCTGCTGAACTGGGAGTAAATGCCTCTTCTATTGCCATTGGCGGTATCAGCGGGGGAGGGGGACTGGCAGCAGCGCTGGCATTGCTTGTTCATGATCGCGCTGAGATCGAAGTCATGTTTCAGTTTTTATTGTGTCCAATGTTGGATGACCGCAATATCACGCCCTCAAGTCGTGCCATTATCGATGAGCGCGTTCCTAATCGAGAAAATACGAAGCGCTACTGGGAGGTGTATCTCAAGGAAGCGCGTACGCAAAACCCGCTGTCACCTTACGCTGTACCCGCACGGGCAGCGAATCTTGCGGGACTGCCGCCTGCCTACATTGCCGTCGGCGCTCTCGATATGTTCGTTGACGAAAATATCGACTATGCCCAACGCCTTATACAGGCGGGTGTGCCCGCCGAGTTGCATATTTTTCCAAGGGCATATCATGCCTTTGAGTATGTAGTGCCTCAGGCCGGGCTCTCCCGCCATGCGAATAGGCTGCATTGTCACGCTTTAAAGCAAGCTTTTACAAAGTCCTCACAGGAATGTCATGAGAAAAATTACTGATGTACCGCATTCCGGCCCCCTGGCCCGAATTAACGTCATTGATTTCGGTTGGTACTACGCTGGCTCAATGGCCGGAATGCTCTTGGCCGATCAAGGGGCCAATGTTATCCGGATTGTTCGGCCCGGCGAGAAAGAACTTCCGCAGCAGCAGTATCGGTTGCTAAATCGCAACAAGAAACTGCTTGAGTTGGATTTAAAAACACCAGAAGGGAGAAAGCAGGCGCTTTCTTTGATCGAGCGTGCCGATGTGGTAATCGAAAACTTCCGCCCCGGCGTGATGAAACGCCTGGGTCTGGATTACGCTAATGTCAAAGAGAAAAATCCCGGCTTGGTTTATCTGTCACTGCCCGGCTTTGCTTCAACCGATAAAGAACGCGCCTCTATCCAGGCCTGGGACGGCGTGATCGCCGCCGCAGCGGGTATGTACGATGCAAATCTGGTGCGCAAGCAATTGAACTTCCCGCCCGTTTACACCTGGGTGCCCTTGACCTCGACGTTTGGTGCGATGCATGGCGCCATCGCTATCATGGCGGCTCTGAATGCGCGGGAAGCCCACGGTTTCGGTACAGTCATCGAAGTGCCGCTGGTAGTGGCGGGATTGTCGCTATGGGGCGATCACTTTATCTTCGAACAGGGCATGATTGGGCCATTGCGGGCGGAACGGGAACAGGAGCCGAAACCCCCTTTACCCGATGCGATGAAACCCCTTGTTTATTCTCCCGAGGACTCTCAAGCCACCCAACAGCAAAAACTGGCCTCGGCACGCCAGCTACTGGGTTCGTACTTTTACACCACAGCCGACGACAAAAAGCTCATGCTGTCCATCTACAAGCCCGGCTATGTGGAAAACTTCTATAAGGCCCTGGGACTCTACCAACAACTGAGGCGGGAAGGGTTTACCAATGACGGCCCCTGGGACACCCTGGGCCTGGGGACCAATCTCAGTACGTTACACGGCCTGGGGCTCAGCCCCGAGCGCAAGGCGCGCTTGCGCGAGTTGACCCAGCAGGCGCTCAACACCAAAACGGCGGCGGAATGGGAACCGATCCTTGAAAAAGCCGGTGTTCCCTTTGCCGTCTTTCGCACCCGCGATGAATGGCTGGCGCTGAAGCCTCTGCTGAAATCCGGACTTTTTACCCAAATGGATAACGGCCACTCTGCCCTGACAGTGCCCGGCCGGATGGTGGATATGAGCGGACCGGATAATGTTCTGCCAGGCGAGCGCTTTAACGAGCCTGAACCTGTAAGCCTATCGCAAGTGGACAGACTGCTAACGCAATCCCCCGCCCGTCACTCACAAGGCGAATGCCCCCCGTTGAAAAAGGGGGATTTGCTCAAAGGCCTGAAGGTTCTCGACCTCTGTAACATCATTGCCGGGCCGGAATCGTCCTACACCCTGGCCCAATACGGCGCGGACGTGATCAAGGCGGAGCCTCCCAAAAGCAACGACTACCCCAACAACATCCGTGTCGGCCTGGAAGTCTATCAGGGCAAACGCAGCATCCTGCTGGACGTCACCACCGCACCGGGCCGGGAAATCTTCAACCAACTGGTGCGCTGGGCGGATGTTGTGATTCACAACGTGCTGGACGATACCGCCAGACGCCTGGGAGTCACCCATACCCAGCTCCAGGCCATCAACCCCAATGTTGTCAGTTGCCAATTGAGCTGCTTTGGTGGCAGCTACCGCGGCGTGGGCGGCTGGGAAACACGCCGCGGACACGATGGGGAAGCCCAAGCGCCCACGGGCGTGATGGTGCATTACGGGTCCCTGGAAGAGCCTGTTTTTCATGGCGGCCTGTCCAACGACGTGATGACCGGGCTTGCCACCGCCTTCAGCTGCCTGCTCGGTTTGTATCAAAAACACAAAACCGGCTATGCCGGGGAAGGCCGATCGTCGTTGGCCCGTTCGGCCTGCTTCAACCAACTGCCCTGTATGATCGCCAAAAACGGCAACAGCTACTGGGGCGAACCTCGTGGACAGTTTGCGGTGGGGCCGAGTGAGTGCCAGCGGTTATACCGATGCCGTGACGGCTGGATTTTTGCCGGAGCGGCCGAAGCCCGGGTGGTGGATTTCGTCAAGGCGGTAACGGGCCGGGAAGAACGGGATATACATCGGTTGGAAGCCGCTTTTGCCGAACAGGATTGTGCATACTGGCAGGCGAAACTCAATGCTATCGATATTGGCTCTCACCGGGTGGTCAATGTCGACGATATCTGTGCCGAGGGCGTACGTCGGGTCGGCAATGAACCTGCCGATGAAACGGCCACCCCAGGTGCGGAGGTTCTGCGTTGGGATGACCATCCCAGTGGTAAGCCGATCATCTGTCTCGCGCCCAATTGGGTGCGTGTGGGTGAAGAACAATTTTATCGGCGTCTATCCCCGGCTCCCCGCCGGGGCGCTCACACCCGGGACATTCTACGGGAATTGGGCTATAGCCCAGACGAAACCGAAGAGCTGATTCGTTTGAACATTGCACACGAGTTTCTTCCGGTGCTGGGTGATAAATACTTTTTTGAACTGGAGCGGTGAAATGAGGGTTTCGATTTACCGCTTTGCTCGATTGCTGTTCATGTTATTGCCAGTGGCCCCTGGTGTTGTTGGCGCATCCTGTGAACTGTTAACGGATCTGAGGATTCCACACACGGCGATAACACTGGCCAAGCCAGTCCCTGCAGGTGAATTTTCAGCGCCAGATGGTCAATACGCCGGCCGGGTGCTGAAAGTCCCCAACTTCTGCCGGGTACGGGGTGTCAGCAAACCCACTGCAAACTCTCATATTCAATTTGAAGTCTGGCTTCCCCAGAAAGACTGGAGCGGCCGCTATTACCAAATGGCCATGGGCGGCGCCGCCGGGAGTATCGATTATCCGAGCCTGGCGCTGGGGCTCAATGCCGGCGATGCCGTCGCCACCACCGACACCGGCCACGAGGGATCCATTCTTGAGTGGTCCTGGGCGTTGAATCAACCGGAAAAAATCATCGACTTCGGCTATCGCGCCCATAAGGAAACCAGTGATATCGCCAGGAAAATCGTACAGATGTTTTATGGCGAAAAACCGCACCATGCCTATTTCTCCGGTTGTTCCCGCGGTGGCCACGCGGGCTTTGTAGCCGCGCAACGCTACCCGGAAGATTGGGACGGTATTGTCATCGGCGCCGCGCCGGATAACTTGCTCCAACAGTTTCGCTATTACACGTGGCGAGGCTTGCTCCGGTCCAAAGCGCCGGAAGGCTACGTTCCACCGGCCAAGCTGCCCGCCATACAGCGCGTCGCCTTGGCTTCCTGCCCGTCCGAGGCCCAGGTCGTGGACGGCGTCGCCGGAGATCCAAGGTTTTGTCGTTACGACCCGCGGCAATTGCTGTGCGACGGGCCGGAAAGCGACGAATGCCTGACTGCACCGCAGGTCGAGTTGCTGCGCCGCATTTACGAGGGACCCGTTGATGAGCGCAAGGGTGAAGCGATTTATGCGGCGGGGCTGCCTCCAACGATCGAGGCGGTAAAAACCTTTATGTCCGCCGACGATGAACGCGACCTGTCAAAGGCAATTGACTTCCGCTTTATCCCGCAATTTTTCGGAAGCTTTGTGTTTGACGACCTCAACTGGAAGCCGGCTGCGCTGAGCGTCGATCAAGTGTGGAACTTGGGCAAAGACAAACAGATTGCCGGCGAACCCTTGGAGGCGGTTCTCAGTGCGGAGAATATCGACTGGCGCCGCTTTCGCGACCAGGGCAGTAAAGTGATGCTGTATTACGGTTGGGCCGATATGTTTGTCCCCGCCGAGTTGGCAATCGACCATTACCGGAAGGTGCGCGAGCAAGTCGGTAACGAGCAAGGCATGCAGGATTTTTACCGCCTCTTTCTCGCGCCCGGCATGGGCCACTGTCTGGGCGGACCGGGAGCCAATGCCTTCGGGCAATTCAACAGCACACCGCCTTTGACGGCGGACTCCCAGCACGATATCTACCGGGCGCTTGAAGCCTGGGTGGAAAGCGGTAAGCCCCCCGACAAAATCATTGCCACCAAATACATCGACGATAAGCCCGAAAAAGGCGTCGCTTTTACCCGTCCGCTTTGTCCTTATCCGGAGGTTGCGGTGTATAAGGGAAGGGGCGACTCCGGGAAAGCCGCCTATTTTGAGTGCCGAAAATGAGAATCAGCCGGGTTATACAGCGTCGAAGCGCTAAGCGTTACCGCCGCCTTGGGACAAACCCCACTTCGTACCCGAAGGGTCGGCCGATCTTGTTCAGGGTCTCCAGGGTGGGATTGGCCTCGTCCCGTTCGATCTCCGCCAGAATACGTGGGGAAATGCCGACGATATTCGTTGCGTAGTCCCGCTGGTTCATGCCGGTGATCCTGCGCATTTGCCGTACCGCCTCGCCAATGCTGATTTCTCCGTTCGCGAGGGCATCCTTGAGGCGCTGTTTTGCCTGGGTAGGGTCGGTCACTTTCACCATGGTTCGTTCCTCACAGGGCCTGTAGCTGACGGGCGTGATCGCCAATGGCGTGGTGCCGGTGTTCGATAATGTCGTCGTCGACACCGGCCTGCCGCAACACATCCGGCAAGGCCTCAATGTGTTTGCCGAACTCACGTAATGCCGCTTTACCTCGGGGAAGGTCGGCCTCGAGGCGTTCGAGGACTTTGGCCCATTCGGGGGTTCCCGCGGTTTCGGCATCGCCTTCCCACCGGCACACTCGGGCGATGCCCTCCGGGTCAAGGTACATGGGTGCGAAATCGAAAAGCGGCGATAATGCCACAGTGCCATTATCACGACGTAATACCACGGTATTGCGCGCATGATTATCCTTGTTGCCGAGCACCACATTGAGGATATCCCGCTTGATATATTCGATCAGATCCGAGCCGGGATCGGTGCAGTAGTCCTTGATGGCCTGGCACAATCGGTCGTGGAAGAGGGGGGCTCCGTAGTCGGTGACTCCCGCCAGGGAGCAGAGGCTCTCCATGCCCAGGCGTGCAACAGATTTGCCAGGGGTAATTATGCGGTCGAAACGGGGAATAAACAGGGTGTCGCGCTCCCAGGCCAGCGGCGAGAACACGTTCAGGCCGAGTTGTTGCGCGACGGCCATATAGGCGGCTTCATTTTTCAGGACTTTGCGGTCCGCTTCGGTTCGGCCCCGGGGGCGCTTGACCAGCCAGCAGGCCGTTACCTGATCGTCCCGCAATACGCCCTCGGCGTGCCAGCGCCCATGGAGGTCCTGCGTTAACAGAAGTTTCGGCGCCACACCCTGTACGTCGGATGCCCCGGCGGCATAGATGCCATGTTGAAACACGTACTCCACAAAGTGTTCGTTGCGCTCCAGGATCTCTGCCCGGGTAAAACCGGGGTGCTTATTCATCGGCGCCAGCTCTCCCGATGCTGTGGGCACTGGCCGTGCCAGGTCTTTGGCGGCAACCGCCTCTGCGATTCGGAGATTACCCGGTGGGAATGCCGTACCACGCATCAGCAGTGGCCAGTCGGCGGCGGGTCCGTCCCTGATATCCAGGTGGTCGAGCCACTGCTGCCGGCCATAACCGCTGGGTAGAACGTCGAGCAAAAAGGGGGGCCAACGGTCTTCCTGATTAATAGCGAAATCCACCGGGTAGCGGCAACTCACCCCGGCGCGCCGGGTTTCGGCGGGGCCCGCATAGCGTCCTGCATACTCCAGGCGATATTCCAGTTCGCACCACCCGCGATATCCCCGGGACTCGTCGCGGATCCGCACGGTGGCTGCGGGTTGCCACTGACCGTCGTGGTAGACTTCGATCGTTGCTGTATCCGGATACATGGCTTACTCCAAAATGAGCCACTATAGTGGTTCAAAGTTTGGAGAAATACAACATAAAAATCACTTTAGTGGTTTATTGTGAAGTTTTGCTGTTTGCGTTGTAACAATCTACATGGGCAAGGCTTGCGGATCTTGCGGGCTACGAAATCGCCGGGGTGGCTGGTATCGGGCCGGGCGTCATTGCTGAAGGGGTTGAAGCGTATAAGCGCGCTATCCCCCATGGTGACTCATTCTTACCTTGTGTATGCGGGTGAACCCATGGTATTTAGCAATAATATCACGGCTCTGAGACACGACCGCGTCGCTGATATTTTCCCGGCATAAGCGTTATTGGGCGCTTGGGCGCATGAAACGCACGCCAAGGTTTAGAGCGGCGATCTTATAAAGCAGAGTATTTCAAGTTAAAAAGAGAAAATGCGCTGTTTAATTCACTCTTATTCGCCCGAATGCGGGGCTGTAGGCCCCGGCAGGGATTTTAGGGGGAGGAATAGCCGATGGGCGCGGGAGCTGAGTTGATCAAAGCCGAACTGGCGGTAGAAGTGCTCGGCTTGCTCGTTGATGGCGTCGACAACCATGGCGTAAATGGCAATCTCTTCGCCAACGGCCAGGGTGCGCTTCAGGGCGTCCACGAGCAGCATTTTGCCAACGCCGTATCCTTGTGCGATTTGGTTGACGGCGAGTCGCCCGAGTAACGCTGCCGGTATGGGATGTCGAGGTAATTTTTGGGCGAGGCGATCCGGCAGTTCAGTGAGTTCGATGGACAACGTGCTGAGGGTGTAGTAGCCCACGACCGTCCCGGGATTGGCGGGCTCTACTGCGACAAAGGTCCGGCTGATCCTGCGTTTCAGGTCCTGCCTGGCCTGCCGTTTGAGGTAGCTGTCGAGGGAGGGGATGCCGCAGGAGAAGCCGGATCGGTCGTGGCGGGTGTCCAGTGATTCAATCGTCAGATTTGTATAGTTTTTGTTTTCGGTATGGCCGGCTGTCATGGCGGGGCAACTTCCTTGTGTCCGGGCGTTTATGTGTCACTTAACGGCGACCCGCTGATCGTGTTCCTTGAGCGCCTCGGTGAGTTTGGTATTGAATTGAACGGGTTTTGCCAGTGCGTTGAAAAACGCCTCGGCATCTTCGGCGTTCAATTGCATGACCTCATATTCCGCAATGGTTTCTTCGGCACGGGCCAGCGCACTGTTGAGAATGAATTTGCTGACGGTTTGGCCTTCAAAGCTGGCGGCGCGTTCAAGCAGGTGCTTGGCGCTGTGTTTCAGCCGGAGGTTTATGCGGTCGTCTTTGGTTTTGACATTGGCGCTCATGATCGGTGTCCAATAGCTTTCAGATGTTGAAAAATGTACGTCAAAATGGTGCCTTTGTCAATCTGGCCCTGGCCGCGCTGCTATATCTGCCGGTGTCAACCTTGATAAATAGTGCGTCTCCGATGGCTATGGCAACCCGTGGTGATTGAGGTCAGACTCGATTTCTTCGTTGATGTGCAAAGGAACATTCGGAGTGAAACAGCTTTTTTCTATCGAGGGCAAAACCGCCATTATCACCGGCGGCTCCCGGGGTATCGGCGCCATGATCGCCCGCGGTTTTGTGGAAAACGGGGCGCGGGTGACTATCACCGCCCGCACGGCGGAGGTTTGCCGGGCAACGGCGGAGGAACTCTCGCAGTATGGTGAATGCACGGCGCTGCCGGCGGACTTGTCCACGTTGGCGGGTATTCGGCAATTTGTACAGGCATTTTCCGAACGGGAGGAAAAACTGGATATCCTGGTAAACAACGCCGGCCTGATGAAGGGCGCGGCGCTGGCGGATTACCCGGAGTCTGACTGGGACCGGGAAATGGACATCAACTTGAAATCCCCGTTCTTTTTAACCCAGCAGTTGCTGCCGCAACTTAAGCTGGCGGCCAGTGCCGACGCGCCAGCCCGGGTTATCAATATTGCCTCCAATGCCGGCATCCTGCCGCCGTACCGCAATAACGATTACGCCTACACCGCCGGCAAGGCCGGGGTGATTAACCTCACCCGGCATTTGGCCATGACGCTGGCGCGGGAGCACATCACCGTGAACGCGATTTCACCGGGGCTGTTCCCCAGCGAGATCACCCGGGATGTGATCGAGCAGTATGGCGACAAGTTCACCAAAGCCATTCCCCTGGGGCGAATCGGCAAACCGGAGGATATTGCGGCCGCCAGTCTTTACCTGGCCGGACCGGGTGGCGCCTGGTTGACCGGGGTGAATATTCCTGTTGATGGTGGCAATGTGGTGAAGCGGTAGTGTGTTCCCACGCGGGAACGGGTGTGCTACTCGAAGAGGGAAAAAGCAGCGAGGAATTTCTGGGCTGGTACAATTCTTTCGCCGGTGGGGTAGGACTTTTCCCGCGCCAACTCTCCTACCACTTGCAGCCGTTCTACCGCTGTGTTCGCGAGAAATTTTTTGAAATTGGCTGACAGGTTGGCGTCTTTCCATTTTGCCTCGATCAGTTGGATGGGCTTTTTATTCCTGGTGATGCAGAAGTCGATTTCACGGCCATCCCGTGTTCTGATGTAGTGCAGGCCATGGTGCTCGCCTGCAATATCCTGCGCCCTGTGGATTTCTTTCAGCAGGGCGCAGGCCAACAGGTTCTCCAGTCTGTCACCATCATTTCCCTGAACCATGCCGTTGTCGTAGAAGTAATATTTGGGTTCCTTTAGCAGCGCGCGGGCAATGTTTTTGTGGAAGGGGGTCACTTTAAAGATCACGTACAGATCTTCGAGCAGTGAGAGCCACTGTTGAACGGTTTTTGGTGATTTTTGGAGGTCTTCAGCCAATGAGTTTGCCGAGACCGGGCTGCCGATGCGCGATCGCAGCAGTTCTATCAGCGTCTCGATGGACTGAATATCGCGAACGGCGGATAGGCTCAACAGGTCTTCCCGTAGGATCAGGTTAATATGCGTCTGCTTCCAGCGATTGTAATAGCGGCGATTACCGCGCAGGAAGGGTTCGGGAAATCCGCCGACTTCCAGCAGGCGCCGGAAAATTTCATCGTTTTCCAAGTCTGTGAACGCCAACGCTTCCTTGTAGTCGAGTGGGTGAAGGTGGAATTCAAAGTGCCGGCCCGCCAGTGAATCCCCTGCTTTGCGAAAGGCGGAGAGTTTTGCGCTTCCTGTGACTAGCAACGCGGGAGGAATGCCTTCCACATCGTAAATGCCTTTTAGCCAGGCCTTCCATTCGGGCATTTTATGGAGTTCGTCTAGAATAATGAGCGCTTTATTGCGGTCCCAGGCTTTTTCACGCAATAGCATGCGGTGCTCGGCCAAGTCGTAGCTGAGGTACTGGTAATCCTCCATCAGCATTTTCGACAGAGTCGTCTTGCCGCATTGTCGTGGCCCCATCAGCAGCACAATTTTGTGGGGCAGGTCCTCCAGCAGGTGGTCCTTGAGGTATCGTTCCATTGGCTGTGGTCCGTCGCAGGTCTTTTCTGGCTTTTTAGTATCAAGCTCCAAAAAAGTCAAGACATTTTTGGAGTTTGATTCAAGAATGCCTCGATTGCTCTACACTGCGATAACACCAAGTCGTCCCGAGAATGCTTGATGGCGTACTCGCAGGCTTAGTGGTTCAATTCAGGTTGTTATCGTGTTGGCCGCCGATGTGCTCGAGCAGGCGCTTGGCGTTGAGTCTCAGTCGAAGGTTGATGTGGGGGAGGGGGATTTTTTGGTTGCGTTAATGGTCAACTGCGATAAAAATCGAGTCCCGGCAGGGCATTGTTCCCGTCTCCAGATTGCTTCATTCTACCGAATTGGTGCAGGTCAAAACAGGCAATAATGGAGGCAACGACAACTGATGACGGTAATGGGAAGTGAGCTATCGATCCCGCCGGTGGACGTAACCATCGAAACATCCCAAGGCAAACTCCTGGGCGAAACAGCTGGCCCGGGTAACGACATTCGTGTATTCAAGGGTATCCCTTACGCACTGCCGCCAGTGGGCATTCGCCGCTGGGCACCGCCAGAGCCGGCCCCGGGCTGGTCCGGCACGCGGCTGGCCAAAACCTTCGGCCCCCAGGCCGTGCAGCCACCCATGCCTGAAGCGCTCGGCATGCCGCTCGGCGTCACCAGCGAAGACTGTCTGTACCTGAATGTTTGGACGCCGGCAGAGCCTTCAGCGAATCAAGAGCCTTCGGCGAATCAAGAGCCCTCAGCGAAACAAGTGCAACCGGCGGAAAAACTCCCCGTCATGGTCTGGATCCACGGCGGCGCCCGCCGTTGGGGCAGCGGCGAAATCAACGGCGTGCCATTGGCGCAGAAGGGCGTGGTGCTGGTGTCCTTTAATTACCGGGTGGGTCTGTTCGGCTACCTGGCCCACCCGGAACTGAGCGCGGAGTCTCCCCATCAGAGCTCGGGCAACTACGCCATCCTCGATCAAATCCAGGCCCTGAAATGGGTGCAGGATAACATTGCTGCTTTCGGCGGCGATCCGGACAACGTCACGATTTTTGGCTGTTCCTCCGGCGGCGCCAGCATCCACGCCCTGGTCACCTCACCGCTGGCCAAGGGCCTGTTTCACAAAGCCATTGCGGAGAGCGGTTCGCTGTATTTCCCTTGCCGGGGCCTGTCGGAGCCACTGCAGGGCGCGCAGCCCGCCGAAGAACTCGGGCTGGAACTGGCCAAAACCGCCGGGGCAAACAACCTGGCCGAGCTGCGCAACCTGCCCGCAAGCACCTTGCTCCAGGTGGCCGACAGGGCCGACAACGGCGATTTCTACAAAAACGCCGTGGCGGAAATTGTCGACGGATGGGTCGTCCCGGATCAGCCGTTGCACATCAGCCGCCGCGGTGAACAAAACCCGGTATCCGTGATGGCGGGTTTCACCGCCAACGACGGCAGCGTGGTGGCTCTGCTGGGCTACGCTTCCGCCATTCCCGACACCGCCGAGGCCTACGAAAGAATGATCCGTGAGCGCTACGGCGACTTGGCCGAAGCCTACCTGGCCCAGTACCCGGCCACGGACATCGACGACTCCTTCTACAACGCGCTGCGCGACCGTGCCTTCGGTTGGGCCTCGGAAAGCTGGGTTCGCCATGCCAATCAAGTTGGTGCGCCGGCCTACCTGTACTGCTTCGCTCATGTCCCGCCCTATGGCCACGTGCTGGCGCTCCCCGGCAGTAAGGGGAAGCGCCCCAACGGCGCGGCCCATGGCGCGGAGGTGGTCTATGTGCTGAACGACCCCGCCAGCCACTCCACGAGCGCCCAGTACCCGCCCACGGACACTGACTACACCATGGCGGACATCATCTCCGACTACTGGACGGCATTCGCCAAAACCGGTGCGCCCGACGCACCGGGCAGACCGGTATGGCAGCCCTACACCGAAGGCGCACGGCACTTCATGACTTTCGAAAACGGCGCTGCCCACCCGGGCCGGAATCTGTTTCCGGGTATGTGGGAGCTGATGGATGAGGACGTCAATCGCCGACTAACGTTGCCCGGGGTAGGGCGGGATTATTATGCGGTGGGGGTTGCTTCGCCAGTGTTGCCTCAGAGTAAGCCCGATTGATGTCTCGCTTCAGATCAATGGATGGCGTGCTTGCCTGACCTGATTGGCCGGGAATGCTAAATATTGTGTCTCCTTTGACTATGGGCTATCCCGTTCCGATATTTCACACTCTCATTGATAAACCCTTCAAAGCTTTAGCGCCGGATGTGCCGGTTGCTTTTTGTGAATCGTAATTTGACCTTGCCGCCAGAGCGGGAATGACCGGGTATGCGGGATCTTGGCAGAAGATGGCTTTTGGTACAGTGGATAGTTATCGAATCAGTGCGAGACGGAAATGCAGGAGCACATTGGAGAAAATATTATGCCGTCAACCGAATCTCAAGAAAAATTTATCCGCGTTCTCTCGCACCGTGATTCGCTGGCATTGGCGTTTGGCGCGATGGTCGGGTGGGGCTGGGTTGCCTTGTCCGGAGGCTGGGTCCATTCAGCCGGTGCGGCAGGGGCCGTGTCCGCGTTTATTGTGGGCGGTGCAATCATGACGTTGATTGGACTCGTCTACGCGGAACTCGCCTCAGCCATGCCGTTCGTGGGAGGAGAGCACGTTTATAGCCATCGGGCGCTTGGTGAAACCGGCGCTTTTGTTTGTACCTGGGCGATAACCTTAGCGTATGTCGCGGTATCGGCATTTGAGGCCGTCGCATTGCCAACGGTACTCGAAGAGTTAGTGCCCGCCAAGGGCATCAAGCTCTGGTCGGTTGCGGATTACGATGTTCACCTGACCTGGGCGATGATAGGTGTTACGGCTTCGATATTGGTGACCTGGATCAACGCTATTGGTATCAAGGCCGCCGCCTTTATACAGGTCGTTGTGACGCTAGGATTGCTGTTGGCGGGTTTGCTCTTCATTTCGGGTGCGACCCTGAATGGCAACATCACCAATATTCAACCGTTGTTCAAGAATGATCTTGGGGGTGTGTTGGCAGTGCTGGTTGTTGTGCCCTTTATGTTTGTAGGGTTCGACGTGATACCGCAAATGGCGGAAGAAATTAATCTGCCTGGCAGACAGATAGGGAAATTGATTGTTACCGCCGTGCTGTTGGCGGTGGCTTGGTACAGCCTGATATGTGTCGGTGTTGCTCTGAGTGTTCCACCCGATGAACTGGCTCATACCCGACTCGCCCCGGTTACGGGAACGGCGACAACCTGGCACACGCCATTTGCGGGAAATGTCATCGTGATCGCCGGGATTGCCGGAATCCTGACCAGCTGGAATGCCTTCTTTGTGGGTGGAGCCAGAGCCATTTACGTCATGGCAACAGCGGGCCAGTTACCATCATGGTTGGCCAGGTTAAGCCCAAAATACCGTACACCGATCAACGCCATAGTCTTAATGGGTGGACTTTGCTGTATTGCCCCTTTCTTTGGTCATCAAATGTTGGTGTGGCTCGTTAATGCCGGCAGTTTTAGTGTGGTGATTGCTTACGGGCTGGTGGCGCTCTCTTTTCTTGTGCTGCGTTGGCGGGAGCCCAGGATGGATCGTCCCTACAAAGTGAAGGCGGGCAGGTTCGTCGGTGTGGCGGCACTGGTGGCATCCATTGGGTTAGGAGCTCTTTATTTGCCGGGCAGTCGCTCAGCCTTGGTGTGGCCCTTTGAGTGGGCCATCATAGCGGCATGGGTGATGTTGGGCTTGTTGTTGTATTTCTACCGTAGAGTTCAGATTATGAAATCCCCTGTGACGTTGCCGGTGGATTCACGGGGGTAGCGTATGACAACCAGCCCGTGGTTATCGACGTTTATTGACTTTCGGTTGTGAGAAGAATCATGAAGAAGTTTATGTGCGCACTGACAATGCTCATATTGGCAGTATCCGTGCTGGCAGAGGATCAGCCGCCACGGATCGAGGAGAACGGTACTATTCACGTACAGGCGTTTGATCTGCCGGAATCCGGCTTCTTGAGCGATCAGACCCGCTCGGCCCTAAAACAGCAACGCCAAGAGGGCGCAAAGCAGTGGCAATCCGCTATGCAGAGCTGCCCCTCTTTTGAGGAGGCCGAGATCGAAGATGTCCCCGCGATCCGTGCATGCCGTGCGGCGGCGTTCTATAAAACCGGGATCTATCAGTCCTTGAGAAGCCGTTACCCCGTTCACCTGAAGGGGCAAACCATGGGAGGTGTTTACACGGAGGTTTTTACACCGGTCGACGGTGTGGCACCGAAAAATGAAAGCCGCGTTTTAATCAATCTCCATGGCGGAGGCTTTCTTCATGGCGCGCGCATCACCAGTCACCTTGAATCCATTCCCATAGCCTCGCTGGGTAAGGTCAAGGTTGTGAGTATCGATTATCGCCAGGCGCCAGAGTACAAATTTCCTGCCGCCAGTGAGGATGTCGCCGCAGTCTACAAAGCCCTATTAAAAACCTACAAGCCGGAAAATATCGGCATCTATGGCTGCTCCGCCGGCGCTGAGCTGACGACGCAGGCGATCGCCTGGTTTCAGCATCATAAGCTGCCGCTGCCGGGTGCCGTGGCCCTGTTGTGTTCCGCATCACCGGCTCCGCCGGAAGAGGAATCGCGGAGCGATTCCGCCTACATCGGCGGCGCGCTCTTCGATACGGATTACGAGGCCACCTATGGCTATTCACACCCTTATTATCAAGGCATCGACCGCAGCGATCCGCTCGCCAGCCCGATAAAATCGGATGCGGTTATGGCGAATTTCCCACCGTCATTGCTGATCAGCAGCACGCGGGATTTTATGTTGAGCACTGTGGTGGTTACCCACAGGCAACTGGTGAAGCTTGGCGTGGAGGCGGAGCTACATGTCTGGGAAGGCTTGGCCCATGGAGCTTTTTTAAACCACGAGTTGCCGGAATCACTAGAGGTTTATCAGCTGGTTATCGATTTTTTCAATCACCACTTGGGCTCGAAGAATGCTAAGTAGCTGTACAACCCACCCCAACGGGTTCAGAGATCAACTTGCTATGCCGACGCTAAATTTTCCGGAATTAGTAGTGACTGATTCCTACATCAATGGCCGCTGCTGCTGCCCTGTGGGTTTTATGGCAATATGATCCGCTTTTTGCCGCCACAGACCATCGGTGGCGGAATACTGCGCCAGGGCATGGATAACTTTGATAATAACCTGAGGCAACTGCTGTGAATATGCTCCGTAATTCGTGTCCTCGCGTCTTTGTATGGCTGCTGGTATTACTGCCTGTTCTGGCTTGCGGCGATGACTCTCGCCCCAAGGTGAGAACCGCTTATGGAGAAGTGATTGGCCTAATCGAAGACCAGTCGAAACACTTTCGTGGCATTCCCTATGCTCAGCCCCCTGTCGGCACACTCCGCTGGCAGCCGCCGCGGGAGCCCGAGGCCTGGACACAACCACGAGATGCCACGCAGTTCGGTCCGAACTGCCCCCAAAAATCTGAAATTGAAAATACCCGCGAAGATTGCCTAACGCTAAATGTATCCACGCCGATCTATGCCCAAGCCGATGAAAAACTGCCAGTGCTGGTCTGGATCCATGGCGGGGGATTGGTTGCCGGCTCAGGTTCCAGCAGTTATACGCAGGGGCGTCTCTGGAATAAGGAAGGCATTATTCTGGTGACTATCAATTACCGTCTGGGAGCATTAGGTTTTTTCGCTCACAAGGCACTCGATAGCAGCCATGGGGCAAACTATGGTCTGATGGATATGGTCGCCGCCCTGAAATGGGTCAAGGGCAATATCGCAAATTTTGGTGGAGACCCGGGCCGTATCACGATCATGGGTGCTTCTGCCGGGGGTATGGCTGTTCAACTATTAATGGTGACGCCGGAAGCCAGTGGACTGTTCAATGGCGGAATCGCTGAGAGTGGCTACGGCACATGGCCCAAGCCCCGCACAAAACCCGCACCGCCGCTGGCAGGATCGCCCAGTGCCGAGGAAATTGCCAACACGATAGTAAAACGGATATTAGGAAGAGACGCTGAGTCCGTTACCTTAGAGCAATTGCAGCAGATTACCCCGGAACAATGGGTCAACAGCATTAATGGATTCCACCTCCCGATCGTCGATGGAATTACTTTGCCTGAAGAGTCCGCAGTTCTTTTTTCACGAGGGCGGCAGCATCCTGTAACTTTTATTAGCGGCGGTACCAGCTTTGACGGGAGTGTGTTTCCGTACTCAGGGCTGTCGCAAGAAGATGTGATGTCCTATTTCCGCGATGATCTTGATGAGATAAGCAAACTCTATGATCTGCATGACCCGGAACAAAAGGCGCTGGGTATAAAAAAATTATTTGGCGACATGCGCTACCTGATTGCTGCCCGCTATATGACACAGCATATGGCCAAAGTGCAACGGCCAGGTTATTTGTACATGTTTGATTATCTACCCTCGGAAAAACGCGATGCATTACCGGGCGCACCTCATGTTTCCGAAATTGATCTGCTGTTTAACCAGGACACCAACCATGCCGCCAATCTTATGCGGCAATACTGGATCAATTTTATTAAAACGGGTAATCCCAACGGTCCGGACCTACTTGGCTGGCCAGCCTATGATGAAAAAGATGGAAAATGGATGGTATTCCGAGACGAGCCCGTATCCAAAAGCAATGTCAGGAAGGATAAGCTGGATGTGCTGGAAGAACTTTATCTAAAGAGGGTCAATCTCCTAGAATGAGCTCCGCCCGGCATTTCATTGCGGTTTTTGTGGTCATGGCTGGGTCGGGTCTATTCTCAACCTGATTAGCTTCATCTACCCACAACGGTGCCTTGGCATTATTAGCGTGGGATCGCCTCACAATTTTCGCCCACCTGGTCTTCCTATTCGGGAGGGGTGCATGCGTTTGGATACCTTGTGCCCGGCGTCCGGATTTCACGGCGCGCACGGGATAATGACTATGCCGTGTTCAAGCAGGTCTTGTGGCCTCGAAAAGAGGGCGTTGGATATGGATATGGAAATGAATGACCGTAATCGGCCAAAAGCGGACTTTTACAAATTTTAGGATGTGCAGCCTACTGTCCTTTCCGCTGGATTAGGGCTATAAGCGCTGGAAAGCATTTGGCATTCTAAATGAAACTCCTTATAACCAAAATCCTGCCCGTTAATGCGCAGAGATAACGCATGCTTGCCCGTATAATAGCGCCGTGTCGTAACGGGGCGAATCTTATGAGTACGATCTATCAGCAATTCGCCATGTGGTGACAGCGATGCAGTTTTCCATTTAAAAACTTTGGCTGTTAGACCGCCATTGTTTTTTTGATGATGAATAACGTAGTCAATAATTAGTGGCTGTTCACAGTTAGAGTGAGATTGAATTCGGGCAACAAATTGAAGAGCATTTCCTAACACTACAATAGGTGTTTTGATGGTCAGTTTTTCAAGTGAAAGCTTCGGCGATTCATACCCGAAGACTTCCAAAGCGATCGGGTGTCCCTGTTTGATAAGGCCTCTACAGGCATGGCGTAATAGTTTTGTTCTTTGGCGATTTTCTGGTTGCATCCACTCTCTTGCCAATTGGGCAATGAGATCAGGATGATCCTTTGAAATATCATTCAGGTGATTAGCAACTGATCGTCGCACATACTCCTCTTCATCATCACGCAGCGCCTCTAACAAGGGCAATACTGGGCTTGGGTTTGCAATGAGTTGGGGGAGCTTCATCGCCCAAGGTAAGCGGGGTCTTGTTCCTTCCGACACAAGCCGGCGTACATGGCGATTGGGATCTTGTAACCACCCAGCCATAATCGCAAGCGTACGATCCTGATCGGCAAGTAAGAAATGTCTAACGTCAAATTCAGAAGAAAAGCGTTTGGTCATTTCCTTGAGCGTAGCAAGCGAGACATCGAAATCCTCCAGGCCGTGCTGCCCTACAACGGAGCAAAGCGGCAACATACCCCATCCACGAATACCGTTTTCATCGCTTTGCAGCGCATTCTCCGTATCTTCAAGTGGATGAAGCATAGCCAGCAAGATGCGGTATCGTTCGTTTAGCTCTTTGGGTAAAACCCGATGTAATTCATCAGCGATACACTGGGAGCGCTCTTTTAATTCAAGCTCGTCCAGTGCTGGCACTATCCGGCTAACAAACCTATCTTCATCAAAACGATCAAGGTGTTTTGCCAGCTGGTTTGCTATACAGCAAACCAGCTCCTTGGATAAATTATTCTTAAATGGTTCCATGGCTCTTCAATGTTCTTGATAGTAGGTGACCAGTGAAGGGTGAAGCCTGATATCGACCTCTTCACTCATATCCATCAATGAAAAGAAGGCCTGGCAATCGGTAGATTCGGCTTCTGCCGCCATGACTTTTTCAGCATCTTCCTGGCTACGGAATTGAATAATATCAGTATACTCTCCATCGCCTGTTTTTATCAGCTCACGCCGTAGCACGCCAGCATGCTTTGACACAAAAGTGGTTTGAAATTGATTTGATGCGGCAATTAAATCGGCTTCGGTTTTACCTGCTGCGAGTTTAATAGGTGCTAATACGGTGACGGCTTGTTTCATAATCTCTCCTTTAGTTTTATTGTGTAACGCGAAGCCATTGTATATACAAATACGCCACTATATGACATATTTGTTTAATGACTCGAACATCTACCCTAAGTCGCCTGGAAAGGCTGGATATCCTTAAATCCCGTTTAAAGTCTGGGGAGGCATTGACCGTTTCTGACATAGCCAATGAACTTGGCATCAGTATCAGGACAGTTAGCCGGGATATTGAGATATTAAGAGAGCAAGGCGTGCCGGTTGAAGCTGATAGAGGCCGTGGAGGTGGCATACGTTTGCGAATGGATTGGGGAGTTGGCCGGATCAACTTCAACTATGCCGAGGCAGTTGATTTAATGATTACGCTTGCCATTGCCCAGCAGATGAAATCCCCTCTTTTTATGGCCAGCCTGGATAGTATCAGACGTAAGCTTGACAGCTCATTCCCACCACTGATGAAATCCAAAGTCAAGAATCTGAAACACCGCATTCTCATTGCATCATCCGCCTCCGTAGATGTGCTATCTGGATTTTCCGTACCAGAGAAAGCCATTTCAGAGAAACTTCACCAGGCATTTTTGATGCAGCAAAGCATCACTATTGGATATAAAGCAAAAAACGGAGACGTGACCAAGCGGAAGATTGAGCCACATTATTTATTACTCTCTTATCCGGTATGGTACGTTCTGTCATGGGATGAGCTTCGCAGTGATTACCGCACCTTCCGCTGTGACAGGATGTTAAAAATCTATGACGTTGGCCATGAATTTAAATTGCGTCCAATCTCACAGTTTAAAAAGACCGTGGAAGGTATTGAGGTTATTTAGACAGGTAGCACCATACCTCCCCTTGCGGTAAATTCCGGCCAGAAGCGGACTTTTACGAGACAAGCACATAATAAGTGCCGCGCCCCGTGCCTTCCGCTTTTATCAGGTTTAACTTAAGCAGCTTATCAAAGTCCAGTTTTCTTGAGGCAAGGCTGCGCGAGGATATAGTGCCGTATTCACGTTGCGTGATGCTGCCGTGCTTTTCTATGTACGCCAGTATTTTCTTATGATGTGGCTCTAAGCGCGGCTTTGCCCCAGCCTGCTCAGGTAAGGTTTTACGCACGCGGCGCAGCTCATCCAAAATGCCGTCAGCGAAATATTCCAGCCATGCAGAGAAATCTATGTCATCTTTCAGGTCGTAATAATCACCCTCAAGGCCAACGGCCTTAAAATAGCGCGTGATATTGCGGTTGTAATAATTTTCAAAGCTGAAAATCTCGAATAAATCCAGTCCGGCTTTCCCTAAAATAGCCGTTGTGAGCAACCTTGTGGTTCTACCATTGCCGTCAATAAAAGGATGGATAATCACGCATTGGCGGTGGAAAATGCCAGCCAAAATGATGGGGTCAATCTTTCCGATATTGTTATCAATAAATTTGAACAAGTCGCCGGTGAGTTTTCTAACGTCTTTGCTATCAGGCGGGATAAAGACAACCTCGTCGATTCTTCGAGGATTGCGGATAATAACCGGAGCTTTCCGCAAAGCACCGCAATGTGCGGGGTTGTCCATGAGCCCATCAACGACCTGCCCCTGAATTTTCTCCAGCGCCTTTATACTCAGCTTGAACTTGCCGGAGCGCACATCGGCATAGAGGGATTGAAGGGCTTTATTGTAGTTGAGCACCTCCCGCTCAGTATCGCGTACATTCTCTTTGTGCGTTTTGAGGAGGCGCTTTACATCAGTTAAAGGCAGGGGATTTCCCTCAATACTGGTTGAGGCGTAGGAGGACAATTCCCGCGCCTCAATCTCCAGCTTGGCCAAATCCTGATCAGTTAGATGAAATGATTTCAGCTCCCCCAAAGATTCACCGATTTCCCGGATCGTCGAGAGAAGCTTATTGCTAATGGTGTACTTAGGTATCCAGTTCATAGCCTTAAATTAGCTGATAATTAGCCGTAAATCAACAAGAATATTGAGCCGTAACCTGGCCTTAAATTAGCCATTATTAACGAAATATCCATTTATTCATCGCCATCCTTACCATTACACAACAATTCACCAAGGATGGATAAAATGGATAATAATCATATAGTTAACAGAACCACACCCTGGAATAAGGGAAAGCTTATCGGTCAAAAACCGCCCCTGAAACTCCCCGAAATATGGTCAATTCGCATTAGACTTGAGATGTCTGGCAGGGTCAGAGACCTTGCCCTGTTTAACCTAGCCATTGATAGCAAGCTTAGAAGCTGTGATTTGGTGAAACTCCGGGTCAGCGATATTGCCCATGGCAGCCATATTCTAAAACGCGCCATGGTCATGCAGCAGAAAACCCAAAGCCCTGTACAATTTGAAATAACCCAAAAAACCAGAATAGCTCTGACCCACTGGATAGAGCAAGCCAACGTCTCTGGCAGTGATTATCTATTCAAAGGGCAAACGAACAGCAAAGGGCACATCTCGACCCGCCAATATGCGCGCATCGTTAAAAGTTGGATTGTCGAAATTGGCCTCAATCCATTGGATTACGGGACGCATTCACTACGGCGAACAAAAGCAACACTGATATATAAGCGCACCAAAAATTTACGCGCTATTCAGCTTTTGCTCGGTCATACAAAGTTGGAAAGCACCGTTCGGTATTTGGGAATTGAAGTTGACGATGCCTTGGAACTTGCAGAACAAACTGAGGTGTAGATTTTCGGGAGGGGCGCATCGCCCCTCGGCCATAAGCGGACATTAGACCTATAGTTTCACGCCATGTAAAAACCAATTATTTCTTCGTTGCTCTCCCTCGCTGCTAACGACATTAAAAAATCCTCTGCTAACATCATCAGAAACATCAATGATGTCTTTTAACGCTGCACAGAGCACACAGGCTCAACAGATAATATATCTAAATATTTTTAAAATATGTCTCGACAAAGGGGACCACAATATATCTCTACTTTCATTGACATCCATTTCATTCCCCTTATGTAATTCTCAAAAGAAGGTCAGCTTTAGCTATATATAGTATTTGAAATTATGTTTCCATTTATCATGTTCAAACTCAGGATTAGATAGCAAAATCTCACCAATCCTATCTGAGTTTTTTACAGTAATCGGCTCGCTTTCGCCCAACTGACAGGCATTATAATTAAGCTTAGTTAAACCTAATATATCTTGAGCTACTTGTACCAAATCAGCATTACCATGCTGAATCTGAATGAGTAACGGTACAGGAACTTCCCAACCATCATAGGAGCCGACACGGGGCTTGAATCCTGTAGTAAATAAATATCCTCTGTATTGGTTTCGTTGCCAGAATGTCCCTTTTAGGATAGGGTGCTTTCCACGAAGTCCGACTTTTGGGTGATCACCATATCGAAACAGTCGAGGACACGAATTATCCTTTCTTACCTTTATGGCGTTCAATATCACCCCTTCGGGACAGGCTTTTTGAAAGCCCTCAAATTCTTCCTTGTTAATACCAGACCTTGCATGCAGAAAAACTTCCTTTAGTGGCTTTCCTTCCTGATCCTGATAGGTTTCAATTGCTCCTCTGAGCATTTTTTCTGCCGCTTCTTTAGACAAGTGGAACTCTTTTTTTTTCAGGTGAGTACCAAGGCCCAAACTCACCAACAAAAACAACACCATCACCACTATCTAAAAACATTTGAGCAGCACAGCATGCTGTACCACTTTTCTGATTTGCCAGTTTATAAGCCAACCCAATATAACAAACACCTTCTCTTGCCCATGGCGTTTTCCATGGTTTTAAACCGCATTTGTAATATAAGGCAGTGCCAAAATTCCATAACCTATCTGACAACGGATTAACGCCTGGTTCACCATCACGTATTTGCTTAGTTATCCGTAAAGTAGATTCTCGTATAATCTGAATCGGCAAGTCATACTCCATCACACGAGCCTTTAGCTGACGCCTGAAGTCTGGTGATAGGCCATATTGTTCTAAATTGGCAGTTTCATCGAACAGTGCCTCGTCTTCAAACAATCGTGATTGCCCCATATCACGATCTTTGAGTACATTCTTTAAATACTTTTTCTGTTCGTTTGTCTTGGGTTCATCACTTTTTTCTTGCACGTAAGATTGGGGACGGCAGTGGTCATAAACAAAATCTGGAACAACACATATTGCTAAAGCAGGCTTATTATCAAGCTTTTTAACCTTTTCAATGTTTGATAAATACTGATTCGCCACTGCAAACGCGCGCTCATGTTTATCAGATTTGGTCGCCGCATTTTGAAGTTCATTTGCATCAAGTGAATAAGCTTTTAGGGGGCTAGGCCAAGGCGAACCAAAAGCCACATCATACCCAGGGTAAGGGGGCCATGGTCTTTGCCTATTAATATCAACACATGAAGACGGTGAATTCAACGCTTTGCACCACCCATCCCAAAGATTTAGACCTTCAGTTGTTCCAATAACAATATTGTCTGGCAAGGAACTGCGAGCTTCATTCGGCCCAAATAGTGCTAGTCCATCCTTGGGGTCTTCAGCGACTTGGTCGCCACCAAAGGAAAGCAGCGGCTCATCGAGAAAATAAAACTTATCACTCACTACTGATCTCCTTGTCTTCACTTACGTCTTCGATATCGCTTTCGTCAAAATACCTTGAAGAGGCCATTTCTTCTTGGAAGTCCCCAATACGATCAACCGCTTCAACATCTATAGAAACAGGACAATCCCAATCCAAGGGGCGGGTAGAAACCGATACTGTTCTTTTTTGTTCTGATCCAATATTAATTAGAGTTTTATCTTCAGTCGTTGATATCGCCTGCATTACACCAAGAGTTCTTGCCAGCCACTCTTTATTCCACCAGCTCTTAGTAACTTTTTTTCGTTTACGAATAATTTCTTTGCCTTCATAAGGCTTACCGTTCAGATCAGTAACCCGTATGTAAACACGAGTCATAACCCAAAACCTTCCTTCTTCATCACGATCTACTCGAAAGCTTGGGCTAAGTTGGTATCGGAATTTTCTTGCTCTATCGCCCCAGCCATCCTGCTTAATGCCTGTACCTGCAACGTGCGTTTTTCTACCATCAACATGAATAAAGGAAATGTTGTTATTCTTACTTTCTAGCTCCTTAAAATAATAGAGCTTTCTATCCTCACAGTATTCAAGCCAGCCTTAGAACATGCTACAAACAAACTTCTTCGAATTAATTCTTTAACAACAAATACTGAATTTCTCCCTTCCTTTTCGCGATAGCTTTCCCAAGCATATTCGGCAATCCTAGGAGCTTTAACTAGCGGAACACTGGTAGGAGGCACGTCAAAGGATAACAGCTTTTGCGGCGATACTTTTGCAAATGCCCATTCAGTTCTCAGTCGATCCAACTCTACATCATGAAGCTTCCTATCTAATTCGCACACTAAAATTGATTTCGGAACGTCAACAGCAAATACATTCGAATACAGCTTTTCACTAATAGGTTTAGTCACAGGCTCAGGCATATAAGCCTTTAGCGCTATGGATTTACCTCTAGCTTCGTCAAAGTCAGGTTTTATAGCTCTTGCATTTAATTGTTCTATGATTTGAGAAAGTCCGCCCGACCACATTTCATCGAACCTAGCTGGCTCCAATTTAAGTATTTTGGCGTTCGACGCTGACCCATTCAAATCATCAGACCAACACGGAATAATGAAATCATCTACCTTAACCGCCATACCTAGACGTGAGACAAATTCAGAATCGGAAAAAACATCATAGGATAGGATCGGGAGATACTGAGCCGCTCGCTGGTCAATTAAGGAAGAAATGGATTCATCTTTATCCTCGCCAGCTAAAGGAGAAAGGCCATAACACCATGTTTTATAGCCTGCTATAGATAGTTTTCTGGAAAGCCAAGTCGCTAAAGAATGATCTTGTTGTAAATGGTCGATAACAATGGTGTCTCTACACTCTGCTATAGAAAGACCACCTTTAACTGGAAACCATGGAGGGCAGAATATAGCGGGGTGCTGTGCAATAAGGTGGCGCAGCTCTCCCGCCAGCAGCACACGAATTCTCTCTATATCGTATATTTCTAGATCCCAGTCAAAATCATCTTTAATTTTCTTTCTAGCCTTATCTTTATCATTTCCTGAAAGGTCACTTGTACAAACGAATACCACTTGGTCGGGATTGTGGCACTCCTCTTTTATCCGTTTGCAATCCTGATTGAGTTTTACAGACCAGTCAGAGCGTACGGTATAGGCAAATATTGTAAATACTTCGTCTGTTTTTGACGTGTAAATCGCATCCCGTCCCCTGTCATTGCTGCCGCCAATCGGCTCAATGCTTAGAAATCCACAGCCAGACATCAGATCGGAGCTCAGTCGCTCGAACTGTCGATAATCTGTTAGATTCTCAAGGCAATATATTATTGGGTTCGCAGACATAAACTTCCTTCACTAAATCACGCTGCTATTGCTATTCTCTCAATCACTAGTACAAAAGGGAGACCCCCCAGCTCTGCTGGGGCGGCGGGCATAGTTTGACATTTAAAGAAGCCTCATAGTAACTCCGATGCGTGAGCCGCCAAGCACCACGCAAAGGAGGAACCATGAGACAAGTAGAGAGTTTAAATCACACCCGATGGGAGTGTAAGTATCACATCGTGTTTATTCCGAAATATCGCCGCAAGGCGATATTTAGTCAGATACGCCGTGACCTGAAAGAGATTTTTCATCGACTGGCGAG
>JBNKHG010000080.1:0-12910 GCA_050290225.1 Cellvibrionaceae bacterium
CCGAGAGAAGGAAAAGAAAGCCGTCGAGTGGCCGGATCAGTTTAATCCCTGGTCTTTGAAAGGCTTGAGCCGTGTGCGGGGAAACTCGCACGCACGGTTCTTAGGAGAGTGAGCTGTGGTGACACAGCTTACTTATCCGACGCCTTGAGTCTTTTAACCTCACCCCGCCCCCTGGATTGTCGTTTTAAGCGTTCAAGGGGCGGGGTTCTAATCATGCGTCATGAATATCCGTTGAATTTCAGCACTGCCACAGGACTCATGAAAACAGTCGACGCCCCACTAAATAGTACACGTTTCCACGGCTTACCTACCACAGAACCGAAAACTGTTGGTATGTTCAAAGATCGCCTAGACCGGATTGGCGCCGCGATGCAGCGGTTTATCGATACCGGTCAGGCGCCCGGGCTGTTAACCGTTGTCGCTCGCCACGGCAAAGTGGTATACGCGAATACTCAGGGTTATGCCAACGTGGCGCAAAAAAAGCCAGTGAGATGGGATACGATCTTCCGTATTAAATCGATGACCAAACCCATTACCGGGGTAGCCGTAATGATGCTGTTTGAGGAAGGGCACTTCTTCCTCGACGATCCAATTTCAAACTATTTACCGGAATTTGGCTCAATGCAGGTCTGGACGGAAGCGGGTTTGGTGGATGCCGAACTACCCATCACCATTCGCCACCTATTGACCCACACGGCTGGATTGACGTATTCGAGTTTTCCCAATCCTGTTGCCAAACACTATCAAGACATAAGTCTAAATGGTGTTCTGAACCGGCTCTCGGGCGATACGCTGGAACAACACATCAAAAAGCTTGCCGGGATGCCGCTATTGGCACAGCCTGGAACCGCATGGACCTACGGTGAAGCCATGGGTGTGCTCGGGCGACTAGTGGAAGTGGTATCCGGCTGTTCATTTCGTACATTTTTAAAGCAGCGAATTTTTGACCCACTGGGGATGGTTGACACGGATTTTTTTGTGCCACCAGAGAAAAAAGAGCGCTTGGCCACGCTTTATGATCAAACCCCGCGTTCAACCATCACTGAGGCAAATCCCGATCACTACGGCGGTGATTATTGCCAGAAGCCAACCTTGGAATATGGCGGCGCAGGCCTTGTCGGTACGTCGGTCGATTATCTGCGTTTTGCACAAATGCTGTTAAACCAGGGGGAACTCGACGGTCACCGGCTTCTCAGCCCTGTCAGCGTTAAGCTGATGATGTCGAACCATCTAGGATCGGAATTTAATGGGAGACTGGGCTTGCCTCTGAATAACATTAAGGGTCTGGGTTTTGGTTTTACTGGACGTGTCGTTACGGATGCTATCGCCGCCGGCTCCTGCGGCTCAAACGGAGAGTTTTCCTGGGGCGGCTGGGCTAATACTGATTTTTGGATTGACCCGAAACAAGATCTCATTGGCATTGTGCTCACCCAGGTCATTCCCAATGTGACGCCCTTGGCCACACGCTCCCGCATGCACCAGATGACCTATCAAACTATCTTATAAACCTACACTTGACGGAAAAATTTATGAATGACATAGAATTAGTAAAAAACGAGCTAAGGGATAGGTTTTATAACTGTTTCCCCGGCTTCCACAGTAATTTGAAATCTATCCCTGAGCATATGCGCGTTATTCATGACCGTGCGGAAGGGACGAGATTATACGATATCAATGGCAGCGAATATTTAGACTACACAGGCGCATATGGGCCTAACATACTTGGCCACAGGCATCCCGAGCTCATAGAGTCCCTTCATCGTTTTATGGACAGCAAATCGTTCTGTGTGGGTGCGTCTTTTTCCATAACCGAAAATGATGTGTTCGCCGCGGAAAAAATCATTCGCCACACGCCTTGTGCCGAAAAAGTCAGATTTGCAATGAGCGGTACTGAAGCCGTTCAGGCTGCCATCCGGGTATCACGCGCCTATACCGGGAGGCCCTATGTATTACAGTTTAAAAATCACTACCATGGCTGGATCGATAACGCTTTTGGTTATGATGTTAATCCAAATATTGCCGCCGGTGGAAAGCCCTTTGCCATCCCCAAATCTTTCGAACCGTCATTGGGTTGGAGTGGCACCATGGGGAGAGGGCCAGGAGCAGCCGACGGAACCCTGATGATCGATTGGAACGATATTGAGACGCTGGAAAATGTGCTAGAGAACCACGGGCAAGAGATAGCCATGATACTGATGGAAGCCTTTGCCTTTAATGCCAGCAAAGCACCTCTGCCGGGCTATTTGGAAAAAGTCCGGCGTTTATGTGATCAATACGGGATTGTCCTGTGTTTTGATGAAGTCATGACCGGGTTTCGGGTGGGCCTTAATTCCGCACAGGGAGAATTGGGAGTTACGCCGGATATCTGCACCTTGGGAAAAGCGCTGGGTGGTGGTGTTCCCGTATCGGCTGTCGTTGGCAAGGCGACTATTTTAGATGTGTTCAAGGATGGACGAACGGTAGCCGCGGGCACCTATATGGGCAATGCTTTTGCCATGCAAGCCGTTAAAACGACGCTGGAAATCCTGGAGCGGGATGACGGGCTGGTATACAAAAAAATGACGGAAACACAAAAACCTCTGATGGCGGGTTTGGATCAAATTGCCCGTCACTACGGAATCCCTATGCGAGTTCAAGGCTTTCCCGGCGTGTTTATGACGATGTTTGGATGTGATCCGGACGTGGAGTTGCATACTGACGCCGACACATCAAATGCGAACAGTGAGCTGATAATAAAATTCTGGGTCAAAATGAAGGAAGAAGGTATTTATAGTGCACCTGCTCGATGGTATCCCAGTATTGTTCATACAATGAAGGATACGGAAATCGTGTTGGATGCCGCGAATAAGGTTATGGGGAAATTGTAAATGACGGCTCTGACCAAAGGCTATAAACGCTATGCCCTGATACTGCTCACAGCGGTATATGCCCTGAGTTTTATGGATCGCATCATGATGGGCATCCTGATGGAATCCATTAAAATCGAGCTGGACCTTAGCGACACGCAACTCGGCTTTCTGACGGGTTTCGCCTTTGCGCTTTTCTATGCCACCCTGGGGATTCCCATCGCCCGCTGGGCCGACCGGGGCAACCGGGTTACGATCGCCTCCCTGGCTATTGGCGTCTGGGGCATGATGGTGATGCTGTGCGGTTTTGCCGGCAGTTTTTTCCAACTTCTCATTGGCCGCATCGGCGCCGCCGTTGGCGAGGCCGGCATATTTCCGCCGGGCTATTCCCTGTTGGGGGACTATTTCAAGGTATCCGAGCACACCCGAGCGTTGTCCGTTTTTATGGCGGGTATTTCGGTCAGTCTAATTGTCAGCCAGCTATTTGCCGGCTGGGTCAACGAGGGTTACGGCTGGCGAATGGCGTTTTGGATTGCCGGTGCTTTTGGCCTGGTTGCCGCCTTGCTGATTCGACTGACCCTTAATGAACCGCGCAACAGCACGGTAGTTGCAAAGCCGAAGCCCTCACCATCTCTGCCCTTGTGGGTAAGCGTACGAAATCTATGGCAAATCAGAACCTATCGCTATCTGGTTTTGTCCTGCACACTGGTCGAAGTAGCTGGCATTGGCTTCGGGCAGTGGGTTCCGGTCTTCTATATTCGACAATATGAGATGAGCACAGGTGAACTGGGAATCTGGCTAGGCTTGGTGGGTGGAACGGTCGGCCTGCTGGGAACACTGATCGGGGGATATATCGCCGAGCATTTTTTTTCACAAAATATTCGTGGACTGATGAACCTGTTTGCGGTGGGCGTTGCTGTGATTTTCCCCTGTATTGTTTGCATGCTGTTGGTGGATAGGAAGGCGTTGTCGTTATTGTCGTTTGTTTTTACCACTTTTTTGTTTTTGTTCTTTTACGGACCTTCCGTAGCTTTAATGCAGCGGCTTGTGCGCGACGATATGCGTGCGATAGCGGCGGCATTTTTCTCATTGGTGCTTAATCTGATCGCCCTGGGTCTCGGCCCGCAGCTGGTTGGTATTTTCAGTGATCTGCTCTCTCCGACACTGGGGGTCAGGGGATTGCCTGTTGCCATGGTCACCATCGCCACGTCAGTGTTTGGCGCGGCCTATTATTTTTGGCGTGCCGGGCAGTGTGCCGATGCGGATTTGGCGGCACAGGAGAGAAAGGAAACTACCATTTTGGAAGAGAAAGACAACCTTGCGGCCAAGAAGGTAGATGCGTTGGCGGGCATATGACCTGACATCACACGCCGGGGCAAGGTAGTTCATTCTGAGACTCTGGGTTTTGTGGATATGGAAAACCAGATGCGTCTGTCGGCTGATACAATCTTTGACTCTACTCCATGCCAAGTCGATTACCGGTGTCGCCGTGATGCGGCTGTGCGAGGAAGGCCATTTTCTTCTTGATGACCCGATAGCCGACTACTCAGGCTGTTGCGGATTACTAAATTTTACCAGTGGAGTAGAAAATGAATTCCTCATTAGTATTGACACAAGATCAGGGCGCGGTACGAACCCTTATGCTCAATCGCCCGGAGAAACTAAACGCCATTAATGCGGACTTGGTGGCGGCGCTTTGTGCGGCATTGGTTGATGCCAATCAAAATCAAGCCATTAAAGTCATTGTGTTGCGCGGTGCCGGCCGTGCGTTCTGTTCGGGCGCGGATTTAGCCGGTGAAGGGTCACAAGCGAACCTGACGGAAGCGGAACGCGACCGACAGGTAAAAACGGAAAGTCAAAAGTTGCAGGAGATCACACGCCAAATTCTCTTTAGCGACAAGATCGTCATTGCCGCCGTGCACGGCTGGGCGGTCGGCGCTGGTCTCGAGTGGGCTATCAATGCCGATTTTTCCATTTGGACGGAAACCGCCAAAGGTTTTTTTCCGGAAGCGAGATGGGGATTATCTGTGACGGGCGCGGTGACCAGTCTGCTGCCTGCCCTGATTGGTCCCATGAAGACCCGTGAACTTATCCTGCTCGGAGAAAAGCATACCGCCGAAGAGTTTTATCGCATGGGGGTTGTCTGGAAAGTCGTTGTCGAACAACAGCTCGATCCGGAGCTAACCCTGTTAGCGGAAAAGTTAACGTCATTGTTGCCGCGCTCTCTGTCCACGCTGAAGCGGGCGATTAACTTGGGCTGTTACCACGATCTGGAAAAGACGTTGGCGTTTGAGAATCAAGCCAATATCGACGCGATCAAAGACCCCCAAATTGTTGAACGAATACAGGAGTTTTCAGCGAGGTGAGTGGTATGCGCGGTATGAATGAAGAGCCCCTAATGATGCCGGATACGATACTTCCGGTGATGGCTGACTATGTCGACAAATACGCGAGGGAAGCCCCGGAGCGCGAAGCGGTGGTCTTCGGTGATCAGCGCCTGACCTATCGGGAGCTGAATGCCCGGGTAATCCGGTGTGCCAAGGCCTTGGTGGCCCAAGGTGTGCAGAAGGGCGATTGTATCGCGGTGCTATCGACGCCGCGCACGGAATATTGGGTGATTTTTCTGGCCGCTACCCGCGTCGGCGCCCTTTGGCTGGGACTCAATCCCAAATACCGCCTGCCGGAGTATCGCTATGTCCTGGAGGACGCCAAACCCCGGTTAGTATTCGCCATGGCGGAGTTTGAAGGCCGGAGCTATCAGGAAGTGGTCGAGGTTGTTCGCAACGACTACGATTTTATCGATCAGGTGATCGCCCTGACGGCACCCATGCAGGGAACTGTGGCATTAACCGACTTTCTGGCACAGGGAGACAGCGTATCCGGCACCGAACTCGAACACCGGAAATCCCTGATCGACCCGCTGGACCGGGCGCTGCTGGTGTATACCTCCGGCTCCACCGGCCGCCCTAAGGGCGCGCTGCTGAGTCACTATGGTCTTTGTTATGGTGCAACGATGCAAGTCCACCATTACCGGCAGTGCTGGCCCGAGCCGTCGGCCGAGGCACCGCGCGGCATCTGCTGTTTTCCCATCAATCACGTTGCCTGCGTGGCGGACACCTGCTGTGTCAGCCTGGTAGCGGGTGGAACCCTGATTTTCCAGGAACGCTTCGACCCAGGCCTCGTCCTGCGAGTAGCAGAAAAGGAGAAGGTCGATGGGTTGGGCGGTGTGCCGACGATGCTGTTGATGCTATTGGAGCATCCGGATTTCGATAAAACCGACCTGTCTTCCGTCAACGCCATTAGCTGGGGTGGGGCCGCGTTGCCCGCACCGCTTATTGAACGGTTGAAGAATATTACGCCACACCTGATGACGTTTTACGGGATGACCGAAACCGCGACGCACGTCAGTTACACCAGCGCCGACGCCGACCTGACCGAACTGAGCGAAACCATCGGGCGGCCCAGCCCGTACGCAGCCTGCCGTATCGTCAATGACCGGGGCGGGCTCTGCGAGGTCGGCGAACAGGGCGAACTGCAAGTCAAGGGAAAATACCTGTTTCTGGGCTATCTCAACCGCCCCGACGCGACGCGGGAAGCCTATACCGCCGATGGCTGGCTGCACACGGGCGATGTCGCCTATTGGCGCGACAACGGCACCATTACGCTGGTGGGTAGAATGTCCGATATGTTCAAGTCGGGCGGTTATAACGTTTATCCCCGTGAAATCGAGGAGATCCTCGAAAGCCATCCGGCCGTTCAAATGGCCGCCGTGGTCGGCGTGCCGGATGCGCGTTATCAGGAAGTGGGCGCCGCGTACGTGATCGTATCCGACGAAGGCGCTGATGCGATGAAAGAGGCAGAGGCGCTACGGGCGTACTGCAAGGAAAACCTCGCCAATTATAAAGTGCCGAAATATTTTCACATCGTTTACGAACTGCCTCTATTGCCAGTGGGCAAGGTGAACAAAGTCACCTTGAAAAAACAGGCGCTGGAGCAAGTGCAACTCTGATGGCGGTCTGGCGCCCAAATATGTTGGTTTGCCGGGCACTGGTTGGGAGATGATGCACCGGTTTATGAATTCTGTGCTGGCAAACAGTATCTGCTTTGCCAGTGACCGGGCTACCGGTGTAGTTGCTTGCTGGCACCTTCGGTGCTGTTTCTCGCCATCCGGTTCTTTCTTTATCAATTAACTTTAAGAGGACAACACACATGAAATGGAACCATCCCCTTGGTACAAGCTGTCTCCAAAAGAAGAAATTGAATCTTACATTCCTTTTGACTTTTGCGTCGATTGCACCATTGGCAGTGGCGAGTGAGGCAATCAACAAGACGGAGGAGTCTCTGAAGGCCTATGCGGCGGGCTACAAAGCCGCTTTCACCTGCAGCGCCACCTTTAATGCCGGCAAATCCCCCGATACCATCCCGCGAGACGAGTTGAGTGGTATTTATCCGACGAGTATTGGAGACAGGCTTTCGGGGTTGCCTGAAGCGGCTATCGAGAAAGTCAATAAACGGGTTAGCGTTGCCTACAGTGATACCATGCCTCCCCGTATTGCCCAATGGCGGCCCTGGCTTGGCTGCACGCAACTGCCAATCGGCGCTGACGCGGCGATGGTGGTGGGTTTACCTAGTATCGAAGGGCTACCGGCGCGGAATGCTGGCGCGGACAATGGCGAACCGTGGACCAAGCGCGCGGTGGTCAATGTGCCCGGTGACAACGGGAAACTCGAAGCCGTCGTCGCTCGTGCGTTTGAGCCCGGTGCCTATGGCAGCTATTCGCGGACCTCCGCGGTACTCATTGCCACCAAGGACGAGATCATCGCCGAGCGCTATGCCGATGGACTGGCACCGGACATACCGCAACGCACCTGGTCGGTGGCGAAAAGCCTCGCCGCCACGGTGATCGGCGCGGCGGTCAATCAAGGCCTGCTGGATGTAAAAGCCCCGGCGACTATCCCTGAATGGCACAACCCGGCGGACCCCCGCAAGGCGATCACCCTGGAAAACCTGTTACACATGGCATCCGGGCTGGATAGCGACATCGATAGTGGTATTCTCCCGGACCTCTATTTCGGTGGCAGCCTGGTTACCGATGTTGCCACCGAGACGTCTCTGGAAGCCATGCCGGGTACCCGCTTCAAGTACGCCAGCAAAGATACGTTACTGGCCATCCGGGCACTGCGTGCGGCGATGAACGATGATGCGGCCTACCATCGGTTTCCGTTTGAAGCGGTGCTGAACAAAATCGGTATGGCCCATACCTTCCTTGAAACCGATTGGGACGGAAACTTCATCCTCTCCAGCCAAGTCTGGTCCACATCCCGAGACTTGGCGCGGTGGGGCCTTCTTCATCTTCAGGATGGCGTCTGGAACGGCCAGAGAATATTGCCCGAAGGCTGGGTTCGCTATGTAACCACGCCCGCACCGGCGCAGCCACCCGCCCAGGAAGCGGGTAATGGCCCCCAGTGGTGGCTATTCATGGGCTATGGCGCCCAGTGGTGGCTGTTCAACGGATTTCCCGGCCTGCCCGAGGGCAGCTACGCCGCGCTCGGCCACCGAGGCCAGGCGGTGGTGGTGATTCCTGCCAAGGGGCTGGTGATCGTACGGCGGGGTTATGATCTTGCGGGTGGGGAAGGGTTTCGGATTGCGTCATTCGCGGCGGATGTGGTGGCAGCATTGGGGGAGTAGCCGGGCTGTAATTGTGCAGGGTGGATTAGCTGTGCTAACGCCGGTACGTGTGAAGTTCCAGTGAGCCGGAGACAATAAGTCATGACCGAGGGGAGGAGACGGGCATCGGGCAAAAAAATGCGGGAGTTCATTTGAGATGTTGAAGGTTGGTTTCGGCCAATAGCGGGCATTTCGCTCACCTCCCATCCCTTGCAGGCCAACAACATGGTGCGCGGAACCTTGCGTTCACCACTGGCATAATCCAATGATGTATTAAGGAAGTTCATGAACCCCATCACTCGCATAAAAACCAAAAAAACCTCCCTGCTCGTCTTACTGATTCTGCACACTTTTTACTGGAGTGCTCCAAGCGTGGCGGAAGTCGAGAGGGAAGTAGAAACTGAAATCTTGCAACTCCCCGGCCTGACCGCCTCGGTTGAAATCATAAAAGACCGCTGGGGCATTTCGCACATCTACGCCGAGAACCAGCAGGACCTGTTTTTCGCCCAGGGTTACAACGCCGCAAGAGACCGCCTGTTCCAGTTTGAGTTATGGCGCAGAAGGGCCCTGGGGTTGCTGGCGGAAATTCAGGGAGAGAAAGCGATACCGCATGATATCGGCGCAAGGTTGCTGAAGTTTCGCGGCGATATTCAGGAAGAAATGCGGCACTATCATCAGGATGGGGAAGCCATCATCACCGCTTTTGTCGACGGCGTAAACGCCTACATCACCTTGACCCGCGACAATCCACAGTTGCTGCCGGTCGAATTTGGTTTGCTGAGTATTGAACCGGGTTACTGGACGCCGGAAGTGGTGGTATCCCGGCACAATGCCCTGACAGGCGGTGCTCAACAAGAACTGATGGTCGCGGAACTGCTGCGCACCGTCGGTGAGGAAAAAACGAAAAACATGCTGACCTTTTCCCACCCGCCTTATTTGCGTCCCCAAGATGGCATTGTGCTGGATGAGCTGCATGAAGACATTATGGCGGTCTATAAAGCGTCGCGTAACCCGCCGGCATTCGCCCCAGAAGACATGGCCGTGTCCGCGGCGAGCCATGGCAAAGCAACACAAGCAAAACAGCACATCCTTGATGCCTATACCGACAGGCTGTCCTCCCCGCTACAGATCACCAATACAGTTGGCAGCAACAACTGGATCGTTGCAGGCAGTAAAACCGCCAGCGGTTCTCCGATCATGGCTAACGATCCGCACCGTACTATTCAAACGCCCTCGTTGCGTTACTGGGCGCATCTGGTGGCGCCGGGTTGGAACGTGATTGGCGGCGGCGAGCCGACCTTGCCGGGCATCTCCATCGGCCACAATGAGTTTGGCGCCTGGGGGCTCACCGTATTTCCCATCGACCAGGAAGACCTGTATGTCTACGACATCAATCCCAACAACCCCAACCAATACCGCTATGAAGGTCATTGGGAGGACATGGACGTGATCACCGAGACCATCCCGGTGAAAGGCGGAACATCCCACCTGGCCGACTTAAGATATACCCGCCACGGGCCGGTGCTATACGAGGACAAAATAGCGCACAAAGCCTACGCCCTGAGGGCGGTATGGCTGGACAAGGGGGCGGCGCCTTACCTGGCCAGCCTGCGGATGGACCAGGCCAGCACCTGGGAGGAATTCAGGGCGGCCTGCACCTACTCGGGGTTGCCGGGCGAGAACATGATATGGGCGGATAGAAAAGGCAACATCGGCTGGCAGGCCGTGGGCTTGACCCCGATCCGCATTGGTTGGGACGGCTTATTGCCCGTGCCCGGTGATGGCCGCTACGAGTGGGTCGGTTACGTTCCGATTAAACAGATGCCTCATCGGTTTAATCCGCGAGAAGGTTACTGGGCGTCAGCCAACCATAATAACGTGCCCGAAGATTACCCCAACATATTCAGCTTTTTTTTCTTGCCGCCATTTCGTTTGAACCGTATTAACGACGTGCTTGAGATTGCCAACAACCTCAAGGTAGAGGACTCGATGGCCTTGCAATACGACGTGAAATCGCTACCTGCGGAGGCGCTGGTGCCGTTGCTGTCAGGCATCAAACCTTCCTCGCAGGCGGTACAGAAGGCCGTGGACAGGCTGCTGCATTGGGATTACAGACTGGAACAGGATTCCGTCGAAGCGGCCATTTACGCCCAATGGGAAAAGGCGCTGAGTGACGCACTGGCCGCCAAAGCCGGTGTTCCCTTCTTGTCGGTGGAAAAAACTGTAGAGTGGCTGACACAACCTGGCTCCTTGCCCCAAGGCATTTGGGGTGAACACCCTGACGAGGAGCGCAAAGAACTGATTGCGAAGAGTATGGGCATGGCAATCGACGCATTGGCTGAAGAAAGAGGCGAGGATTTATCCGCCTGGCGACTCCGGCAAACAACCCCGGAAAAAATCCTGCATCCATTAAGTCACCTCTTAGACGAGCCCATGCGTAAAAAGCTCGATGTAGGTCCTATGCCTAACCGGGGCGATGCGAACACGGTCAATGTTAACTCGGTGTATGAGGAAGACCGTAAACGCATTGGCGCTAGCTTTCGGATTATTGTGGATACCAGTGACTGGGATCTGACCAAAGGTAGCAATACCCCAGGCCAGTCCGGTGATCCGGAAAGTCCGCACTACAAAGACCTGTTTGACTTGTGGGCCAACGGAGAGTTCTTCCCCGTTTATTATTCGCGGGAGAAAATTGAACAGGCCGCCGAGCATAAAACCCTGCTAAAGCCATTGTCGGCGGAGTAGTTGGTTCAAATGAAGTAGGGGGTAGGAGAGCTGACACAACCCACACCGATGCTACTGATCACTATTCTGTAAACCAGACCAAAAACACAATATGACACAATACACAGATATCGACGCCAGCCTCCGGATGATGCTTCAGGGCCGCGACCTGCCCTGGCTTTTGGCGCAATGGGTGGAACGTACCCCCGATAAACCTTTCATACTCTGGGAGCCCTTTGAGGGCGCATTTCGGCAGTGGACCTATGCGGACACCCAGCGAGACAGCAAAGCCCTGGCCGCCGCCCTGCACCGGCGTGGTATCCAGCCTGGCGACCGGGTGCTGATCCACCTCAACAACAGCCCCGAATTTATCATCAGTTGGTTTGCCTGCGCCCACCTTGGCGCCATCGCCGTATCCACCAACACCCGTTCCGTCGCCCGCGATATGGAATACTTTGCCGAACATGCTGGTGTAAGCTGTGCCATCACGCAGCCCGGTTTTGCTTCCCTGGTGCATGAGTCCGCCCTGGCAATCCAATTTATGGTGGTAACGGACAACAATGCGGGCATGCCGGCCGACGTACCCAATGTTCCCCATCTGCCTTTTGCCGAACTGCTGACGGAACCCGGTGATTTCCCACAACGCCCCGTCGACCCCATGGCGGACCTGGGTATTCAGTACACCTCTGGCACCACCTCCCGCCCCAAGGCCGTGCTCTGGACCCACGCCAATGTTATCTGGGGTGCCCAGGTCAATGCGTCCCACATGAAACTGCGGCATGAAGATATCACCTTGATCACCATGCCTCTGTTCCATACTAATGCTCAGTCCTATTCCCTGCTGGGCAGCCTCTGGGTGGGCGGCACCCTCGTATTGCAGCCGAAATTCTCCGCCTCGCGGTTCTGGGATGTATCGTTAAAACACCAGGTGACCTGGTGTTCTATGGTGTATTTCTGTGTTAATGCTCTGCTAAAACAACCCGTTCCCGAAAAGCATACCTACCGCTTTTGGGGCCTGGGCATACATGTACCGGACATTGACCGGCACTTCAAGCTCACCACCCTGGGTTGGTGGGGAATGACCGAAACCGTGACTCATGGCATTATCGGGGACCTGGAGCATCCGGGGCCTCACTTAACCATGGGAAGGGCAGCAGCAGAATACGCCATTCGTATCCGCCACCCGGACGGCACACTAATTCAACCGGGGGAGCAAGGCCGCTTGTTTATCCGCGGAGTGCGCGGCGTCACCCTGTTCAAGGAGTACTACAAAAACCCCGAGGCCACGGCTAAAAGTTTTGATGACGACGGCTGGTTGGATACCGGCGATATCGTTGCCATGGATGGGGAAGGCAACCTCTTTTTTAAAGACCGCGACAAAGACATGTTAAAAGTTGGCGGGGAGAATGTAGCCGCCTCGGAAGTGGAAGCCGTGATCCTGGAAACAGGCTGGGTGAGTGAATGTGCTGTGGTGGGTCAAAAACACGCCATGCTGGACGAAGTGCCAGTGGCTTTTGTGATACCCCATGACCATGCGCCTGAAGCACTCAAACAAAAGATTATCGACGTTTGCCGAAACCGACTGGCGGATTTCAAGGTCGTGCGGGATGTTCATGTCGTCGACGCATTGCCGCGTTCGACCTTGGAGAAAATTGCCAAGAACAAACTGCGGG
>JBNKHG010000081.1:0-22235 GCA_050290225.1 Cellvibrionaceae bacterium
GACAATGGCCTGCCATTGCTCTGGCGTTCGATGTTTCTTGGATTCTATGGCTGGGGTCATGTGGGCCTCCTTTTGAATGTAGAGGCCAGTGTATTGCGCGAGGCTAGCAAACGGAATAACGTCGCTGAATGACCGCTTACACCAAAAATCAGGGCACCAGAATCTAAATTACAAAGGTTTATCAAAGACTTACTCGTCCGTCGTCGACAGCTTATGGTTATGAGAACGATGGAACTCAACCGGGTAAAGGTTATGCCGAAAGTCCTGAAGGCGGACTATGAGCGTCATCTGAAATTTCTAGCAAAAGAAGTAGAACGAATCGATAGTAAGTTGGATAAGTCAATTGAAACAGAGTGTGAATGGCAAGTTAAACGTCAACAGTTAGAGTCAGTCCCTGGCGTAGGGAAATTACTCGCCATTACCCTTCTTGCAGAGCTCCCAGAGCTTGGTGAACTCAATCCCAAACAGATTGCTGCACTGGTAGGAGTTGCACCGTTTAATAGAGACAGCGGCCATGCCAGAGGCAAGAGACGCATCAAAGGTGGGCGAGCCAGCGTGAGGACGGTTCTGTATATGGCAACGATGTCATCTACTATCCACAACCCTGAAATCAGACGTTTTTATCAATCTCTGGTGGCACGTGGAAAGCACAAAAAGGTAGCGCTAACAGCATGTATGAGAAAGATTATTATTGTACTGAATGCAATGGTTAGAGACGGGACTTACTGGGGAGACAGTGACATCAAACAGGCTGCTTGACATCACAGTCGCTTGTTAGGCATAATTCCAGGTTTCCTTTTGACTAAAATCGGACCACGGATCTTCGCCATTGAAAGCACCTACATAGAGTACTTTATTTCCGCGAATAACCCATTCCATACCATGCTCTGGCTCCCACGCGCAATTTAGCTCCATGTGAATTACAGGCTCATTCTCATTTTCAGGATACGGAACCAATAAAACACTCGGATAGATTAGTCCAAGAACATCTGATGCTTTTTCAAATGACTTGGTGGGCTCACCAATTGCATCAAGGAAACTGTTGCAATACCTAATGGATGCCTCGCACAAGGTTTCGACAACGTCTTCGGTTAGCGAATTCAGGTATTCAGCACATTCCTGTGCAAACTTAATATTGTCGTCTTCTATGGACAAGGCTATGTATTTATCGAACTTGCGAAAGAAGACTTCACCCTCTATTCCAAATTCACCCTTCTCGATATTCTTGATTAATTCCACGTACTATCCTTGGTGCCTAACAGTGTGTTAAACGGACCCTGCGGTCCGTATATCACTTTTTAGCATTTTCAAATTAATCATTACTTTCGTCGAACTCCAAAGTCATTAATTCAATAGCTCCATCATCATTATTCTTAAAAAGATGTTTCTCGATCTCTGCAACTTGGTTTGGATCACAGCCTATTAAAATAATGATAATAGCGTCAGCATTATCTTTATATCTGACTGCTTGGCCTAACAATCTATTTGCTTCGTTCGATGTTTTAAGATTGTACTTTAATTCAATAACCACTGACCGCTCGCTTTCTTTGCTTTCTATCCTAAGATCTTTTCTGCTCCGCCCATCACCGTATTCTTCTACCACGAAAGTTTCTGGTAATTCTTCCCGGAGATAATCAGCGAGATCGGCTCGATAATCTATTTCTCGTTCCCAATCATCTTCGGGCTCCCAAGATTGAACTGCACTACGAGCTTTCTCGATAGTTTTATCTCTCAGCAAATAAGCCGCGAAGCCAGAAATAACTAAAAAAGGCCAAGCCATGTGGAGTGTTCCATTTTGATGCTAACGCCTGGCTCTGGGGCTGCATGAAGCGAAGCGTAATGCAGTCCCTAGCAGCCACTTGTTGAATGCTTTTATGCTGCAGAACAAAGTCTTATTAATTTTTCTGGCCATCTCTTGTATAGATTCCTTGCATTTGTAGATTCAGAGCTTAAAACTTGAATGAGTACAAAATTTAAATTCACTATATCTCTGCAGGCAGCAAAAAAATTATAAGTCTCTCGAGACTCCTTCCAAATCTGAAAGGAAAGATCTTCTTGTGCATCCCACTTAGTCATCATAGAAACGATTTTCTCAGCTTTTATGGAACATTTACCATATGGATACCAAGAATCATGCTCCTGGCGATAGTTAACCGAGTTTCTAAATTGTGAAAGGTAGCTGCCATTATTCAGTCTGCCGTTATCTGTAATAATATTGATTAAGTCACTTATTTTTGCTGATACCTGCTGCTTTCTAGAACTCAATCCAGTGACGTTCAGAATATTTTGGCTCACTTCATTCAAGCAATCTATAAGTGTTCGCCACGTGTCCTCATGTGTGTTGTTCATTTTTTTAAGCTGTAAAATTCTATGACGCTGATCATACATGCCAGAAAAATAACCAGCCTCTGGTTTGATTAGGTTTCTCAGTCCAATCGCTTGTCCAAAAGAATTAAGCTGTGTCACGTGGCCTCTTTCAAGCTGACTACAGGAATAGCCAAAACAGCGCATTATCGAATGTGCTGAAAAAAAAGCTGCATAATATGATTTAATCGCAATCCACCCGAAAGATTTAGGTAACGCCGAACTCTGTTGTATGTGCTGCATTGTTTCAAATGATGCTGCAGCCATTCTACATATATCGAATGCCATCATATTATGAAACGAAAACTCATTGTTGACTTCGATTACAATTGACTTATTTGTCGGTACATCTCGAACAATATAGTTTCCAGAGGAGACCCACTTTTTGAATTCCACACAATGATCAGAAACCTCGTTTTCTAGTAGGCCTTGGAGCAGTAGCGGCCTTAGCAACTCATAGTGCTTCATTACAGGGTAAATTCAGATTTAATGTTGCCTTCCAGATAATCAGATATTGCTTTATAAGAAGTTCCAGGGTTATTAAACTTAGCTGGTTTTATCCTGGAAAACATACCCTCCATAGCAGCATAAAAATTATCCACTGTGTATTCGGCACCGTATTTATCTTTTAACTTTGACGCCGATATTGGAAAGAAACTTGAAACAGCGCGAAAAACAACTGAACCTAGCAATGTGTCTTCACACCCAATTTCTTCAAAACCAGATTTCATTGCAGAGAAATAGCTGTTTAATATCGAATATATTTCTTCCGCATCCTTTTCTCTAAAAAGTCCCAACAAAGGTTTTATGGAATTATTAAATGTCACTCGAGTTATTTTCTTTTTAGCCCTAGCTGCAGCAGAAAACTTATTTAGGAAAACGCTATCTGCATCATTGTTAAATAGATCAAATACTTCCCGAAGAAGGTTTTCTTCATCATTTTCGTACTCAGCTAGCTTTTTTATATCCAGAAGCAGCTCATTTGGAACTCCTCGCTGTTTTGAATTTATATCAATGAATAATCTCGACTCGTCTCGACGAGTAAGCTCATTGTATATAACCACAGGTATTCTAAGGCTTGATTCTGCAATGGAAAACCCATAAACCCTGTGCTGACCATCAAGAATTAAGAAAGCCTTCGGGGTGTCGTTGAACTCTACGGTTTTTCCCTTTCCGATAATTTTTAGATCAGCTTCGTCTTGTGCTGATAATATAATTGCGCTAGGAATTGTTCCAAGCCCAGAGTCAATATACTTAGCAATTTCTTGTGCTCGCTTTTTATCCAAGACTCGTTGAAACCCCTTTACAGGGTCATCATCTCTAGTAGTTACGAAGCAACATCTTGCCAATACATCGCTAGGAATAGTACATGTATAAAACTTATGACGCCCTTGAGTCACTTGGCTAATAGAATATCTATGTTTTTTCTCAGTCATAATAACTCTCTATTTTTCGATTATTTGCACGGGGCGTTTCTGGCATTTAACAGTTTTATTCTCTCCAAAGCTTAAGATATTGCCTTTGGACATATTTTGGAGGGATATTCGGGAATTAATCCAAAAATCAAAGAGGTAGGGCATTGCTCGCCCAAGTAGGTGCCCATATGTATGCTATTTCCCTGGCATTTTTTTTGAAACCGTCGATAAAAATATCCTTAATGTCTTGATTTTTCAATGCATTTCTATCGGCGCTGGTTTAATTCTAGGAAATAGGACTACGTAGCTATGTTATTTCATGCCTTCGGCCTATAGTCATATACTGAGATTGGCCACATACTGGACTAATAAACAGTATGGGCTCAGCTCGATGAAAGATATTCCCATCCCTTTAAACGCCGAGAAGTCTCCATTCTTGCAAGCTGTCAGAACGCTTATCCGCAGCCAAGGCAAGGCTTATAAAACCGAGCAAACCTATATATTGTGGATCAAACGCTTTATCTATTTTATCGGCAAACGTCACCCTAACGATGTGGGTGAAACAGAGGTGGCGGCCTATCTCTCCCATTTGGCAGTGGAACGGCGGGTGTCTATCAATACCCAGAAGACTGCGTTAAATGCCATTGTCTATATGTACAGGCATGTGCTAAATCGAAAGTTGGAAAATATCGCCTTTATAAACGCGAAGGTTCCCAGACAGTTACCGGTGGTGTTTCCCCGCGCAGGTCGCGAGCTTGCCTGGCAGTATTTGTTCCCGGCAGCAAAGACTGCGAAGGACCCTCGCACTGATAAGTGGCGCCGCCACCATGTGATGGACAATTCAGTACAGCGGCGGGTCAGGGAGGCGGTATGAGCCATTGGCATTCATACTAGGCCTACTGCTCGACAATCTAGCGTCGACGTTTGCCTAAAGCCCCAAATCCTCTCTTAAGGCCTTCAACCGGTCAAGGTTCTCCGTTTTACTCAACGGCGTTTCCACCGTCTCCGGCAGCGCTTTAACTTCGGGTGAATTCAACTCCTCGCCGGCAATTACCCGCTCGCACAGCAATTGGTAGTGTCGCTCAAAGACCGGAAACGCCATCTTCTCGCTGTTATTGGCCAGAAAAAACCAGTCTGCGGCTTTACCGGCATGGTAGACGGCGGGGTGGCTCCAGTTGTAGGCGGCCTTGGGGGACGGCGCCTGGCAGGCTTCGAGATAGGCGGCGTGTGCTTCGGGCAAACCCTGGGCGGATTCCGCTTCGCAGTGGCGAATCATGGTGTGCAGGGTGGGCAGGTATTCGGAGTTTTCGATCACCCGCTTGGCGCCGCGTTGAATGACGTCGGGGGCGAAGCGCACCAGGGATTCCAGCCACAGCTTCTTGATCTGGTTGAGCACGGTGGTGTCGCTGTAGGCCTTGTAGTACTGGTTGTGGTAGTTGATCCGAAACAGCGCAAACACTTCGTTGAGTGCGTCGATATGGGCATCACTCGGCTTGGGCCGGGCCTGCGCCTTGACCTTGGGATCAACCGGGCGCGTGGTATCAGTTGGCCCAGCTGCGGTCGGTGAGGTCTTCGACGAGTGAGCGATCCCTTGTTCGACTTGGTTGAGAAGCGTTTTGCTGTCCTGCATCTTGACCGGCCTGTGCTGTCAGTGTGTGGTTCGAAGAGAGTGATTGATTGACCGGGGTCAGCGCGTGGCGCTTGGCCCAGTGGTATTTCGCGTGCTGCAAGAATTTGGTATTCCAGGAGCTGTACACCTTGTTGCTGTCGCGCCAGAAGAGCACAAACTCCGGCACGAGCTGGCGGGCAAACGCCAGGTCGATATTGGCCAGCCGCAACATGTCGTAGACGTCTTCATTGGGTTGCCAGTTTTCGGGGATGCGTTTCGGTTCGGTGTCGTGTTCCAGGGCCGAGGTATAGCGGTTCCACTGCAGGCGCACGTGCTGGATAAATTTGCTGTTCCAGGCGCGGGAGACGTCGCCGCGCTCCTGCCAGTAGAGCACAAACTCGGGGATGGCGTCCTCGATAAAATGCGGATTGATGGCCGCCTGGCGGGTGAGGATATCCAGGGCGTCCGGACTCGGGCGCCAGCCCTTGTGCATGGCCACTTCCTGGTCGCGACGGTTGAGGTGGCTCTGCTGGTTCACCCAGTTGCGCTTGACCTGTTTGAGAAACTTGGCGCTCCAGGAGTGATGGGCCTCGCCCCGCTCTCGCCAGTAGGTGACAAACTCCGGCAACTGTTCGCGAATAAAGTGTTCGGGAATATTGTGTTGGGCGATCTGGCGCATCAGCTCGTCACCGGGTTGCCAGTTGGGGTCGATCAGGTTCGCGCCGCGATTGGCTTGCACCCGGTTCTGGAAGGGGTTGGCCTGGCTGTACTGTTGGCTGGCCGCCCGGCTCTGCCTGGCCAGGGTCTGGGGGTCGACGATCGGCAACCCGGCGGCCCGTGTCGATGCGGTACCGGACGCACCGTAACCGGGGGCAGGACTCTGGTCGTACTGTTCGTTAAAGGCAAATCGCAGCTCTCGGCTTTGGCCGTAGGGGGCGGACGCCAGCAGCAGGATTCCCTTGTCACTCAGGTTCTTGCAGATGCGTTGAATGTCCTGCTCGGACCAGAAGGGCATAAAGCGTGTCACCGTTGCCTCGTCCAGGCTCAGCCAGTTGTAACCCTGATGCCATTGCGGCTGGCCGTGCTGCATCAATTCGTCGAGCACGCTCAGCATGGTGGCCTCTTCCAGGCCGATGGTGGCGGCGAGGGACGGGGACACCTGCAGGGGTTTTTCGGGAATCAGGGACGATGACATAGGGCGACTGTACCATTGATTGGGGGGCGGATTGTAGGAGTAATGCCGGATCAGCGCCAGCGACAATTCATGCTATTGGCTGAGTCACTTTTTGGAGTTTGTAAGCATTTACTTCATTCAATGGGAGCATCGGCTTCAGGCAGTCGCACAGTCGATAAGTACTGGAAGTATATACAGGGTTGGGGTAGGCTGCGCTCTGTAGCCGATGGGGTTCTGTCAATGCTGCCGCGGTGCCGAAGAGCGATCGAAACGAAAGAAAAGCACGGCGTAAAAACAGTGCGCAAAGAGCGTCGCACAGAAATTGCCGCATGGGACAGAAATTGCCGCATGGGGAAGTGCCATATAGAAAAGTGCCGTATAGAAAAGTGCCGTACAGAAAAGTGCTGTACAGAAAAGTGCCGTATAGAAAAGTGCCGCACAGCAAGCGCAGCTTAAAGATTGCCGCGTAAAAAGCGCAGGCTAAGAACTGCGCATAAAAGGCACAACACAAGAACTGCGTATAGAAAGGCACAACACAAGAACTGCGCATAAAAAAGCGCGGTAAAAAAAGGATTGGCGTAAAAAGGACATAAGGGTCATTAAGAGCAGCCTAAAAAACAGCAAAACGGGAACCATTTAACGGGGCATTGTTAATCACTATGGCAAAAGCGGCGGCGAAAAAGACCACGGCCTTCGTCTGTAACGAATGCGGATCGGACTATAAAAAATGGCAGGGCCAGTGCGGCGATTGCGGTGCCTGGAACAGTTTGAGCGAGGTGCGCCTGGGGCCGACCCCGGGTAATCGCGACGCCCGTTTCCAGGGCTATGCCGGTGGTGCCTCCGGGGCGCAGGCGGTGCAGACCCTGGCGGAGATCAGCCTCGAGGATGTGCCCCGCTTTTCCAGCGGCACCGGCGAATTCGACCGGGTGTTGGGCGGCGGCCTGGTGCCCGGTTCGGTGGTACTGATCGGCGGTCACCCCGGTGCCGGCAAAAGTACCCTGTTGTTACAGACCCTCTGTTACCTGGCCCGGCAGATGCCGGCGCTTTATGTCACCGGTGAGGAATCCCTGCAACAGGTGGCCATGCGTGCCCAGCGCCTGGGGTTGCCCACCGACAAGCTGCAGATGCTGAGTGAGACCAGCGTCGAGAATATCTGCACCACCGCCCAGAAGGTGCAGCCGAGGGTGATGGTGGTGGATTCCATCCAGGTGATGCACATGGCCGACATCCCGTCGGCGCCGGGCTCCGTGTCCCAGGTGCGCGAGAGCGCCGCCTACCTCACCCGATTTGCCAAGCAGACCAACACCGTGCTAGTGCTGGTGGGCCATGTCACCAAGGACGGCAGCCTCGCCGGGCCCAAGGTGCTGGAGCATATGATCGACTGTTCCATCCTGCTGGAGGGTTCCCACGACTCCCGCTTTCGAACCCTGCGTGGCAGCAAGAACCGCTTTGGTGCCGTCAACGAGCTGGGGGTATTCGCCATGACCGAGCAGGGGCTGCGCGAAGTCACCAACCCCTCGGCGATCTTTTTACAGCGCGCCGACGAGGTGGCCTCGGGTTCGGTGGTGATGGTGGTTTGGGAGGGCACCCGTCCGTTGCTGGTGGAGATCCAGGCGCTGGTGGATGACAGCCATATGGGCAACCCGCGCCGGGTGGCGGTGGGGTTGGACCAGAACCGCCTGTCCATGCTGCTGGCGGTGTTGCATCGCCACGGCGGCATTCTGGTGGGGGACCAGGATGTGTTCGTCAATGTGGTGGGTGGGGTCAAGGTGATGGAAACCAGCGCCGACCTGGCGTTGTTGCTGGCGATTGTCTCCAGCTTTCGCGACACGCCCCTGCCCCAGGATCTGATGGTGTTCGGCGAGGTGGGATTGTCCGGCGAGATACGACCGGTGCCCAGCGGTCAGGAGCGCTTGCGGGAAGCGGCCAAGCACGGCTTCCGCAAAGCCATCGTGCCGGCGGCCAATGCGCCCCAGGGGGGAGTGGCGGGCATGGAGATCGTACCGGTCAAATCCCTGGCCCAGGCGCTGGAAGCCATTTGATCCGGGCGGGTGGCGGTTTCCCTGCACGAATGTCCAGTCGTCCTTCACGGTGGGTGATAGGTAGGCCTGACATCGCAGTGGATTCGCGGTGTTAATTCGTCATTAACAGATTGAAAGCGGATTGAAAGAATACTAGTAGGGTGGCTGGTACTCGGTCATCATCCGAGCCAGGGAACGTTCCGGGCTCTTGGCGTTGTCTTTGTGCTTCTCCAGCAGGTCGCGCAGGCGGGTCTGGTTGTCGATGCCGCTGGCGCGACACTCGATACCGAGGAAATGTCCCTTCACGTGGGCGAGCTTGCCCAGCATGCGGATGGTGGAGATGGTGTCACCCTCCTTGCGGTCGGTTTCCAGGATGTCGATGTTGAGGATGATTTCCTCGCCTTTTTTCAGGTTGTGTTTGTGAATCAGGGCTACCAGCGCGCCGGCAAAGGAGAGATCCAGGATATGGGCCGGGTAGCGTTTGCTGCTGGTGGTCAGGCTGGCATAGGCGCGGTAGTTAACGCGGGGAAAGCAGCGTTTTTCTCGCGCAGGTTGATGGATTGCTGGCTCTAAGGCTTCCATTGCGTTGGTCATCTCTGTCAGTCCCGATTGGGGGGGGGGTGCCGCAGCCGGCATACCTTTCAGGTGCGGCCGGTTAAACAGTTATAGCTCGAATTTCCTCAAAATGTCGATAATTCTGTCAGTTCACGCTCTGCTGCCCGGGCGTCCCCCAGGTTGAGTTCGATCAGGCGGCGCAGGTGGGCGATACTCTCCACCTCTATACAGATGCATTGCAAGCCTAACTGCTCGTTTCCATGGTGCACAGCCCGGGTTTCCATCTGAATACCGGTCTGTTCGTCCAGTTGTATGTCCACCCGTATCGGTTGGGATAAGTCCAGGTCGCGGGCCCGGGACGTTTGCGTCAGCAAGCCTTTCAGCGAAATATCCAGCAGCTTCACCTCAATCTGGCACTGGTCCTGGTGCAGGCGTGTCTGCGCGTCGAAGCGAATGCGACTAAACCGGCGCCTTTCGTTATCCTGAGCGGTCATGGGTTGTCAGCGTCTGTGCGTAGTGTAGATCCAAGGGCTTTGAGCCTCCAGCATATATTAGAGGGCTGGATTGTACAAAGCCCCGCACGACTGGCTGCCAGGCGGGCATACCGGCAGCGCTTCCCGGCTTAGGACAACATCAGGACTTCAGCTTCTTGTACTTCACCCGGTGGGGGGTGGCGTTCTCTCCCTTGCGTTTGACGAAGTCCTCGTGGTACTCGGTGTAGTTGCCCTCGAAGAACACCACTTCGGACTCGTCCTCATAGGCGAGGATGTGGGTGGCGATACGGTCCAGGAACCAGCGGTCGTGCGAAATCACCAGCACACAGCCCGGGAAGGCCAGGATCGCTTCCTCCAGGGCGCGCAGGGTTTCCACGTCCAGGTCGTTGGAGGGTTCGTCGAGCAACAGCACATTGGCGCCCTGCTTGAGGGTGTTGGCCAGGTGCAGGCGCCCGCGCTCGCCACCGGAGAGTTCACCAACGCGTTTCTGCTGGTCGGAGCCCTTGAAGTTGAAGCGGCCCACGTAGCTGCGGGAGTTCACCTCGTAGTTGCCGATGCGGAGGATGTCCTGACCGTCGGACACGGCTTCCCAGACGGTTTTGCTGTCGTCGAGGTTCTCCCGGCTCTGCTCGACAAAGGCCACGTCGACGGTATCGCCAATCTCGATGTTGCCGCTATCGGGCTGTTCGGTGCCGGCGATCATACGGAACAGGGTGGATTTACCGGCGCCGTTGCCGCCGATGATCCCCACCACGGCGCCTTTGGGTATGCTGAATGAAAGCCCGTCAATCAGGGCGCGGTCGTCGAATCCCTTGCAGACGTTCTTGAATTCGATGACCTTGTCGCCCAGGCGCTGTCCCGGCGGGATATAGATCTCGTTGGTCTCGTTGCGGGTCTGGAACTCCTGTGACTGCATCTCCTCGAAGCGGGCCAGGCGGGCCTTGTTCTTGGCGTGGCGTCCTTTCGGGTTCTGGCGCACCCACTCCAGTTCCGCCTTGATGGCTTTCTGGTGCGAGGCTTCCGCGCGCGCCTCCTGCTCCAGCCGCTGCTCCTTGGTTTCCAGCCAGGTGGTGTAGTTGCCCTCGTAGGGAATGCCCTGGCCGCGGTCCAGTTCCAGGATCCAACCGGCGGCGTTGTCGAGGAAGTAGCGATCGTGGGTAATGGCCACCACGGTGCCGGGGAAGTCTTTCAGGAAGCGTTCCAGCCAGCTTACACTTTCGGCGTCCAGGTGGTTGGTGGGTTCGTCCAGCAGCAGCATGTCCGGGCGCGACAACAGCAGGCGGCACAGGGCCACTCGGCGTTTTTCACCACCGGAGAGTTTGTTGACGTCCGCATCCCACGGCGGCAGGCGCAGGGCGTCGGCGGCCACTTCCAGGGTATGGTCCAGGTTGTGGGCGTCCCAGGCCTGGATAATGTCCTCCAGCTCAGCCTGGCGCTTGGCCAGCGCATCGAAGTCGGCGCCCTCCTCGGCGTAGGCGGCGTACACCTTGTCCAGTTCGGCCAGGGCATCCACGGCTTCGCGTACGCCGTCCTCGACATTACCGCGTACATCCTTCTCCGCGTCCAGTTGCGGCTCCTGTTGCAGATAGCCCACCTTGATGCCGGGCATGGGGCGGGCCTCACCGTTAAAGTCGGTATCGACACCGGCCATGATGCGCAGCAGGGTGGACTTGCCGGCGCCGTTGAGGCCCAGTACGCCGATTTTGGCGCCGGGGAAGAAAGACAGGGAGATATCCTTGAGGATTTCGCGCTTGGGCGGAACTACCTTGCCCACGCGATTCATGGAATAGACGTATTGTGCCATGCGGCCGGCAACCTCATTTATTGCTCGAAAAAGATGCGCGCAAGTTACCGAAACTCACCGGGCAATTCAATTGCTTCTTTCGATTGTCAAAATTAATTAGCGACAATTCCTCAATTGGGTTTATATCCTTTTGTTATGGTCAAAGTTTGTGTTTTCGGCGCCAACTAGACGAGTTCACTCTATTGAAAGGGCTCTGCTGGTGGTCGGAGGCGGCTTGCCTATACTGAAACTTGGGCAAATCACCGTGGTGAAAATGGATGGAGCCGGTCAGTAAAAACCCCAACAAAATCGTGGAGTCGTCGCCTGTGGCGGGGCGAAACCGTGCCGCCAACTTCCCCGACGCCCCTGATGGGATCAGCGAGGAGCAGTGTTACCGCCAACTGGCGGAAAATAACCGCGACCTGATTATTGCCACCGATCTTGATTTCAGGCCCATCTTTATCAGTCCTTCGGCAGAGCAGGTATTGGGGGTGTCCGCCAACGAACTGCGTCGCGAATTCGGCATGCGGGTGGGCAAAAGCAAGAGAGCCGACTCCGTGGCGCTGGAACATTTTCTGCGTCAGGAGCTCATCCGGGTCAAACGCTGCATCAGACACGGCCATTTACAGCCGTTGGCCATGCGTGAACTGTCGCTGGTGTTGGGCGACGGCCGCCTCCTCTACCTGGAGGTGAACACCTCCCTGTTGCGGGACGAGGCTGGCGAACCCACCGGAATTATTTGTGTCTGTCACGACATCAGCGCCCGCAAGGAAAGTGAAGAGAGTCTGGCACTGGCGGCCAAGGTGTTCGAAAACAGTCTGACCGGCATCTATATCGGCGACGCCGAAGGGAAGATTATGCGGGTCAACAGTGCCTTTTCCCGCATTACCGGTTTCCCCTCTGATGAAGTACTCAACCGCACGGCCAAGCGGTTACGGGCGGAACGCGATTCCGACAAGGTGGCCGAAGATATCAAAGAGGGCCTGAAGAACAAGGATTACTGGGAGGGTGAGATCCGTCTACGTCACCGCTCCGGTCGCGAGTTTCCCGCGTGGGTGGGGATTACCGTCTTGCGTGGCAGCAACGGCCAATTGCTTAACACCATCAACACCTTTACCGATATTACCGAAAAGAAGAATAATGAAGTCAAAATCCAGCGCCTGGCCTATTTCGATCCCCTCACCGGGCTGCCCAACCGCACACTCTTTAACGACCGCCTGTCCCAGGCGCTGAGCCGTGCCCGGCGCTCCAAACAGGAAGTCGGCGTCCTGTTCCTGGATCTGGACCGCTTCAAGGCTATTAACGATTCCCTTGGCCATGCCCTCGGCGATGAGCTGTTGGTACAGGTGGGCAAGCGCCTGCGCCAGTGTGTGCGCAACGAAGATACTGTGGCACGCATGGGCGGCGATGAATTTATCGTGATTCTGGCCGGCCTCGTCGACAAGCAGCACGCCATCACCGCAGCCGCCCACGTTGCGGAAAAAATTCGCAGCTCCCTGAGCGAGCCCTACCAGATTCACGACCGTGAACTGTTTACCAGTGCCAGCACCGGCATTGCCTTTTTCCCGGGCGACGGAGAAGACCCGAAAGCGTTGTTGCAAAACGCCGATACGGCCATGTACCACGCCAAGAAGGCCGGCAAGAACAATTACCAGTTCTACACCCCGGTCATGAATGTCCGCGCTCTGGAGCGGCTGGAAATCGAAAGCGCCATGCACAAGGCGCTGCACAAGAACGAATTCGAACTCTACTATCAGCCGATCCTGAATGTGGAGAGCCGGCAACTGGTGGCGGTAGAGGCGCTGGTGCGATGGAATCATCCCAAAGAGGGCCTGATGACACCGGATAAGTTTATCGAGATCGCCGAGGAGTCGGGCCTCATCAATCCGCTCGGGGCCTGGGCCCTGCGCCGCGGCTGCGAGCAGATGGCCGAGTGGCAGAGGCAGGGGGTGGCCCTCGAGCGCATCTCCATCAATGTCTCGGCGCGGCAGTTCAGTGAGGGTTATATCCTCCAGACGTTGCGTGAAGTCGTTGCCGCCACGGGTGTTGACGCGCAATCGGTGGTACTGGAGTTGACCGAAACCGCGTTGATGCAGGACCACCGCTACACCATGGATGTGCTCAAGGCGATGAAGGAGCTGGGCATTTCCATTGCCATCGATGACTTTGGCGCGGGTTACTCTTCCCTCAATTATCTGAAGAAATTTCCGATCGACAGCATGAAGGTCGATCGCAGTTTTATCGAGGGGCTGCCGGGCAAGGATGACGCCCGCATTGTGCAGGCTATTGTGGCGCTGGCGCACAGCCTGGGCATGAAAGTGATTGCCGAGGGCGTGGAAACGCCACTGCAACTGGAGTTCGTGCGCAACCTCGGCTGTGAGGAAGTGCAGGGCTTTATGTCGAGCAAACCATTACCGGCAGGGGATATCGCCGCTTTGTGGCGGGCATCCCACGGCAAATAGGTAGATGGTTCGCGGTTTTCCCAATCCTTGTCAGGTGCTATCCGGCACCGTCTCCCCCTCGCGCTTTGAACCGTTTATAAAATGCAGGTGCCTCGAAGAGGGGCCGGTGATTTTATGGGCTGGAAGCTACTCCGGGTGGCGTCACTATCGGTGCTTACTCTGTCGATACTGCGCCGGCGATAGCCCGATCACTTTTTTAAACAGCCTCGAAAAATAATAAGCGTCGTCATAACCGAGAGCGCCTGCCAATTGCTTGACCGATTGCTGGGTGCTGTCGAGCAGGTAGCAGGCTCGCTGCATTTTCATATTAATAAAGTACTGAATCGGCGATTGGCCGGTAAAGGCTTTGAATTTTTTGGAAAAGTGGTACTTGGACAGTCGCGCCTCTTCGGCCAGGGCGTCGAGATTGAGCTGTCCGTGCACATGCTCCTGCATCAACGCCCGTATCCGTTCCCAGTTGAGAGGTTTGCCCGCGTGGGGTTGGCGCTGGCGCACCAGCAGGGCCACATAACTCAATAACGCCTGCAGCTGGTGGCAGCCCTGAATAAACTCCGCCAGTTGATAACCGCTGCGCCGCAACTCCATGAGTCCGTCGAACACCCGCACTACGCGCGGTTGTACTCCGATATTGATACGCGGTGACGTCATTTGCGTGTGCTGGTAAAAGTCGTCTGCCAGGGTGCCGTCAAAGTGCAGCCAGTAGATGGTCCAGGGATCCTTGGTGTCGGCTTTGTAAGCGTGTGGGCGACCCTTGGGCAGGAGAATAAAATCGCCACTGCGGATACGGAATTTCTTGTCCTCAATCATCAAGGTGCCCTTGCCGGCAATGCAATAAATAATCAGGTAATTGAGGTGTTCCTGGCGCTGCATGCGATGCCCGCGGGCTGTTGGGTAATAGCCGCTGGCTGTGGGATAGAGACCCGCCGTCAGCGGGTGGCGAGCCAGTAGCTCCACCATAAAATGGGGTGTGAGGAAGCGGATTCCCTCCGGGGGAAGGGGCCAATCAGAGGTAATAATCATCTATAAGTTTTTGAAATATAAGAATTTTAAGTTCATAGCTTGGAGAGCTAACAGAAACGTTTTCCAGCAATATAGTCCATCAACTTGCCAAGATCGTCAATCCAACTGTTGCCCCCGTTGTGATTAGATATTGACCATATTCTAAAGCTCGCCTATCCCACCTTATGGCGGGCTGTTTTTTTTCTAATAACCAATAGCAACGCAGATACGGAGACACAGCGATGGGTGTAACCAATCCCTCCCTAGAAAAACTGGCCGCGGAGCATCACCCTTCCGAGAAAGAGGCGGCGCGCGAAGTGGCGGCCCTGATCGCACGTTCGCGTGCAGCACAGGCGCAGATTGCCAACTATACCCAGGAGCAGGTGGATGAGCTGATCACTACCATGGTTTGGGCTGTAGCGCGTCCGGAAGTGGCCGAGAGGATCGCCCATTTCACCGTTGAGGAAACAGTACTGGGCAATTACGAAGGCAAGTACAAGAAGATCTTCGTCAAGACCCGCGCCGCCCTGCTGGATATTATCAACGACAAATCCGTGGGTATTATTGAGGAAGACAAGGCTCGCAATATTGTCAAAATTGCCAAGCCGGTGGGTGTGATCGGCGCTCTCGCTCCCTGCACCAACCCGGAGGCGACGCCGGTGATCAAGGCGATCTCGGCGGTCAAGGGTCGCAACGCCATTATTATTGCGCCCCACCCCCGCTCGAAGCGGACCAACAAGATGATCTGCGACCTGATGCGGGAGGCCTGTAAAGCCTGTGGTGCGCCTGAGGATCTGGTGATTGCCATTGAAGAGCCATCCCTGGAGACCACCGACGAGCTGATGAAGCAGTGTGACCGCATTCTGGCTACTGGGGGGGCGGCCATGGTGAGAGCCGCCTACTCCAGTGGTACGCCGGCCCTGGGCGTGGGCGCTGGCAACGCCGTGATTACTGTCGACGACTCTGCCGATCTGGATGAAGCCGCGGAAAAGATCCGTATTTCCAAAACCCTGGACCTGGCCGCTTCCTGTTCCTCCGACAACTCGGTAGTCGCGTTTGAATCGGTAGCCGACCTGCTGCTGGAAAAACTGCAGGCCGAGGGTGGCTATATCGTCGACGAAGACGAGAAGCAAAAACTGCAGGACATTATCTGGGAAGACGGCCACATCGCCCCGCGCATTGTTGCACAACCGGCTGAGAACCTGGCCGCCATGGCAGGTATAGAGCTCCCCGAAGGCAAGCGGTTTTTCATTGTGCCGGAAACCGGCGCCGGCGCCGACTACCCCTTCTCCGGTGAAAAGATGTCAGTGGTTATGGCCTTCTACCGTGTCAAGGATATCGATGCCGCCATTGCCAAAACTAACGAAATCCAGGCCTATCAGGGCCAGGGCCATTCCTGCGGTATTTACTCTTACAATGATGACAATATCCTCAAGTTTGGTATGCAGACCAAGACCTCCCGGGTGATGGTCAACCAGCCCCAGGCGCCCTCCAACAGCGGCAACCTGTGGAACGGTATGCGCCAGACATTCTCCCTTGGCTGTGGATCCTGGGGCGGTAACAGCACCAACAACAATATCACCTGGCAGGACCTGATCAACGTCACCTGGATTTCCCGTCCCCTGGAGAAATCCAAGGAAATTCCATCTGACGAGGTATTGTTCGCCAGGGCGATGGATAAGTTGAAATAACGACAGTCACTAATCGCTCGTGGCCAGCCTCCGACAGAGGGACAAGGGTCGCGAGCGACTGGAATGATAGAAGAGTGACATAAAAAAGAGTCAGCGATGAACTTTAACCTGAACGAAGAACAACTGGCGTTCCAGGAAGCCGCGCGCGCCTTCGCCCAAGGGGAGATGGCGCCTCATGCTGCGGAATGGGACGAGAAGAAAATCTTTCCCACCGATGTTATCGCCAAGGCCGGCGAGTTGGGCTTTTGCGGCATGTACTGTCCGGAGGAAGCGGGGGGTATGGGGCTGTCGCGCCTGGACACCGCCATTATCCTCGAAGAGCTGGCGGCCGGTTGTACTTCCACCGCCGCTTTCATTTCCATCCACAACATGGCCAGCTGGATGATCGCCACCTGGGGCACCGACGCCGTTAAAAACCAGTGGTGTGAGTCGCTGACAGTGGGACAGAAACTGGCCTCCTATTGTTTGACTGAACCCGGCGCGGGCAGTGACGCCGGCAGCCTTCGCACCACCGCGAAGAAGGACGGCGACAGCTACGTTATAAACGGCAGCAAGATGTTTATCAGCGGCGCCGGCAGCACCGAAGTGCTGGTATTGATGGCGCGCACCGGCAGTCAGGAAGACGGTGCGGCGGGGATCTCCGCTTTCGCTGTGCCCGCGAACCTGGAGGGTATCAGCTACGGTAAGAACGAAGACAAAATGGGCTGGAACAGTCAACCCACCCGCGCCATCGCTTTCGAAAATGTGCGCGTCCCCGCCGATTGCCTGCTCGGCGCCGAGGGCGAGGGTTTTAAAATTGCCATGAAGGGTCTGGATGGGGGTCGCATCAATATCGCCACCTGCTCCATCGGTGCGGCCCAGGCCTGCATCAATCACACCCAGGTCTATATGCACGAGCGCAAACAGTTCGGCAAGAGCTTGTCCCGTTTCCAGGCGCTGCAGTTCAAGCTCGCCGACATGGTCACCGAATTGGTGGCGGCACGCCATATGGTGCGCCTGGCTGCGAGTAAACTGGACGAGAACAGTCCTGAGAAAACCACTTACTGTGCCATGGCCAAGCGCTTCGCCACCGATGTCGGCTTTGAGGTGTGCAACAACGCCCTGCAACTGCACGGTGGTTACGGCTATATCCGTGAATACCCGATCGAGCGATTTGTACGCGATGCACGGGTGCACCAGATTCTTGAGGGCACCAACGAGGTGATGCGGCTCATCACCGCGCGCCGGGTGCTGGAAGAAGGCGCCACCGGCGTTTTGCGTTAAGCGTCGTGACTTTTGCGGGAACAGCGGCGCTACGCTTTGACATCCCCCCTTACAAACGGAAGGACAACAGGGATTAAATGACCTATGAGCGAACGACTTAAAATCGAAAAACGCGGTCACACCGCCATCATTACTTTTAACAATCCGCCGGCCAACACCTGGACACCGGAAAGCCTCATGTACCTCAAGCAGCTCGTCGAAGAACTGAATGAGGATACAAACAACTACGCCCTGGTACTGACCAGCGAGAGCGAAAAGTTTTTCAGTGCCGGTGCCGATCTCAATCAGTTCAACCACGATGACAAGGGTAAGGCGTTCGAGTTCTGTGCCGCCTTTGGCGAGGGTTTCGAGGCACTGACCAACTACCGTGGCGTTTCCATCGCCGCGATAACCGGTTTCGCTATGGGCGGTGGCCTTGAAGTGGCCCTGGCCTGTGATATCCGCATCTGCGAAGAGCAGGCCCAGATGGCGTTGCCGGAAGCTTCTGTGGGGCTCCTCCCCTGTGGCATGGGCTCCCAGCACCTGGCCTGGTTGGTGGGCGAAGGCTGGGCCAAGCGCATGATTCTGTTGGGTGAGCGGGTCAAGGCGAGCAAGGCTGAGCAGATTGGCCTGGTGCAGGACGTTGTCCCTACCGGCCAGGCGCTGGAGAAAGCCCTGGAGTTGGCGGTAAAAACCGAAGGCCAGTCGCCCACCTCGGTGCGTTACTGCAAGCAATTGATTATGGCGGCTCGCGACGGTTCCATAACCGACGCCCTGACCAAAGAGCGAGAACTCTTCGTCAAGCTATGGGACACTCAGGATCAGAAGGAAGGCGTGGGCGCCTTTATCGAGAAGCGCAAGCCCGAGTGGAAAAACTGTTAGAAAAGTCGATTATTGCCAGCGACTGGTAGACAGATGCCAGAGATGGATAAGCAAGAGATGCATACGTAAAACGGTAAGGATTATTTCGTGTCAGAATTACAACCAGTACTGTTTGAAGAGCGCGCCGCAGGCAATGGCAAGACAGTCGCCATCGCCACCCTGAACGCGGAAAAGTCACTCAACTCACTCAACCTGCACATGATCGACCTGTTGCAGGAGAAGTTCACCGCTTGGGAAAAGGACGCCAACGTGGCTTGTGTGTTTTTGCAGGCTGCGGGAGATAAAGCCTTCTGTGCCGGCGGTGATGTGGTGGCTTTGCATCGGGGATCTGCCGCCTACGGCGAAGAGCTGCCCAACAACGACGCCATCGACTTCTTCACCCGCGAATATATTCTCGACCACCATATCCATACTTACCGCAAGCCGGTCGTGCTCTGGGGTAACGGTATTGTGATGGGTGGCGGCCTGGGATTGATGTCTGGTGCCAGCCACCGTGTGGTGACGGAATCCACCCGGATGGCCATGCCGGAGGTGACGATCGGCCTCTATCCGGATGTGGGCGGAACCTGGTTCCTGAATCATGCCCCTGGCCGCACTGGCCTGTTCCTGGGGCTGACCGGTGCCAATATCAATGCCGCCGACGCCAAGTTTGTCGGTCTGGCGGATCGCTTTATCAGCCACGACCGGCGCGAGGCGGTGATCGCCGCGCTGTGCGATATCACGTGGCAGGACAACAGCGATCGAAACCGCGGCCTGGTCTCCCATGTGTTGCGGGATTTCGAGAAAGCCAGTATCGACCTGCAGCCGGTGGGCAATGTCCATAAGCACCTGGACTGGATCAACGACATCTGCGATGGCGATGACATTGTCCAGATCGTGGAGCAGATCACCGCCTACGAGGGCGATGACAAGTGGATGGCCCGCGCGGCGCAAACGCTGGCGAACGGCTGTCCGGTGACCCCCCACCTGGTCCAACTGCAAATGAAGCGCGGCAAGCATATGTCCCTGGCGGATGTCTTCCGCATGGAGCTGACCCTCTCGGTCAACTGCGCCGCCCGCGGTCACTTCAAAGAGGGGGTGCGTGCACTCCTGATCGACAAGGATCGCAATCCCCGGTGGACGCCGGCCAGGGTCAGTGATGTGACCGAAGCGGAAATCGCCCGTTTCATGGTTGAACCCTGGGATCAGCATCCGCTTGCGGCACTGTAAACCGGCGCGGGTGTGGCCAGGGTGTCTCTGCAAGCACGCTGGCACAGTTATTAAAACAGGAAAAAATTGGAGCGGGCCAGGGACCTTGGGCGGCGCTCCTGAAGAGGAGGAAAACGATGGATAAGAAAGTAGCCTTTATCGGTTTGGGCAACATGGGCGGTGGCATGGCTGCCAACCTGGTCAAGGCGGGCTTTGATGTCCACGCCTTCGATCTCTCGCCGACGGCCCAGGCCCATGCCAAAGAAGAGGGCTGTAACCTGGCCGACTCCGCCGCCGCCGCGGTGGAAGGCGTGGACTTTGTGGTCAGTATGTTGCCCAACGGCACCATTGTTGAAAGCGTCTATATCGATGACGACGCCCTATTGGACGTGATCCCCAAAACCGCACTGGTGTTGGACTGCTCCACCATCGCTCCGGCCAACTCCCGGCGGGTAGGCAAGGAGGCGGCGGCCCGCGGCATTCGCTTTGTCGATGCTCCCTTCTCCGGTGGCGTGGTCGCGGCCGCGGCCGGCACCCTGGCCTTTATGGTGGGTGGTGCCGAAGCCGATTTTGAGGCAGCAAAGGCGGTATTGGGTCCCATGGGCGCCAATATCTTCCGCGCCGGTGACGTGGGTGCGGGCCAGGCCGCCAAGATCTGCAACAATATGCTGCTTGCGATCCATATGGCCGGTACCGCCGAGGCTCTGCAACTGGGTATCGACAACGGCCTTGACCCCAAAGTGCTGTCCAACATTATGTTGAAGAGTTCGGGCTGCAACTGGTCGCTGGAAAAATACAATCCGGTACCCGGAGTGATGGAAGGCGTGCCCGCTTCCAACAATTACCAGGGCGGTTTTATGGTGGATCTGATGTTGAAGGATCTGGGGCTGGCCATGGAGGCTTCGCAGCACAGTAAGTCCTCTGTCCCCATGGGGGCGGCCGCCAGAAACCTGTTCAACCTGCACAAACATGCCGAGGGTGAGAACAAGGGCGCCAAGGACTTCTCCAGTATTATTCAGTTATACGCCAAGCCCGAGTAAGGGTTCGCGGATATAGGGCTCCGGATTGGTGCCGGTTTTCTCCCGATTTTCGGTCAAGCAGGGGTTTGCAATTGCAACCCCCTGCTTCGTTCAAGGTTATTTCGGTTCTCTTATCCCGTTCCACATTTACTGGAAAAAAAACGCGGCCTTTTTGCCCGAATGGTGTACAATTCGCGCTCTCAAAATTTGACCCCATTAATCTGTGCTTGGTAGGGCTTACCCATGTTTGATAAAACTCAAACCATCGAAACCTTTGATCCCGAATTGTGGGCGGCGATCCAGAATGAAGAGCGCCGTCAGGAAGAGCATATCGAGCTGATTGCTTCCGAAAACTACACCAGCCCTATGGTGATGGTGGCCCAGGGGACCAAACTGACCAACAAGTACGCCGAAGGCTACCCCAGCAAGCGCTACTACGGTGGCTGTGAGTATGTGGATCAGGCCGAGGCGCTGGCCATCGAGCGCGCCAAGCAGCTGTTCGGTGCCGACTACGCCAATGTCCAGCCCCACTCCGGTTCCCAGGCCAATAATGCCGTCTATGCCGCCCTGTGCGCCCCTGGCGACACTGTCCTGGGTATGAGCCTGGCCCATGGTGGACACCTGACCCACGGCGCCAAGGTCAACTTCTCGGGCAAAATCTACCACTCCGTCCAATACGGCCTGAATCCGGAAACCGGGCAAGTGGACTACGACGAGATTGAAAACCTGGCTGTCGAGCACAAGCCGAAAATGATCGTTGCCGGTTTCTCCGCCTACTCCCAGGTGATGGATTGGGCCCGCTTCCGCGAAATCGCCGACAAAGTGGGTGCTTACCTGATGGTGGATATGGCCCATGTGGCTGGCCTGATCGCCGCTGATGAGTACCCCAACCCTGTGCCCTATGCTGACGTGGTCACCTCCACCACGCACAAGACCCTGCGCGGTCCCCGTGGCGGTCTCATCCTGGCCCGGGCCAACGAGGAGATCGAGAAGAAACTCAACTCCGCTGTCTTCCCCGGCGGTCAGGGCGGCCCGCTGATGCACGTTATCGCGGCCAAGGCTGTAGCCTTTAAAGAAGCCTTGACCGACGATTTCAAGGTTTATCAGCAGCAGGTGGTGAAAAACGCCAAGGCCATGGCTGCCACCTTTATTGAGCGCGGTATCAATATCGTCTCCGGCGGTACAGAAAACCATTTGATGCTGGTGGATCTGATCGGCAAGGAATACACCGGTAAAGACGCCGATGAGGCCCTGGGCCGCGCCAATATCACTGTCAACAAGAATGCGGTCCCCAACGATCCGCGCTCACCGTTTATCACCTCTGGCCTTCGTGTGGG
>JBNKHG010000082.1:0-10304 GCA_050290225.1 Cellvibrionaceae bacterium
CCGAGAGAAGGAAAAGAAAGCCGTCGAGTGGCCGGATCAGTTTAATCCCTGGTCTTTGAAAGGCTTGAGCCGTGTGCGGGGAAACTCGCACGCACGGTTCTTAGGAGAGTGAGCTGTGGTGACACAGCTTACTTATCCGACCACCGGAGCCTTTTAACCCCTCCCCGTCCCTTGGGTTCTTATTTGATGAGTTCAAGAGGGGCGGGAACCCGAATCTAGCTAGAACATTAATATCCGTTGAACTTCAATATTGCCGCAGAATGCTTAATGAAAACAGTCGACGCCCCATTAAATAGCGCACATTTCCTCGGCTTACCTACCACAGAGCCGAAAACTGTTGGCATGTCCAAAGATCGCCTGGACCGGATCGGCGCCGCGATGCAGCGTTTTATCAATACCGATCAGGCGCCGGGAGTTTTAACCGCAATTGCCCGTCATGGAATGGTGATACACGCGAATACTCAAGGCTATGCCAACGTAGCACAAGAAAAGCCATTACGATTTGATACGATCTTCCGTATCAAATCGATGACCAAGCCCATTACCGGGGTGGCCGTAATGATGCTGTTTGAGGAAGAGCACTTCTTCCTTGACGATCCCATTTCAGACTATTTACCGGAATTCAGCGCGATGCAGGTTTGGACGGAAGCGGGATTGGTGGATGCCGAACGACCCATCACCATTCGCCACCTGTTGACCCACACCGCTGGATTGACGTATGCGAGTATTCCCAGTCCCGTCGCTGAATGCTATCAGGAAGCCGCATTGAATGGTGTACTTAACCGACTCTCGGGTGACACACTGGAACAACACATCAAAAAACTTGCAGGGATGCCGCTATTGGCACAGCCTGGAACCGCGTGGACCTACGGTGAAGCCATGGGCGTTCTCGGGAGGCTGGTGGAAGTGGTATCCGGCTGTTCATTTCGGACATTTTTAAAGCAGCGAATTTTTGATCCGCTGGGGATGGTTGACACGGATTTTTTTGTGCCACCAGGAAAGAAAGAACGCCTGGCCACGCTTTATGATCAAACCCCGCGTTCAACAATTACTGAGGCGGATCCCGATCACTACGGCGGTGACTATTGCCAGAAGCCAACTTTGGAATACGGCGGCGCAGGACTTGTTAGTACGGCGGCCGATTATCTGCGTTTTGCACAAATGCTGTTGAACCAAGGGGAACTCGATGGTCACCGGCTTCTCAGCCCTGTCAGCGTCAGGTTGATGATGTCGAACCTCCTCGGGCCGGAATTTAACGGAAGGCTGGGTCCTCCCCTGGAAGGCATGAAGGGAGTGGGCTTTGGTTTGACAGGGTTTGTTGTCACCGATGCTGTCGCCGCAGGGTCTTGCGGTTCGAACGGTGAGTTCTCCTGGGGTGGCTGGGCCAATACCGATTTTTGGATTGATCCGAAAGAAGATCTCATTGGTATTGTGCTTACCCAGGTCATTCCCAATATCACGCCTCTGGCCACCCGCTCCCGCATGCACAAGATGGCATATCAAGCTATCTCCTCAACCCGTATTTAAAGGTAAACAATTATGAATGAGAGAAAGGTGGATAAGAATGCTTTATTTGACTTGAGTGGTAAAAAAGCATTGGTCACAGGTGGCGCCAGTGGCATTGGCCGCGCTTATGCGACAGTGTTGGCCCGGGCGGGCGCGGATGTCGCCGTCATTGATCTCGATGAAGACCGAGGCAACAAGGTGGCGGCTTCACTGCGGAGTTTCGGCGTGGATGCCTGCTTTTTCACCTGTGATGTATCCGATCAACAACAGGTTAGCGAGATGACCTCCGCCGTGGTGGAACGCTTTGGTCGCCTCGATATCGGTGTCAATAATGTTGGTACGGCTATCATTGACGATGAACTGACCTATGCCAGGGAAGACTGGGACAAAGTCATGAGCATCAACCTCACCGGGGTTTGGCTTTGCGCCCAGGCTCAGGCACGGCAAATGAGCCGGCAAAATCCCACCGAGGGCAAAATTATTAACACCGGGTCGATTGCTGCGACGCAGGCGATGTACCCAGGCAACAGTTCCTACGACGTTTCAAAAGCCGGTGTCGCGCACATGACTCGATCATTGGCCGCCCAATGGGGGCGCTTCAATATCAATGTGAACTGTATCAGCCCCAGTTACGTGCTGACCCCCATGTTTGCATGGAGCTTTCCATTTGAAAAACTCCCGAGAATACGAGAAATCACCCCCATGGGGCACATCCAGCGTCCGCAAGATCTCTGTGGCCCCATTTTATTCCTGGCCTCCAGTGCTTCTGATTATGTCACAGGACAAAACCTTATTGTGGATGGTGGTATTTCTCTCGATCACTGGTTGGAGCCCATTGAAAGAGACATACCGCCCAGGGTCAGTGAGGAGCAAGAATTGATTGAACTGAAACAAGACTACGACGCGATGGGTATTAGCTACGACGACCAGGGTGTTCGGCTATGACAATGAAGGAACTGGAAAAGCTGGAAATGTACCGGCGGATGTTGCGTATTGGCAGTTTCGATGAAGCCGTAGCAGAGCAAGTCAAAGCCGGTAACATTCCAGGTGTCTGTCATTCCAGTGTCGGCCAGGAAGCGGCCATTGTTGCATTTTGAAAGGCAGAAATTCATGTCGGCACTGACTCAAGGCTATAAACGCTATGTCCTGATACTGCTTACGGCGGTCTACGCCCTGAGTTTTATGGATCGCATCATGTTGGGCATCCTGATGGAATCCATGAAAATCGAGCTGGATCTCAGCGACACTCAATTGGGCTTTATGACGGGATTTGCCTTTGCTCTTTTCTACGCCACCCTGGGCATCCCCATCGCCCGCTGGGCCGACCGCGGCAACCGGGCTACCATCGCCTCACTGGCTATTGGCGTCTGGGGCATCATGGTGATGTTGTGCGGCTTTGCGGGCAGTTTTTTCCAACTGCTCATCGGCCGTATCGGCGCCGCCGTCGGCGAAGCCGGCATATTCCCGCCGGGCTACTCCCTGCTGGGGGACTACTTCAAGGTATCCGAGCGCACCCGGGCGTTGTCCGTTTTTATGGCGGGTATTTCGGCGAGCATCATAATCAGTAACCTGTTTGCCGGCTGGATCAACGAGGATTACGGCTGGCGTATGGCCTTTTGGATCGTCGGTGTTTTTGGCCTTGTTGCTGCCTTGCTGATTCGTTTAACCCTCCATGAACCACGGACCCTCGGTGGAGTTGCAAAGCGGAAGTCTTCACCGCATTTACCTTTGAGGGAAAGCGTACGAAAACTCTGGCAAATAAGAACCTATCGCTATCTGGTTCTGGCGGGCACCTTGGTCAATGTCGCCGGAATTGGCTTCGGTCAATGGGTTGGCGTTTTTTATATTCGTCAATATGAGATGTCGACCGGTGAACTGGGCCTGTGGTTGGGTTTGGCCGGCGGTACGGCAGGGCTGCTGGGGACCTTGTTGGGAGGCACCATCGCCGACCGTTTTTTTTCCGAGAACCTGCGCGGGATGATGAAGCTGTTTGCGCTGGGTGTTACCGTGACTTTCCCCTGCATTGTCTGCATGGTGCTGGTAGATAGCAAGGCAATGTCCTTGATATCGATGGTGTCCATCAACATTTTATTTTTATTTTTTTCCGGGCCGACTGTCGCGGTGATGCAACGGCTGGTGCACGACAGCATGCGGGCAACGGCGGCGGCATTTTTCTCATTGGTGCTTAACCTGATCGCCTTGGGGCTTGGTCCGCAGTTGGTCGGTATTTTTAGTGATCTCCTAACCCCAACGTTGGGGGCCAAAGGATTACCTTTCGCCATGATCATGGTTGCTACAGCGGTGTTTGGTGCGGCCTACTGTTTTTGGTGTGCGGGGCAGAGTGTCGATGCGGATGTGGCGGCAAAAGAGAAAAAGGAAACTTTCATTCTGGAAGGGGACGACAACATCGAGATTAAGAAGGTGGATGCGTTGGCGGAACAGGCCACCTGACTGAGCATCCGTTAATACCGCTACAGATCTTTACCATTATTGGAAACCGTTATTGGAGGAAACCGATATGCATTTATCACAAAAACAGCAGGCAGAAGCCTACCGGCGCATGTTACGCATTCGCTATTTTGAACAAGCGGCGGCAGAGCAACAGAAAGCGGGCAATATTGTTGGGGCACTTCATTCCAGTATTGGCCAGGAAGCGGCCATTGTCGGCGCCTGCATGGCACTGGGGGATAAGGATTTCATTACCGGCACCCATCGCTCCCATGGTCACCCCATCGGTAAGGGGGCGGTGCTCAAGCCCCTGATGGCTGAACTGTTGGGCAAAGAGACGGGTATTTGCAAAGGCCGGGGTGGCTCCATGCATCTGGCCGATGCCAGCGTTGGCATTATCGGTGAATCGGCCATTGTCGGTGGCGGCATTCCCCTGGCAACCGGCGCGGGATTGAGTGCGCAGGTTCGTGGCAGCGACCAGGTCAGCCTGTGTTTTTTTGGCGATGGGGCAGTCAATGAAGGCGCATTCCATGAATCCCTGAACATGGCATCTATCTGGAAACTGCCAGTCGTGTTCTTTTGTGAAAACAATCTGTATGCCGTTACCACTTCGCTTGCCCGATCCCATGGCCAACCTGATATCGCCAAGCGTGCAGAAGGTTTTGGCATGCCCGGTGTGAGCGTCGACGGCCAGGATGTCATGGCGGTTTATGAGGCCACCCAGATGGCGGTCGAACGTGCCCGGGAAGGTAAAGGGCCCTGCCTGGTTGAAGCCCGTACCTATCGGTTTGAGGAACACGCCGTTAGCCTGAGTATCCCCGTTGCTTATCGGGACGAGGCGCAGATTGAAGACTATAAAGCGAATCGGGATCCGCTGGTGCTATATAAACAGGTATTACTGAGCGAAGGCATGGGTGAAGCGGCGTTACAAGCCATTGAATCGGAAGTGTCCGAAGAAGTCTCCGAGGCCGTCGCCTTTGCGCTGGATAGCCCGCTGCCCGATCCGGCGCGGGTTTATGATTTCATGTTTAGCAACCCCATTCATTACCCACAGCAGACCCGAGGAATCGTCCATGACTGAACCCTATGCCAAAATCAGCTACTTGGATGCGATTGGCCAGGCTCAAACTGAAGAGATGATGCGAGATGAGCGGGTGATCCTGTTTGGCCAGGAAATCAATCTCTATGCCTCTGGCGGGCAGTTTGATGATATTCATGAGGGCCGGATCAGAAGTACCCCAATCTCTGAACTGGGGGAGACTGGCGTAGCGGTCGGTGCAGCCATGACAGGATTGCGGCCGATTATTGACCTCACCATGTCCAGCTTTGTCTATTTGGCCGCAGACCAGATAATCAACCAGGCCGCCAAACTGCGGTATATGACCGGTGGTCAGATGCAGGTGCCGCTCGTGGTTCGCGCCTGTATGTACTACAACGTGAGTGTCGCCGCACAGCACTCGGATCGGCCCTACCCGATGTTTATGAATACCCCCGGTTTGAAAATAGTTGTTCCGGCGACGCCTGCCGATGCCAAAGGCTTGCTGAAATCGGCGATTCGGGACGATGACCCTGTCCTCGTTTTTGAAGATGTGAATCTCTGGGCAAAAAAAGAGCTGGTCTCCACGGATCCGGACTACCTGATCCCCATCGGCAAAGCCAATGTTAAAAGGGAAGGTACGGATGTTACCGTCATTTCCATAGGGGCTTGTCTGAATCACTCTTTGACTGCAGCGAAGGATCTGGAGCAGGAAGGAGTTTCCGTGGAAGTGATCGACCTTCGCACCATTGTCCCGCTCGATAGGGAAACGATACTGAATTCCGTCGCGAAAACAGGACGGCTGGTCATCATCGATAACGCCCATCGCACAGGCAGTGTGGCCTCTGAAATCGCTGCAGTTGTGGCAGAAGAAGCGTTCGATTGCCTTAAAAGCCCGATTCAGCGTGTAACGACACCGGATGTACAGATTCCGTTCAGTCCGGTATTGGAGAAGCCGCTTTACCCCAATAAAGAGCGTGTTATCGACGTGGTGAAAAAAATTCTGTAAAGGAGAACCGAGATGAGTGTTGAGATAAAAATCCCGAAAACGGGAATGGGCATTTCCGAAGGCACCATCGCCAAGTGGCACAAAGCCGAAGGTGAGCCGGTGACCGAAGGCGAGATCATTGTCGAGATCGAAACCGCCAAGGCGCTGGAGGAGGTGGAATCGCCGGTCAGCGGCACACTGCAAAAAATACTGCTGGCCGAGGAAGATGATGCAGAAGTCGGCACGGTTATCGCGATCATAGAGGGAAATTGATTCATGTACGACGTTATTCCTCTCACGCCTCTGCGCAAGGTGATTGCGGCGCGCATGCTTGAAGCCAAACAGACGATTCCCCACTTTCGCGTCAGTGTCGATATTGAAGTGGATAAATTGGTGGAATCAAGGCAAGAATACAATGCGGCACATCCGCAACAGAAAATCTCAGTGAATGATCTGATCATCAAAGCCTGTGCTGCCAGCCTGATGGAATATCCTGCGGTCAATGTTCAGTGCGTGGAAAACGATATTCACCAATACCGGCAGGCGGATATCTCGGTGGTAATGGCCGTGGACGGAGGCTTGTCCACGCCGGTCATTCGCCAAGCCGATCAAAAAAGCGTTCAGGAAATTGCGGTGCAAGTCAGGGATTTTGCGGAACGTGCAAAAGCCGGTCGCCTCAAAATGGATGAAATCCTGGGCGGCTCGTTCAGCATTTCCAATCTTGGTATGTACAACATCAATCAGTTCGATGCGATTATCAACCCGCCACAGGCCGCGATTCTGGCAATTGGAAGCGCTAAGGTCACGCCGGTTGTGAAGACCAATGAGATCCGCATCGCTACCGTTTTGCGAGCGACCCTCTCATTGGATCACCGCGTGATTGACGGCGTTACCGGCGCCAAGTTCCTGGCTACTCTTAAGGAGAAATTGCAACAACCAGAGAAACTTCTTTGAGAACATCTAGGTGGATTTTTGGAATGCTGACTTAAACTATTATCGTATATTTTTGTAACATTGATGATTGATGAGATGAGGTTGTGAAGAATCAATACGGTTTGACGAGTTCCCAACCCGAGCAGGTGGGCATGTCGACAGAACGGTTGGCACGCATCACCGATACAATGCGAGAATACATTGATCGCTCGCAGGTTGCCGGTTTATTGACTGCAGTAGCACGCCGGGGCAAGGTAGTTCACTTTGAAGCCCTGGGTTATGCGGATGTGGAGAACCAGATACCCCTGTCAGCTGATACAATCTTTCGACTCTACTCCATGACAAAACCTGTTACCGCTGTAGCAGTAATGATCCTCTATGAAGAGGGCCGATTTTTCCTCGACGATCCGGTTGCAGACTATCTGCCTGAATTCAGAGACTTAAAAGTCTGGACAGATAAAGGTCTTGTCGATGCAAAACAGCCTCTAACCATTCGCCATCTGTTAACGCATACCGGTGGAATCAGCTTTTTTCCTTTTCCGGAGAAGCCTGTTTCTGTGATGTATCGGGAAGCTGGAGTGATCTACACCAAAGCGCGGGAAACGTTGAGTACTGAAGAGTACGTCAGAAAAATTGCAGAATTGCCGCTTACCTCGCAACCGGGCGAAAAATGGTTCTATAGCGAATCCATGGAAGTACTCGGTCGATTAATGGAAGTTGTTTCAGGCCAATCGTATGGTGAATTTCTAAGGCACCGGATTTTCGAACCGCTCAGCATGGAGGATACGGCATTTTATGTGCCGGCAGAAAAAAGCGGGAGGCTCGCTCGGCTTTATGAAGCCGGACCTGATGGAAAAATAGTAGCCACGGATACACTCCCGCCCCCTGATTTTATTCATCGGACAATACAACAAAACCGCTACACCCAACCACCGTCTTTCGAATCCGGTGGGACGGGTCTTGTCGGCACAGCCGCCGACTACCTTCGCTTTTCGCAAATGTTGTTGAATCAAGGCGAGTTAGACGGTGTGCGTATTCTTAGTCCGACTACGGTAAGGCTTATTCTGTCCAATCATTTGGGGCCTGAATTTGGAGAACGGCCCTTAGCGTATATAGATCCAAGTGCTGCCCAAGGTAAAGGTTTGGGATTTGGGTTTTGCGGTCTTGTGGTGACAAATGCAATTGCTGCTGGAATAGCCGGTTCCGATGGGCAATATTCCTGGGGAGGGGCGGCTAGCACTGATTTTTGGATTGACCCTGAGCAGAAACTTATTGGCCTGGTTTTAACGCAACTTGTTCCTTCGGGGGTGAGCTTGACTACTCGTGCCCGTATGCACCAGATGACCTATCAAGCCATTTTGGATTAATACCTGTAACTTTCCTTCGGCAAAGCCGTTGTCAAAAGAATTGTACATTCAGCTAACCCGGCACAAGTTACTCATTACTGTACTTTAAAAGTGAAGCGGACACACATGCCACTACGAACAGATATCGACAGTGCTCGCCAGATGATGCTTCAGGGCCGCGACCTGCCCTGGCTTTTAGCACAATGGGTGGAACGCGCACCCGATAAACCCTTCCTGATCTGGGAGCCCTTTGAGGGTGCATCCTGCCAGTGGACCTATGCGGAAATTCAACGCGATAGCAAAGCCCTGGCTGCGGCTTTGCACCGGCGTGGTATCCAGCCTGGCGACCGGGTGCTGATCCACCTGGACAACAGCCCCGAATTTATCATCTGTTGGTTCGCCTGCGCCCATCTGGGCGCCATCGCCGTATCCACCAACACCCGCTCCGTCGCCCGCGATATGGAATACTTTGCCGATCATGCTGGCGTAAGCTGTGCCGTCACGCAGCCCGGTTTTGCTTCACTGGTGCATGAGTCTGCCCCGGCAATCCAATTTATGGTGGTAACGGACAACAATGCGGGCACGTCGGCCGACGTACCCAATGTTCCCCATCTGTCCTTCGCCGAACTGTTGGCGGAACCCGGCGATTTCGCGCAACGCCCCACCGACCCCATGGCGGACCTGGGTATTCAGTACACCTCTGGCACCACCTCCCGCCCCAAAGCCGTGCTCTGGACCCATGCCAATGTCATCTGGGGAGCTCAGGTCAATGCGTCCCATATGAAACTGAGGCATGAAGATGTCACCCTGATCACTATGCCGCTGTTCCATACCAATGCTCAGTCCTATTCTTTGCTGGGCAGCCTTTGGGTGGGCGGCACCATCGTATTGCAGCCCAAATTCTCCGCCTCGCGGTTCTGGGCTGTTTCGTTAAAACACCAGGTTACCTGGTGCTCTATGGTGTATTTCTGTGTTAATGCTCTGCTAAAACAACCCGTTCCAGAAAAGCATACCTACCGCTTTTGGGGCCTGGGCATACATGTACCGGACATTGACCGGCACTTCAAGCTCACCACCCTGGGTTGGTGGGGAATGACCGAAACCGTGACTCATGGCATTGTCGGTGACCTGGAGCATCCCGGGCCTCACTTAACCATGGGAAGGGCAGCAGCGGAATACGCCATTCGTATTTGCCACCCGGACGGCACATGGATTCAACCGGGGGAGCAAGGCCGCTTGTTTATCCGCGGCGTACGCGGCATCAACCTGTTCAAGGAGTACTTCAACAATCCCGAAGCTACCGCCAAGAGTTTTGACGAAGACGGCTGGTTGGATACCGGCGATATCGTTGGCATGGATGGGGAAGGCAACCTCTTTTTTAAAGACCGCGACAAAGACATGTTAAAAGTTGGCGGGGAGAATGTAGCCGCCTCGGAAGTGGAAGCTGTAATCCTGGAAACCGGCTGGGTGAGTGAATGTGCCGTTGTGGGTCAAAAACACACCATGCTGGATGAAGTCCCGGTGGCTTTTGTGATACCCCATGACGATGCGCCTGAAGCACTCAAACAAAATATTATCGACGTTTGCCGAAACAGACTGGCGGACTTCAAGGTCGTACGGGATGTTCATGTCGTCGACGCACTGCCGCGTTCCACGCTGGAAAAAATCGCCAAGAACAAACTGCGAGAACAACTGCCGGAAATCGTTGAGGGATAGAATACATTGGCGTGGATCGGGCCGAGCTTGCACGGGCTCGCCACGCCGCTTCTGGCCATGTATGCCAATAGATAGCGTAACAAATAGGATACCCAGTCTGCTTGACTACGGTAAGCACGATTCCATCGCCGCCGATTTGCCCGACATGGTGTCGCGATTGGGCATTAATCCGGATAACTGGCTGGAGCACATCCGGCAATTCGGCAGGCGCTATGCCGCCTGCGTGGGAAATCGGGCGTCGATTGAAAATTTCGCCCACCACCGGAACCGGCGATGGGGGAAGGGCGTGGGCTTTGCCAGTGCGGCGTATCTGGATGTTGCGTAGGCTCTA
>JBNKHG010000083.1:0-30905 GCA_050290225.1 Cellvibrionaceae bacterium
CGTCGAGCGGGCACGTCGCGGCGAAGGCCCCACCCTGATCGAGGCCAAAACCTATCGCTTTGATGAACATGCCGTGGGCTTGACGATTGCCATGCCGTATCGGGAACAGGCCGAAATCGACCGCTGGCAAGCCGAGCGGGACCCCCTGGTGATCTACAAGCAACAGCTCTTGGCCGAAGGCATCGGCGAAGCTGAATTGTCTGCGATTGAGCAAACCGTTATTGACGAGGTGAATGAAGCGCTCGCCTTCGCCCTCGAAAGCCCGGAACCCGATGCCGACGCGGTTTATGATTACCTGTACAGCACGCCTGCCGTAAAGCCATTGATCAACAAAACGGAAGTTGAGGAAGATAAGCCGACAACCCGCCTCAGCTATATGGAAGCCATCGTCGAAGCCGAACGCGAAGAAATGCTCCGAGACGAGCGCGTTATCCTCATCGGCGAGGACATCTCCTGCTATGGCGGTACGGACTTGTATCGTGACTTCGATGAAACCCGTCTGTGGAATACGCCGATTTCTGAAAACGGTTTGACGGGTATGGGCATCGGCGCGGCCCTGACCGGGCTGCGCCCCATTGTTGACCTTACCATTGCCAGCTTCGTTTACCTGGCTTCCGACCAGGTCATCAATCAAGCCGCCAAACTGCGCTACATGACGGCAGGGCAGTTGGAAGTGCCAATCGTATTTCGTGCCTCCATGTATCACAACATCTCCATGGCCGCGCAGCATTCCGACCGGCCCTATCCGCTGTTTATGAATGTACCGGGGCTCAAAATCGTCATTCCCGCCACTGCGGCGGACATGAAAGGCCTGCTAAAGAGCGCCGTGCGCGATGATGATCCCGTATTGGTCTTTGAAGACGTCAACCTGTGGGCGGGGAAAGAGGACGTGATTACAGACCCGGACCATCTGGTGCCCATCGGCCAGGCGGCCATCAAACAAAGCGGCAGCGACGTCACCGTCATCGCCATCGGTGGCTGTCTGCCCAAAGCCCTGGCGGCGGCTAAAGCTCTCGCCAGCGAAGGCATCTCAGTCGAAGTCGTCGACCCCAGAACATTGGTACCTCTGGACACCGAAACTCTAGTGAAATCGGTGGCCAAAACCGGCCGCTGCGTCATCGTCGACAACGCCCACCGCACCGGCAGTGCCGCCTCGGAAATTGCCGCAGTGATCGGCGAGGAAGCTTTCGAGAGCCTGAAAAAACCGATTCAACGGGTCACCACCCCCAACGTGCACATCCCCTTCAGCCCCGTAATGGAAAAGCCCTTGTATCCCAACAAAGACACCATCATCGCCGCCGTGAAAAAGATTCTGTAACGGAGAAAACACATGAGCATCGAATTAAAAATCCCCAAATCCGGCATGGGCATCACCGAAGGCACCATCGCCAAATGGCATAAAGCCGAAGGCGATGCCATTACCCAAGGCGAAATCCTCGTTGACATTGAAACCGCCAAAGCTGTGGAAGAGTTGGAGTCGCCAATAACAGGCACGCTGGTCAAAATACTGCTCGATGAAGGCGACGAAGGCGAAGTGCAAACCACCATCGCCTTGCTGGAGGAAACTGCCGGATGAGTCACGCAGAACCTTTTGACGTTGTCCCACTGACACCGCTGCGCAAAGTGATAGCAGCGCGGATGACCGAGGCCAAACAAACCATCCCGCACTTCCGGGTGAGTGTGGACATCGCCATGGACAATCTCCTGGCCTTGAAAAAAGACCATAATGCGGTGCATCCTGACCAGAAAATCTCCGTCAACGACCTGATCATCAAAGCCAGCGCCACTACCTTGATGGCTCATCCGGCAGTCAATAGCCAATACGTGGACAACACAGTCCACCAATACCGGCAGGCGGACATCTCCGTGGTCATGGCGGTGGAAGGTGGACTCTCCACCCCCGTCATTCGCCAGGCCGACCAAAAAAGCGTGCAGGAGATCGCAATTCAAGCGAAAGAGCTTGCAGCGCGGGCAAAAGCGGGCCAGCTAAAAATGGACGAAATTTTGGGTGGCTCCTTCAGCATCTCCAACCTGGGCATGTACAACATCAACCAGTTCGATGCCATCATCAACCCGCCGCAAACCGCGATCCTGGCCATCGGCAGCGCCAAACCCATGCCGGTAATTAACAACCATGAAATTGGCATGGCCACCGTCCTGCGAGCCACCTTGTCGCTGGATCACCGCGTTTTGGACGGCGCGACCGGTGCGCAATTTCTCAACGCCCTGCGAGAGCAACTGGAAAACCCCACGAGCCTAATTGAGTAAAGAGAGGTACAAAGAAACCACTGAGAGAGCAGGTGGCTTTAGTGACGGGTAGCAGTCAGGGCTTGGGGCGAGGTATCGCTTTGGAACTGGCCAAGGCGGGCGCGGAAGCTTGCATTGCAAGCGGATGCATTACCTCGAGGATATTCAAATGAAAGCTTTATCTCTTTTTGACCTTTCCGGAAAAAAGTCCCTGGTCACCGGCGGAGCCGTTGGCATTGGCCGTTTACAGTAATTGCAGGAGTTCACGAAATGTATTTGTCAAAAGACCCAGTTCGAAAAATACCGGTGAACGCCGTGCATTCGTTGTGTCTGGTAGTTATCTTGATTATGGGATTGCTGTTGGCAGGATGTGGCACCACACAACTATCCGGAAAACAGAAATCCGTGAACGGTGTGCCCTCAAAACAGGGAACACCCGTTGATCAGACTGCTTTCGAGGGAAGCAGGCCGCCGGCCGTCAAGCCTGAAACCATTGGATTGGTGAATACCCTGCCCGAGATCTATCCACCCCACTGGATCATCGTTCATGATTTCGCTGGTCTGCATTGGTCGGACGGTAAAATGATAGTGCTGGATGCGGATGCGACGACACAGCCAACCCAATATAAAGGCATGTTCAATATTGCTTTTCTCGGCCAGTTTGTACAGGCGACAACCCGGCCTGAAATGTATGTAGCGGAAACATTTTACTCCCGGGGACAGCGTGGGGAGCGCACGGATGTGATCACAATCTATGAAAAATCCACGTTATTGCCAGTTGGAGAGATTAAGCTTCCCGGCGGCAAACGATCCGTCACCATGCCGCAACGCAACGCCCTGCAGTTGATAGGTGATGAACGATTTCTGTTGGTATTTAACCTAACACCGGCCACCTCTGTGACGGTAGTTGACATCGTTAAACGCGAGGTTGTGGGTGAGGTGGCAACCCCGGGTTGCTCGCTGATTTATCCCACCGGGCCCCGTGGTTTCAGTTCCCTTTGCAGCAACGGCGGCATGTTGTCGGTACAACTGGACCAAAATGGCCAAGTGGCTCGGCAGCAGCGGGTTGCACCATTCTTTGATGTGGAAGAGCACCCCATTTTTGAAAAAAGTGCGGTGGTTGGAGGAATCAACTATTTCCCGACCTATAAGGGAGAAATGCAACCCGTCGATTTGAGCGGAGATATTCCCATCATTGGAGAACGCTGGTCGTTGTTGACGGAAGACGACCTGGCGGATGGCTGGCGGCCGGGGGGGTGGCAACTGATCGGCGCCGATTCGGCGGGGCGACTTTATTTATTAATGCACTCGAACGGCCACAACGGCACCCATAAGAATGGTGGTTCCGAGATATGGGTTTTCAATCCCGTACAAAAGGCGCGGATTGGACGTATTAAATTGGAAAACTGGGGAACGTCGCTGGCATTGACCCACGGCGATGATCCCCTATTGGTGGTAACCAATAAGGACATGCAGCTCGATGTGTATAAAGCCCACTCAGGAGAGTTTCTACGTACCATGGAACCCTTTGGTCAGGAGACACCATTTCAGGTTTACGGGAGTCGTTAGATGGATCCGATCATCACTCTGGCGGCAGCATTCTTCATTGGTGGGCTCTTTCTGAGGGCTGGGTGGCACAAGCTGGCCAATCCTTATTATTACGGCGGCATCCTCGGTAACTATGTATTGCTCCCGACGGTTTACGGGCGCCCGTTGGCGTTTCTATTGGGTGCGTTGGAAATTGGCGTTGGCCTTGCCATGTTGATGCCTATCACTCGTATGTATGGCGGTAAAGTTGCGACAGCAATGCTTCTGATTTACCTGCTCGCCATGGCTGCCAATCTATTGAGGGGTAGAAAGGCTATGGACTGTGGTTGCTCCGGTCCCCTGCATCGGCAGGCGCTAAGTGTATCGCACCTGGTACGCAATCTTTTGCTAGCCTGCCTTGCATGGATTGGCGCATCGACTCCGGCTGGCCGTTCCCTCATAGGGATGGATTGGATTTTGGTCATCGCGGCGCCTACTGCAGGGATGCTCTTCTACCTGATTGTGGATCAGTTACTGGTTAACAGGCATTTATTGTCCGGTTTGAGGAGGTGAACGATGGAGTTTCTGGTCATTTCCAATTTGTTGCTTTGGCTCGCTGTGGTGGTCATGGCGATAGTGATTTTTGCCCTGGTGCGACAGATTGGTGTACTTTATGAGCGCATTGCCCCCGCGGGCGCATTGATGGTAAACCGCCGACTGCAAGTGGGTGGCGAGGCGCCGCGCATGTCTGTAACGACCCTGGGGGGTAAGGTGCTAACCATTGGCGGTGCCTCTGAAAACGGCCGCAGCACATTACTGTTTTTTCTCTCTCCTGACTGCCCAATTTGTAAGACGTTGCTGCCTGCCTTGAAATCTGCTGTCAATAGCGAAGCGGGCTGGATAGACGCCATTCTGGCAAGCGATGGAAAGCAGCAGGACCACGAGGCGTTTGTCAGAAAACACGGACTCCAACCTCTGCCTTATGTCGTCTCCGAGGACTTGGGCATGAATTACGGTATTGCCAAGTTGCCCTACGGCGTCGTCATCGACGAGGAAGGAAAAGTGGCGTCCATGGGCATCGTCAATTCCCGGGAACATCTCGAAAGTCTGTTTGAAGCCAAGGAGCGCAACGTAGCATCCGTGCAGGAGCATATTGCCCGGCAATCCGCATTGAAAGAACAAACACAACAAGGTGCCCTGTATACAGAAGTCAGATAGGTGCATCAAGAGGAGAAGAAAGCGATGAAGTGGTTCGATACCGTATTTGAAAAATCAGCCCGTCAGGTGGCGCAACGTTCTTCCAGGCGCAGCCTATTGCGGGGCCTCGGTGCGCTACTGGTCGGTTCGGCGGCGGTCCCCCTGCTGCCCGTCGCCAGAAGCGCGGAGCACGAGCCAGGGGCAATCCGGGAACAGGGGGATCCAACTAGCTGTGATTACTGGCGCTACTGTGCAATAGACGGCTTTTTGTGTAGCTGCTCGGGCGGCACCATGAACACTTGCCCGCCAGGTACGGAGATGTCACCCATTACCTGGATTGGTACCTGCCGTAATCCGGCCGATGGCCGCAACTACATCATTAGCTACAATGACTGCTGTGGTAAATCTCCCAGCGGCAATTGCCCATGCATGCGCAATGAGAGCGACCGGCCGATATACCGTCCGGACAAGGCCAACGATATCAACTGGTGTCTTGGCACCAAGAGCGCCGCCTACAATTGTTCCACCGCCGTTGTGGTCGGTGTGGCGCTGGAACAGTGAGGAGGGATGTCATGCGCAGCCTTGCTTACGTGCTGACCACAACCTTACTGCTATTCATAGCCGGTGGATCACTTGCCGGCAGTCCTGCCGAATCCGACGGACAGGCCCAGTTCCAACGCTGTGCCGCTTGCCACATGGCGGACGGTTCCGGCGTCACGGGTATCTTCCCGCCGCTCAAGGAGCGTGTCGCCGCCATCGCGGCGGTCGAGGAAGGTAGGGAATACCTGATCCTGACTGTCCAGTACGGTCTGGCCGGCGCAATCGAGATCGCCGGCATTCCTTATACGGGCGCTATGCCTGGTCAAGGTCATCTGCTTGGCGAGGCCGGCGTGGCGTCTGTGCTCAACTATTCAGTCAATGCGCTGGGCGGAGATAAGGGCGCCAGTGTGGAGCCGTTCGCCGCCGGAGAGGTGGCGAAAATTCTTGCCGCAAATCCGGATACTGATATCAACGCTGTGAAGATCAAGCGCGAACGACTGATGTCCCTGTATCAGGAGTTGCAGTGATGGGGCCGTGGCGCACGATGTTAACGGCACTGCTAATGCCGATATGCTCCACCGCCCTTACGGCCGGGGCTGAGCCCGTGACGTTTGACGCAAAGCGTGCTGCCCGAGCCGAGTTCAACTATAGGATGTACTGTGCCGGCTGCCACTCGCTCAACGGTGAGGGTGCTGGAGATGTTCCGGCGATAAAAGACTATATCGGTCACTTTTTCCGCGTTTCCGGTGGACGGGACTTTTTGGTACAGGTACCGGGTTCTGCCAACGCAGTGGTTGACAACAAGCAGCTTGCGGAGCTGTTGAACTGGATGGTGTTGCAGTTTGCCGGTAACAGTCTGGTCGGCGAGTTTCAACCTTACACGGCGGAGGAGGTTGGCGTTCTGCGTAGTGAGCCGCTGATGGAGGTGAACACGCTTCGTGAGGCACTGGTGAAGGATATCGCCGCACAGAGGATTACGACTACTGGCCAGGATAAGCCGCTTATTACGAGAGATTAATCATGAAAGCTTTGGAAACCATTGGTCAGGCTGCGGTTTTCTGTCCTCATCACTGGCAAGGACTATAACCGGTCAGTCGCTGAATATCGATGGCGGCCTTTTTATGAATTAATGCGAGAATCTACCATGACGAAAATCAACACAATCACAGGTCCGATCGAACCTCGGGAAATGGGGTTCACCCTGATGCACGAGCACATCATTACCATCAATTGGTCACTGCGCCAAGCGTTCCCTCATTGGGTGGACCGCGAGCAGGTGGTAAAGGATGCTGTGAAAAAGGTAAAAGCCGCCAAAGCCGTGGGTGTCGACACCATGGTTGACTTAACAGCTATTAACCTGGGGCGTGATATTCACATCATGCGGGAAGTGGCTGACAAGGCGGAAATGAATGTGATTGCCACCACCGGTTTTTATTATCAGGAGGAGCCTTCACTGTCTCACTGGGAGGCGGACGCCATTGTGGCGGAAATTCTGCCGGATGTTGAAAAGGGTATCGCCGGCACCGATTGCAAGGCGGGTCTTGTCAAATGCGCAACCGATAAAGCGGGCGTGACGGACTATGCCGAAAAAATGATACGGGTAGCATCCCGTCTGCACAAGGCGACGGGGGTGCCTATATCCACGCACACAAATTTAGCCGAACAACAAGGCTCGCTCCAGCAGGACATTATGGAAGATGAAGGCGTTGATCTCAATCGCGTGGTGATTGGTCACTGTGGTTTCCATCGGGATCTCGAGTACCTGGAACGTATCATGAAACGCGGCAGTTACATCGGGATGGACCAGTTTGCCTATGGCCCTGATGTAACCTCACCGGACGACATGCGTGTGGAAACCATCTCAGCCCTCTGTAAAAGGGGCTGGGCAAAACGCATGGTCCTTTCTCATGATGCGGGTTGCTGCTCTAAAACCTTCGGTCACAAAGTGCCTGATTTCGCACCCAACTGGCATTTCTGTTATGTGTCCGAAGGCATTGTGCCAGCCCTGTTAAAAGCCGGTGTGTCGCAGGAAGAGGTGGACCAGATGACCATCCACAATCCGCGTGCCGTTTTCACCGGGGAGGAAAACTGATGGATGGACCAGGTCCGGCGCCAATTTGGCTGGCTATGGCGTCAAAGAAGTAATGAGAAATTTGGGAAAGTGATTGGAGCTACACCATGTTAATGCACGAAGTTCTGGCGGATGCCGCCAGTCAATTTGGCGATAATATCGCTTTTGATGCGCCGGATGGCATGTTCACCTTTACGGAATTTTATGACCGGGTAAACAAACTGGCCGGCGCCCTGCAAACGCTTGGCCTGAAAAAGGGGGACCGCCTTTCCATTCTGGCGCCAAACTGCGCCAACTATATCGCCTTCCACTATGCCACCTCCACCATGGGTGTGCTGCTGCATGTTCTCAATACACGCCATGTGGTCAGTGAAATGGCTTTCATGCTCAATAACGCCGAAACCTCAGCCTTGATCCTGCATGAAGACTTTGCCGATAAACTGGACGAACTGAAAGCGGTCTGCCCTTCCATCCGGTTTGTGATTGGCATAGGGAATGTGCCCGGTGCGGATCACAGTGCCGATGAACTGGTTGAGGCCAATCATCCCCTTGCCCCGGTCACGGACATCGACATCGATCATCCCATCCTGCTGATCTACACCAGCGGCACAACCGGTCGGCCCAAAGGGGCGCTGCAAACACATGAAGGCTCCGTCATGGTTGATCGCCTGACCGCCGATGCGTTTCTCGCAACGGAACAGGATGTATTTCTGGCGTTCATGCCGTTCTTTCATCAGGCCGGGCTATTGCGCGCCCGGGCAGTATTGAGCAGGGGAGGGACAATTGTGATTCCCCCCAAAATGACAGCCGGGGAAACAGCCCGATATATTGCCGAAACGCGGGTCTCCATCGCGATGCTGCCACCGCCTTACGACACGACATTGTTGGAAGTGGCGGATCAGGACAATGCTTCGTTTTCATCGTTCCGTCTCTTACTGGGCGGTGGCGGGATTGGTTCGGCGCACGCCGCGCGAATACGAGCGTTTTGTGAGAAAGTCGATTGCCGTTATATGGGCGTCTATGGGCAAACGGAGGTGACAGGCACGGCTGTCGCAATTTTTGACGAGGATTATTTCAAGAGACCCTTAAGTTGCGGCAGACCCTTTCCAGGGATCGATCTTCAGGTCTGGGATGAGGCCGGGGTGCCGCTGAACGTTGATGAGGTGGGCGAGATCATGATTCGCTCTCGCACCTGCATCCCCGGCTATTGGCGTAATGAGACAAGCAGTCGGGAACTTTATACGGGGGAATGGCTGCATACGGGGGATCTCGGAAAATTAGACGGCGAGGGGTTTCTCTACTTCGTCGACCGCAAGAAGGAGTTGATCAAGACGGGGGCGGAGAACGTCTATCCCCGTGAGGTTGAGAACGTCCTGCGGCAGCATCCGGACATCGAGGATATGGTGGTTCTGGGGCTGCCGGATCCTGACGGTTGGGGTGAAATGGTCGTGGTCGTGGTGGTACTGAAAGAAAAAAGGGAAAACATGATGATAGAAGACGTCAGATCTTTTTGTCGTGGCAAACTGGCGGGTTACAAAATCCCCAAAAAAATGCGGGTGATGGACGCCATTCCACGCAGTTTTTCCGGCAAACCAGAAAAGCTCAAGTTAAAAGCGTTGTTTGTCGATCCGGTTAAAGAGGCCGTATAGAAAACAGCATTTCGAAAGTGTATTGAACGGAAAGGTAGGAACATGAGTGAACAGAAGAAAGACCTATTACGCGTAGCCAACTGCAGCGGTTTTTACGGGGACAGACTGTCTGCCGCACGGACCATGATCGAAGGTGGGCCGATAGATGTGCTGACCGGTGAATATCTGGCCGAACTGACCATGTCGATCCTGCACGGTAAAAAATCCAAAGACCCGGAAACCGGGTATGTGGGCACGTTTGTCAAACAGATGCGGGATGTGCTGGGTCTGTGTAAGGAAAAGGGCATCAAGGTTGTGACCAATGCGGGCGGCTTGAACCCTGAAGGCTGCGCAAGAGAGATTGAAGCGATTGCAGAAGAGCAGGGCCTGGATGTCAAGGTTGCCTGGATTGATGGTGACAATCTGATGCCACGGCTTGATGAACTGATGGCCGCAGGCGAAGCGTTTGCCAGCATCGATACCGGGGTGAAATACCGGGACTACAAACATAAAGCTGTAACGGCGAACGCTTACCTTGGCGCCTGGGGCATTAAGGAAGCCCTGGATCAGGGCGCCGATGTGGTGATCTGCCCCCGCGTTACCGATGCCGCCGTGGTGATGGGGCCCGCAGCCTGGCATTTTGGCTGGAAACGTGACGACTATGATGCGCTCGCCGGTGCGCTGGTGGCGGGGCACTTAACGGAATGTGGCCCAAGTGTGTTTGGCGGGAATTACGCCTTCTTTCAGGAGGTGCCCGATTTTGACAATATCGGTTACCCGATAGCCGAGATTGAAGCGGATGGCAGTTTTACAATCACCAAACATCCCGGGACGGGCGGCATAGCGTCGATTGGGACCATAACCGCACAATCCCTATACGAGATCAATGCGCCGGCCTATAAAAACCCCGACGTGATCGCGCATTTTGACAGCATGACCTTTGAGCAGGTGGGGCCGGACCGTGTGCGCGTAAGCGGTACCAAAGGCTCTTGCCCGCCGGCCACCCACAAAGTGTGCATGAACCTGAGCGCGGGTTACCGCGCCAGCGTGGAGTTGCTGATAACAGGTCTGGACATTGAAGAAAAAGCTGAGTTGTTCACGGATCAGCTCTTCAAGAACCTGGGCGGCAAAGACAAATTCGATAAAGTCAGCGTTCAGCTTCTGCGGACGGATAAGGAAGATCCGAACAGCAATGATGAAGCCACGGCAACGCTCAGGATTATTGCTTATTCACAGGATCCTGATCTGGTCGGGCGCCTGTTCTATGCCAAATCAACCGAACTTGCCCTTGGCAACTATCCCGGCCTGTACGGTCGGGCGCCAGCCAACGCGCCAGGCCCGGTGACAGAGCATTGGCCCGCGCTGGTTGACAGCAAATATATCACCGAGCGAGTTCACCTGAACGGGTCGGTGACAGCAGTGGAACCTACCCAGAAGCTGGGGCTTGAACCTGTCGGGTATCAGAGCGTCCCGGTGGATATCCCGTTGCCGCCATCCGGCCCAACCAGGCGCATTCCGCTCGGTCGTCTGTTCGGCGCCCGTTCCGGCGATAAGGGCGGTGCGGCCAACGTTGGCGTTTGGGCGAAGACGGATGAAACCTATTCGTTCCTCTACCACTTCCTGACAGCGGACAAGTTCAGGGAACTGCTGCCGGATATGGCCGGTTTTAAGGTGGAGCGTTATGAGCTGCCGAATATCAAAGCGCTGAACTTTTTTGTGCATGGTGTGCTGGGCGAGGGCATTGCCGCCTCCATCCGCACCGACGGGCAGGCCAAATCACTGGGGGAATATCTGCGATCTAAAATCATAGATGTTCCAGAGAGGTTGATCGCAGAGGCGCAATATCAAGCGTGAATACCGATGTCGACGTTGTCTCGACATGCAGCACTGCCTGGCCGCAGTGAAATGCAGATGGAGTAATTTGTGAATAGCAATCGCTATAAGAATTACATCGTTGTTCTTCTAATGTTGGTCTATACCTCAAATTTTCTGGACCGGCAAATCTTTAGCCTTTTGATGGAACCAATTAAGCTTGAGTTTGGGTTAAGTGATACACAGCTTGGTTTTTTATCAGGCATCGCTTTTGCCCTGTTTTATGCGACTCTGGGTATTCCCATTGCCCGTTTGGCGGATCGTGCAAATCGCGTCAATATCATTTCACTCTGTGCCATCATATGGTCGTTCATGACGCTGGCCAGCGGCCTGGTGATGAACTTTGTACAGCTTGCTCTGGTTCGTGTCGGTGTGGGCATTGGTGAGGCGGGTTGTACGCCGCCTGCTCATTCTCTTATCGCGGATTATTTTGAAAAAGGTGACCGCGCCAAGGCGCTTTCCATTTACTCCCTGGGCATTCCTCTGGGTATTCTGGTGGGTTATGCCTCCGGTGGCTGGATTTCCGAATACTTTGGATGGCGAGCCGCCTTTTTTGTATTTGGTGTGCCGGGATTGATTCTGGCCCTTTTGGTTAAATTCACTATTCGGGAACCTACGCGTCAGGGGCATGCGGTTTCCACACGTGAAAATGCGCCAGGCATGATAATCACACTAAAAACGTTGTGGAGCCAGGCAACGTTCCGCAATCTGGTGCTGGGGCACACACTCGCCGTGGTCGTATCTAACGGTGTCGGGCAATGGCTCGCGGTATTCTTCTCACGGTACCATGACCTTACCGGAGGCGCACTCGGTACATGGCTGGCGCTTGTCTCCGGCGGGGCTGGCGCGTTGGGTTTATATCTTGGTGGCCACGTGGTGCATAAATATTTCTCCACCAATGAGCGCCACCAAATTCTCCTGCTTGCCCTGATCAGCTCTATTCCCATTCCGTTGAGTTTCGTTATTTATCTCACCGGCAATATGCACCTTGCTCTCGGTGTTATGTTCATCAGCTACTTACTGTTCTTCTTCGCCTTTGGGCCCTTCTATGCACTTGTGCAAAGCCTGGCGCCCATCCGTATGCGGGCCACGGCGATTGCCATCGTTCTGTTCATGGCAAACATGATTGGGCTTGGCCTTGGCCCTCAATTCGTCGGACTCTTCAGTGATTGGCTCGTGCCTTATGTGGGGGATGAATCCCTGCGCTGGGCTATTTTGCTTCTAACGCCTTGTTCTGTAGCAAGTATAGGGTTGTGGTTAAAAGCCGCCGGCAACGTAGAGGATGACTTGGCAGAAGTGGAAAAAGCTGAAGCTACCGAAATTTCTGCAGTGGAAACGGAAACAGTAGTCAATATGGCACCGCAAAAAGTCTGATTAAGAGAGGCATATAGAAAACCATGACACAGATTAACCAGCTATTTGATGTGTCGGGCAAGGTCGCGATTGTCACCGGTGGCTCGCGGGGTATCGGCGCCATGATCGCCCGCGGTCTGGTGGAAAACGGGGTGCGTACCTACATCACATCAATAGCAGAATCAGAATGCCTGGATACAGCCAGGGAACTCTCCCGGTTTGGGGAATGCATTCCAGTGCCCGGCGATCTGTCCACCCTGGCCGGTGTTAGTGCTCTGGTTGAGTGTTTTGGTGAAAAGGAAGACAGGTTGCATATTCTGGTCAATAACGCGGGAATTGTGGTTGGCGACACGCTGGAAAATTTCTCTGAAGCAAACTGGGATCAGGTGATGGATATCAATACGAAATCGCCTTTTTTCCTAACCCGGCAGTTACTCGGTAAATTAAAACAGGCAGCCAGCACGGATGACCCCGCGCGTATTATTAATATTGCTTCGGTATTGGGTATGCGCGTTCCTGGAGATAATCTTTACTCCTATTCGTCCAGCAAGGCGGCCCTGATTCATTTGACATCACACTTGGCGCGGCGCCTGGCGGAGGATCGCATTACGGTTAACGCCATATCTCCGGCCATGTTTCCCAATGTGCGCACAGCAGCGCACCTGCGTGGCGAGGATAATCCGCTTGGGCGGATCGGTATGCCGGATGATATGGCTGGTATCGTTATTTTTCTGTCGTCCTTGGCCGGCTCCTGGATTACGGGCGTCAATATCCCAGTCGATGGAGGAGTATTGCTCAAATGGTAGCAGCAAACATTAAGCGTTTCGCGGAAATCAACCTATCTTTGGATTATCAGGAGGTAAATATATGAAAACGGGGTCTATGTTAGGGGCAATCCTTGCCGCAGCGCTCTTCAGTATAATGGCACAAGCATCTGAAATGCGTATTGTTGCGCAGCTTCCCCAGGCGCCCGGAGATTTGGCCATGGATTCCAAGGGCAATCTCTATGCCACCACGGCCAGCCAAGAGCTCTATCGTGTACATGAAGACGGTACCTTCGATCTTGTAGCCACCATCCCCTCTAAAGAAGAGATGGGACAGGGCAAAGCCCTGGGCATAGCTTTTGACAATGACGGCAAAATAATTGTCGCCTATGCCCAGCATTCCGAATTTGAGGAACTCCCTAATAACGGTGCCTGTGCTGACGTGCGGGTGACCCGTAGCGGCATCTATCGGGTGGATCCTGCGACAGGCGCGGTTGAAGCGATTGCAACCCGCGGCGACGGCCACCCCTTTTGTTTTCCTGACGACGTGGATGTTGACAGCGCGGGCAACATCTATATGAGCGACCTCACCTATGCCGGCATCTGGAAGATTTCAAAGGACGGAGCCGTCACTCTGTGGTCGGCGGACAAATTGCTAAACTATTCCGACCCACGAATACCGATGGGCGTTAACGTGCTGGTTCTTGATAATGAGAAAAAAAACATCTATGGGGCCACAACCACCGTGGAAGGCCGCATCATCCGCATTCCCATCAAGCAGGACGGGACTGCAGGCAAAGCAGTAGAACACTCACTAGGCCATTCCTATTTCGACGGAATCGACATTGATTCGGATGGTTATATCTACGCCGCAGAAAGTGGAATCAATCAGATTGTGGTTATAGCACCACAGGCGGGTCCGTTGGGAATTACTCAGCGACGGGTCGCCGGCGTCGGCGGGCCGCTCCAGGGGCCGACCAGCATCGTGGTGCGCGATGGCATAATCTATACAGCCAATTTGGCCTTCGGTGTGGAGGCCGAGGATAAAAACCGTGCAATTGTAGCTATCACGGGTTACGAGAAACCCTGAAGGCGCGGGTCGTAACCACAAGCGAAAGCCACCGTCTATTATGATTGCATAATTCGGGGGAACCTTGAGGCAATCTCTGGTGTTCCCGAATATTGACTGTAATCCTTTTATCAACGAGGCCACCCCCGCCGGGCAACTGAACAGCCGTGTGGCGCACGGGCTAATGAACTCGCCGCCCTGGCCTCGGGTACCATGCAAATGGGCCACACCGCCCTCCGCCATAAATTGCTTTCCCGGACCTATTCCGAGTTGACAGGGGTCGGTAGTGTGCTCGCCAGTATTTTTGGCAAGTCCTGCAAAGCTTGCGCAACGGGAATAATCGTTACCTGCTCCTCATAAAGCGTTGTCGAACCACCATAAAAGACGTAACACCTGGCGGGCGGATAGTCCTTTTTGAATTCCCTCAATGCCCGGGTTTGCTTGTGCTGTATCTGGCTGGAACGTTTTACCTCAATGGCTATCAGTCCGTTGGGGCCATAGAGCACAAAATCAATTTCCAGCTTGTTTTTCGTGCGCCAATAATAAAGTTGGTAGTCGTAGCCGTAGTAGTCATTGATGGCCCTGAGTTCTTGCAAAACCAGTGTTTCCAGCGCCGGGCCGTCGATTTCGGCATCCGAGTCAAGCGGGCCGCGCGGGCGTATCGCCCTGAAAACACCCACGTCGAAATAATAGAATTTTTTCTGCGTCATCAGTTTACGTTTGGCTTTGCGGCTGAACACCGGCAGCCTGGTGGCGATGAGCAGATCGTCCAAAATGGAAAAATAGTTGTCGGCGACACTGCGTTCGATAAGGGCTTCGCGAGCAATGTCGCTGATACTGACGGTTTCGGCCTGGGAAAAACTGGCGACTTCAAGGAAGCGGGCAAAGTGTGCGATGTTGCGGGTCAGGCCTTCCTGCATCACTTCCTCGCGCAGGTAGGTTTGTACGTAGTCTTTGAGATACTTCAATGGCTCCGCTTCGCTAAAGCGGGCGGGGAGGTGGCCGAGCTGCAATGATTGCTGGAGTGAAAAGGCCTCCTCTTGCTCGATAACCGTGATCGGGTGCATGTGGTAGGTCAGGGCACGGCCAGCAAGCAGGTTAACGCCGGCCCGTCTTAAGGTTCTCGCGCTGGAGCCGGTTAACACAAAACGCAAACCCCTTGCTTCTATCAGGTCATGGACTTCGTTCAGCAGGGCGGGAATGCGCTGTACTTCATCGATAACGATCCAGCCGGTGTGGCCCGGTGGAATGAGGTTCCTCAGTTTACCGGGATTGGCCAGTAGTAACGTATAAAGCTCGGTGTGAAGCAGGTTGATAAACAGGGCGTCAGGTAAATGCGTTTTGAGCCAGGTTGTTTTCCCGGTTCCCCTGGGGCCGAACAGGAAGAAGCTTTTGGGGTTTTTCAGGGGGGCACTGAGCAGGCGGATGAACATTGTGACTGGCTCTGACTGGAGATTTTGCACACCCTATCCTATAAATCAGCGTATTTCAATGTTAAAAGTGAAAAAACACTGGATAAATTAAGTTTGAAAGTGAAAATCACTCCATTTACGTGCTCAGTCAGGATTGTTTTGCCGAGCTGGCGCGGGCCGATGATGGCAATCACCAGGAAGCAGCCCGGGTAATCTGCGATAGAAATCAGATGGTGCAATGGGTGTTGCGCTACGCCTCGGGTGGTAACTCCCGGTTTTTAGACGGCCTGCGAACTCTCCCTCCTACCCGGGAGTATTGGCGGGATGTCCGTATATGCTAATTATTTTGGCCGAACCTCCCATGGTGTCAGCGTTGTATCTCCCCCAAGATGCCTGAACGGGGTGTTGACTCCCGGTGCTGTTATATGCTGATTCCGGGGAGTGCATGACTTGCGGGAAGATAAAAGCTTTCAAAAGATTCTGGTTGCCAACCGTGGCGAAATTGCTATTCGCATTGCCCGCTCCGCCAATGAGCTTGGCATAGCTACAGTCGCACTCCTGCTCGTCGTCAGGAGGATCGCCGTTGCTGGGGACTCTCGCCAGCAAAGCCCAGCGGGTCAAAAAAACCACCATTGCTTTGCTGCTCCTGCGGATGTATTCAGTGATGACTCCCGCTCCAGGATAGAGACATCGTATTAAGCCCGTAACTGAAAAAAATGTCAGAAAGGAAAAGCTGGATGTGCTGGAAAGTTTTATCTGAAGCGTATCAAATCAAATAGATGAGAACCTTTGATGGGAGCGAAATACCAGTAGCTAGTCGCTATAGCAGGTTTAATACTAACAACGTGGTCTTTCACAAGAAGCATTAAAAGCTTAGCAGAAGTGTATGGAAAATAGAGCGATAGAATTGTCTCTTAAATCCTATGTCGGCGTTTTAAGCCGGGCATCTCACTATCTGGTCGATCTATGGTCCATGGAAGCGTTTGATTCTTTTCAGATGCGACCCTGGCGTAGTGATAGCTGCGTTAGGGAACATGCGTTGGCAGAAGTGTTTGTGCCCAAGGAGGATATAGCCTTGGTTATTTTCTCAGGTGATGACAGGCGACCCGAGCATACTTTTTGGCGGCAGGACGGTTATCTGGCGTTCAATTTTTCTCTACAAGGTGGCCAAGAGTGCGCCTTGGGGCCAGATGGGAAAAGACATTCTCTACAGCCTGGACACTGTCTGATTCTGGATTACGGTGACACGCCGATATTTTATCAAAGTAAGCCCGGTAAGCCTGCTAAAATGCACACCAGTATTCGTTTTTTCTGCTCTCCTGCGGCATTGCAGTCTTTTAGCGGTATGTCTCAATCTTGTTTCCAGCAGATGTTCAAAAAACCGAGGGATAAACAGCCGCTGGGTTCCGCTGCGCGTCAATTCGCGATGGATAAAGCCATGCGGCAATTGTTGCGAGATATGGTTACTGTTAGCCCTTTGCCATCGACGCTCAGGCAACTGTACTTAAGAGCAAAGTTGACAGAGCTGGTTTATCATGTCGCGCGTTACATGGAAATGGAAAAGGCTCCTGCTATTGTGGCGCCATCGGTGCCTCTGTTGCGCCAACGTGACATAACAATACTGCATGATATTCGCCGCCTGATTGATGCGCATCTAACCGAGCCTCCCACGCTGCAAGAGCTGAGTAGAACGTTCGGGATGAATATCAATAAAATGACATCGGGATTTCTACAGCTCTTCGGCAGCTCTGTTCATCAGTACGTCATTAACGCCCGCCTCAACGAAGCGTACCGGCTGCTAAAAACCAATAACTATACGATAACGGAAATTGCCGAGAAGGTGGGCTATCACCAAACATCCTCATTTTCCAGAATATTCAGATCCAACTTCGGCCAATCTCCCTCCGTGATTCAAAAGCAGCTAAACAAACGCTGATTAATACAGTGCTTTTCCTTCAATAGTTCTCTGATTTACAGATTTGGTCAAGTAAATTACATGAATGGATAACTGTAATCATTGTTTATCGTGATAGAGTTTTACCGTTTCGTGATGAAAGCAGTATCTGATAGATCTGCCTAAATAAACTTCTGTCCAAATAAACTAATGATTCATTACTGAATTTTCCTCTTTTGTCGGGTTAGAGATCAATCATGAAGTTAACAAAAGCTCAAATGAAAAAAATATACGTCAATCTGGCCAGGGCCGACCATTTTGACACGCGTTTAGTGGCGCGCATGCTACGAGGACAAATGTTACCTTTTTATCATTCTTCAAAAGGTAGTATTGCCCCCGGTGTTGGACTTTGCTCTCTACTAAAGAAAGAAGACACCTTAAGCCCCTATCATCGCGGCCACGGTGTCGTACACCTGTTAAGCAAAGGCATTGACATAAAAAACTATGTTGCCGAACACAGCGGAAAAATAACCGGGTGTTGCGCCGGGCGTTCAGGTTGGCATTTTTGCCATCCGGATGACAATGTGTTGTTGATGTCCGGTTTTGTCGGTTACAACCCAACCATAGCCGTTGGCTGGGCGTGGGCGGCCAAACGTGAAAATAAACAACAAGTGGTGGCCGTGTGTACCGGTGATGGGACTTACAGTGAGGGACGTATTCACGAAAGTTTTATATTAGCTAACAACGATAAACTGCCCATTATTTACCTGTGTGAAAACAATGGCATGAACCAATTTTCAAATAATAAACACCCGAAGTCCGATTTCGCTGATTTGGCCAATGGCTACGGCATGCCCGGTATTGTAGTGGACGGGATGGATGTCTTTGCGGTTGCGGAAGTTGCGCTAAAAGCGATTGATCGCGCCAGAAACGGCGAAGGCCCTACGCTGATCGAAGCGAAAACCCTCCGGGCAGCGCCTCACGCCGTTGGTACGCCCGACAAGGCAGGTTGGCAAGAAAGAGATATCGAAGGAATAGAGAAAGAATTTGAAAAGCGAAACCCGCTAAAACTGGCTCGAGAAAGAGTGTTGGAAGAAAAACTGTTCACGGTCAGCGAATTGGAAAAAATTGATGAAAATGCCGAAAAGGAATTTGATTCATTTGAAAAATTTTGCGATGACAGCGAACCGGCGGATCTTTCCGTGGAAGAATTGATGGCAGAGGTTTATGCCTAGACTATTCTCCCATTGTTCCAATGAACTTCACCTACTCGAGATGTTATGACAATGACAAATGAAAACATGCAAAGAGAACTCACATTTTGCGAGGCCATGAAAGAAGCGATTCAACAGGAAATGCGGCGGGATGAGAAAGTGTTTATTCTCGGCGAGTCCATTCAAGCGCCAACTTTTCCGCACACTGCAGATTTGGCGCAGGAGTTTGGCGAGGACAGGGTGATTGATACGCCGATGGCCGAAGCCGGGTTTTATGGTTTGGCTTATGGCGCGGCACAGAAAGGATACCGCCCGATTGTTGATTTTATGATGGGCGCGTTCTCCTATTATGCGTTTGCGGATATCGCCATTGTAGGCGGCCAACAATATTTTACCCATGGCAGTCAAACGCCGTTGCCCATGGTGATGATCGTCACTTCCGGCACTGGCGCGAAACTGGGCAACGACCACGCTATGGCCGTGCATGGCACTTACCTGCATCACCCCGGTACAAAAGTGGTATTACCCGCGACACCAAAGGATGCGAAGGGATTGATGGCTGCCGCAGTCCGCGATAACAACCCGGTAATGTTTGAGTGGCCGATGTGCATGATGATGGACAGAGGCGATGTTCCCGAGGGGGAATTTGTCATACCGCTTGGTGTTGCCGAGGTCAAAAGAGTCGGGAAGGATGTCACTGTCGTGGCAACGGGTGCCATGGTCAAACAAGCGCTTGCCAGTGCGGAGACTCTGGAGGGAGAAATAAGCGTAGAAGTCATAGATCCCCGTACGCTGGAACCCTTTGATATGAATACCTTGCTGGCGTCTTTGGACAAAACCAATCGGTTGGTTATTGTTGACGATGATTATGAGTCGGGTGGTTTTGCAGCCACGCTTTCCGCCCGTGTGGTGGAACAAGGGTTCGATCTGCTCGATGCGCCTATCCAAAGGGTCACGCTGCCCAATATGCCTATTCCCGGTGGTGTGCTTGAGGATAAGGTATTAGTCCGGGAGCCCTCGATCACCAGGGCCATTCGAAAGGTCTGTGCCTGTGATTTGATAGGAGCATAACACTATGACTATCGATTATTTAATGCCTAAATTGGCTATGGCAATGAACGAAGGGACCATCGTTCAATGGCTGGTGGAAGAAGGGCAACGTGTTGAAAAAGGGCAAGTTGTTTAGAGCTTGAAACCGATAAAGTCATGCAGGAAATTGAGTCACCGGAATCCGGTTATTTTCATATTATTGCCCAGCCTGGAGAGACGCTAAAAGTAGATTCCTTGATTGCTCAAATTTTTAAAACAACGCAAGAATTAGATGCGGAATTTACCGCGCCGATATCCGATGCCGACAAGTGCAATCCGGTTGTCGCTGATTCATCAATGCCCAGTGGCTCCGGCTCCTATCAAAACAATAATGGTGGCGATGAGGAATTCGCCGAGGGTCGAATGTCAAGGCAACGTATTATCGCATCCCCCCTGGCCAAAAAAATGGCGCGGGATAATGACGTGGATTTATTGCCAATCAACGGCACTGGTCCCAACGGCCGTATTATCAAACAGGATGTATTGGCGGCGATCACCAGACGGTCTGACAGTGAAGCCCCAGCTGCCACATCCACCGGTATGGTTGAAAAAATACGTATCCCCCAAACCGGTATGAGAAAAACCATAGCCGCCAACATGAAAACGAGTCTGCAACAAACCGCGCAAGCATCGTTGGTTTGGGAGTCCGATATCACGGAGTTATTGGCCCTGAGAAAACGGCTGGTGCAACGCACCGAGCAGCTACAGACAAAAGTTTCTTTTAATAGCCTTATTCTAAAAGCGATTACTCATGCAATACGCGAAGTGCCTATTGCAAACACGTGTCTGCAAAACGATGAGCTGGTGATTTACGACACCATTAATATCGGTATTGCCGTGTCAGTACCCGGTGTTAGCCAATATGATAGCGGGCTTCTTGTGCCGGTGCTCAAGGAAATTGGCCGAATGGGGCTGGTTGATATCGATAAAGGTATGAAGGATTTGATTCAACGGGCGCGCAACAACGCACTATCACCCGACGAACTGACCGGCTCAACGATTACCATGACCAGCACCGCGGGGCTGGCGCCGCCAGGGTGCCAGTCGACCCCGATACTTAACCTGCCCAATGCGATGATTATTAACCCTTCCACACCGATAGAAAAACCGGTGGTACGCGATGGTGAGATCACAGTGCGCACACTGCTGCCTGTCAGCCTGACCTTTGATCATTGCCTTCTGGACGGTGACCCGGCTGCGCGTTTTGCCAGTGCATTGCATGAGTGCCTGGAAAATCCGGAACTATTGCTGGTTTAAACGGTTTCAGAAGAGAAGTGAACGTAACATGAGTCAATACGACATTATTGTGATTGGTGCCGGCCCTGGCGGCTATACATCGGCCATTCGCGCGGCGCAAATCGGCAAAAAAGTGGCTGTTATCGAAAAAAGTGCGCTGGGGGGTATTTGCCTGAACTGGGGTTGCATACCCTCTAAAAATTTGATTCATCAGGCTGCAGTGTTTCATTCGCTCACCGAAATGGAAAAGGTCGGCGTCAAGATCGACCGTAGTGGCTTGGATTATCACAAAGTTCACGCCAAATCACGGGATGTCGTCAAAGCCCTGACTAGCGGCGTCAGTCAGTTGTTAAAGAAAAATGGCGTAGACAGCATCCAAGGAACGGCGGTGATTACCGGCAAGGGCGAAGTCACTGTGGATGGTACTACGACATTAACCACCGATAATATTATTGTCGCCACCGGTTCCCGCCCCCTGCAGGCGCCGGGTTTTGAATGCGACGAACAACAAATTCTCTCCTCAACCGGTATTCTGCAACTGACGGAAATACCCAAAAGTATGATTATCTTGGGTGGTGGTGCCATCGGTTGTGAATTTGCCTACGTGATGAACAATTTTGGCGTCGATGTAACTATTGTGGAAGCAATGCCACATCTTTTGCCCACGGAAGATGCGCAAATCTGTGAGGTGCTGGAGGCCTGCTTTAAACGCGATGGTATTGAGATACTGACGAACACCCGCGCACAGAAATTATCCAGGCAGAGCGGGCAGGTCATTGCCACATTAAGCAGCGGTAACGGCAAAGAAGCACAAACCCGGGAGGCCGAAAAAATACTGCTGGTTTTTGGCCGGGTCCCCAATACGGAAAACCTGGGACTCCGTGAAGTGGGTGTCGAACTGGATAATAAAGGTTATGTGGTAACCGGTGATTACTACCAAACCACTGTTCCAGGCATTTATGCCATTGGCGATATTACCGCTGGCCCAGCCCTGGCCCATGTAGCCGCTAAGGAAGGCGAAATTGCAATCAACCATATGACAGGGAATCAGTCCACGAATAAAACCATCCCCTCCGACCTGATCCCTTCGGCAATTTATTGTGAACCGCAGGTCGCCGGTTTTGGTTTAAGGGAACAGGATGCGGAAAAGCAGAATATTCCCATCAAAAAATCGGTGTTTCAGTATTCCGGTGCCGGAAAAACCATTGCTATCGGCAAACCAGCCGGGTTGATTAAAGTGCTTTGCGCCAAAGACACCGGCGAAATTCTGGGCGCCCATATCGTCGGCCACAACGCCACGGAACTGATTCACGAACTGTTGCTGGCAAAAAATGCCGAGCTGTTACCGGAAGACATCACAAAAATGATCCACGCACATCCGACAATCTCGGAAGGAATCATGGAGGCAATGTCGGGGATTCATGGCAGAGCGGTGCATGGATAAGATGAATTTGATAGGCAAGAGTCTCTTAAATCAACAGAGGAGAACGAAAATGATAAACCTAAGCAATCAAACAGCAATTGTTACGGGAGCCAGTCAAGGGCTGGGGCGGGGGATTGCGCTTGAGTTGGCAAACGCTGGCGCGAATCTGGTTGTTACCCACCTTGATACGCCAGCCGATAATGAAAATGCGCAGAAGGTCGTCACCGAAATCAATCGTCTCAATACCGCCGCTATTGCCATACCGCTGGATGTGACCGATCAGACCTCTGTGGAAGCCTGTGTGCGAGAAGCGCGCAAGCACTTTGACCGGATCGATATCCTTGTCAACAACGCGGGTGTTGTGCAAAAGGGCAGTGGTATTACCGGCACTGGGCTGGAAGATTTCGCTTTGTGCTTTAAAGTCAATGTCGAAGGTTTATGGCGCATCAGCCAGGCGGTCATTCCTCTTTTTAAAACACAGCAATCAGGCAGCATTATCAATATTGCGTCCATTGCAGGCCGGGGTGGAACCCCGGACATCCCCGCCTACTCAGCCTCTAAAGCGGCGGTTATCAATTTAACTCAATCGATGGCAAGAGGCTTGGGGGTCGACAATATCCGTGTCAACACTGTTTGCCCTGGTATCATCTGGACCCCAATGTGGGAAGAAGTTGAGAGTATGTTCAGTCAAACCAACGACCCCGATGTTATCAGACAACAGGTTGCTTTTTCGAAAGCGCAAGACAATACAGTCCTCGGTCGTCCTCAAACCCCGGAAGATATTGCTCAAGCGGTGGTATTTCTGTGTTCCGATAGCGCTAATAATATCACTGGACAAGCACTTAATGTCGATGGTGGTATTGTTATGAATTAAACGAGTGAGAATTCCATACAGAACAGTTTTCTAAATTACCGGGTTAATAGGCAGGTAATACAAGGGAGTAAGTTAACGAGATGGGCATTCTAAAAGATAAAACCGCATTAATCATCGCAGGCGCGCAAGGCATAGGCCGGGGTATTGCCATTGAAATGGCAAAAGCCGGCGCCAATATTATTATTGCGCAGCGGCAGCTTGAAAAAGCCGAAAGCACGCTCGCGGAACTCGATAGCTTAGGGGTCAAGTCCGTGGCCGTGCCCATGGATGTAACCGATCAAAACAAGATTAAATACGGTGTTGAACAGGCGTTGGAGTATTTTCCCCAAATTGATATTTTGGTTAACAATGCCGGTGTTCTGCAATCCCGCCTATCCTCCGACACCGCCATTGAAGATTTTGATTTATGTTATGAAGTCAATACCAAAAGCCTGTGGACAGTAAGTCAGGCGGTGATCCCGATCTTTAAACGGCAGGGTGAAGGTAAGATTATCAACATTGCATCAACTGGGGGTAGAGGTGGTTCTGCTGGAATACCAGCCTACGCTGCTTCAAAAGCCGCAACGATCAACCTCACACAATCCCTGGCGATGGCGTTGGGCCCACATAATATTAACGTCAACGCATTATGCCCAGGTGTCGTACAGACGGCAATGTGGGAGCGTATGGAAGAGATGATTGAACAGTCAGGGGCTGCCGAACAGAACGAAGCTCGAACCGCTTACGATGATATGGCCGCCAGTGTTCCGCTAAAACGAAATTCAACGCCTGAGGATATTGGTCAGGCTGCGGTTTTTCTGTCCTCATCACTGGCAAGGAATATTACCGGGCAGTCGCTGAATATCGATGGCGGCCTTGTTATGAATTAGTAGCTTGTATTGGCAAGCGAATACATTGTTTGGGGATAATCAAATGAAAACGCTATCTCTCTTCGATCTTTCCGGAAAAAAGTCCCTGGTCACCGGCGGAGCCGTTGGCATTGGCCGTGCTTGTGCAACCGCACTGGCTATGGGGGAGCCGATGTGGCCATTGTTGATGTCAATGAGAATGCCGGGGAAAAGACAGCCGAGAGCCTGCGTGCGATGGGTGTCGACGCGTGTTTTATCGCTTGTGACGTGACCGATAAGAAACAGGTTCAAGCGATGACGGCCGCGGTGGTCGATCGCTTCGGCCATCTTGATATCGCCGTTAACAATGCGGGTATCAGCATCCCCGGCAATGACGAGTCCTATGCCAAAGAGGACTGGGACAAGGTGATCGGCATTAACCTGACTGGCCTATGGCTGTGCGCCCAGGCGCAGGCGCAACAAATGATGAAGCAAACGCCGACCGAGGGAAAGATTCTTAATATAGCCTCCATGGCGGCGCGCATTTCCATTCCGGGTGCCGGTGGCGCATACGACGCGTCTAAGGCTGGCGTCGTGCACCTGACCCGAACGCTGGCATCCCAGTGGGGGCGTTTCAATATCAATGTGAACAGTATCAGCCCCAGCCATGTGATGACCCCTTTGTTCTCCCATGCCACGCCTGAAGTCCGTCAAAGAATCCGTGAAATCACCCCGATGGGCCATTTGCAGCGTCCTGAAGATTTGTATGGGCCGGTGATGTTTCTCGCATCCTCTGCATCGAACTATGTGACGGGGCACGATCTGCTGGTGGATGGCGTGATGTTCAGCAGTGGGCCGAAAGGCGTAGTTTACGCCCTCGATGCGCAAACCGGTCAACAGCGGTGGCTGTTCGAACCACACATCGACCCCAAGGTAATGCGAAACGTCTGCTGTGGTGTCGTCAACCGGGGTGTCGCCGTATGGCGGGGAAAAGTTTTTGTCGTCTCCATAGACGGCTACCTTTACACGCTGGACGCCGATAAGGGCGCCGTGATCTGGAAAGTGGACAGCATCACCGACCGTGATCGGGGCTACACCATCACCGGCACCCCCTATATTGCCGCGAATGTTGTTGTAATCGGCAACAGTGGTGCCGAGTATTCGGATCTGTGCGGGGGGTGCCCAGTAATGGGCATTCCTCCCGCGATTCCCTGCTGAATATTCCAGATACGATCAATAATCGGGATGTGATTCGGCACATGTCTGTAAATTTTATCTTTTGACTTTAACTATTCTGTGAGATTGAGTGCCCATGCGGAATTTTTTTCAACATCAAAAACAGAATGGCAAAATTGCTCATTTACCGGATGGGGCCGTTGATATGGAGGCCGTTGATATGGACACCCAAGACGTGGACTTATGTCTGCGTGTGGCCGCGAGGATGAATCCGGAAAAAACAGCCATTGAAGACAGCCACACGGCAATGAGTTGGGCCGAGTTCGACGCCCGCTTGAATCGAGTCGCCAACGCCCTGATTGCCGGGGGGATTGTACCCAATGACAAAGTAGCCATTCTGGCACGCAACTCGGTCGATTATGCGGTTCTCTTTTTCGGCATTCTGCGGGCAGGCGGTTGTGTCGCGCCGCTTTCCACCCTGGCTTCACCTGAAACACTGATTACCATGGTGAACGATAGCGGCGCCAAGTATCTGTTTCTATCCCGCGATTATGCGGACCACATTCTGCCAAACCAGGCAGGTCTGACTACTCTCATGCCCGACGGTATCCTGTTTTTGGACAAGGGGGACGATGAGCATACTACCCTTGCTGAATTTATGAGTGATGCCAGCCCCGAGGCGCCTTTTGTCGAACTGAACCCAACGCACGGCTTTAACCTTATCTATTCATCCGGCACAACGGGGACGCCCAAAGGTATCCTGCATAACCGCCTTGTCCGTGCAGCAGAAGGGTGTTTTACGTCTGAAGCCTTCGGTATTGGACCCGATAGTCGGGCATTGGTGTCCACTCTCCTGTATTCCAAAACCGTCTGCGCCTGCCCTAAGCACTGTTCTTAGTCGAAAGGGTGGCCGGGAGGTCTCTATCTTATTCGACGCGTACGGAGCGGTTCACGGGAAGGGCAGGTCTATTGCTGTCGATAAAGGTGCGCAGGGAGGCGGTAAAATCCTCGAATGCAGGATTGGTGGCAAGGTGCTGAACTTCGTCACACATCAGCAACACCGCTCCCACAGTTTTAATCGCAATTAATCCGAAATTGATTAATTAATGTAACTCAGATTAAAGCTGATTAAAAGCCTCTTGAAGCAGCCCCTTCGGTTTCCGAAGGGGCGGTATCCGGACTTCGGTTCAGGCTTTCTCCGCTGGAGATACCCGGGCAGCCAACAGGCCCGCCATGGCGTCGGCGAGGCCGTCCAGCGCGGTGTGGTCGGGCAGGGTGACGGTCATTTTGATTTCGCCGTTCTCGCCGGTTTCCAGGCAATCGCGGAAGCGCTGCTTGAACTGTTGCGCCATTTGCCGCGATTGTTCCGTCGGTGTTTGTTCCGGCATCAATTGATGTAAAAAACCGAAGGCGGCAGCGACCAGTTGTCCGCCGGCAGCGGACACATTCTGCTTGCGGACTCGCAGTTCCTCGGCAACCGCCGCGGCCTCGCTTTCGTCAACCGGCGCTTCCGGTTTGGTGCCCAACAGAATCTCCAGTTTGCGTTTGAGCTCTTCCATGCCGCTGACCATGTCGACCGTATCGGTCTCCGACTCCGCGTCCAGCGCCGCCATTGCCAGTTCCTTTTTGGCGGACAGGGTGACAAGCAGTTTTTCCTCCAGCGTCTCCTCGGTCACCAGGATGAACACCTGCACCGGCCGTTTCTGGCCCATGCGGTGGGCGCGGGCGATGCGTTGTTCCAACACGGCGGGATTCCACGGCAAGTCGACGTTGATGACCGTGTTGGCCGCCTGCAGGTTGAGCCCCGTGGAGCCGGCGTTGGTGGTGAGGAATAGTTTGCAGTCGTTGTCGTTTTGAAACTGATTGACCAGCGCCTGCCGTTTTTTGGTCGGTACGCTGCCGTCCAGACGGACGAAATCGAGTTTATTTTTTTGTAGTATCGGCTCGATCAGGTCGAGCATGGTGGTCCACTCGGAAAACAGCACCGCCTTGCGGCCGTCCTCGCGGTAGAGTTGCTCGATCAGGTTTTCCAGTTCCTCCAGTTTGCTGGAATAAGCCGGGTTTTGCTTGTTGACCAGGTAGGTGCTGTCCGCGCACATCCGGCACATCAGCAGGGCCTTTTGCAGGCGCAGTAAATCCATTTCACTGATATATTTTTTGTTGATGATGGTGCTGACCATGCGTTGGTGTTCGGCGTGTATCTCCCGCTGCTCGTCGGTGGGGCTGATGCGGACGATCTCGGTGCTGCGCGGCGGCAGTTGCTGCATGACACTGTCGCGGGTGCGGCGCAACAGTACCGGCTGAATGCTCTCGCGCAGATGAGTCAGGTCCTTGTAGCCGATTAGCTTGCCTCTTTCGTCCAGCACCTGATGGCGGTTTTGAAAGTGGAATTGTGGCCCCAGACGGCGGTCGTCGATGAATTCCATCACCGAATAAAGATCGTCGAGTTTGTTTTCCAGCGGCGTGCCGGACAGAATCAGCGCGAAGCGGGATTTCAGCGATTTGATCACCTGCGTGGTTTTGGCGGCCAGGTTTTTGATCCGCTGGCCTTCGTCCAGGATAATCAGATCCCACTGAATGCGCTGTATCACCGGCGCATCGCGCAGCACCTGTTCGTAGTTGCAGATGGAAAAGAACGCCGCTCCGTACTGTTCGGCCCGCTCCGGCGCGCTGCCGAGAATCACCCGGCAGTCGCGTTCGCTAAAACGGTGGATTTCGTTTTTCCACTGCGACGTCAGCGACGCCGGTGTGATCACCAACACTTTTTCGATACTGGCTTCACGCGCGAACAGCTCGGCCGTACCGATGCCCTGAATGGTTTTGCCCAGTCCCATGTCGTCCGCCAGTACCGCGCGCCCGGCGCCGACGGCGAAGGCGATGCCATCGAGCTGATAGGGCAGCAGTTCGGTTTTCAGCAGTGTGGTTCTCAACGGATGCCGCGCGGGGTCGGAGCGAATCGAAGTCACTGTCGCGTCGATATGATCGAAAAACAATTGCCGTTGAATGTGTTCTTCCGCGTCGGGATAGATCAACACCGAGTCGCCGGCTTGTTCCAGCTTGCGGATGCGGCGGATCAGGTCGTGCACATCGGTGATGGCTTTGTCGCGTAGCGGGGCGATGAGTTTTCCAGCCACGGGGCTCAGGGTCGACGGTATCAGCAGCCGCAGTTCCAGTGTTTTGCCGTAAAGCAGGTGTACGGCGATGTCCTTTTGTCGATGCGGTTTTTGTCGTACTTTTTTCGGAAAGCGCTTTTTGACTTTGTCCAGGGCATGCAAAATATGTTTGCAGGTGCCGAGTGTGTTTTTGCGAAAATCCGGGCAGGAACAATAAGAATCCCCGCGTTCCCAACCGCGCAGGGCAACTTTATAGGTTTTGCCCGAGATGGCGCTGGTGATCATGTAGTCGGTCCAGAGCCGGGTGGCGTCGCCGGAGATCAGGCGCATCTTTTCCTTCTCCGCCCGTTCCTGTCGTTCCGCCAGGGCCTGTTCGAGCAGTTCCTCCTCACTCAGGCTTTGGACCGCCCCAGGTTGCTCCGGCGGCGGCACGGCCAGTCCCAGCAGCGACTTTTCCTCCAGAATCAGCGAAAACGCGGCGGCAACGTGTTCGCACGGTCCACGGCAGCTGCTGCAGTGGCTGACGATGGTGTTGCCGGGCAGCGTCAGGCTGACATCCGCGTCCTCCAGCGCCAGGGTGAAATGATCCGCGCTCAATTCCACATGCTGTTCGATATCGATTTCGTATTGGCCGCCTTCCTGTAGTAATTGTTTTCCCCTTCCGCCCAACAGTTTGACGGCTTGAGGGTGTGACAGATGGGAAAGGTGGTCTTTTAACGTGGTGGTCCGTTTCATGGAAAAGCGTTCCCGATAAAGAGGGTTCTTGATTGTTGTGGTTTGGTAAAAGAAATAAAACGGGGATTTGACCATAGTCACGATAAAATTTCACCCCTCTTGAAGGCAGTTACAGGGTGCCACCGATAAAGGCCATATTAGGAAGGGCCAGCTCCTTTTGCTGTAGCAGAAAGAATTTGTCGTAGTGTAGAGTTCTTTTTCAATGACGGGCTTGAGGGCCGCCAAAGCCGGATGGGTCCTAATGGCTTTATCGGAGAGTAAAGAAAATTGCTCTCGCCAAGGCGCTAAGGCGAGAGGAAAAGATTATTGAGAAATGGCTTTGCGACTTTGCGGGAGATGCGCTGTGCTTTTGGCGTCCGGTTATGGCTGGCGTCAGCACACTCAAGCGCTCAGCACTGGCATAAGCCCGAGGTGCTTCGAAAAGGGATGAAAATCCCTGTCTGAATAAAGTAGGGGGAATTTATTCTGGATGCAGTAGGTTGCAATTAGGCAGTCAATGGTTTTTCGCACTGTTGCGTCTTTCTTTCTCAGTGATCGATAGTTTTCGGCGCTCTTCAATGCGATATCTATACCCGTCATGGAGACAAGTTCGAGTTCTTCGAGCAGAGATCTGGCAATTTTGAAGTCGCGGTCAAGCCTGAACCCTTGAAGTACTTCGGCCAGTATGAGGTCTCCTACGATGATGATGGTACTGCTCAGTAGGGCTTCGAGCCGCTTTGTCTGCAAATTCTCGTTCCCGTTAAAATAGTCAATCCAGACACCACTATCCACAACAACCATTAGTTCGATCTCATTTCATCCAGATCGCCTTCCCATTTTAATTTTCCTTTATAAGCTTTTATTTTTTCTTGTTGTTTTATCCTAACGAGCATTTTGAGGCCGAGTTCTACGGCTTCCTTTTTGGTCTTGGCGCCAGTTAGTTTAATGGCGTCCTCCATTAGGGTATCGTCAATAACAATATTGGTTCTCATAGCATTGTCTCATGGTGTATGTTTTTTATAATTTATACACATTCAAGGCGCTTGGCAACCCAGGGTGACGGGGGCGGTAGCAGTTCCACCGATATTGCCGTCGCGCTGCCCTTTACGCGGGAGGATTATTTTCAGCTGGTCGATACCACCGGGCGCGCCATCCGGGACGACAAGCGAGGGGCTATTGCCGCCGAATTGCCCGATATTGTGTCGCGATTGGGCATTGATCCGGATAACTGGCTGGAGCATATCCGGCAATTCGGCAGGCGCTATGCCGCCTGCGCGGGCAACCGGGCGTCGATTGAAAATTTCGCCCGCCACCGGAACCGGCGATGGGGGAAGGGCGTGGGCTTTGCCCGTGCGGCGTATCTGGATGTTGCGTAGGCGCTGTAAGGGTCGGACCGTTAGAGTAGACACCCGGTTGATTATCTATCGCGGAAAAAGGCTTGCCATTCCCGCGATCGATCTGTATAAATACTGGTTATATATACAGTATTCTGATTGCCCCGTTATCCGTCTATTGACAATCGCCGGAAGAAGGAGACGCTGTGAAGGACCACGACCAGAACTTCAAGAATTTGATCCTCGATTATCCCCGGGAGGCCCTGGCCTTTTTCGCGGAAGCGGAGGCTGAAACTATCGACAGTGCCGCCCGTATCCTGCCCATCCGGCA
>JBNKHG010000084.1:0-2425 GCA_050290225.1 Cellvibrionaceae bacterium
AATTCGGCAGGCGCTATGCCGCCTGCGTGGGAAATCGGGCGTCGATTGAAAATTTCGCCCACCACCGGAACCGGCGATGGGGGAAGGGCGTGGGCTTTGCCAGTGCGGCGTATCTGGATGTTGCGTAGGCTCTAACACAGCGCCCCATCCCACAATAACCGGCAGAACGTCGCTGCGGGAAGGATGCGTATACCATCCTCAGTGATGCGTTCTTTGCTTTCCAGGCATACGACGGTCCGCTGCTCAACCTTCGGGTAGTCCCGTTTCAGCTCTCTCAAGCCCTTGAGATGTTTGTTGTGTATCTGTTTGCTGGCCTTGGCTTCAATGGCATGGTGCATATCATCGATAATAAAATCCACCTCCTGGCCGGTGCTCAGCCGCCAGTGGCTCAGCTCGAAAAATCGCTCGGAGTAGTGAGAGTAACTTTTCAGTTCATGGAATACCCAGTTTTCGAAGGCTTTGCCATAGAGTTCCGAGCCTGGTTCGAGTTGACGTCGTTTGGCCAAAAAATTAACAACGCCAATGTCATTGAAATAAAACTTGGCACTTTGGGTGGTTCGCCGTTTGGGGTGCTTGCGGTAAGCGGGCAGCCAGCTTCCCAGCAAGGTGTCTTCCAGGATCTGGAAATACTCTTTTGCCGTGTTGGCTGCCACGCCGCATTCCGTTGCGATATTGGAGTAATTGACCAGTTCGCTATCGGTTAATGCGACGACGTCTAAAAAGCTCGAAAACGCGGGAATGTTGCGGACCAATCCTTCGGCTGCGATCTCTTCTTTCAGGTAGTCGGCGACGTAGGCACGAATCAAGCGCTGGGGTTGCGAGGATAGATAGTACCTGGGCAGATAACCGTGATTCAGTAAGCGGTCGAGGTCAAAGTCTTCCCCGAGTTCCCGGGAAACCAACCCGTAGAGTTCATAGCGGACCGCCCGGCCCCCGAGAAGGTTGGCATGGCCCCTTCTCGGCTTTCTGGCGCTGGAACCACATAGCGCAAAATGAATGTGCCGGTTTTCTATCAGCCAGTGCACTTCATCCAATAAGGTGGGCACCTTTTGGATTTCGTCTATCACGACCAGGCCGCCGGATTGATTGGCCAATAACTCTTCCCTGAGCCACTCCGGATGCTGGGTATAGCGACGAAATTCATCCGCTTTGAGCAGGTCTATCCAGATTGCGTCGGGATAGTAGTGCCTGAGCAGGGTGGATTTGCCCGTTTGCCGGGGGCCCAGAGGAAGAAACTTTCCTCCGGTTGCCGGGGTAGTGTAAGGGCCCTGGTGTACATGGTGTTTGTTCCTGTTATACATTCCTGTTATAGAGGCTGGCCGAACCGCTGAACTGCGCCGATATTTATGAAATAGCACTGCGAAAATTCATGCATATCCGCAGTGTGGTAGCGAAAAATTATTATGTGTCAAGCCATATATGACACCTGGTGAAGGCAGTGGGCTGTGTGGTGGTGTCGGTGGATTATCGGCTGGCGCCGGAGAATCCTTATCCGGCGCCGCTGGAGGACTGCTACGCGGCGCTGAAATGGGAGCGCACGGCTGCGGCTTTATCCGAATACTAACCTGCACGATTCAGCGATTGATTGCACTGGACGACCCCGCTTAGAGACAGGGGCCAAGTCTTGCCCCCGCCAACATATTCATGACCAAGCGAATCATGGTTTCCTTATTGGCCGGATCGGACTCGGCCACGAGCAGGGTCAGTGCGGCCAGCCCCATATCGTTAACGACCGGCTCACCCGCCGCATTCAGCAGGCGACCATTGCGGTGGGGGAAATCCACAAACAGAAAAAAGGCTTGCCATTCCCGCGATCGATTTGTATAAATACTGTTAATACATACAGTATTTAATTGGCCCGTTATCCGGCTATTGACAGTCGCCGGAAGAAGGAGACGTTGTGAAGGACCACGACCAGAACTTCAAGAATTTGATCCTCGATTATCCCCGGGAGGCCCTGGCCTTTTTCGCGGAAGCGGAGGCGGAAACTATCGACAGTGCCGCCCGTATCCTGCCTATCCGGCAGGAGCAGCTCAAAGAGCGCCTGGGGGACCGCTTTCGGGAACTGGACGTTCCCCTTCTGGTGGAGTGGCCTGACGGGCACCGCGAGGCGCTGCTCTTTGTGTTGGAGGAAGAAACCGAACCTCGCCGTTTCTCCATTCATCGTCTGGCCCATTACTGCCTGGATCTGTCTGAGCTGTTCGACACCGATCGGGTGGTGCCGGTGGTGATCTTTCTGCACGACGGCGGTTATCGGTCTACGCTCGGTTTGGGCGGCCACAGGCACCAATACCTCCATTTCACCTACCTTGGCTGCCCGCTGTTCCAGCTTCCCTGGGAGCACTACCGGGAGAGCGATAACCTGGTGGCGCGGCTCAACCTGCCGAATATGCGCCATGATCCGGCTGAGCGGGTGGAGGTTTAC
>JBNKHG010000085.1:0-33573 GCA_050290225.1 Cellvibrionaceae bacterium
GGCGCGGCTCAACCTGCCGAATATGCGCCATGATCCGGCTGAGCGGGTGGAGGTTTACGCCGGAGCTGTTCGCGGCTTGCTGGCGCTGGAGTCCCACCCGGAAAAGCAGGCCAAATACCTGGACTTTGTCGACATCTACACTGCACTTAGCGATAATGAGCTGGTACGGTATCGGCAACAATACCCTGAGGATGTACAGAAAATGAGTAACTTTGCAGAACGATTCACCCGGAAAGGCCTGGAGCAGGGAATACAGCAGGGCATGCAGCAGGGCGAGGCTGCCGTTTTGTTGCGCCTGATGGAGCGTAAATTCGGTACCCTGAATAGTGCAACCCGCCAGCGTATTGCCGAAGCGGATACCGAGACTTTGCTGGCCTGGTCCGAACGTATTCTGACCGCTCAAACCCCGGAAGAAGTACTACATTAAATACCTCCCTCTTTTGTGGTGAGAAATTGAACGGCTCGCAGAAGCCTTGCACGCCTTCGTTTAGGTACGTGGATTTTTCCAAAGCGTGGCTTTAGTTTCTCCGGAGCATCATCACGTTGACGCCTCTCTGGCCTGGAAGGCTAACTCCCGTGACGGGTAATGCTATGGCGTAGTCGAGGCTTCCGGCCCACAATCAAACCGTTAATCAAAGGAGCGTTTACTGGTATCAGGCCGTAGCCTATGACTTCACGGATTGCGATCAGAGCCACCAAGTTGCCTGCTGACCTGACCGATACATTTACGGTCTCCCGCGAGCAGTTCGAGGCGGAGTTTGTCGGTGCCCGAGCCTGTGGTGTGGATATGAAGGTCTTTTATGACGCGCACGGCATCACACCGCGCTTTTTGAACAACCCCCATGGTCGCATCTCTTTCGGCCGGGTGCTGCGTTTACGCCACGCAGTCTGCCGGGCTATGAACGATGAAAATGTCGGCTTTCTGGATAAACCGTCGCCTTGGGGCACGCTCGCCTATCTGTGCCGCACCATGGTCACTAGCCGTACCCTGAAAGGTGCGCTGAATCGTTATGATGAATTCAACCGGATGTACCGCCCCAGCGTGGCCTGCCGGGTGGTTGAACGGGGTGGTTTGGCCTATATCGAGTTGGCGGTCGATAATCGCAAGAGGCTCGATATCCACAGTTATATAGAAAACAGCCTCCTGTTTTTGCTGAGTTTCCTGTTATGGCTGGCGGACAGGCATTGCCTGCCCCGGCGCATTGATTACAACTTTTCCGAGCCGGGTTATGCGGGGGATTATGCGTCACTGGTGCCCTGTGAGTACCGCTTCGATCGACCCCGTACTCAGCTGGTGATCGAGCGGAGTTTTTTGAGTGCACCGGTGATACGCAAAGGGTCGGAACTCAATTTTTTCCTCAACAATCACCTGGTTTACCTGATGGAACTGAATCTGTCGGCGGGGACCCTGGCTGATCGGGTGCGACGGTTGATCGCCTCTAGCGCCGGCATGAATGCCGGTATGGACCAGGTGGCGAACCTGTTGAACACGCCCGAAACCACCCTGCGGCGCCGGTTGAAGGCGGAGGGCTATCCATTCAAGGTGATTAAGGAAAACCTGCGCCGGGAGCGGGCGCTGTACTACCTGGTCGAGAAACACATGGCGGTGACGGACGTGGCCGAATTGCTGGGTTATTCCGAGGCCAGCGCCTTCAGCCGGGCCTTCAAGCAATGGACGGGATTTGCGCCGCAGAATTATCCCTCTTAGGATTTTTCAGAAAATTTCATCCGCAAAGTGGCCGAAAATGTCATGCCACTTTGGTCGGCCTAATCATTCATCCTCGCAAGCCTGCGATCTATAGTCCGTTTATTCAAGACCTGAAGACCTAACCTCACGAATAATCGGGACCACATTCCCCATGCTTAAGAAACTCCTGATCGCCAACCGAGGCGAAATTGCCATTCGTATTGCCCGCACCGCCAACGAGTTGGGTATCCCTACAGTGGCTATCTATTCAAAAGATGACCGGACATCACTGCATGTCCAATACGCGGACGAAGCCGTTGAGTTGCCTGGGGCCGGTGTCAATGCCTACTTGGCGATCGATAGTGTAATCGAAGCGGTCATAAGCACCGGCTGTGATGCGATCCATCCCGGCTATGGGCTACTGAGTGAGAATGCCGGACTGGCCCGGGGCTGCACCGACAAGGGACTGATTTTTGTCGGGCCAACGGTCGATACGCTGGAAAACTTCGGCGATAAAATTTCCGCCCGGAAGTTAGCGCGCTCTGTGGATATTCCGGTGATTGAAGGGCTGGACGGCGTGGAAAGTGCCAGGGAAGTGGCCGCTTTTTTCGAGGCGCAGGGCTGCAAGCCCATTATGATCAAGGCCGTCAACGGTGGCGGTGGCCGGGGCATGCGGGTGGTACGGACCGAGGACGAAATCGAATCGGCCTTTACCCGCTGCCAGGCGGAGGCCGCGGCCGCCTTCGGCTCGGCGGAACTGTACGTGGAGCGTTTTTTGCCGTCCGTCCGTCATATCGAAGTACAGATTGCTGGCGACGGGACTGAGGTCATCCATCTCTGGGAACGAGATTGTTCGATTCAGCGCCGAAACCAAAAATTGCTTGAACTGGCGCCGGCCCCCGGATTGAACGCTGACATCCGGAATCAGCTTTTCGACGCGGCACTCACCATCGGCCGGGCCAGCAAATACCGGGGCCTGGGTACGGTTGAGTTTCTGGTGGAACTGAACGAAAGCGGCGAGGCCGTCGGTTTCTTCTTTATCGAAACCAACCCCCGCATTCAGGTGGAACACACGATCACCGAGGAAATCACCGGCATCGACCTGGTGGCGCTGCAATTGCGCTTGGCTGCGGGGAAAACTCTGCGAGACATGAGCTTGCAACAAGAGGCCGTACCGACCCCGATAGGCTATGCACTGCAGGCGCGCATCAATACCGAAACGCTGAATGAGCAAGGGGAGATCGTCCCCACCGGCGGCACCCTGAAGCAGTTCCACTTGCCCGGTGGACCCGGCATCCGGGTGGATACCTACGGCTATGCCGGCTACACCACCAACCCGAACTTCGATTCCCTGCTGGCGAAACTGATCGTGCACCACCGATTCGATGACCTGGGCCAGTTGTTCGTGAAAGCCGAGCGGGCGCTGTCGGAAACGCGGATTACCGGTGTCGAGACCAATGTGGATTTTTTGCGGCGGCTGCTCCACTTCCCTGCTGTACGGGAGTGGCAGGTAACTGTGCGGGGTATCGAAGCGCGCCTTAAGGATTTGAACCAACACGACTGTATCGCCAAAAAGCGTTACATCGAAACCGAAGCAACCATTCAGGCGGATAAGGTCACAGCTAAAGTTGACTACCCCGAGGGGACGCTTCCGGTCTGTTCGCCGCTGCAAAGTGTGCTGGTCGCCCTTGAGGTGGAGGCGGGTTGCCGGGTAAAAGCCGGTGAGGAACTGGCCGTGGTGGAAGCGATGAAAATGCAACACGTGATCAAGGCGCCCTGCGCGGGGGAGGTGCTGGAGATCATGGCATCACCCGGTGATACGTTGGCTATGGAACAGGCCCTGCTGTTGATCCGCGAAGCGGCGGGTACCGCCGAAACCACGGTGGAAGAAGTTGCTCCTGACCTCGACCAGATCCGCCCGGACCTGCAATCCCTGCGTGACCGGCTCGCCCTGACCCTGGATGAAAACCGCCTGCAAGCCGTGCAAAAACGCCACGCCCGTGGCCAGCGCATGGCCCGGGAAAACATCGCCGACCTCTGCGATGAAAATTCATTTCTGGAATACGGGCAACTTGCCTACGCCGCCCAGCGCCGTAGGCGATCGCAAGAGGAGCTGATGCGGGAATCTCCCGCCGACGGCATTATCACCGGCATGGGCAGTGTCAACGGTCAGTACTTCGGTAAAGACAAAAGCCGGGTGGCGGTGATGAGCTATGATGGCACCGTGATGGCCGGCACCCAGGGTATCCACGGTCATCACAAAACCGATCGTGTACTGGAAGTCGCCACTGAACTGGGGTTGCCGCTGATCTTCTTTACCGAGGGCGGCGGAGGCCGCCCTGGGGAAGAGGACTTCGCCGACACCTCCGCCACCTGGCTGAACATCAAAACCTTCCACACCCTGGCCTGCCAGAAAGGCTGGGGGCCGAAAATCGCGGTCAACTCCGGTTTTTGCTTTGCCGGCAACGCCGTCGCCTTCGGCAGTTGCGACCTGAAAATTGCCACCCGCAATGCCTGGATCGGCATGGGCGGCCCGGCGATGATCGAGGGCGGCGGCCTGGGCACCTTTGGCCCCAAGGAGATCGGTCCCGCGCCGATGCAGGCCAAAAACGGCCTGATTGACATCCTGGCGGAGGACGATACACAGGCGGTGGATTACGCCAAACGCCTGCTGTCCTATTTCCAGGGTCCACTTGCCGACTGGGAGTCTGGTGACCAGCGTCTGTTACGCCATGCGATCCCGGAAGACCGCAAGCGGGTCTACGATATCCGCTCCGTGATTAAAACGCTCGTCGACAAGGACAGTTTTCTCGAACTGCGACCCGATTACGGGTTGGCTATGGTGACCGGGTTTGTGCGCATCGCCGGCCAACCCCTGGGCCTGATGGCCAACAACCCCATGCACTTGGGAGGCGCCATTAACGCCGAGGCGGCGGACAAGGCCGCCGGCTTCCTGACCCTCTGCAGCCGCTTTAAGCTGCCGGTTCTCTCCCTGCTGGATACGCCCGGGTTTATGGTGGGGCCGGAGAGCGAAAAAGAGGCTGCGGTACGTAAATCCTGTGCCCTGGTCCAGGCGGGCGCCAACCTGGAGGTGCCCCTGCTGGCAGTTTGTTTGCGCAAGGGTTACGGCCTGGGCGCCCAGGCCATGACCGGGGGCAGTTTTGCCGCCTCGGTGGCCACCGTGTCCTGGCCAACGGGCGAGTTCGGTGCCATGGGGCTGGAAGGTGGTGTGCGGCTGGGCTACAAGCGCGAGCTGGAGGCTCAACCGGACGAGGTATCCCGCCAGGCGCTGTACGATAAGTTGGTCAATCAGGCCTATGAGGCTGGCAGCGCACTGTCGGTAGCGAGTCTGTTGGAGATTGACGCGGTAATCGATCCGTTGGAAACCAGGGACTGGATCACCCGGATGTTATCGCACTAAACGCAGTCTTTTGATAAAGAGGAATTGAAGAATGAAAGAAGCTGTCATTGTAGCCACTGCCCGCACTCCCATTGGCAAAGCCTACCGGGGGGCATTCAACAATCTGGACGCCGCGAGCCTTGGTGCAATACCCGTCGAAGCGGCCGTGCGCCGCGCCGGCATCGACCCGGGCGAAGTGGAAGACTGTTTGCTGGGCTGCGCGCTGCAGGAAGGCACTGCCCGCTTCAATATCGCCCGTAATGTCGCCCTGCAGGCAAACCTGCCGATTACCGTTGGCGGCATGAGCCTCAACCGGGCCTGCGCATCCGGCCTGATGGCCATTGCCACCGCCGCCAAGCAGATCACCCAGGATGGTATGAGTGTCGTCATCGGTGGCGGCGTTGAGAGTATCTCCCTGGTACAGAACGAGCATATGAACAAACACCGGTCCGAAGACAAAGTCCTCCAGGAAAAAGTGCCGGGCATCTATCTGCCCATGTTGGATACCGCCGAGGTCGTCGCGAAGCGATACAACATAAGCCGGGAGGACCAGGACGCCTACGCCCTGCAAAGCCAGATGCGTACCGCCGCCGCCCAGGAGGCGGGCAAGTTCGATGATGAAATCGTACCGGTGACCGCCACCAAAGCGGTGATTGACAAGGAAACCAAAGCCGTCAGCTATACAGAAGTCACCCTAACCCAAGACGAAGGTAACCGGCCCCAGACCACAGCGGGCGACTTGACTGCACTCAAACCGGTGCAGGAGGGTGGCACCGTTACCGCCGGCAATGCATCCCAGCTTTCCGACGGTGCGGCGGCCTGTGTGTTGATGGACAGCAAACTGGCCGAGCAAAAAAATATCGAACCCCTGGGCGCATACCGGGGCATGGTCGTCGCAGGTTGCGAGCCGGACGAGATGGGTATCGGTCCGGTGTTCGCCATTCCCAAACTGCTAAATCGCCATGGTCTGTCTGCCGACGATATCGGCCTATGGGAACTGAATGAAGCCTTTGCGGTGCAGGTGCTGTACTGCCGCGACAAACTGGGTATTCCCGATGACCGCCTCAACGTAAACGGTGGTGCCATCTCCATTGGTCATCCCTACGGCATGAGCGGTGCTCGGATGGTGGGGCATGCGTTGATTGAAGGCAAACGTCGTGGTGTGAAATATGTGGTGATCACCATGTGCGTCGGCGGTGGCATGGGCGCAGCCGGTTTGTTTGAAGTGTGTTGATAAAACCGCAGGAGAGTCCGTTGGACTCTCGCTGCATTAACCCGCTTGATAGTGGTTTTTTCTGGTTCCGCCAAAATTGAGACGGTCGGAGGAGATGTGTCGATTGCCTTCCGCATTATGAAGAAATTTTCAAAGATTATTGTACTTCTGGATTTTAAAGGGAATTTCCCTGCGGCGATCAGTTCGGGTCTTATTTGCCATGCGAAAGAACTGACGAATTCCTTCAAAGACTGTGCAGAAAATCAATGTGCAAATCCGGTGAATATTGCGGCTGTTCAGATTCTGACAACTCCACATGATTTATGTAGTACTGACTAAGATGATTTGTCCCAATTCTAGGGAAGGTTTACACGTTGATATCTAATGCGCGAGATTCGCTACAGTTTAAATAGGAGGGCGTCTACTCCTGAGCTGACGGGTTTGGTGGACGGTTAGATTGTTGATTGAAGTTGATCGTAATTACTGCATTTTGTATCCCAGATGTATCCCAAGGCGAATTTGTACTGAAATCTAGGAAAAAAATCCGATGGATTTAGGAGGGGGAGGGGATGGTACCAGAGGCCGGACTCGAACCGGCACGCCCTCGCGGGCAATGGATTTTGAATCCATCGTGTCTACCAATTTCACCACTCTGGCGTGGCGCAAAAATTGTTCAATTTTTGCTCTGGGAAGCGAAATCGCTTGATGATTTTGAATCCGTTCTGTTCACGGGCGGTTCTTCAATAACGCTATACCTCAAAGATGTCTCAAAAAAATGTAAAACAGATAATTTGGACTCATGTTCGAATTCAGAGATTACATCGGCAACGAATATACCCGGGGCCTCTTACAAGGCATCGTGCTTAAAGGCTTCGACCCTTTTTCGAAAACGTCGGCAAGCGTGTGGTGAAATCACTCAATCAGACGGCATTGCAATAACGATTGGACGGTAATAAGATAACGAACAGCCGAAATTCGCCTGATGACCCTCTCGGAGTGTGAGATCTTGGGGCGGCAGCCCACATTTCTGCCCAAGTTGCTGAATCAGGAAACGCCCTCAACGCAGACTATCCGTGTACGGGATCATATTCTGAACCGTTTGATCACCGGATGTTTTCCCGAGCCCCTACAGCGCGCCAGTGAACGGCGCAGCCAGGCCTGGTACCAGCAATACCTGAGTACCTTGATCCAACGGGATATCCGGGACCTCGCCCACATCGACCATCCCGACCTGATGGGCAAATTGCTCAAGCTCACCGCCTTTTATGCCGGCAAGCTGGTTAACCTGACTGAATTGGGTGGCAAACTGGGCCTGGATCGGTTGACCATCAAGAAATACATGGGGTTGCTGGAGCAGTTGTTTCTGGTGGAACAGTTACCTGCCTGGCATACCAATGAATACAAGCGTTTGGTGAAAACGCCCAAACTGCACTCCATCGACACGGGCCTGATGTGTGCCGTGCGCGGTCTCAACCGCGACCGTCTGCTCAAACAACCGGGGGATTTTGGTTTGTTATTGGAGTCCTTCGTTTACAACGAATTGCGCAAGCAGGCAGTGTGGCAAGCCCATCAGTCAATTCGACGCGATGATCGCCGCCATCGCCCAATCCCGGGGAGCCAGCCTGGCAACACGGAATACCAGGGACTTCACGGATTGCGGCATAGAACTGATCGACCCCTGGAATGCCGGATAACGGCTATTGAACTCCCAGCTTCCCATTTCCGTGGTGGCCGACAAGGTCGGCTTTGCCGAACCCGGTGACTTTACCCGCGCCTTCACCCAATGGACCGGCCAAACCCCCAAAGACTACCGATCGGCACATTTGAAAGGTAACAAATACATAAAAAACAACGAGATAGGGGATGTTTCACAGCTTAGGCAGCAGGCCTTATAGCCGCTCCGGTGTAACGCTGGGCAGCCGGCTGCGTTTGTTCCTGGTAGAGGGACAGCTAACCTCACAGGCCGCGAGCGACAATTGACTCAAGCTGTGATAAGTTATTAAAGGGTAGTACCAGGTAATACGAGGGCCTTGCTATGGCAACATCGGTAAAATTAGATGACGATCTCAAAAACCGAATAGAACGTTTAGCGGACGTAAGACACCGGTCGGCGCATTGGATTATGCGTGAAGCAATACGTGATTATGTCGAGCGTGAAGAGGCAAAGGAAAGTTTCAAGCAAGAAGCCCTAGCATCGTGGGAGGCATTCCAGGAAACAGGGCGGCATTTGACTGGCCAGGAAGTGCGTGACTGGCTCAATACCTGGGGCACTGACAAAGAGGCTGAAATCCCTCAATGCCACGATTGATTGTCACGGAAGGCGCTACCTATGGTTTGGAACGCTGTCGAAAATTCCTGAAAGAGAAAAACCCCTTGGCGATGGCCAAGTCGGCCCAGGTCATTGAGCAGCATTTTGCACTGCTGGAAGTCGAACCTGAAATCGGGAGGCCATTCGACGATTTGCCAGAGCTGCGAGAACTCATTATTCCGTTCGGCAACTCTGGTTACGTGGTGCTCTATCGATTTGATGAGAGGGCCGGCGCAGTTTTTGTGCTTGCGTTCCGCCATCAGAAAGAAGCAGGGTACTACCAAAGGGTGCCCTAAACCTAGCCATTACCAGCCCGAATGCCTGCTCTGCTTCGACCAGAAATACCTTACCGCCAAGGTAATCCGCACCTCCCCGGAAATACTGGATCTCGGCACCCGCTACACCGACTGGTTCACCATCCCCGGCCAGGAACGCAGCCTGTCCAGCCAGATAGAGCATATTCTGCTTGAACTGCAAGCCGCCGGCAGCTTCAACCCGCCCATCGAAGCCATGCCGAGATCCTCTCCATCAACCCCCGCACCATCCGCCGCATGCTGGCCCGGGAAAACGAATCCTTCCAGAAGATCAAAGTGCGTGTGCGCTGTGATCTCGCCATCAAACTGCTGTTGGACTCCCAGCTTCCCATTTCCGTGGTGGCCGACAAGGTCGGCTTTGCCGAACCCGGTGACTTTACCCGCGCCTTCACCCAGTGGACCGGGCAAACCCCCAAAGACTATCGTTCGACGCACCTGAAAAGTAAAAGAAGCCCAAAAACCCCTGCCATAAATCCGGCCCGGGAATACCGGCAAGCCTTGTAACCTTGATGAAACCAATGCCACAGACCCTACAGGCTGCTAGCTACTTTGCCCTTGGGATGCTTGTAAATTTTACCTGAAAGGATAAAATTCAGTCCATATATTCACCTTTCAGGTAAAAATTTCGACTTATCCGGCGGCGGACCCATGAATGACTAAACTCACCAAACGTTTTTTTAAAGCGCCCGATGGCGACAGCTACTTCATTTTCGGCCCCAGGGGCACGGGCAAGTCCACCTGGCTTCGGGAAAATGTCCCGGATGCCTATCTCATCGACCTGCTGGACGACAAGGTTCACCGGGAACTCCTGGCGTACCCGGAACGTCTGAAACAGATCGTAAAGGCCAATCCCCAAACCACCCGCTATATCATCGATGAAGTACAAAAAGCGCCGGCATTGCTCGACAGCGTGCACAGCCTGATCGAAAGCCACAAAACCCATCAATTCATCCTGACCGGCTCCAGCGCCAGGAAATTGCGCCGGGGCGGTGTCAACCTGTTGGCTGGCCGGGCCCTGTTGACCCATTTTCATCCCTTTATGGCTGCCGAACTGGGGTCGGATTTTTGCCTGGACAAAGCCCTCAAACACGGCCTGATACCCTTGGTGACCACGGCGGCGGCACCGGAAAAAACCCTCGCAACCTACATCAGCCTCTATCTGAAGGAAGAGGTCAAGGAAGAAGGGTTGGTTCGGGATATCGGCGCCTTTACCCGTTTTCTCGAAGTTATCAGCTTTTCCCACGGCAGTGTGTTGAATCTCAGTAATATTGCCCGGGAGGCCCAGGCTTCACGCAAGGCGGTAGAAAATTATGTGTCAATTATCGAAGACCTGTTGCTGGGGTATAAACTGCCGGTGTTTACCAAACGCGCCAAGCGCGAAATGACAGTGCAGCCCAAGTTTTATCTGTTCGATGCCGGCGTTTTCTATCACCTGCGGCCCAAGGGCCCTCTCGACAGCCCGGACGAAATCCACGGCATGGCATTGGAAGGGTTGGTACTGCAACATCTGAAAGCCTGGTGCGACTATTCGGGTGACCAGGTGAGCTGCTACTTCTGGCGCACTCAGGGCGGCTCGGAAGTCGACTTCATCGTCTACGGCGAAAACCACTTCCATGCCCTGGAGGTCAAGAACGCAAAGCAGATCCAGCCCAGCAGCCTCAGGCCGCTCAAGACATTCCTGAAAGACTATCCGCAAGCGACAGCGATGCTGCTCTACCGTGGAACGGAAAAGCTGGAAATAGACGGAATCCTGTGTTGGCCAGTCGAGGACTTCCTGCTGCAACTGACGCCGAATCGCTGGCCTGGCAGACAGTAATCCGTTGATTAAAGGGCCAGCAGGACCGTCGAAATCATGGTAATCACCTAACAGCCTGCTGATGGCGTGGACCTCCGTTCGCCAGCGAATCAATGAGAACATGGCGCGCAGAACAAGCGGGTGTCGCTTCCCGTAGGGACGTGCTGCGGAGTCGTTCATTTATACAGCATTGACTAAAATGCAGTCATTGACTAACGGCGTGCTTCGAAGGAGTGTCCCATGGCCACCATGACCATTCGCAATATAGACGATCAGCTCAAGGCGCGATTGCGCGTACAGGCCGCCTTGCATGGGCGCTCCATGGAAGAGGAGGTAAGGGACATCCTGCGCGCGGTGCTGTCCGCAGAACCGGCCGGTTCCCCCTCGCTGGTGGGCGCGATCCGGGCCCGGGTGGAACCCTTTGGCGGCATTGATCTCGAACTGCCGGAACGGGAAGCTATCCGTGAACCCCTGGAACCGGGACGGTGATCGTTCTGGATGCCAACGTACTATCCGAAACCCTGCGACCGCAACCGGATGCCAAGGTGCTGGCCTGGCTGGAGGCCCAATCCCGGGGAGCCAGCCTGGCAACACGGCATACCAGGGACTTCACGGATTGCGGCATTGAACTGATCGACCCCTGGAATGCCGGATAACGGCTGTTGGACAGCCAGCTTCCTATTTTCGTGGAGTTGTTCAGTGCATTCACAAAGTGCTATTATTTCGCCAGCACGTTATGCATGCATGTGGAGGCGGTATCATGGCAACGATCACCTTGCGAAACGTACCCGAGGAAACGGTGGAGCGGCTCAAGAAGGCTGCCAGGCAGTCGGGCTTGAGTATGAATCGGTTTTTGATCAACAAGCTGAGTGGAGAAGCGGGTAATTCGCCGTATAAACCCAGGGAATTCCATGACCTGGACCATCTTTTTGGCTCTCTGGATGAAGAAGAGTACCAACGGTTGAACCAGGCCATTGCCGACCAGCGCCAGATAGACGAAGAACTCTGGTCATGAAGCGCCTGATGATCGACACCAATGTGTATAGCAAAGCGCTGCGGGGCCTGGCCGGCAGTGTGTCTTTGTTGCAGCGGGCAGAGGAACTCCTGATTTCGCCGGTCGTCCTTGGCGAACTCTACAGTGGTTTTCAGAGAGGAAATAAAGAGGGGAAGAATAGGGAATGCCTGCGCGAATTTCTTGCTTCTCCCCGCGTTCAGATTACCGTTGTCAGTGCGGAAACATCCGAATTTTACGCCAGCATTTTGACAGCGCTCAAAAAGCAGGGGACGCCCATCCCAACCAACGACATCTGGATTGCCGCCAATGCCCTGGAATATGGCGCTCACCTGGCCACAGCCGACCAACATTTTCAACACATAGCCGGCTTGCACAGCATCTTTCCTGTAGAGGGCTGACTCGGATTAAAACAGATGAAAGCCCCGTTGCTGGCCCGGGAAAACGAATCCTTCCAGAAGATCAAGGTGCGGGTACGGTGTGATCTCGCCATCAAACCGGCCCAGGAGCTCCGGCAAGCCATCCGTGCACCCCTGGAGCTGGGACAGTGATCGTTCTGGATACCAAGTTGCGGTCAGTGAATATTTGTAGTAATGTTGCTACATTCTTTTTCTGTAAGGAGGTTTGCCTTATGACTATTACCACTATCTCCAGTAGAGACTTTAACCAGGATGTCAGCAAAGCCAAGCGCGATGCGTTAAAGGGCCCCGTATTTATCACTGACCGGGGCCACCCTGCTCACGTGTTATTAAGTATTGAGGAGTATCAAAAAATCTCGGATAAGGGAAAAAGCATTGCTGATCTATTGGCCATGCCCGATGCTGCCGACATTGATTTTGAAGCGCCCAAGTTAGATAAAAAACTCTATCGATCTGCGGACTTTTCATAATGGCTTTTTATTATGTACTTACTTGACACCAATGTCGTATCGGAACTGAGAAAGGCAAAATCAGGCAGGATTGATAAAAATGTCTTGGCGTGGGCAAATAGCGTTGCCACGGCGAGCCTCTATTTGTCAGCTATTAGCATTATGGAACTTGAGACCGGTGTTCTTTTGGTTGAACGCCGGGATTCAGCACAAGGGGCCGTTTTACGCTCTTGGCTCAATACCCATGTTCTGCCAGCTTTTTCAGATCGCGTTTTACCCGTGGATACGGCCGTTGCTCAATGCTGCGCCAGACTCCATGTTCCCGACCCACGCTCAGACCGGGATGCGCTGATTGCGGCGACGGCTTTGGTTCATGGTATGACGGTTGTTACCCGCAATGTTGAAGATTTTGTGGTGACTAAGGTTGAAATATTGAATCCCTGGGAAGGAAGTTAGTAAGTTTACATTGAGTTCAAATCGGCCAGGAGCAGTCTATTGCTGTAGCTCACTGTCCGCTGTAGCGCCCTCTCCGCCATGGTAAGGCGCACCTATCTGATATACGCCGGTGATACCATGGCTTTCAGCGATGGCACAACCGCGCTCAAGTACGATCAGGTGGGGGACGCCTTCCTCGTCGACGACGTCATATAATCAGACCCATGTCCCAATTCAGAGATTACATCGGCAACGAATATACCCGGGGCCACTTACAAGGAATCGTCCTTAAAGACTTCGACCCTTACTGCACTCCATCGACACGGGCCTGATGTGTGCCGTGCGCGGTCTCAACCGCGACCGTCTGCTCAAACAACCTGGGGATTTTGGTTTGTTATTGGAGTCCTTCGTTTACAACGAATTGCGCAAGCAGGCAGTGTGGATTGAGGAGCCACTAAGCTTCTCCCACTACCGCGATAAGGATACAGTGGAAGTGGACGTGATCATCGAGAACGCCATGGGCGACTGTTTTGCTATCGAGATCAAGGCAACGGCAACCTTGACGGCGAAGGATTTTACTGGCCTGAAACGTTTTCAATCCGTTGCCCGTGATCGCTTCAAGATCGGTATTTTGCTTTATGATGGCGATCATACGACAGCCTTTGGTGACAACCTCTATGCCGTACCACTGGGAACGCTTTGGGCATGACTATCAGGAGCCAACCCCATCAGCCGATTCGACGCGATGATCGCCGGCATCGCCCAATCCTGGGGAGCCACTGATCGGTCCTTAGCGCTCCGGTGATCCACAAGGGCTTACCAATAAGGCTATAATCGATAAATACAAGCAGATAACTTAGACCCATGTTCGAATTCAGAGATTACATCGGCAACGAATACATCCAGGGCCTCTTACAAGGAATCGTGCTTAAAGGCTTCGACCCTTATGCCGTGCTGCAACAAGCGGGAATCCCGCCGCAGGCCTACGACGATCCAAACGCCCGGCTGGATGGCGCCCAGCTCCACAACCTGATCATGGCCGCCAAGCAAATCGCCAACGACAGCTACCTGGGCTTTCTGGAATTTCCCGCCAAACTGCCCATGGAAACCGAAGTGTCTGAAAAAGCCATGCAAACCGGCACCCTGGGCGAAGCCATGGAGGCCACCAGCCGGTTCCTCGAAAACTACCGCACCGATTACACCTACCACTTCCGGGTGGACCCCCACACCCATGAATACCAGATGGGGCTACACTACAAAACCCGGGAAGGCCTCGACCCGCATTTCCTGCATTTTTACCGGCTGGGCTCGGTCTACAAATTCGGCTGCTGGCTGATCGGCAATCGCATCAAGCTCACCCGCATCTGCTTCCCCGAAGATTGCCCGGACTACTGCTTCGACTACGAAAAAATGTTCCACTGCGAGATCCAGTTCAACCAGCCCGAATGCCTGCTCTGCTTCGACCAAAAATATCTCACGGCCAAGGTAATCCGCACCTCCCCGGAAATACTGGACCTCGGCACCCGGTACACCGACTGGTTTACCATCCCCGGCCAGGAGCGCAGCCTGTCCAGCCAGATCGAGCATATTCTGCTTGAACTGCAAGCCGCCAGCACCTTCAACCCACCCATCGAAGCCATCGCCGAGATCCTCTCAATCAACCCCCGCACCATCCGCCGCATGCTGGCCCGGGAAAACGAATCCTTCCAGAAGATCAAAGTGCGGGTGCGCTGTGATCTCGCGATCAAACTGCTATTGGACTCCCAACTCCCCATTTCCGTGGTGGCCGACAAAGTCGGCTTTGCCGAACCCGGCGACTTTACCCGCGCCTTCACCCAGTGGACCGGGCAAACACCCAAAGACTACCGGTCGGCGCACCTGAAAAGTAAAAAGCATCCCCAAAACAAAAAGATAAAAGTGGAAACGCCGCTTAGACAACACGCGGTATAACCGAAAACCCCATCGGGCACTTCCTCGTGGCGTGAGCGGTAGAACTTGATATGACAAGGATTCTATTGCAGGCATGTGGCCAAGCAACCCCCGCCATAGTGTCCATTATTGCTAATTCTTGCGACCAATCCGGCCATGGAAGGCCAACCCCTTTCGGTGGATGATCAATCCATGGCCCTCCATAGCCATTGGCGTAAATACTTAAACTTATAAACTCAAAAGGGGTGAGCATAATGAGAAAGGCAAGAAATACAGGTTTGGTGACCGCCGCATCCACCTTGGTGCTGTCGGCGCTGGTGGGGTCGTCGGGCGCGTTGGCGGAAAACGGGCAAAAGAGTATTGATGGCGCCTCCTTAGGCAAGAAAAAGGTGGCGTTGGAAGAAATTCTGGTGACCGCCACCAAAAAAGGCCGTGCTGAAAACGTCCAGGATGTTCCAATTTCCATCACGGCGCTGGGTGAAAACCAACTGGACGCCATGCACTTCGAAAGCATTGCCGACGTCGGCTATAAATTCCCCAATGCCACGCTGAAAGAATCGCAATTTGCGCCGGGACAGGCGTTCTTTTTTATCCGCGGCGTGGGTGTTACCCATACCGCTGCCTCGATGGATCCTTCGGTGGGTGTCACCGTTAATGGCATGCCCCTGGGTGTCAATGTCGGGGCTGTCACTGAAACCTTTGACCTGGAATCCATAGAAGTATTGCGTGGTCCTCAGGGAACGCTTTTTGGTCGTAATACCACCGGGGGTGTGGTGGTGGTGCGCACCAAGCGACCCTCCGGGGACTTCGGATTTGAAGTTCAGGGTACAGTGGGTGACTACAATCGCCGTGGTATTGCCGTCGGCATTGAAAATGGCTTGATTGACGACAAACTGGCCGGCCGACTGGCTGTCATGTACAGAGACCGTGATGGCTACTACGATAACGCGCAGGGTGGCGACATCGGCGAATTGCGAACCAAAATTATCCGGCCCACCCTGGTATTCACCCCCTCAGATATCCTGGATATCACCCTGTTTACCGAATATGGAAAGCTGGATGCGGGTATGCCGCCCGTACGCAATCTCTTTTTTCCGGATACGACTTACAGCCAGGTTTTTTACACGCCGCCCAGTGATGACTTGCGAAAGCTGGACCAGAATATTTCAGGCCCTAACTACACCGAGTGGTGGCATGCCATCACTGAGGTGAATTGGGATGTGGGGCCGGGCCAGCTCACGTCCGTCACCGGTTATAAGAAGGTGGAATTGGAGGTCACCATTGATGTTGACGGTTCATCAAATCCCGTGGCGACTATCCATTTCCCGACAGCGTTTTACGAGCAGCAGCAGTTCAGCCAGGAACTGCGCTATGCGTTTGATATCAACGACCGCACTAACTTAACGACCGGCCTGTACTATTTTGATCAATCCTATGAACCTCATGTGGGCACGGATATTTTCGGCGGTATTACCCCCAAGCATAGCTTTAACAACCACGACGGCTACGCCGTATTTGCACAAGGGGATATTATTCTGGCCGAGAACTGGGTGTTAACCCTGGGTGGGCGTTACGGTAAGGAAGATAAGGACATTCGGGCTGCAACAGACGCAGGTGGCGGTTGTAATGTAAATGCCTTCACGGTTAGCCATTATGACGTAGGTTGTAATTACGATCTGGAAGATAGTGAAAGCTGGAGCTATTTCAGCCCCAAAGTAGGCCTGCAATGGCTGATCAACGATACTACCCAGGCCTACGCATCATGGACCAAGGGGTTTAAGAGTGGTGGTTTCAACAACGAAGCAACGCAGCCGGAAGCTGCCGGACCCTACGATGAAGAAACCGTCGAGGCCTACGAGATTGGCCTGAAGACCGACCTACTGAATGGCCGGCTGCGCATGAATTTGGCCGCCTTCTTCAATGACTATACCGATATGCAGCGCTTTGTTGACGGAAGCGCAATTATTAATCAACAGGTTGTGGGTTTCAATGCTGTAAGAAATGCTGGTAGCGCCGAGGTGACGGGGTTTGAGGCGGAGGTTACCTGGCTGGCGACTGAGCGGTTGACCCTAGGTGGTAACCTGGGGCTGATGCATAACGATATCAAGGAGTTCATCGGCCTGGATGTGGACGGGGACACCATCCCTGATCCGGAGTTGGCCAAGGAAAATGAACTGGCATGGATACCCGAGGTGACCTATAACCTGGCGGTTGCCTATGATATTCCGCTCTCCATGGGTGACTTATCCTTACGAGGGGATTATGCCTACACGGGAGAACGTCCTGCCAATGATGCGAATTCCATCGATTTGGATCGCTTTCGCTCCCTGAATCTCAGTGCTACGTTCGCCACCAGCGATGGTCGCTATCGCATATCGTTGTTCGGAAAGAATGTGCTGGACGACGTATCACTGGAATCGGCTGAAAAGAATCCATTTTTTGCCTTCGGTAATCCAAACAAACCACGTACCTGGGGAGTAGAGTTTACCTATAACTATTGATGCCCGGATTTCACCTTGGGCCGGTCTCCATTGCTGGAGGCTGGCCCACTTGGTAAGTGAGTTTGGTTTCCGGTTGCGGTAAGACTAATAAAATCCGTGAATGAGGTGGCGGAAAAATGGGAAAAGCCTTTGGTGCCATTCACGCAGACGCAGAAGAAAATGATCAGTCTGATTACAGACGCTATTGGCTGCTGGCTTTTCTGGTGGTGCTCAATACGCTTAACTTTATTGACCGCCAACTGATTGCCAGTTTCGCCAATTTTATCGTGCCGGACCTAGGGTTATCCAACACCCAATACGGTTTGTTGACCGGCTTTGTGTTTCTTGTTTTCTATTCCACTATGGGCTTGTTTATGGGCTTTCTGGCGGATAATGTCAGTCGCACCCGACTTATTGCTGCGGCGCTGGCCCTCTGGAGTATGCTCACCGCGCTTTCCGGTATGGCCAAAGGGTTTGTGAGCTTGGCGATTCCCCGCGCATTGATTGGCGTAGGGGAATCGGCCCTTGCGCCTGCAGCCTTATCCCTGCTGGCCGACAAATTCCCGTCGTCCAAACTGAGTTTTGCTTGCAGCCTGTATTACCTTGGTATTCCGCTGGGCGCAGGGCTCAGCTTTATTATCGCGGGCCAGTTGGGGCCGGTGATTGGCTGGCGCGGCTGTTTTTATATTCTGGGCGGGATTGGTCTCGTCGCGGCCATGCTGATGCTGTTTGTCAAAGACACTCATCGCCAACCGATACGGCAAAACGCGTATCCGCAGGATCAAAAACTCTCTTTTGGCCATACCGCCCGCGTACTGATCTCCGAGTTTAAACGTTCTGCGCCACTACGTTACCTGATAGCAGGGTCGCTGTTTATCAACCTGCTGTTTGGTGCCGGCAATTTCGACCAACTATGGCTGGTACAGGAGCGGGGTTTTGAGCGTGCAGCCATCGCCAACTTGACCGGGTGGATTTTTGTAGTGGCGGGAATCGCCGGCAGTTTGCTGGGCGCCTACGGCGTTGATTACTGCAAGTCCCGATTTAATCTGCCCAGGATAAAAAGTCTATTTTGGGTCTCGCTGATCATAGTGCCTGTAGGATTTATCTACCGTCTCTCCGCTCCAGATACAGTCGGCTTCTGGCTGGGATTTGTGGCCGGGTTGTTTTACCTGGGCTTTTATGTAGGTCCGTTTTTTTCCGTCGTCCAGGAACTGACGCCCGCCAACGTTAGGGGCACCATGATTGCCTTCAGCATGTTGCTTTCCAATATTGTTGGTTTGGGGTTCGGCAACCTGCTCTGCGGTGTGATGATCGATTGGCTCGCCAACTACGGTATTGCCCAGCCTTACACCCTCAGCCTGATAACAATTACCGGGCTTGCAAACATAGGTTTGATCTTCTTCTATCTGGCAGGGCGGGAGAGAAAAAATGCGGTTGAAGATAAGACATCCGGGCGATCGTCGTTAACGCTAAATACGCAATATCTAAAAAGGTAGAAATAACAATTATGTATCAACTGAGTAGCAAAACAGCCGTCGTCACCGGCGGCAATCGTGGCCTGGGTCAGGCCATTGCCATGGCGCTGGCCGATGCCGGAGCACATATTGTTATCACCCATTTGGATTCACCAGCGGATCGGGAAAGCGCCAACACAGCTGTTAACGACATCAAACAAAAAGGCCGCGACGCCTTGGCCGTGCCGATGAACGTGGTGGATAAAGACTCCGTGAACAAGGCGGTTAATCAAATCTTCAAGCATTTTGAACAGATCGATATCCTGGTCAATAACGCCGGCGTGATGCAGAAAGGGGTTGGGCTGGAATCAACATCGGAAGATTTCGACCTCTGCGCGAACGTCAATGTCAAAGGCATCTGGCATGTGACCCAGGCTTTTATCCCACACTTCCAGGCCAAACAAGCAGGCAAGATTGTCAATATCGCCTCCATCGGCGGCCGACGGGGTGAAGTGCTGATGCCCTATGACGCTTCCAAAGCGGCGGCGATCAGCATCACCCAATCCCTGGCAACCCTGTTGGGCAAGGACAACATCAACGTCAATGCCGTGTGCCCCGGGCCAGTCGCCACTCCGTTGTGGGACGATCTGGCAAAGCAGGCAGGGCCCGGATTAACGGAATTCGAAGACCATCTGCAATCAGTCCCCCTTGGCAGGGTTTCGACACCACAGGATATTGCCAACGCGGTCCTGTTCTTCGCCTCGGACCAATCCCACAACATCACCGGCCAGGCACTCAATGTGGATGGCGGTTTTCGGATGAATTAAGTCGACTTAACCATGATAGAGAAAACTATGACAGCCAAAACCAAAGCCGACTGGCAAGCACTTGCGGAACGAGCGGTCATCAAAACACAAGCCTTTATCGGCGGTGAATGGTCGGACGCCATCAGCGGCGAAACCTTTGACGTGGTCAATCCCGCAACCGGCAAAGTCGTCACCCGCGTTGCCGCTTGCGACAGCGCCGATGTGGACAAGGCTGTTGCATCCGCCCGCGCCGCCTTTAACGATGGCCGCTGGTCTGCCCTGCATCCGGCGCGACGTGGAAAGATCCTGATCAAATTCGCTGACCTGATCCAACAGCACGCGGAAGAGCTGGCCGTGCTGGAAACCCTGAACGTAGGCAAGCCTATTGCCTTCAGCACCCTCGAAATCCCCGGCGCAGCAGCCGCTCTACGCTGGTACGGCGAAGCCGCTGACAAAACCCTGGATGAAATCGCACCCACCGATCCCTCCGCTATCGCCCTGATCACCCGCGAACCGGTGGGAGTGGTCGCCGCCGTGGTGCCTTGGAACTTCCCGCTGCCCATGGCCTGCTGGAAATTGGGGCCGGCCTTGGTGTCGGGTAACTCCGTGATTCTCAAGCCCGCCGAACAGTCTCCATTAACCGCACTGCGCCTTGCCGAACTTGCCCTGGAAGCGGGTATTCCCGAGGGAGTGCTCAATATCGTCCCCGGTCTGGGCCATACCGCCGGGCGTGCCCTGGGTTTGCATTCGGACGTGGATGCGATTGCCTTTACCGGCTCCACCCAAGTGGGCAAGTATTTCATGGAGTATTCCGGCCAATCCAACCTCAAACGCGTCTCCCTGGAATGCGGCGGCAAATCCGCCCAAATTATTATGGACGACTGCCCTGATTTGGACGCCGCCGCCAAGGCGGCCGCCCCAGCCATCTTTTTCAATCAAGGCCAGGTCTGTTCCGCCGCTTCCCGCCTGCTGGTTCATCGCGATATCAAAGAACAATTCATTGAAAAAGTCGTGGCCGCCAGCCGGGAGTGGATACCCGGCGATCCCATGGACCCGGCCACCAACCTCGGCGCTCTGGTCGACAAAGCCCAATACGATCGGGTACTCAGTTACATCGAGACGGCCAATCGCGAAGGTGCCGAGTTATTGACCGGCGGCAAAGCCGCACGGGAAGACAGCGGTGGCTATTTTATCCAGCCCACAATTTACGGCGGGGTTACCCCCGATATGACCATCGCGCGGGAAGAAATTTTCGGACCTGTACTTTCCATCATGGAATTCACCGACGAAGCCGAAGCGATCCGTATTGCCAATGACAGTATCTATGGCCTGGCAGCGGGGGTATGGAGCAAGGACATCAGCCGGGCTCACCGCATGGCGAAAGCCCTACAGGCAGGAACAGTGTGGATCAACAGCTGGGATGCCAGCTACGACATGACGTTGCCGTTTGGCGGCTACAAGCAATCTGGCTTTGGTCGCGATCGGTCGCTCCATGCCATCGAGAAGTACACCAACATGAAAACCACCTGGGTCCAGCTCTAACGAAGGTAAGCCGATGAAATCATTGACCCAAGGCTACAAACGCTATGCCCTTATTCTACTGACGGCCGTCTACGCTCTGAGCTTCATGGACCGCATCATGATCGGCATCCTGATGGAGTCCATGAAGCTGGAACTGGGCCTTAGCGACACCCAACTGGGTTTTATCACAGGCATTGCCTTCGCCCTGTTCTACGCCACCTTGGGCATTCCCATCGCCCGCTGGGCCGATCGGGGCAACCGGATCACCATCGCATCGCTGGCTATTGGCATTTGGGGCGTGATGGTGATGTTGTGTGGATTTGTCACCAATTATTTCCAGCTCGTTGTGGTGCGCATTGGCGCGGCGGTCGGTGAAGCCGGCGTTTTTCCACCGGCGTATTCTCTGTTAGGAGATTATTTTAAAGTCCATGAGCGCAACCGGGCATTCTCTATCTACATGGCGGGTATCTCCATCAGCCTGATTGTCAGCTACCTCTTTGCGGGCTGGATCAATCAGGAATACGGATGGCGAATGGCTTTTTTTGCCGTGAGCGTATTTGGCCTTATTGCCGCCTTGTTGATTCGCTGGACGCTTTATGAGCCCCGTAAAGGCGGTGCCGAAGAAACACAAAAACCGGTGGTGCAGCCGCCGATTTGGGAAACCATCAGGGTACTTTGGCGGATAAGAAGTTATCGATACCTGGTGTGGGCCTTCACATTGGCCAATGTCGCCGGTATTGGACTCAGTCAGTGGTATGCCGTTTTCTTTATCCGAAAATTTCAGATCTCAACGGGTGAACTGGGGATCTGGCTGGGCCTGATTGCGGGTTCTGGTGGGGTGTTGGGTACCTGGCTTGGGGGGTATTTGGCTGATCGCTTTTTCCCCGGGAATCTTCGAGCACAGCTGAACATGTTTGCCATTGGCGTCACAATGGTTTTTCTTTGCGTGTTATGTGTTGTGCTAGCCGAAAGTAAAACGTTGGCGTTGCTGGCTTTAATTCCTACCTACGTATTACTGCTTTTTTTCTACGGCCCGACAGTGGCTCTTACGCAGCGGCTGGTACACGACAGAATGCGTGCCATTGCCGCTGCATTCTCCGCCTTGATTCTGAATCTTGTTGCCATGGGCCTGGGGCCCCAGTTAATCGGGATTCTCAGTGATTTGATGACCCCCACCTGGGGTGTTTCAGGTCTTTCATTCGCCATGATTATTGTTGCCACCTCAGTATTTGGGTCTGGCTTCTATTTTTGGTTGGCCGCCAAAAGCATTGATAGGGACCTGGCCAATAATCAAATACACGAAAAATCCATTCAGACAACTGTACCTGCCGGGTGTAGGCAGGTAGTCGTAAATTTAAACCACTAAGATCACGAGGTAATGGGCTCAATGAATACAGCAGTTACAGTGGAAACCAGTGTCGGGGATGCAATCGTATCCATCCTGGAAGCCGTGGGCATTGATGCCTGCTTCGGCGTGCCCGGCGGGCAAACCCTGCCGTTTTACAAAGCGGCGCGGGCACGGGGTTTTCGCCACGTTTTAATGCGCGACGAACGCAACTGCGCGTGTGCGGCGGATGCCTACGCCCGCGTCAGCGGTAAAGTGGGAATGTGCGATGCGACCGTTGGACCTGGCGTTACCAACCTAGTGTCTGGTATGGCGGAAGCCTATGCCTCTTCGGTACCGATTATTGCCCTTATTGCTGACATCAATACCACTCGCGAACACAAACGCCACCGCGGCATCGTGGCCCAGGCTCTGGAACAACGCCCACTGTTGGAACCCGTCAGCAAATGGATCGGACGGGTGCAAACTCCCGAGATGTTGGCGGACATCATGGCCCATGCCTTGCGCGTGGCGACAACCGGCCGGCCGGGACCGGTGGTCGTGGAGGTGCCGGAAGAAGTGATGCGTGGACCAGTCGGCACACTGGATTTATCCCGCTTCACTGAGAACTGTGCAATCTGGCCACGCTATCGAACGGCAGTCCCTGCCGCACAGCTAACAACGGCTGTGGATTCCCTAGCGGCGGCAAAACGACCCATCATCCTCGCCGGTGGCGGCGCCATGGCCAGTGGTGCTCACCAGGAAATAACGGCATTGGCCCAAGACTGCGGTATTCCAGTAGTGACCAGCATCAACGGTAAAGGCATTATCGACGAACGCCATTCGCTGGCCTGGGGACCCGTCGGGAACTTTGGCAGTACCCGGGCCACTCATGCATTGCTCCAGGCGGATGTGATACTGATTCTCGGTAGTAAGTTCGCCCAGTTCAATTCCTTCGCCTGGCAAGCGCCAAGCGCCTCCCAACACATTATCCACATCGATATCGACGGCGAGGAGCTGAGCCGGTCGATTTCCGCTACCCAGGAAATCACCGCTGACGTCAAGGAAGCCGCCGGACAATTACTGGAGGAGCTAAAAGTACGCCATGTCAGCTTCGACTGGCAGCCGGAAGGAACGCCCCCGGAACAGCCGGGAACCAGTAATACTGATCCTTCCGTGGCGCCGGAAGCTGTTGTCGAGACAATCAACGATCTTGTGACTGAAAACAGCATCCTTGTCAGCGACGCCAGCCTTTCCTCCGGCTGGACCGCTTCCCGCTATCGAGTCCCTTATGCGGGCCGCGGTTACATCGCCCCGCGTGGTATCGCCGGTTTGGGTTGGGCTTGCGGAGCGGCCATCGGCGCCGCATTGGCCGCCCCCAAGAATTCGAGAGTTGTCGTGGTCGCCGGTGACGGCGCCACCGCGTATTGGCTGGGCGAAATCGAAACCGCCGTACGCCTCAAGCTGCCCATCACCTTCGTAATCCTGAACAACGCCGGTTTTGGCTGGATTATCCAGGGCGAACGCGCCATGGGCTTTTCCGAGGAATCCACCTTCGCCCCCGTCGACTTTGCCGCGGCCGGCAAAGCCATGGGCACCGGCGGAATCCGGGCCAAAACCCTGGAAGAAGTCCGAAATGGTCTGGAGCAAGCGTTGGCCACTACCGGCCCCTTCGTCGTGGATGTACTGAGTTCCGACCAATCCGACCCCACCGTTCATTTCGACGCATTCGTGCAGGAAAACGCTGCCAGAAAAGGCGCTTACGGCCTGGGCTAACGAGATAAAACACATGCTAAAACAAGACACGCCCTTTGCTTACCCGCCAACCTGGGTGGCCTGGACTACAGTCGCTATCCTCACGGCGACCTACATGTTCTCCTTCCTGGACCGCCTGATATTGACCCTGCTGATAGAGCCCATAAAGGCCGACCTCGGGATTAGCGATACCCAGGTCAGCCTGCTGACCGGTGCCGCCTTCGCCGTGACGTACACCGTCATGAGCATTCCATTGGCGCGGCTGGCTGACCAAAGGGGGCGTAAATACATCATCGTCGCCGGCGTCAGTGTCTGGAGTCTGATGACGATTTTCTCGGGCTACACCCGCAACTTCTGGCAGTTGTTTGTTGCGCGCATGGGCGTTGGCGTTGGCGAGGCCGGTTTGACCGCACCGGCCTATGCCATGATTTCGGACCTGTTCCCGGCCCGCCGCATAGGCTTGGCCCTGAGTGTGTTCGCCATGGGCGCCACGCCGGCCTTTCTGTTGGGTGGCGGTGTCCTGTTTCTCAGCGACCACCTGCAAACACTGTCCATCCCCTTCCTTGACGACGTACCGTCCTGGCGCCTGGCCTTAATCGTTGCGGGTGCCCTCAGCCTGATGATGGTGATTCCCCTGGCCTGGATGCCAGAACCCAAACGGCAACCGGTTCGGCACAACACCCCGGATGACCTTCACAGCCGGATGCCGTTCAAAGCCGTGGTGCAATACATGGTGCGGCACAAAGCCTTCTACGGTTTCTTTATTGCCGCGATATTTGCCCATAACCTGTTCGGGATAGGCTATATCAGTTGGCTGCCCACCTATTTTGTTCGCGTCAGGGAATGGGATGCCGCATTTTTCGGTACCGCGGTTGGTACATTAACGCTGGTACCTTCCATTTTGGGAGGGGTGTTCGCCGGATGGTTGTCCGACAAGCTGTTCTCCGGTGGTCGGACTGCAGCCCCTCTGCTCATCATGATAGCCATCCACCCCATCTTATTGCTCTTGATAGCCTTTGTCATTTACGCACAAACATCGTTCCATCAACTGACAGCCTTGTTTGTCGCCGCACCTCTTTATACGATGACGGGCGCGCTGTTTCCCGTGGTGATCCAGATGGCCACACCGCCGGCAATCCGCTCGCAGGTCTCGGCTATCATTCTGTTCTTTACCAACCTGGCCGGGCTGGGATTGGGCGCTACCACCGTAGCCTTGGTGACCGATTACGTCTTTCGGGATGAAATGGCGCTTGGACACTCTTTGATAGTGGTTGGTACCATAGCTTATTTGCTAACCGTCGTTTTGTTGTTTTTCACGTTGAAACCCTTCGCTCGACAGGTGAAAACCGTGGTGGGAGAGTCCGAAGCGCCAATCCCGGATACTGCGGTGCTCATGCCCATGACTGGGCCAGCAGGAAAATAGCTCCGAAAAAAAACACTACCAAAAGGCAAACGATACCCATGGCGAAGTCCTCGTTAGACCGACAGGATCAAAAATGATCAAGATTGTTACAGGTAGCAAATTAGCCGACACGCAGAACCTCAGCGTTTGCGATATCAACAGTAAAAGAGCAAATACCTATTTGGCATTTGCGTACGATTATAATTTGCCGGAGACAGAACTTTTCGAAAGCCTTTCGACACTGCTGGATCTAAATCCCTATCTGGGAGGACGTATACACGGACTACGGACGACGTCTCCCACCCTTGAGGGCAGCAACCAGGGCGTTATCTTTTCGGTATGTCGCTACAATAGTGCCATGCCTGATTTCAGTATTGAGCATTTGATTAAGGAGGACAGCAATCCGACCCAGTATTTACTCGACAGTAACGTTGATGATGTGGATGAGACCACACCATTGGTTCAAGTCAAATTGTCCCAGTATGAGAACGGTGCCGTAGTATGCGTGACCTTCTTTCATGCCTTGTGTGACGGAATCATGTTCGCCGTGCTTCGAGACTGGTCGATGTTGGTCAGGAAAAAAACGGTTGCACCACCGGAGATGAATAGGAATCTACTGTCGAGTACCTACAAAAAAACAATAGAAAACCAAACCGATTCTGGCCTGGATAAAGCCAAAGTCGAATATCGAACAAGTAACACAAAAAAACTGGGATTTGGCGCCTTCGAGCTTCCGGGTGATGCCATCAACAGTCAGTTTGAAAAAGCCGCTCAGAACAATCACAGTCAGGACTTTATTTCGCGGCAGGATTTTGTTATGGCGTATATCCTGCGGGAACTGTTTTCATGCATCGACTCGGAAGAGGTCGACTATGCCATTAATACCGTACGGGATGTCCGAAAGATCATGGGGCTTCCCGCCAACTATTTTGGCAATGCCGCAAGCGGCGCAGTTTTGATCAAGAAGTACACGGCGCTCAGGGAAGAATCGGTATTCTCGCTGGCGAAAAGTCTGCGACAGTCCGTCGAGGAATTGGATCTGAACAAGGTCTGCCTGAGCTTGAAGCAACGATTTGAGTACATCAACAACACAAATAACGCCAGAGAACAGCCTTCAGATGTGTATATCGACAATATAGTCATCCTGAACAACTACACGAAAATGCCCGTTTACGACATTGATTTTGGCAGCGGCCCTCCTATTTGGGCTGAATCGCTCGCCGGCTTGGTCGAAAGACACCCGTTTAACGCCCGATTGATCGTTGCTTGGCCGTCTCCCGCTCAAGATGGAGGAGTTATCTATCACATTAATGCACCGATGGAAGACTTAGTTCGTTTAAAATCCAGGTTTGAAAAAAATTATAAATCGTCTGTTGGCGAACTGAAGCCAATAGAGTGAGTTTTCTGCGTCGGTTGTACTCACGACTTTCAATATCTTGAGCTTTATCGATCGAATCAGGGCAGAGTAGAAAAAATCATGTCACTATCATTGAAAGAGACGTCGCTGTTGAAAACACATGCCTACATCGACGGCCAGTGGGTATCCGCGGACAGCGGTGAAACACTCCCGGTCACGAACCCGGCTACGGGGGAAGTTATCGCGGATGTGGCCAAGTGCGGCGCGGCCGAAACCCGTCGTGCTATCGAGGCAGCCAATCGCGCATTACCGGCCTGGCGCAATAAAACCACCAAGGAGCGTTCCGTATTACTGCGTAAGTGGTTCGAGCTGATCATGGCCCATCAGGAGGATCTGACTCGAATCCTCACAGCGGAACAGGGCAAGCCTCTGGCGGAAGCACGCGGTGAGATTGCCTACGGCGCCAGTTACATCGAGTGGTTTGCCGAAGAAGCCAAGCGGGTCTACGGTGATACCATCCCGCAACCTTCCAACGACAAACGTATTCTTTGTCTCAAGCAACCCGTGGGCGTGGTGGCGTGCATCACGCCCTGGAATTTCCCCAATGCCATGCTCACCCGCAAGATTGCACCGGCGCTGGCAGCGGGCTGTACCGTCGTGTGCAAACCGGCCAACAATACGCCGCTTTCCGCCTTCGCGTTGGCCGAACTGGCCGACCGCGCCGGGATTCCGGCGGGCGTGATCAATATGGTCGTCGGCCACACAAATGAAATCGGCGAGGAGCTGACCGGCAACCCACTGGTGCGAAAACTCACCTTCACCGGTTCCACCGAGGTTGGCAAAAAACTCATGGCGGCCTGCGCCGGCACCGTCAAACGCACTTCCATGGAACTTGGCGGCAATGCGCCATTCATCGTCTTTGATGACGCCGATCTCGATGCAGCCGTGGCCGGTGCGCTGGCCAGCAAATACCGCAATGCCGGCCAAACCTGTGTTTGTGCCAATCGTTTCCTCGTTCAAGAGGGAATCTACGAGGTCTTTATCGAAAAACTGGCCGCTGCCGTTGCCGAACTTAAACCGGGTAATGGCATGGAAGAGGGCGTCACCATGGGCCCACTGATCGACAGAAAAGCCGCTAACGAGGTCTGTGCGATGATCAAGGAAGCGATTGATTGCGGAGCCAAGTTACAGATGGGCGGTAATCGTACAACGTTGGGAGATAACTTTATCGAGCCAACCATTCTCACCGGTGTTACACCCGACATGCGTGTGTTCCGCGAGGAAATATTCGGCCCAGTGGCTCCGATAACGAAGTTCGACTCTGAGGAAGAAGCCATCCAATTGGCCAACGATACCCCTGTGGGATTGGCCGCGTATTTCTATACCCGCGATATTGGTCGGATCTATCGGGTAGGTGAGGCATTGGAGTTCGGCATTGTCGGTATCAACGAGGGCATTGTTTCCAATGAAATGGCGCCTTTCGGTGGCGTCAAGGAGTCCGGACAAGGAAGGGAAGGTTCCAAATACGGACTCGACGATTACCTGGAAATCAAATACCTGTGCCTGGGTGGCATTGACCGCTGAAATTCTTTGTCCATTCCTGCTAATTCTCCTGGCCATACCCACCATGGAATAACGACTGAAAATCCCTGATTCTTCAATCCTCAAACCAACCGATACACCGCCAATAAAGAGGTTTGGAGATGCCGAATTCGGATTTGTTGTTACTTGAAAAGGACTTTCTCTCCCAGGGAAAAACCGTTCTCGAAAAACTACGCCACTGGGTTGACTGCAAAGGCGATAGCCCCTGTCTGTATTACGGCGAGGATGACCGGCTTTTTACCTATCGGGAGTTTGACCGGCTGACCAACCAACTCGCCAACGGCTTGGCGCGATTAGGCGTTAGAAAGGGTGACCGGATTTCCATTCTGTCCAAAAACAACCTGGTCACCACTTTGGCGATGTTTGCCAGTTGGAAGCTGGGTGCTGTTTATTGCCCCATCAATAACCGTTACAAAGGCGATCTCCTCACCTATATTCTGAACGATACGGACCCGAAAGCCCTGTTGGGGGATCAGGGGTTTGTCGCCGACCTCAACGCCGTGAAGCCGCAGCTCAACCAGCTACCTCGGATTGTTGTTCACACGCCCAAGCCGGGTGATCACGACTTCGAAGATGCAGTTGCCGCACAGCCGGACCAGGCATTCGATGCTTTGAACCTGGATGCACTGCTGGATGGAGCCGATTCCGCGCCCGGTATTCCGGTGGATGAGAATGATCTGGCCAATATCATCTATACCTCCGGCACCACCGGCAACCCAAAAGGCGTGGTGCACAACCACCGCTGGATGCACAACTACATTTCCGGCACTTTGGCGCTGCACCACCCCGACGATGTGCTCTACAGCGATCTGCCCATGTACCACGTGGGTGGTGCCTGTTTTAACGTAGTGCGTGCTGTCTGGGCCGGCTGCAAGCTGGCGCTGTGGGACCGGTTCAGTCCCAACAGCTTTTGGGAGCGCATGCGCCTCAGCGGTGCCACACACGCAACGTTAATGGATGTGATGATCGATTGGCTGATGAAGGCCCCGCCGTCTGACCGCGACCGCGAGCACGCGCTGAAAGTGGCATCGATGAACCCCTTACCAGCCAACCACAATGAAATCGCCCGCCGCTTCGGTATCGACTTTGTCGGGGCGGGCTACGGGTCCACGGAACTGGGCGGTGGATTTGGCGCGCTGATCGACGAGTTGGGCGATGAATTGCCCAAAAGCCCGGCTTGGCAGAAAGGCTACAGCCGCGAAGCAATGCGCAAATTGTTTGTTGAAGTCGGTGGCTCTGCCCAGGCCATAATCGGTGCTCAACAGCCGTTGCGCAAAGGTGTGATGGGGCTTCCCAACCCGCTGGTGGATGTAAAAGTGGTGGATGACGACGGCAACCCTGTTCCACCAAATGTGCCCGGCCACGCCGCCTTCCGCCACAAGTTACCGAATATGCTGTTTCTGGAGTATTTCAATAAACCGGAAGCCACAGCCGAAGCTGTGCGGGATGGCTGGTATTACCCCTCCGACCTGATCAGCTACGACGAGGACGGCCTCTATTACTTCGAAGACCGCAAACAGGGCTTTATCCGGGTGCGGGGCGAAAACCTGTCGGCGGTAACGGTGGAGCACCAACTGCAAAGGCACCCGGCCATCCAGCGCAGCGCCGTGATCGCCGTGCCGGCAGCGGAGGGCAATGAGCAGGACATTGCGGCTTTTGTCGTTCTGAACAATAGCCAGGATCTGACGGAAGATGCACTGCACGCGTGGTCGGAAGCGGAACTGCCCAAATTTATGCGGCCCCGTTATTTTCGGTTTGTGGAGGAACTGCCGGTGACGCCCACGTTCAAGGTGGAGAAGTATAAGCTCAAAGAACGGCTGTTGGCGGAGTTGACCCTTTAAGATGACATTGGGCCTTCCTAGGTCTGATCTGTGGCATGTGAAAGGTGGTGATCTGATGATATTCAACGACAAACTTGCGGTGATTACCGGCGGCAGCTCCGGCATCGGTCGCGCGCTGGCCGTAGCACTGGCGAAGGAGGGCTGCCATCTGGCGCTCTGCGCAACCTCTGAGAATAAGCTCCTTGAGACCAAAAGTCTGTGCGAATCGGTATCTCCCGAAACCCGGACAACGACCCACCGCGTCGATGTGTCCGACGAAGCGCAACTTTTGGCCTTTCGGGATGAAGTCTGTGAACAACACGCCACGGATCACATCAACCTGTTGATCAATAATGCCGGGGTGACCGGGGAGGGCAGTTTTGTTGCCGGCCCCAGAGAGCAGTGGGAGCGGATATTTAATATCAACTGGAACGGTGTTTACTACGGTACGCGTACCTTTCTGCCAATGCTCTGTGCCGCCGAGCAGGGCTGCATTGTCAATATCAGCAGTGTCTGCGGCCTTTGGGCCTCCAGTAGCGCTTACGGCACCTCCAAATTTGTGGTGAGGGGCTTCACAGAGTCCTTGATCTACGACCTGCGCCAGCACGCGCCACACGTGAAAGCGGCGGTGGTAATCCCGGGCAAAGTGAAAACCGACCTCATCGCCGAGTCGCAAAAGCATGTTGGCAATGGGGCCGATCAACGGGCGGTGGCCGCCAGCCAGGCGTTCTCCGACAGTGCGTTGACCACGGCGGAGGAAGCCGCCGCCATTATTCTGGACGGTATCCGCGCCGGGAAATGGCGGATTCTGGTGGGCGCCGACGCCGAGGAGCTTGATAAGCTGGTGCGGGAGACACCCGACGAGATCTACGACGAGGATTTTGTCGGTCGCATAACGCGTTGGCGCTAAGTTCGATTGGGCATCTTTGCTAATTCTTCCCGCCGGTTTTGCCATCGTCTGAGGATGGCCCGTCCCGACCGCATTGGCGGGGCTGTCCACTATTGCCAATTGTCCTGTCCTCCATAGCCATGGTCTATTGCGCGTGGGTATTCCACACTCTGACCACTGGATAGAAGGTTGCTGAGGGACAGGCCGTCGAGGGGGTATCGCCCGCGCCTGATGGTATCAATCAACGGAATACATTGGCGCTCTGTATGGGCAAGTTACTAAGTGATCGGGATGTCAGGTTTCTCTTGTGCGAAATGTTCGATGCGGAGGCTCTGTTGCAGCGCTCTCGCTATTGAGAGCATTCGCGCGAGGGTTTTGTCGCCACACTGGAATCCGCTGAAAAAATTGCTCAAAAATTATTTATAAATCATTACCGGAAGGGCGACACTAAGATTATAGATACAAGAGTTAGACCGAACAGGAAGGACGATTGCACTCATTTGTTTGTAGGAACCTACTACTATGGATTTTACAGAAAATCACCAGCTTGAGATGTACCGGCGTATGCTTCGCATCCGTTACTTCGAACTTGCCGCCACAACAGAAATGAAAGCAGGCAACATCCCCGGCGTATGCCATTCCAGCGTCGGTCAGGAAGCCGCCATTGTAGGCGCCTGCATGGCCCTGCGTGACGACGACTCAATGACCGGTACCCACCGCTCCCACGGCCACCCCATTGGTAAAGGGGCGGCCCTAAAACCCCTCATGGCCGAGCTGATGGGCAAGACTACAGGTGTCTGCCAGGGGCGTGGCGGCTCCATGCATTTGGCGGATACCAGCGTCGGTAGTATCGGCGAATCCTCCATTGTTGGTGGCGGTATTCCGTTGGCGACTGGTGCTGGGTTAAGTGCCAAAGTGCGAAAAACCGACCAGGTAGGCCTCAGCTTCTTCGGAGACGGCGCCAGTAATGAAGGTGCCTTCACCGAATCAATGAACATGGCGGCCATCTGGAAGCTGCCCGTGATTTTCTTCTGCGAAAACAACCAATACGCGTTGACCACCCCACAGATCAAATCCCACGGTCAACCCGACATTGCCAAGCGGGCCGAGGGCTACGGCATTCCCGGTGTCGTTGTCGATGGCCAGGATGCCACCGCCGTGTACCAAGCCACACAAACCGCCGTCGATAGGGCGCGTCGCGGCGACGGTCCCACTTTGATTGAGGCCAAGACCTACCGCTTTGATGAACATGCCGTGGGCTTGACCATCGCCATGCCCTATCGGGAGCAGTCCGAAATAGACCAATGGCAAGCCGAGCGAGATCCGTTGGTAATCTACAAACAGCAGTTATTGGCCGAAGGTATAGAGGAAACCGAGCTTGATGCCATTGAGCAGGCCGTCGTGAGCGAAGTGGAAGAGGCCGTCGCATTTGGCCTTGAAAGTCCGCAGCCTGAAGCCGAAGCGGTTTACGACTACCTGTATAGCGCGACTTCAGTATCAGCGTCCGCGGGCACGGATGAATCCATGGAGAACAGACCCAAAACCCGACTTAGCTATATGGAAGCCATCGTCGAAGCCGAGCGCGAAGAAATGCTGCGAGATGAGAAGGTCATCCTCATTGGCCAGGACATCTCCTGCTATGGCGGAACCGACCTCTACAAAGACTTCGACGAAACCCGCCTGTGGAACACCCCCATCTCCGAAAACGGCCTCACCGGCATGGGCATCGGCGCGGCCCTGACCGGCCTGCGTCCCATTGTTGACCTTACCATTGCCAGCTTCGTTTACCTGGCCTCGGACCAGATCATCAACCAGGCCGCCAAGCTTCGGTATATGACAGCAGGACAGTTGGAAGTCCCCATCGTCTTCCGCACCGGTATGTACTACAACATCTCCATGGCCGCGCAGCACTCGGACCGGCCCTATCCTATCTTCATGAACACCCCGGGCCTGAAAATCGTCATTCCCGCCACGCCGGCGGATATGAAAGGCCTGCTCAAAGCCGCGGTGCGCGATGATGATCCCGTCCTCGTCTTTGAAGACGTCAACCTGTGGGCGGGAAAAGACGATGTGATCACCGACCCGGATTACCTGGTGCCCATCGGCCAGGCTGCGGTCAAACAGACCGGTAGCGACGTCACCGTCATCGCTATTGGCGGTTGCCTGCCCAAGGCGTTAGCGGCTGCCAAGGCTTTGGGGGAA